>JACKEJ010000005.1:0-600000 GCA_020633055.1 Sandaracinaceae bacterium | reverse complement strand
ACCAAGGGCGTCGTGCTCGCCGCGGGCGGCTTCGTCTACAACCGCGAGATGATCGAGGAGCATGCGCCCGGCTACCGCAAGGGCATGCCGCTGGGCACGCCTGCCGACAACGGCAGCGGCATCCAGCTTGGGCAGAGCGTGGGCGGCGCCATCGACCGCATGGGCCGTGTCTCCGCGTGGCGCTTCATCAACCCGCCCATGGCGTTCGCGCACGGCTTCATCGTCAACAAGCAGGGGCAGCGCTACATCAACGAGATGCGCTACGGCGCCGCCATCGGCGAGGCCATGGTGGACGAGAACGAAGGCACCGCGCTGCTCGTCATCGACCAACACCTCAAGGACCTCGCGCGCGAGCAGAGCCGGCCGGGTGAGGCGCAGTGGTTCCAGCGGGCGCCCGCGCTCCTGAACCTGTGGTTCAACGCGAAGCGCGGGGAGACCATCGAGGACCTCGCGCGCGTGCTCAAGGTCCCGCCTGACGCGCTGCGCGCCACACTCGACGCCTACAACCGCTCGGCCGAGAGCGGCCAGTCGGACGAGTTCGGCAAGACCCCCGACACCATGCGATCGATGCAGCGCGGACCGTACTACGGCATCGACTGCTCCGTGCACAGCAAGCGCTTCCCGTGCCCCACGCTGACGCTCGGCGGGCTCGTTGTCGAAGAGCAAAGCGGTCTGGTCAAGCGCGCGGATGGGAGCACGGTCAAGGGCCTCTACGCGGCCGGTCGCACGGCGGTGGGCATCTGCTCACGTCAGTACGTGAGCGGTCTCAGCATCGCCGACTGCGTGTTCTCGGGCCGCCGCGCCGCGCGCCACGCTGCGGCCTGAGCGGCCTCCGCGCGTCGACGGGGAGTCCTCTCGTCGGCGCGGTCACCGCTTGCAGCTCGCAACAGCCCGAACGGGGGCGCTCGGCGTCCTCCGTGACCCGGCTCGCTCAGGGGTCGAACTCCGCATCCTCCGCCTCGTCTTCGTCGCTCGAGGGCGTCTCGTACTCGAGTGACGATGGACCGAGGCGCGCGACGGCTTCCTCGCAGTACTGCCGGTAGCTCGCGACCTCGAGCTCGCCCACGCCCGCTAGCAGGCAGCGTTCGAACGCGCGCCGCGCCTGCTCCAACAAGAACTCGATCCGCGCGGGCGGCGCCGCCCGCACGTCCGCGCGGGGGTTGCCGGGCGTCGGGATGCGCACGCCGCGCAGCTGCAGCGCGGTGTCTTCGTACAGGTACCCCACCAAGGCTGCGGCGATCAGGTGCTCCTCCAGTTCACCCGCCCGCAGCGCACGCAGCTCGATCCGGCACGAGGCGAGGATGTCGCTGCGCAGCTCGATCCAGGGAACCAACACGTCGCTGGCCCACACTTCGACGGCGGCGCGCGATGCCCCGTCAGGCACCGGCACGAGGGGCGACTCGCTGGCCAGCAGCACGAGGCGGTACACCCGCTGGAAGCGCGCCGTGGTGCTGCCGAGGCGCATCGGCAGGTAGGGCATGTCCGCGATGCCCGGGCTCTCGCTGGCTTCTTCCTCGGCGCCGGCCGTGTACGGGCGTGGTGTCGCGCCGGTGCCTGCGGACGTGGACGCCGAGTCTCTCTCGGAGCCGCCACAACCCACGAGGAGGCCGCCGAACGCGACGAGCCACAGCGTCCATGCCCAGCAGCCCCGGGACCGTGAACGGTACACACCGGACCCTTCCCGGTGTGACGCGCGCGCGTGGCTTCGCTCGGCAGCGCCACGCCAGAACGAGCGACGCGCCCGGCGGCAGGTGCCACGGGGCGCGTCGTTCTGATGAGCTCTGATCAAGCGCCTCAGCGGGCCGCAGACGCCATCTCGTGCGCCTTGATGCGGGCCTCGGCCCAGTCGCGGTCGCGCGCCAGCTCGGCGTACTCGGAGCCCTCGTGGCGGTCCTGGAACGCGCGCAGCGCCTCGTTGGCCGTGGTGTACTCCGCCTTCGCCACCGAGACGTCGATCTCCTCGGGCGTGGCGATCATGTCCGTGAGCAGCAGCACCTTCTCGGGGCCGGCTTCGACGAAGCCGGGCCCGATGGCCGCCACGTGCTTCTTGCCGTTGGCGACGTACTCCAGCACGCCGCAGCGCAGCGCCGCGAGCAGGGGAAGGTGGCCCGGCAGGACGCCGAACTCACCACGCACGCTGGGAGCCGCGACGGAGGCCGCCTCGGTCTTCAGCGCGAGCCCGGTGGGCGTAGCCACCTCGAGGTTCAGTACGGCGGCCACGGGTCAGTCCTTGCTGCGCTTGTTGTACGCCTCGAGGACGTCGTCGATGCCGCCCTTGAGGTAGAAGTCCTGCTCGGGGATGTGGTCGTACTTGCCGCCCAGGATCTCCTCGAAGCTGCGGATGGTGTCCTCGAGCGACACCAGCTTACCGGCCAGACCGGTGAACTGCTGCGCCACGAAGAAGGGCTGCGACAGGAAGCGCTGGATCTTGCGGGCGCGGTCGACCGTCATGCGGTCGTCCTCGCTCAGCTCGTCCATGCCGAGGATGGCGATGATGTCCTGCAGGTCCTTGTACTTCTGCAGGGTCTCCTGCACGCCGCGGGCGACGTTGTAGTGACGCTCGCCGAGGATGGACGGGTCCAGCATGGTGGAGGACGAGTCGAGCGGGTCCACGGCGGGGTAGATGCCGATGGCCGCGATCTCGCGCGAGAGCACCGTCGTGGCGTCCAAGTGCGCGAAGGTGGTCGCGGGGGCCGGGTCGGTGAGGTCGTCGGCGGGCACGTACACGGCCTGCACGGACGTGATGGAGCCCTTCGTGGTGGACGTGATGCGCTCCTGCATGGAGCCCATCTCGGTGGCCAGCGTGGGCTGGTAACCGACGGCGGAGGGGATGCGGCCGAGGAGGGCGGACACCTCGGAGCCGGCCTGCGTGAAGCGGAAGATGTTGTCGACGAAGAGGAGCACGTCCTGGCCCTCCTCGTCGCGGAAGTGCTCGGCCACCGTGAGGGCCGAGAGGGCCACGCGGGCGCGCGCGCCGGGTGGCTCGTTCATCTGGCCGTAGACCAGGGCGGCCTTCGAGAGCACGGGCTCGCCGGAGTCGAGCAGCGACTCCTTCATCTCGAGCAGGAGGTCGTTGCCTTCGCGGGTGCGCTCACCGACGCCCGCGAAGCAGGACACGCCGCCGTGGCCCTTCGCCACGTTGTTGATGAGCTCCATGATGAGCACGGTCTTGCCCACCCCGGCGCCGCCGAAGAGGCCGATCTTGCCGCCGCGCTTGTAGGGGGCGAGGAGGTCGATGACCTTGATGCCGGTCTCGAAGATCTCGACCTGGGTGCTCTGCTCCACGAAGGCGGGCGCCTCGCGGTGGATGGGCGAGCGCTTCTCCGCGTTGACCGGGCCGGCCTCGTCCACCGGCTCGCCGATGACGTTGAGGATGCGGCCGAGGCACTCCTTGCCCACGGGCACCGTGATGGGGCCACCCGTGTTGCGGACGTCCATGCCGCGCACGAGGCCGTCGGTGGAGTCCATGGCCACCGTGCGGACGGTGCCCTCGCCGAGGTGCTGCGCGACCTCGAGGGTGAGGTTCCAGCTCTTGTCGGAGATGGCGGGGTTGGTCACCTGGACCGCGGTGAGGATCTCCGGGAGCGCCCCGGCGGGGAACTCGACGTCGACGACGGGACCGATGACCTGCGTGATGCGTCCGTTCTGAAGGTCTGCCATGGGATTTACCTGGTACGTCCTATTCGAGGAGGGGGCTTGCGTCCGCCGTGCGGTCCGACGCGGGGCCGTGGGCTGGTCCAGCTGCGCCGAACCGAAGGGAGAGATGCTGAGGCGGGGCCGTGGGCCCTCCGCGAGCGCGCCGCATCTAGCACGCGTGCTCTGGGTGGTCAACGGCGAGAGGTTCGAGCGGGGGGAGCTGGCAGCTGTCCTCAAGAGGTGACTTTTTTCAGATCCTCTCTTGTGGCCGCTGCGTCTGATGGCCTAGGGTCCCTTGTTCAGACAGTCCAGACAGGGGCGTAACTGTACGAAACATGCGCCATTCGCCAAAAATGCTTGCGGTTTTCACCCTGCCAGATGACAATGCCTCCAAAGGTTTCGTCCCTCGGGGGAATCGAAGCACCGAGATTCATGGCTGACCCATCGCCCAAAACGTCGTCGAACACCGACACTCTCATCGGCCGAGTCATCAATGACCGCTTCGAGATCCTCGACCTGATCGCGCGGGGCGGCATGGGTCGTGTGTACCGTGCGCAGCAGCGACCGCTCGGGCGCCAGGTCGCGCTGAAGATCCTCGACCCGCGCTACAAGGGCGACGAAGACCCCGAGTTCCAGACACGCTTCTTTCTCGAGGCGTCGACGGCCGCGAAGCTCTCGCACCCGAACACGGTCACCGTCTTCGACTACGGTAAGACCACCGACGACATCTACTTCATCGTCATGGAGCTGGTGGAGGGCCGCACGCTCTCCGCGCTGCTCAAGGAGCTGGGGCCGATCGCCCCCGATCGCGCCATCAACATCGCGGTCCAGATCGCCCGCTCGGTGCGCGAGGCGCACGGGCTCGGCGTCATCCACCGCGATCTGAAGCCAGCCAACGTCCTGCTCACGCGCCACGGCGACGAAGAGGACTTCGTGAAGGTGCTGGACTTCGGTCTGGTGAAGGACGTCGAGGCCAACGAAGAGCTCACGCAGGCCGGCCTCTTCATGGGCTCGCCCAAGTACATGTCGCCCGAGCAGATTCAGGGCGGCGACGTGGACGCGCGCACGGACGTGTATGCGCTCGGCGTCATCCTCTACCTGATGCTCTGCGGCCGCGTGCCCTTCGACCGGGACAACCAGGTCCAGATCCTCATGGCGCACATGCGTGAGGCCGTGCCGCCCATGGTGCGCGACGACGGCGTGGCCGTGCCGCCTGCGCTCGAGGCGGTCGTCATGAACTGCCTCGAGAAAGACGCAAACAACCGCTACTCGGACATGAACGAGTTGGTGGCGGCGCTCAAGGGCGCCAGCGGCCAGATGGGCAATCCGCTGAACACCAGCGGCAACTACGCGCTCTCCGGCGCGTTCGATCTCAGCGGCATGCGCGCGACGCCGGGCATCACTCCGAACGGCACGCCCGGCCAGGGCTTCCCTTCGGCGAGCCCGAGCAGCGGCTTCGCTGCGGCGAGTGGCTCGCTCCACGTCGGCATGGAAGCAGACGCCGAGCCCGAGCCCAAGGGCGGCTCGGCGAAGTGGATCGTGCTGTTGTTGCTGCTGGCTCTCGGCGGAGGCGCTGCGGCGGCGGTGCTGAGCAGCCAGGACACGGTCGCGGCCACCACGCAGACCACGCCCACCACGCCGCCCGAGGCCAACCCGGTCGGAGCGCAGGCCCCCAGCTCGGAGCCTGCGGCGGACGCGCCGCCCGCCGCCGAGGTGGAAGAGGCCCCGCTCGCGAGCGTCGTCGTGGATCTTCGCTCGGACCCGCCCGGTGCGACGGTGCTTCTGGGCAGCCGGGCCCTCGGGGTCACCCCCACGCAGCGCGAGCTGGTGGGTGAAGACGCCGAGCGCGGCCGCGAGCTCACGTTCACGTTCCAGAAGTCCGGGTACGACGTGCAGAACTCGGTACGCGTCGTCACGGGCGAGCCGAACATGCTCGTGGAGGTCACCCTGCAGCGCACGCAGGTCATCCGGCGCCCCACGCGCACCGGCTCCGACTCCTCGTCGACCATGACGTCGACGACGATGGTCGACGGTCCGGCGGTGCGCCAGAGCGGCTACCACGACTCCCCATACTGACCCTTTGGGAAGAGGGCTTGCGTGCGTCTCGCGCGCCACTACCACACGGCGTTTGACGGCGGCTCTGCCGCTACGTAGGGTGCGCTCCGATCGATGGCCGACACCGACCTCACAGGGCTCTCGGAGATCAACGCGCTCCTCGGCGCCGGAACCGAGTACGAAGGCAAGCTCGTCTTCCAGGGGCGAGTGCGCGTCGATGGTCGCTTCGTGGGCGAGATCCTCGGGAGCGACGTCCTCATCCTCGGCGCGACGGCAGACGTCCACGCCCACGTGGAGGTGGGGTCGCTGATCGTCCTCGGAGGCGCCTTGCATGGCGATGTGGTGGCGCGTCGCGTCGTGGAGCTGCACGCGCCCGGTGCGGTGCACGGGGACATTCAGACCCCTCAGCTGTTCATCGACAAGGGCGCTACGTTCACGGGGCAGTGCCGCATGGGGGAGGGCTCGACCGAGGTCCACGAGCTGACCCCCGAGCCCCGCGTGGGTGGACTTGGTGGGAAGGTGCTCGCCAGCGCCGATGCCCAGCCTCTTCGCCAGCCGCCTCTCGCCGCCGGTCCGACCGACGCGCTGCACGAAGGCGATGGAGGCGCGCCCGACGAGGTTCGAGGGGAGGCGCCGCCGGCAGTGTCGGAGGCGGAGCCGGAGAGCGCGCCGGACGACGATCCGTTCGTGCGGGCTCCGAGCGACGACTCTCCCGGCTGAGGTGGGGCTGCAGCGGCGGGATCAGCCCACGCTCGCGACGCGCTGACGCAGCGCACGGATCGTGCGGCGGGCGGCCTTGACGTTCTCGGCGGTGAACACCGACGCTGGCAGCGGCAGGTCGGGGTCCACGAGGATGCGGAACTCCACCATGGTGTGCGTCGCGTCGATGGGTGTCACCTCCCACAGAGCGTGGAACATGTCCACGTTGCCATCGGTCATGGTCGCTTCGATGATGCGCGTGTCACCCCGGTTGGGACGCGCACGGATGCGCAGCTGAGCCCAGAGCGTCGCGGTGTTGCGCATGACATTGACCTCGACGTACACCATGGCAGCCGACCCACGCCTCGAGAGGACGCGCGACGCAGCGAAGTGGGGCAGGAACCTCGCGTAGTTCGCGTAGTCCTCGATGACGCCCATCACTGTGTCCACCGGGTGTGCGACCACCCCGCGGCCAGTGCCCCACTCCACCGACGTGCCGGACTGACTCTGCTGGCCAGTCACGATCTCCTCGCCGGTTTGCGCGGAAGCTGTCGCGGACGCGCCCAGGGCGAGCGTGAGGGCGAGCATGGCAGAAACGGACGTGCGGGACATGGGCAGGCCTCCGAGAGGTGGTGAGAGAACGGGGAACCTCGAACTTCCCCTCGACGCAGGGGGCGCGGCGGACATTCACCCGTGGCATACAAGTCCCGCGCCAAGCTCTGTCGCACATCACCCTAACAGCGTTGCAGCGTGGATACAGCAGGGTCGGCGCACAACGGCGAACAACGCAGCGGCGAGCCTGTCCAGCGGTACGCGATCCGTGGGTCGCACGCCGTGACCGATGGTTCACAGCCGGCGTCAGGGCGCCGTCGACTTCGGAGATCGGCACCCACGCGCGCCTGCCCGACGACGCAGGAGTCGAATTGCTCATGAAACAAGGCTTCCGGCCGGCGCGCGCGGCACGCCCGCGCTTGACTCACCCAGGGGGCGCTGCTACGTACGCGCGCGCCGTGGTCAGGCCATCCCTTGCCTTGTCTGCCGCGTTGGCCCCACAGCCCCTGTGCCCGCCCACCCCAGCTTTGCTGCCGTGTGGCGCCCACTGAGCCACCCTCCTCGAGCACCCCGCTCGCCGCTCACCGAGAAGACTCCACCATGACCTTGCTGACGAGCACCCTCCTCTCCGGAGGCTCCATGATCGACCTGGACGCGACGCTCGTCGTCCAGATGGGGCTTTTCTTCGTCGCTCTCCTCGTGCTGCACACGCTCATCTTCAAGCCGCTGCTGAAGGTGTTCGAGGCGCGTGAAGAGGCCATCGACGGCGCCAAGGACGCCGCCCGCCAGTTCGAGGCGGACGCCGCGGGCGCCGGAACCGAGTTCGAGGAGAAGATGCGTGACATCCGCGTCAAGGCCGGCGAGGAGCGTGACCGCTTGCGCGCCGAAGGCTCGAAGCTCGAGGCTGGCATCCTCCAGTCGGTGCAGACCGAGACCCAGAAGCAGATGTCCGACGCGGACGCCCAGCTCACGGCCGAGGCCGCCAAGCTGCGCCGCGAGCTCCAGGCCCAGATCCCCGCGCTCGCCCGCACCATCGCCGGCAAGCTGCTGCAGCGAGAGGTCCAGTAATGAAGCGCCTCACCCAGGCTCTCTTCGCGTTCCTGATGCTCGCGCTCGTGGTGGCGCCGTCGGTGGGCGCCCAGCACCACGATGACGCCGAAGGCGCAGACGGCCACGTCGCGTCCTACGACGTGGAGGCCGAGATCGCCGCCGAGGCGCACGGCGGCCACGGCGGCCCAGTGACGCTCGACAGCATCGTCCACGGCGAGCAGTTCGGTGAGCTGCTCGGCTCCATCGTCAACTTCCTCATCCTCTTTGGCATCTTCGTCTGGGTCATCAAGACCAAGGTGAACCCTCAGCTGGCTGCCAAGCGGGAGGCCATGCAGGAGGCCATGGCCGAGGCGGCGCGTCTCAAGGCGGAGGCCGAAGCGAAGCAGAAGGAGTTCCAGGAGCGCCTTGCGCGCTTGGATGACGAGCTCGACACCATCCGGCACGAGATGGTCAAGGCCGGAGAGGCCGAGCGTGACCGCATCGTCGCCGAGGCGGAGAAGAAAGCCGCGCGTCTGCGCAAGGACACCGAGTTCGTCATCGCGCAGCGCTTCAAGCAGCTGCGCGAGGACCTCACGCGCGAAGCGGTCGAGTCCGCCCTGAGCGCCGCCGAGGCGGTGTTGCGCGAGAAGTCCACCGCGGCCGACCAGACGCGGCTGGCCGACGGCTACCTGACCCGACTGGCCGAGGTGGCCGCCGAGAGCGCCGCCCAGGAGAAGCAGGCGTGAGCAACGCAACCATCAGCCGCCGCTACGCCAAGGCGCTGCTCGAGCTGGCCGAAGAGGCCACGCAGACCCCCACCGTGCACAAGGCCCTTTCGGCCTTCGCCGAAGCGTGGAGCGCCAACGGCAGCCTGCGCGACCTGTTCGAGAACCCCTCGGTCACCAGCGAGTCGCGCCTGAAGGTGCTGGACCAGTTGGCCATGCGGGTCGCCGCGCCGCCCGTCCTGAAGAACACGCTCAAGCTACTGGCCGATCGCGGTCGCATGTCGCTCGTGCCCGAGCTCGCCGCCACGTTCAGCTTGTTGGCGCAGGGCGCCACGGGCCAGGTCGAGGCGGAGGTCACCACGGCCTCGGCCATGCCCGAGCCCTACTACGTCGAGCTCCAGAAGGTGCTCGAGAAGGTCACCGGCAAGAAGGTCGTCGTGGTTCGCAAGCAGGACCCCTCGATCATCGCCGGCGTCATCACGCGGGTCGGCGACAAGGTCTTCGACGGCAGCGTGCGCAATCGTCTCACCGAGCTCAAAGAGCAGCTCCTCGCTCACTAACCCCAGCCCAACGTCTACCCCGGTCGCGCCTTCCCGATCACTCGTCGGAGCGCCCCGGTCGCTCACCCTAGGGAGCCCCCAATGCAGCTTCGCGCGGAAGAAATCTCGAACATCATCAAGCAGCAGATCGCCAACTACGACAAGGCGGTCGACGTCGTGGAGACCGGCACGGTGCTCACCGTCGGTGACGGCATCGCGCGCATCCACGGCCTCGAGAGCGCGATGGCTGGCGAGCTCGTCGAGTTCCCCGGCGCGCTGATGGGCATGGTGCTCAACCTGGAGGCGGACAACGTTGGTGTCGCCATCCTCGGCAACTCGCGCAACGTCCGCGAGGGCGACACGGTCAAGCGCACCGGCCGCATCGTCGAGGTGCCCGTCGGCAAGGAGCTGGTCGGCCGCGTCGTGAACTCGCTCGGCCAGCCCATCGACGGCAAGGGCCCCATCGAGGCCAAGGAGACGCGCCGCATCGAGCTGAAGGCGCCCGGCATCATCGGCCGTCAGCCGGTGACCGAGCCCATGCAGACCGGCATCAAGGCCATCGACGCCATGGTGCCCGTCGGCCGCGGTCAGCGCGAGCTGATCATCGGCGACCGCCAGACGGGTAAGACCGCCGTCGCCATCGACGCGATCATCAACCAGAAGGGGCAGAACATGTTCTGCGTCTACGTGGCGATCGGTCAGAAGCAGTCGACCGTGTCGAACGTGGTCGAGAAGCTCCGCGCGCATGGCGCCCTCGAGTACACCATCGTCGTCGTGGCCGGCGCCTCCGAGGCGGCCCCGCTCCAGTTCATCGCGCCGTACACCGGTGTGACCATGGGCGAGTACTTCCGCGACAACGGCATGCACGCCCTCTGCATCTACGACGACCTCTCCAAGCAGGCCGTCGCCTACCGCGAGCTGTCGCTGCTCCTCCGCCGCCCGCCCGGCCGCGAGGCCTACCCGGGTGACGTCTTCTACGTCCACAGCCGCCTGCTCGAGCGCGCCGCCAAGATGGCCGAGGAGTGGACCGTGTGTGGCAAGGACGAAGAGCCCACCCGCAAGGGCGAGGTCTTCATGGGCGGCGAGGCCAAGCACGAGGCCGAGAAGGCCGCGAAGGAAGCGGGCGGAGACAAGGTCGCCAAGAAGCTCCCGGACTCGGGTGGGTCGCTCACGGCGCTCCCCATCATCGAGACGCAGGGTGGTGACGTGTCGGCCTACATCCCGACGAACGTCATCTCCATCACGGACGGTCAGATCTTCCTCGAGTCCGACCTCTTCAACTCCGGTGTGCGCCCCGCCATCAACGTTGGTATCTCGGTGTCGCGCGTCGGTGGTAACGCCCAGATCAAGGCCATGAAGCAGGTCGCCGGTACGCTGCGCCTCGAGCTCGCGCAGTTCCGCGCGATGCAGGCCTTCGCGCAGTTCGCGTCCGACCTCGACGCCGCCACCCAGCAGCAGCTGGCGCGCGGTGAGCGCCTGACCGAGCTGCTCAAGCAGGGTCAGTACCAGCCGGTCCCCGTGGCCGAGCAGGTCGTGGCCATCTTCGCGGGTACCCACGGCTACCTCGACAAGCTGCCGGTCGCGGCCATCAAGCGCTTCGAGTCCGAGTTCATCTCGTGGCTGAAGGCCGAGAAGAAGTCGATCATCGACACCATCAACAGCAAGGGCAAGATCGACGGCGACCTCGAGAAGGAGCTGGAAGGCGCTCTCGAGTCGTTCGCTGCCACGTTCGAGCCCGGAAAGAAGTAGGCCCTCATGGCGAACCTGAAAGAGATTCGCAAGCGGATCGGCACCGTCAAGAGCACGCAGAAGATCACGCGTGCGATGAAGCTGGTCGCCGCTGCGAGGCTCCGCAAGGCGCAGCAGGCCATCCAGGAGCTGCGCCCGTACGCCGTGAAGACCTACGAGGTCCTCAGCTCGGTCGCGGCGCGCACCACGGACGACGAGCCCGAGAAGCTGCACCCGCTGCTCCAGCGGCGTGAAGAGAAGAACGTCATGCTGGTGGTCGTCACCAGCGATCGCGGTCTCGCGGGCGCGTTCAACTCGAGTGTCACGAAGGCCACCGAGCGCCGCTGGCGCGAGCTGGAGGCGGCTGGCGTCAACGTCTGCTTCGCGGTCATCGGCCGCAAGGGCCGCGACTACCTGCGCCGGCGCAACGCGGACATCCGCCACGAGTTCACGGGGGTGTTCGAGAACCTCTCGGTGGACAAGGCCGGCGAGATCGGTCGCTTCATCATCAGCGAGTACACCAGCGAGAACCTGGACGCCTGCTACCTCGTCTACAACGAGTTCAAGAGCGCCATCTCGCAGGAGGTGCGCGTCGAGAGCCTGCTGCCCATCGTGCCGATGGACACCGACGCCGAGAGCGTGGGCGACTTCATCTACGAGCCCAGCAAGCCCGAGCTGCTGGACCGGCTGCTGCCCATGTACGTGGAGGTCGAGGTCTTCCGCGGCCTGCTCGAGTCCGTCGCCTCCGAGCACGGCGCGCGCATGACGGCCATGGACTCGGCCACGAACAACGCGTCGGACATGATCGACCGGCTCACCCTGCAGTACAACCGCGCCCGTCAGGCGGCCATCACCACCGAGCTGATGGAGATCATCGGCGGCGCCGAGGCCCTCAAGGGCTGACTCTGGCGCGCGGCTCTGGTATCACACCGGGTCTCGGGAACACTATGGCCACTCACTCCGACTCACTCGACACGCAGACCGTCGTCGTCTGGATCAACCAGGCGGCGGGGTTCGCGAAACGCGACAACTTCTACGAAGCGGCCGGGCGCATGCGCTTCGCCGCGGAGAAGATTGGCGCGGCGCTGGCTGCGGCAGACACGGCTGAGGAGCGCGCCCAGTGGACCGCGCTCCAGGGCCAGGTGCAGCGCCTGCAGGCGCACTATGCCGAGCAGTACGCTGCCTGGAACGGCAAGATCGCGGCGGGGCGTCAGGGCCGCACGGACGCGGCCGCCGACGAGATGTCGCGCCCGCTGCCCATCCCCGCGGACCAGTGAGCGAGGCGCTCCGCCCCCTGGTCGCGGCGGAGCAGCGCTGCTCGCTCGTGAGCGCCACCCAGCAGGAGCCCCTCCTGGGCACGGCGCCCGAGGCCAGCGCGTTCCTGTTGCTCGAGGTGCGTGGAGCATGGGCGTCCAAGATCCTCGCGAGTGAGCTGCCGGAGGACGTGCGCGCGTGGCTCCGGGCCGCAGACTCGCAGCACGCGGGCCTGCGCCTCCAATTCATCCGTGCGCCGCGGCGCACACTGGGGCCGCTCGCTTTGTACCTGTGCCGGGTGGGCGAGGGCTGTGCGCGCCTGCTGCTCGACCGGCTCGACGATCTGGTGCGGGTCGACCTCGACAGCTTCCTGCGGACGGGAACGCACCCAGGCGCCGAAGCGCTGACGGCACCCCTCACGCTGGTCTGCACGCACGGGCGCCGCGACGTGTGTTGTGCGCTGCTCGGGAATCCCGTGTTCGACGCGCTGACGGCCGCCGCGGGCGGCTGTGACGACGAGGTTCCACGGGTGTGGCAGGCGAGCCACCTGGGCGGGCACCGCTTCGCCCCCGTGGTGCTCAGCCTGCCCGATGGGCACTGCTACGGACGTGTCCGGCCCGAAGAAGCTGGCGCCTTCGTCGCGGCGCAGGCCGCTGGGCACATCCACCTGCCCACTCGTCTTCGCGGTCGCACGCTGGACCCGGCGTGGTTGCAGGCGGCCAGCGTCCAACTCCGCATCGACGACGATCTGCGCGCCCTCGACGCGCTCCTGCCGGGCGCGTCGCAGCGGGTCGAGGACGACGGGTCGGTCGTCATGCTGCGCACCTCGGCGGGGGACGTGCGCATGCGCGTCCAGCAAGAGACGCGCTCCGCGGCGCTGCGCCCCACCAGCTGCGGCGAGGCCCACACACCCACGACCCACTACCGCGCCACGCGACTCCCCTGACGCCGCCAACTCTGGCCCTAGAGCGCAGATCAGGATCGCCGCAAGATCCTGGCGCCATACGAAGGTTCGCAGGCAAGGCGCGGGAGCCGGGGTCACCCCCGTAGCTCACTCCTCGATGCGGATGAGCTGCGAGGGCGCGACCACCGCCTCGTGCCCCTCGATCACCTCGAGGGCGGCGCGCACGTTGCGCTCGGTGGCACGGTGCGTCAGCAGCACGACCGACACGGGCGTGTTGTCCGTGTCCTTGCTGCGTCGCCCACGACCCTCTTGGAACATCTGCTCGATGGACACGTCGTTCGCGCCCAACGCGCTGGTGATGGCGCCGAGAACGCCAGGGCGGTCCTCCACCGTCAGGCGCAGGTAGAAGCGGCCGCGGTGCTCGCCGATGTCACGTAGCTGCGCGTCCGAGAGGGCCACCTGGCGGAAGCCCCGGGCGGGCACGCGCGCGTGCGTGCAGCAGCCGATGTTGCGTGCCACGTCCAGCAGGTCTCCCGCGACACTGGTCGCGGTGGGCCCAGCGCCCGCGCCTGGGCCGCTGAGCAGGATGGGGCCCAGCAGCGCCCCTTCGATGGCCACGGCGTTGAGCGCGCCGTGTACAGTGGCCAGCGTCGCCTCGACGGGCACCAGGGCAGGGTGCACACGCAGATCCAGTGCGTCGCCGGCCACACGTGCGACCGCCAGCGGCTTGATGATGAAGCCGAGGCGCTGCGCGAAGGCGATGTCGGTCGTGGTCACACGGTCGATGCCCTCGGTCGGGACCTGATCGGCCGCCACACGCTGACCGAAGGCGAGGGTCGCGAGGATCGCGATCTTGTGGCACGCGTCGCCGCCGCCGACGTCGAGCGTCGGATCGGCCTCCGCGTATCCCGCCGCTTGCGCCTCGGCCAGCGCGTCGGCGAACGACAGCGACTCCGAGGTCATGCGCGACAGGATGTAGTTGCTGGTCCCGTTCACGATGCCGCGGATGGCGAGGATGCGCTCCGACGCGAGCGCCTCGCGCAGGACGCGGATGACGGGGATGCCGCCGGCGACGGCCGCCTCGTAGTAGACGTCCACGCCCTTCTCTTCGGCGAGGTTCCAGATCTCGGCGCCGCGCTCGGCCAACAGCGCCTTGTTCGCCGTGACCACGTGCTTGCCCGCGAGGATGGCGGTGTGCACGACCTCGTAGGCCTTCTCGACGCCACCCATGACCTCGACGACTACCTGGACGGTGGGGTCGTTCACCACCTCGAGGGGATCGGTCGTCAGTCGATCGCGGGCCACCAAGTCGCTGCGCACGGCCGAGGTGTCGCGGACCGCGATGCGACGCACCTCGAGGGGCATGCCCAAGCGGCCCTCGATGGCCGCCGCGTTGTCCCTCAACACCTGGAGGAGCCCAGTGCCCACGACACCGCAGCCCACGAGACCGATTCCGATCGACTTGCTCATCGCGGCCGACCGTAGCAGCCCTAGGTACCGTACGCACCGTGGCGAGGAAATGCACCGCCGACGACCAGCCCGACGATGCCCCCCGTCAAGGCGCCGCCGCCCGCGCTGGCCGCGAAGCTGAAGCCGTGAGAGGCCGCGGTGGGAACGAACTGCTCGACGAAGAGCGTCGCCACCAGCCCCGCGCACCAGCCCAGCGCGCTGTGCAGCACGAACTGCGGAGGGTAGGGCGTCAGCACCCGACGCTGAAGCGCCCCGAGGATCGTCCCGAGCCCTGCACCGGCGAGGATCGCGACGAGGAGATTGAGGCCCGGTGACGTCTGGACGGAGGGCTCGAGGGCCTCGAGCAGCATGACCAGAACCCACGCGATGCCCATGCCGAGCGTCGTGGCCCCTGCGTAAGCAACAACGCGCGTGTGGCCATCGCGCTGCAGCACGAGCCCCTGGGCGACCCCCAGCAGGAGCCCCTCGATCAGGCCGCCGACGACACCCAGCAAGGGCAGCAGGTACGCGGCCGTCGTGCCGGGCTCCACCTGCGCGCTGGCCACCAGCACGCTCAGGCCTCGCGTCACCACCAGCCCCAGCGCTTCGGCCACGGCGGTGGCGAGCACCAAGGCGGGCAGGAGGGGGAGGGGGTGCGCGGCCATGCCGGGTTATACCCGCTCGTGGCGCCCACGCATTCCGCAACCGCCCGGCCGGCGCACAGGCGCGAGGTGGATCTGGCGCCGTCGGTGGCCGCAGGTCCGCCCCAGCGCCGCTGGGCGGGCGACACGTGCCGCACGAACGGCGAGGGTCCTCTCCATCAGTCGTCGCGCCACCAGGGGAGGCGTCGGGGAGCGTCCCTCCAGCGCCCAGTCGGGATGGGCTGCGCCCGCGTCACAGGGCCCACGTAGCGGTACGCCCAGGCCCAGCGCGGGCCCCTCTGCGTGCGCACCGACACCACAACCCGCACATACTCCGTGGGGACAACGGCGTATCCAACGAAGTCCTCGATGGGATCGAGCACGGACAGCACCGAGGCCATCCGCGCCGCCGTGCCGACGGAATACAGCTCGCCCGCGACCCGGCCCGGCGCCGCGAGCAGGCCAGGCCACGCGCCGAGATGCACCAGCTGCCCGTCGACCGCGCTCGTCTCGGGCACGACGCCCGCCAGCAAGTCGCGCAGCGGCTCCTCGCGCTCCTCGCCCCGCATCAGCGTCCCGTAGACGAACACGGCCTCCGGAAAGAGGGACGCCCCGGCGGTGCGCGGTGGCTGGCTCGGGCGTTCGGGTTGCACCGCCACCACGCGTCCGTCGGGGTGGACCGCGTGGCGCATCGCCCCGTGGTGCGTTCGTGGGCCGGCCACCACGCCCGGCGCGGTGCCCTGCACACGACCAGGGATGGCCGCGCCCAGCATCGAAACAAACACGTCAGAGCGCTCGGTGGACAGGGTGCAGTCCGCGAGGAACACGAGACCCGCGTCATCGTGGCGTGGCGGGCCGTCAACCAGCGGAGCGAAGCGAGGCAGAGCGCTGGTCTCGGCGGGGGACACGCGCTGAGGGATAGCACGCGAAGCGGGCAGCTGATACGCAGGCGACATGAACGGCCCAGAGAGCAACGCTCCCGGCGCGCAGGCGACGCGAGCGTGGGTGCGTGGTGCGCTGCTCTTCGCGCTGGGAGGTCTGGCGGGCGGGGGGCTGTCCGCCAACCTCGCGCGTCCCCCCCACGGGACCCGGGAGGTCGTCTTCCAGGCGGCGGACGAAGGCGACGAAGCGGCCTCGACGATATCCGTCGATGGTGCTGCAGACGCCGCGGAGGGCGCGCAGCCCGGCGGAGCGTCGATGGGGGTCTCTACGCAGCCGTCGGAGCCGGAACGCCGCGCCTTGTTGCAGCGACCGCTGCGCTTCCTGGCGGTCGGTGGCGGCGCCGACCCCGTCTCTACACAGGTGCAGCTGGAGCAGGACGTCGACCTCTTCGCCAGAACGCTCGCGGCTCTCACGCCGGGCCCTGGCGCCACGCTGTTCGCCGGGGGTAGCTCGGTGCGCGCGGTCCAGGTGCTGGACGGCGACGACACGCCGCTCGCTACGGACGCGTGGGCGGATCTACGCGCTGCGCTGGGCGACGTGCTCGATCCCCGCGCGGAACGTGCGGCCACGTACCGCCTGCCGGCCGTCCCCGTGCACGGCGAGGCAGAGGCCGCACGCGTGCTCGAGCTGATCGCCACGCAGATTGCCGAGCCAGGTGAGCGGCTCGAGCTCTTCATCGCCTGCCACGGGGACCAGGGGGACACGCCCGCCGACAACTACGTCGCGCTCTGGGGCGACTCTGCCTTCGACGCGCGTGAGCTGGCCGGGGCCCTGGCTCCTCCCACGGCGCAGCGCGGCGCGCGGGTGCTCCTCACCGCGTGCTTCGGCGGCGGGTTCGCGGAGCTCGCCTTCGAGGGCGCCGACTCCTCCGCGGGGCCCGCAGCGAGCGACGTTTGTGGACTCTTTGCGACATCGGCCGAGCACGAGTCGAGTGGCTGCGACCCGAACCCCGACCGGCAGGCTCAGGAGGGCTACGCCCTGCACGTCCTGCACGCCCTCCGCGGTGAGGGCCGCGATGGGGCACCGCTGAGCGCGCTCGACCTGGACGGCGATGGCATCGTGGGCATGCTGGAAGCGCACACACAGGCACGGGTCGCCTCACGCTCCATCGACCTGCCCTCGACCACCAGCGAGCGCTACCTGCGCTCTCTTGCCGCGGCGCTCGACGTCCCCTCGGGCACACCGGCGTCGTCGGACGAGGCCTACGCCACCCCCGAGGAGGACGCGGTCATCCGCGCGCTCGGTGCGCTCTTGGGCATCGCCAGCGAAGGCGACGCCGAGTCCACGCGGGCGACGCTCGAGACGCAGCTCGGCGAGGCCGCGGCTCGCGTCGAAGCGCTCGGTGCAGAGGAGGACGAGGCCCAGCGCGCGCTCGTGCTGCGGCTCGCGGAACGCTGGCCGGAGCTGCTCGACCCGTTTCGCGCGGACTTCGAGCGCACGCTCAGGCGGGATGCGCCTGCGCTTCGTCTGCTGCTGCGCTCCGCACCCGCCGCTTCGTACCAGCGCGCGCGCCGCGCGACCGACCGCGCGTTGCTCGCCGAGGAAAACCTCCGGCTGCGTTGGGTCCAAGTGATGCGCCTCGCGCGTGCCTTCGAGACACGGAGGTTGGCGCGCGCCCTCGCCGCGACGCGTCCTCTGACCGACCCCGCGCGGCAACACTACGAGGCCCTGCTGTCGTGCGAACGTGCGCCGCTCGCGCGACGGTGAGCGAGGTCGCCCGTGGGGCCTCGGTCTTCCCACGCGCGCTCGGCTGACGTACACTGACCCGATGGATCGCTTTTTGTGGGCGCACATGCGCCGGTTGGTGCTGGGGTTGGCGCTGTGCGGCGCGGTGAACGGGGGGTGTGGTTCGAGCGGCGGCTCGACGGCGGACATGGGGGTGCCAGACGTCGCCGTGCCCGATCTGGGCGGCGAAGACCAAGGGCCGCTCCCTCCCGACGTGCGCGCCGTGTTCGCTCTGCCGCGGGAGGGGATGCCGCACGAGTTCTTCGATCTGCCGTGGCCCACCGACGTGCGCCGCAATCCTGACGGAACCATCGACGTGTCCGAGTTCCGGCAGCCGCGCGAGATCGAGATCGTCCGGCGCTACCTCGACGCCATCGAGGCGGACACCCACGGCTACTCGCTGAGCGGCGGCACCTACCTGCGCTTCTCCACGAGCGTAGACACGGACACGCTGCCTCCTGCGGGCCTCGCATCGCAAGCGGCCGACGCGTCTGTGTTCTTGATGAACGTCGACCCCGACAGCCCGAACGTCGGCACCCGACACCCGGTGAACGTCACCTACCGCGACGAGGCGACGCGCTACTGGCCCGACCACTGCGTGGCCGTGATGCCCGTGTTCGGTGTGCCGCTCGAGTGGAACACCACCTACGCCGTCGTGGTCACGCGCGACGTGAAGCCGGCGGCGGGGGGCGAGTTCCAGCGAGACCTCGACTTCGAGGCGATGTTGGGCACGGGGACGGAGGCCGAGGTCGTCGCGGCGCGGGCCGTCCACGCACCCGCCCTGACCGCGCTGACGAACGCGGGCGTCGACAGCGACGACATCCTGAGCATGGCGGTCTTCACGACCAGCGACAGCTATCAGCAGCTGCTCGCCGCGCGCGACTTCATCGTCGACGAGTACGAGCTGCCCACGGCCGACGCCACCGCGTGGGCTCCCAACGTCAGCGCGGCCACCCACGTGGAGGTGCTCGGGCGCTACGGACCGTCCCCCATCTTCCAGCGCGGCGAGATCCCGTACGACCTGGCCGCGGACGGCGGCGACTTCGAGATCGTCGACGGTGTCCCCGTGGTGCAGGACGAGTTCGACGCCCGCTTCTCGCTGACGCTCCCGCCTCCAACCGTGCCGATGCCGCCTGGAGGATTCCCCATCGTCCTCTACGCGCACGGCACAGGCGGCGACTACCGCTCGTACACTCGCAACGGGGTGGGTCGCATGCTCGCCGAACAAGGCATTGCGGTCATGGGCGTCGACCAGATCCACCATGGCGAGCGCATCCCCGACGGCCTCGATCCAGACCTCTTCGTCTTCAACATCTTCAACCCGCTGTCGTTGCGAGACAACGCGCGCCAGTCCGCGCTGGATGTCGTGCAGCAGGCGCGCCTGATCGCCGGGCTGACGGTTCCCATCACGGTCAGCGGGCGCGCGGAGCCGGTGACCTTCGACACCAGCAAGATCTACTTCTACGGGCACTCCCAAGGTGGCGTGAACGGTCCGCTGTTCCTCGCCATCGACGACCACGCACAGGGCGGCGTGCTCAGCGGCGCGGGGGCTGTCTTCGTGATCGCCGTCGTCGACAAGACCCAGCCCGTCAACATCCCAGGCGCCATCGCGTTTGCCCTGGGTCTGCCGGGCGTGGGCATGGACCCGAACGTGCGGGAGCACATGGTCTACGAGCACCCTCTGCTGTCGCTCATCCAGACGTGGGTGGACGTCGCCGACACCGCCAGCTACGCGCATCTCATCCACCGCGCGCCACGGGCCGGCTTCTCGCCCAAGAGCATCCTGCAGACCGAGGGTACCAGCGACCCCTACACGCCTCCCCGCTCCATCGAGGCCCTCTCGCTGGCGGGGGGCTTCCCACAGGTGAGCCCTTACCTCTTCCGGATCGCGGACCACGAGACCTTCGGACCGCCGGCCGTCGCGGCCTCGGTCACCGGAAACGGCACTGGTGGCACCTACACCGTCGGGCTCGTGCAGTACGACGGCGGTCACTTCGTCGCCACCGATCCGCCGGCGGAGGCGCTGATCACGAACTTCTTCACCACCTTTGTGGAGAACGGCGTGCCCACGCTCAACGCGGGATCGCCGCCCTGAACGCGCGCGCAGGTTGCGCTCCCCTGCTCACTGGTCATTCTATCCGCCAGTGTCTGTTCCCCCAGCGCCACCCGCCCGGACCACCGCGTCGCGACGACGTGCCGCTCGCGCCGTGAGCTTCGCGGGTCTGTGCCTCGTGGTACTGGCCATCCGCCAGCCACCGGCCAGCGCGCTCCCGGACGACGCTGGCGCGCGCGCCGTCCCACGGGTGACGGGCGTCGGGGCGCGTCGCACGCGAGGTGTGTCCATGCCCGTGAAGCTCGCGCTGCGCCCCTTCACGTTCTCCGAGGAGGCGGCGGTGTCGCCCGTCGAATTCGGGCTGGTCGCCAGCGGCTTTGGCTATCGCCGCGCGCGGCTGCGTCGCCGCAGGCAGTTCCACGCGGGCATCGACTTCCGCGCGCGCTACGGCACTGCGGTGCTCGCCGCGCGCCGAGGCGTCGTTCGCCACGTCGCGTCGGAGTCGGACACACAGCACGGCTTCCTCGGCTATGGCAACGCGGTCGTCGTGCACCATCCCGACACGGACGACTTCACGCTCTATGCGCACCTCTCGGCGGTGCTCGTGGTCCCCGGCCAGATGCTCGTGGCGGGAGAGAAGCTGGGTCGTGTGGGCAACACCAACAACCAACGTTTTCGCGGCATGACGTCGCACCTGCACTTCGAGGTCCGTCAGCGCGACAGCGACGGCGCGGAGCCCTTTCCCGGACCGTATCGGGACAACGCGGTCGATCCACTGCCTTGGCTGGTGCAGCACGGTATGCCCCTGGGCGTGCGCCGGGCGGTGGGCCTCGCGTACCGCGCGGACGCGCCTGCTGGGGAGGAGCCGCTCGCCCGCCTGGAGGCGCTCGAAGACGCGCTCGCGTCCGCTCACCCGTAGCAGCGTCAGGCCTCGTGGGCGCCCTCCCGTCGGCGGTGGCCCGAGCGGTCCCACGCGCCGACCGACGCACGGCCCGTGGCATGCGTCCGTCGCTCGGGCGGTGTATGGTGCCCGCCGCGACCCCCAGCCGCCGCGCCGTCGCGGCGGGCCGAGGGGTCCGCACAGGAGCTGCTGGTGAGCGAACGCCCTTTCAAGGTCCTTGGTATTCAACAGATCGCCGTTGGCGGCCCCGACAAGGCGGCCTTGCGTCGCTTGTGGGTCGACACCCTGGGGTTGACGCTTCACGGCAACTTCCAGAGCGAGAAGGAGAACGTCGACGAGGACATCGCCGTGCTCGGCAGTGGCCCATTCAAGGTGGAGGTCGACCTCATGCAGCCGATCGACCCCGAGAAGAAGCCGCGCGTCGATCAGCCCGCGCTCAATCACATTGGCCTGTGGGTGGACGACATCCACGTCGCCGTCGAGTGGCTGACGGCGCAGGGCATGCGCTTCACGCCGGGCGGCATCCGGAAGGGCGCGGCGGGCTACGACGTCTGCTTCGTTCACCCCAAGGGCAACGAGGCAACCCCCCTGAGCGGTGAGGGGGTCTTGATCGAGCTCGTCCAGGCTCCCCCCGAGGTGGTCGAGGCTTTCTCGAAATTGGCGTAGAAGTTGCGTAGGTTGCGGCGCACCATGCGGACCTCACCGATGCTCGACAATTCCGTGAACCCAGGTTCTCGCGCCGCGAGGTGGCTGGGGCCGCTGGTTGGCGCAGGGGCTCGCCGCTCGCGGGCGGCGCTCCACTGTGCGGTGCTCGCGTGCGTCGCGCTGACGCTCGGTTGGACCGGCGCCGCCCGCGCAGACCGTGTGGTCGTCATCGGCGCCACCGGGAACACGCACCAGGACGCCCTGGACGATCTCACCGACGCCGTCTCGGAGGCCGTGCGTGGCCTCTCGCACGACGCGGTCTCGGAGGCTGGCGCCATCGATGCCGTGCAGCAGGAGGTACCCGAGGGTGCCAACGAGCTGAGGGCCGTCGCCGAGATGAACAACGCACAGTGGGTCGTGGTGCCCATCGTGCGCGAGGCGCGTGAGGACGGGTACTGGATCACGCTGCGCGTCGGCTACGTGCTCGAGAACCGTGTGGAGGAGATCGACGCGGAGGTGCTGCGGGCGCATGAAGGCGCCCGGCTCATGGCGCTGTTGCAGGCCCTCCTGCGCCCCGAGGGGCTCGGCGACGACGTCGCGCAGCTCGCGGGTGCCGACCAGACCGGGCGCCTCGCCGCAGAGGAAGCAGCGCGCCGCGCGCAGGAGGCCGCCGAGCAGGCGGAGCGTGACCGGCTGGCGGCCGAGCAGCAGGCGGCCGAGGAGCGCGAGGCCCGAGAGCGTGCGGACTTCGAAGGGCGCGAGCGATATGGCGCGGACAAGCCCATGCTGTTCGAGGTGGGCTTGGGGGTCCACCCGCTGCTGCGCGCGGGGTCGAACGGCTCGGGCGGTACCCTCGGCACGTTCGAGGCCCTCTTCGGCTACGCGATCGGTCGCACGGGGCTCGAGCTGCGGGCGGGGCTCGATGTGTACTTCGGTGCGGCGGGTGGCATCGCGCTGCACGGTGGCGCCGCGTACCTGGCGAGCCCGTTCCAGCGTCCGCTCCATCTGGGCGCGGCCGTCGACCTGGGCTTCTTCCATGGGCTGACCGGTAACCGGGTGCCGTCGTTCATGGTGCGCGCGGGAGCGCTCGTCGTGTACCACGCCACGAGCGCGCTGTACCTGGAGGCCCAGCTGCCCGAGATCACGGTGCTGAGCGCGAACGGCGGCGCGGTCTCGCTCGGCCTCTCGGTGCGCCTGGGCACGCGCTTCTAGGGGCTGCGCGAGAGGGCGTCGTCGCTCGCCCCTGGAGCGCGCCGACTTGACCGGGCGGCGCGTTCCTCCCAGAGTCCCCGGAGCGATCGGGTCGCGGCTGCTCACATCGGGTGAAGGTCGCGCGAGGTCACCGCGGAGACATGCGGGGGCCGAAGAGGGAAGTCGGTTCCAAGCCGACACGGTTCCCGCCACGGTATGCGATCGAACACCGCGTCATGGTGCCACTGCGAGGACGGCTCACCCCAAGGGAACCGAGCCGCCGCGCGGGAAGGCGACGCGGCCTAGGGTCGCGAGTCCGGAGACCTGCTCGAGCGCGACCCTCTGCTGCGGGACACAGCCTACGAGGGCCTCGCGCAGTGTCGCGTCGCCTCCCGTAAGCCCGTCATCCGCAGGGATCACCCTGATGACCGGACGCACGCGCACCCCCCGACCCTCCTCATCCCTGGCCCTCGTGGCCGGGCTGTGGACGGCGTGCGTCGCGTACCCCGCCGCCGCGAGCGACACACCCACTGGAGGTGGAGCACGCCGCGACCAGCGGGACGAATCGACCGCGGGAGAGGCCGATGCGGACCCACCGGGAGCCGACAGGGTAGAGACCCCCTCCGACGCGGACCCCGAGGGAGCCGACGCGGAGGAGGCGGGAGATGCGGACGCTGGTCCGCCCGACGGCGAGCCGTCCTTCGGCGCGACCACCAGTCCCCGCGATCCGGACGACGAGCCGTCCTTCGGCGCGACCGCCGAGGTCGCGCGTCGCCTCCCGTCCGCCAACGGTCTCGACCCCACCGCCGCCGGCACGCGGGTCGACCTCCGCGCACGCACCGCAGCGGGCGAGAACGTGGTGGACGTGCTGCCCGAGCTCCCCGGCTCGCAGCTCCAGAGCCTCGGCGGCATGGGCGCGTTCGCTGGGCTCGGGCTCCGGGGGGGCGACGCTTCGCAGACCGAGGTCGTGCTCGACGATCTCCCCATCCACGACATCGACGATGGCGCGTTCGACTTCTCGCTCCTACCTCTCGATGCGTTCCACGCCATCGAGGTGTACCGGGGGGGGGCGCCCGCGGCTCTCAACGTGGCGCCCATGGGAGGCGTCGTGCGCTTGATCCCCGCGAGCGTGCTCGGCACGCGCATGGTGTTGCGCGGCAACGCGGGCAGCTACCTGACCGGCGGAGGCTCGCTCGAGGTGGGGCTGCGTCGCGGCAACGTGGAGGTGCTGGCGCTCGCTGGGGCGCGAGGCTCGCGATCGAACTACCCATACCTCGACGACGGCAACACCCGCTTCGACTACACGGATGACGTGCGGCGTCGCGTGCGCAACGCCGAGGCCCTGGACACGTCGACCTTCTTCCACGTGCGCGCTCAGCAGGGGGAGTGGGTCTTGCGCGCGGTGCTCCTGACCATTACCCGCGACGCTGGCGTCCCTGGACCGCTCTCGGCTCCCTCGCTGCAGACGGAGCGACTCCAGACGCAGCTGCGCGGCGTGTTGGGAGTGTCGCGCAGCTGGGAAGGTCGCGCGCAGCCGCGCCTGTCGCTGCAGGGGATCCTCGGTGGGCGCCGCAACCGTTTCGAAGACCGGCTGGGGGAGATCGGCTCCGGTCCTCACGACACGGATGATCGCTCACGCAGCTGGCGTGCGCGCTCGACGCTCACGCTCTCGCCCGCCGACGCGCTCGACACGACGCTGGTGCTCGACGCTGCAGGCTATCGATACGACCCGGAGGACGCCGCGAGCCGCTTCGAGGAGCCGACCTCTCGTCGCGAGACCGTCGCCGGGACGCTGGAGCTGCACGCGCACGGCGGGCGCGGCGGGCGCCTCTGGTCGCTGCGTCCGTCGGTGCGCGTGCAAGGGAGCTTTGGCCACACCGAGGAGCTACGCCTCGGCCGCATCCAGTCGCACACGGCGCGCAGCGCGCTGCCCACGTTTCGGGTCGGAGCGGCGTTCAGCCCACTGGGCGCGCTCTCCATCACGGCCTCCGTCTTTCGGGGCGCGCGCCTGCCGACGCAGCTCGAGCTGTTTGGCGACCGCGCGATGGTGCGCGAGAATCCGGAGCTGCGCCCCGAGACGGGCATGGGTGGTGACCTCGGGCTGTTGCTGCAGACCACGGGTGACGTACTCTGCGCGCGCCTCGAGCTCCGTGGGCACGCGCGACGCGACGAAGACCTGATCCGTGCACGGCGCACGAGCCAGTCACAGAGCGTGTTCGAGAACGTCGCGTCGGCTTGGGTCGCGGGCCTCGAGTCGAGTGGCGACCTGCAGGTGGGTCAGCACCTGCAGGTGACCGGCATGCTCTCGTACCTCTACTCGCGTGACACGCTCGGGAACGCGCTGCCCTATCGCGCGCGCACGACCGCCTTCCTGCGTGCGCAGCTCGGCACGGGTCGGCTGCGCTCGGGTGTGGTGGGCACGCTGTACGCCGACGTGCGTCACCAGGGGCGCCTCTACGCGGACGCGGCGAACCTGGTCGCCATCCCGGCGCGCGTCTGGCTCGGCGTGGGCGCGCGCGTCACCTACCGCGGGCTCGAGCTCGCGCTCTCCGTTCGCGACCTGCGCAACCGCGCTGGGTCGGATGTCCTCGGCTATGCGCTCCCCGGCCGCCGCGTCGCGGTGAGCGCCGTCTACACAAAGGAATGGGAATGACTCGTACTCGAAACACCCTCGCGCTCGTCTGCGCGGCGGCGATCCTCGTGCTGGGCTGCGCGGACGACGGCGCGCCCTCCACCACCCTGAGCGTTGGCGCCGAAGGGGGCGCGCTGCGCGCCGGTGGCGTCACGGTGACGGTCCCAGCGGGAGCCCTGACCGAGACCACCGAGCTGACGCTCAGTCGCCTGTCGCAGCGCGAGGTCACGGCGCTCGCGGCCGACGTCCAGTTCACGGGCATGCCCTTCGAGCTCGCGCCGCTCGCGACCGTGTTCGCGGCCGGGGTCAGCGTGAACCTGCCGTACTCGGGAGCGGACGATGACCTCTTCGTGCTCTTCGCGGCAGGCCCGACCGACCCGTGGCAGATCGTCGCCGGGGCTTCCTTCGCGGACGGCGCGGCGACATTCAACGTCACCTCGGGCGGCGTGTTCGTGGTGGTGCGGGCGTTTGCGACGCAGCTGCCCGAGCTGTCCACGACGCCCACGTTCGCCGTGGTGAGCAGCGACTACAGCAGCACGTCCATTGCGATGCTGGACGCTGCGGGCGACCCACTCGTCACCGAGTGGTTCACCTCGGCCGACGCGCTCGCGGGCCTGGTCGCCGCGTTGGGTGGTGACGTGTCCCTGCCCACGATGCCAGAGCCCGGTCACATCACCGTCATCGACCGGTTGCGCGTGGACGTGCTCACGCGCGTCGCCATCCCGGGCGGCGAGCTGGTCGGGCAGCTGCGTACGCACGCGACCGGTGGCGCCGCGGGCTTCTCGAGCAATCCGCAGGACTACGTCAGCGTCAGCGGGACGAGCGCCTGGGTCACGCGGTTCGAGCAGAACGCCGACCCCAACGCCGTGCCGGCCGAGCGTGGGACGGATCTGATCGAGATCGACCCGACGACGATGACCCGCACGGGCGAGCGCGTCGACCTCAGCAGCTTCAACACCACAGTCGATGAGAACCCGGTGCTCGCGCGCCCGTCGCGCATGGTGCGCCTGGGCAGCTACGTGGCCGTGGGGCTCGGTCTCTTGAGCGCCGACTTCGGCGCGTCCGCAGACGGCGTGGTCGTGTTGGTCGACCCGAGCGCGGGCACGTTCAGCAGCCTGACGCTGACCGGGCTGCGCAACTGCGGCACCCTCGTGCCCGTGCCGGGCGATGCCACGCGCGCGGTGGTCGCCTGCACCGGGCATTCCGGGACGTTCGACGCGGCCGAGGTGCGCGCGACCGCCGGTGTGGTCGTGGTGCAGCAGGTCGCGGACGGGCTCGTCGAGGACGACCGCTGGGAGGCCGGCGCCGACGCGCTCGCGGCGGTCGCGGTCAACGGCATCGTGGCGCTCTCGGCTGACGAGTTCGTCGCCGTCGAGTACGGCGACTTCATCGCCCCCACCGACGACGCCGTGTACCGTGTGCGCATCTCCACGGGCGCGCAGGAGCAGCTCGGCACCGCCAGCGGCCAGTACGTGATGGGGACGTCAGCGTACGACGCGGACAGCGGGTTGCTCCTGGTGCCAGACGCCAGCGCGGGCCTACGGCGCTTCACGTTGGAGGCCGCGGCCGCGACCGAGGGGGCGCCTGTGCCGCTCAGCATGGCGCGGGGCCTTGCGCCTCGACACGTGGCGCTCGTCGGTCGCTAGGTGGTCTGCAGCGCGGACTCCGCGCGAGGGGCTAAGGGCCGGGCGTATGCGACGAAGCGAGCGCGCCCACGCCTGCGCTCCCGAGGGGGGGCGCGGGCAGCAGGCGCACGCGGACCAGCGCGCCTCCCTCCGGCCGGTTCTCGATGCTCACGGCGCCGCCATGCGCGTGTATGGTGCGCGCGACGATGGCGAGCCCAAGGCCCGTCCCCGCGTGCTTGCTGGTCTTGAACGGACGAAAGGCCTCCCGCAGCATCTCGTCGTCGAGACCCGGGCCGTCGTCATAGACGCGGACTTCGACCCGCTCCGGGCCCGGTTCGGTCTCGAGCGCGGGCTGCCCAGCGAGCACCTCGAAGCGCACCTCGCCGCCTGTCGTCAGCGCCTCGAGGGCGTTCTTGAGCAAGTTCAGCAGCGTCTGCCTGAGCTTCCCCGGCTCGGCCAAGACGTATGCGGACGCGGGCCCATCGTACCGGAAGCGGGCGGACACGGCCTCGGCGACAGGGGCTTGGCTGGTCAAGAGGTCGTGCACCAGCGCCACGACGTCCACGGGTTCGAGACGTGGCACGGGCGTCCGGGCCAGCTCCAAGAACTCGTCCAGCAGCTCGGCCAGGCCGCGCAGCTCGCGCTTGATGACGTCGCTGGTGTCACGTACCACCTTCCGCGCAGGCCCATCAGCGCCCTTCTCGTTGGCCCGGATGAGCAACTCGAGCTGCAGTAAGGCGCCGTTCAGGGGGTTGCGAATCTCGTGCGCGAGGCCGGCTGTGAGGCGACCCATCGCGGCCAGAGACTCCGTCTCTCGCGCCGTCCGTTCGGCGTCGAGCTGCTCCGTCACGTCGACCCCCACGGCCATGACGGCGACCTGGGCGGCGTCGTGCGCGAGCGCCGGGACCGGCGTCAGCGTCCAGCGCACCACGCGCCGTCGTCCGCCTGCGCGCGCGACGAGCTCGTCGATGTCGTGTGCGCGCTCCCCTGCGAGCGCGCCGTGTAGCGCCCGCGCCAATGGGCCGCCCGGACCGTCGGCGAAGTGATCGAGGAAGGGGGTCCCCACGATGGCTTCACGACCCCCCTCGACCGCCGGGAGAGCACGCAGCGCGTGTGGGCTCGCGAAGACCACGTCGCCCCCTGGCCCGACACCGACCAAGAGCGCCTCCGTGTGCTCGACGATGGCGCGATGCAGCGCCTCCGAGCGTTCGAGCTCGCGCGACAAACGCTGCCGCTCGTTGCGCAGCCTGATGTGGGCGAGTGCGCGGCCGCCCAACTCGAGGAAGTCCTGTGCGTCGAAGGGCTTCAACACGTAGGCGAAGGCACCCTGGCGGAGCGCCGTGATCGCCGAGTCGAGTGTCCCGTGCCCCGTCATGAGGATGACCTCGCCCCGCGGACACAGCTCGCGCAGCTTGGGGAGCAGCGTCAGGCCGTCGTCGCCCTCACTCAGGCGGATGTCCAGCAGCGCGAGGTCGAACCCCCCGCGCACGGCGATGTCCATCGCTCCCCGCGCGCCGCGCGAGAACACAACGTCCAGCTGGTCGTCGAGATCCTGCAGAAGCTCGGCGATGTTCTCCGCGAGCTCGACGTTGTCGTCGACGACGAGAACCCGCAGCCTCACGCCTCGAGCCCTAGCGCTCGCGTGAGCAACCGCAGGTCCAGTGGCTTCGTGAGCACGGCGTCCACGCGGTCACTGGCTGGGTCGAGCCGCACGTCTTGCGTGTACGCGCTCATCAGCACGAAGCGCGCCTCGGGGTGCGCAGGTCGCAGTTGGCGCATGAGCTCCACGCCGCCCAGCACGGGCATGCGCACGTCGAGCAACGCCGCGTCGAACTCGTGCGCTCGCGCCCAGTCGAGCGCGCGGGTGGGGTCGTGGTGGGTCACCACCTCCGTGCCATCGAGCGTCAGCAGCTCGGCGAGGTTGTCCGCGAGCTCCAGATTGTCGTCCACCAACAGGACCCTCATGCCGCCCCCTGGGTCGTGGCGGGGAGGGTGATGTCCACGCGGGCTCCGCGCGGCTCGCGGTTGTGCACGCTCAGTCGGCCGCCGTGCTTGCCGATGACGCGGTGGCACAGGGGCAGCCCCAGCCCGATGCCGCGGGCCTTTGTGGTGAAGAGCGGCTCGAACAGGTGCTCCAGTGCCTCGGGGGTGAAGCCCGGTCCCGTGTCCTCGACGCGAATGACGACGCCATCCAGGTCGCCCGCGGGGTTGGCCAGCACTCCCACGTGGACGTCTACGTCCACGACGCCACCCTCGGGCATTGCTTGGGTGGCGTTCTCCATCACGTTGACCAGCACCTGCCGCAGCTGCCCCTCGTCGGCGAGCACGGTCGCCGCGTCGGGCGCGACGCGCAGCGAGAGGGTGTGCAGGGGTTTGGTGAGCTGTGCCCACGCAATCTCGACGAGCCGTGCGACGTCCACGGGGGCGACGCGTGGTGGGGTGTCCCGCGCGAGCCCCAGCAGATCTTCCACGATCTGCCCGCACACGGCGACCTGTCGCTCGATGCGGTCGACGTGGCGCGCGATGGCCGGCGCCTCGCCCGCGTGGCGGCGCAGCAGGTGGCTCGAGGTGCTGAGCACCGCGAGCGGGTTGCGCATCTCGTGCGCCAGCGTCCCCGCGAACTGACCCAGGGCAGCCAACCGCTCCGCCGTGCGTAGCGCGCGGTCGTAGCCCTCCCGGTAGGTCTCGAGCATGATCGCCAGCTCGACGTCACAGAGGCGGTGGATCGACTGGAGCAACGCCATCCGGTCGAGGGGCGTGTCCGTCAGGGCCCACACGGCACGCGTCAGGCCGTCCCGGATGATGTTCATGGACACGAACATGTACCGCTGGGGCAGGCGGATACGCACGTGCGCGCGACCGATGCGGGAGCGCTCCTCTACGTAGCTGGCGTCGTAAGGACCCGTGAAGAAGCGCTCGAGCCAACCCCGCAGCAGCCGCTTCTGGCGCGCGACCTGGGCCTCGTCCTCGAACACCGCGCGGGCCTCCGGGTTCGCTTCGATGGCGACGTAGAAGGCCTCGACGATTCCGTCGAAGGTCGGCCGCAGGGCGTCGGATGCGGCCTGCAGTCGACGCCCGTCGTGCTCGGTGAAGCCGACGTATCGGAACAGCTCGTCCAAGAGGGGCACCATGCAGTCTGCAGCGTAGCAGCCATCGGCGGCACGGACAGGAGCGAACGTGGCGCGGGGCGCTGTGTCTCACAGCGAGGGGCCCGACGGTTGGCCGGTCGGCGAGACGTCGGGGGCGGAGTGATGGCGCCGTCTCGGGACGCGCGCTCCCGCGCCGGGCAGCGCTCCGTGGCGCAACGCTTGCGTCGGGGTTGCGGGGAGGCGCAACGGTCGACCTACCATGGTCGACCGATAGCGCCAACTGCAGGGAGATCAGGTGGGCACGCGGGTTGCTACCGGTTCCCGCATGGGCACCCCGAATTCCGAACACGCGCACTCCCCGAGTCCCGTCACCATGCTGTCACCGCTGGTCAGGGACGTCGACCACTGGGGCGACAAGAGTCTCGCCCAGCTCATCTCGCACGTCTTCGACGCCTACCACGTACCGCTGCGCAAGGACCTCCGGCTGCTCGAGCACCTCACGGAGAGCGCCGCGCTCAGCGGACATCCGGCGGCCCGCGCCATGCTCGTCCTGGCCAACCGCTTCGCGGAGGACGCGCGGCTACACATGCTCCGCGAGGAGAACGAGATCTTCCCCCGCATCCTGTCGGGTCAGGGGCCCCGTTGCGCGACCATCGTCGCCGCGCTGCACATCGACAACCACCAGAGCTGCGAGCGCGGTCGCGGGCTACGTCGCCTGGCGGCGCTCTGCGCCGAGGCGGTGGGCCAGAGCGCCCAGAACACCGAGGCCCCTGCGCTCGACCCCAAGCTGATGAGCGATCTGCATCGCCTGCTCGACCGTTTGCAGATTCAACTCGCCGAGCACCACCGCCTCGAGGAGGAGGAACTCTTCCCGCGTGCGCTCTCGGGGGAGGCGCCCTACGGAGACGACGACTGAGCCGCCCTCAGGGGGTCTCGTCGTCCTCCCCGTCGTCGTCGCCCTCCGGGCCGCCGCGGTCGTCGCCATCCCGCCACTGCTTCATCCGGTGCTGGAGCGTGCGACGGCTCATGTCGAGCAGCTCGGCCGCCTTCGCCGTCGATCCGCCCACCGCCGCCAGCGTCCGCTCGATGGCGAGGCGCTCCAGCTCGGCCATGGTGATGCCCGGGATCAGGTCGTCCAGCCCGCCGCCCGAGGAGGGACGGGGTGCGCGGCGCAGCTGAGGGAATCCGTCGACGTCGATCTCGTCCCCTTCCGTGAGCACGACGGCCCGCTCCACGGCGTTCTCCAGCTCGCGCACGTTGCCCGGCCACGAGTAGCTCACCAGCGCGCGTAGCGCGGCCTCGGTGAAGCCTGCCAGCTGACGGTCGTTCTCTCGGGCGTAGCGGTCGAGGAAGTGGTGCGCCAGCAACGGGATGTCCGTGCGTCGGACACGCAGCGGCGGCACCTCCAGCTGCACGACGTTGAGGCGGTAATACAGGTCTTCGCGGAACGTCCCGTCGGTCACTGCGTTCATCAGGTCGCGGTTGGTGGCGGCCACCACGCGCACGTTGACGTGCACCGTCTCGTTCCCGCCGACGCGCTCGAATTCCTTCTCCTGCAGGAAGCGCAGCAGCTTCACCTGGACGGCCATTGGGATCTCGCTGACCTCGTCCAAGAAGAGCGTACCGCCGTGGGCGGCCTCGAAGCGGCCTCGGCGTCGCTGGAGCGCTCCCGTGAACGCGCCGCGCTCGTGGCCGAAGAGCTCGGATTCGAGGACCGACTCTGCGAGCGCAGCGCAGTTGAGCTTCACGAAGGGCTGTTCGCTGCGTGACGAGTTACGGTGGATGGCCGCTGCGATGAGCTCCTTGCCCGTGCCGGTCTCGCCGTGCACCAGGACCGTGGCCTGGCTCTTCGCGACTTGCAGCACGCTCTTGAACAGGCGCTGCATGGACGGGTGATCGCCGATCAGGTTGCGGGCGTCCAGGCGCTGACCGAGCTGCTCCCGGAGCCGCACGGCGTCGCGTCGGAGTCGCGCGTGTTCGATGGCCCGCTCCACTTGGACCGTGACCGCGCCCATGTCGAGAGGCTTCGTGAGGTAGTTCTCGGCGCCCAGCCGCATCGCGCTCACGGCGGAGTCCACCGACCCGAACGCCGTCATCACCAAGAACGCGCAGTGCGGCGCCTCCACGCGGCCTTGCTCCACCAACGCGAGGCCGTCCATGCCGGGCATCTTCAGATCCGTCAGCACCACGTCGGGCTCGAAGGTGGACAGCTTGAGCAGCGCCGCGCGGCCGTCGGCCGCGGCTTCGACCTCGTAGCCTTCGAGCTGCAGGAGCTGCTGCAGCGCGCTGCGGGCGCTCGGTTCGTCGTCGACGACCAGGACGCGGCCGCGCTCGGTGTGGGTCTCGCTGGTGCTCATCGCGGGGCCACGAAGGATACCTCAGCGACGCGCGACTCGTCGCCATGGTCGCTGATGATGCGGAGACGCACGTGTGCGGGCGCGGTGGATGGGGCGTTGGGTGCTCCCCGCTCCCACGTCGCGAACACGCTGATGCGGGCGGACTCGAGCGCCGGGACCTCTGGGTTCGGGTCGGAGATGCGGTACAGCAACCCGTCGTTCGGGTCGACGGGCTCGATGCGGAAGCGCACCTGCTCGTCGCGCTTGTTGACGAGGTGCAGGTTGAGGATGTCGAGGACGTGGCCTTCGGCGTCGACCGCGAAGGGGGCTCCCGTGCGCAGCAGGTTGACCTCGAAGGCCTGACGACTACTCAGAGCCAGCGTCGCAGCGACGAGGCCCATCACGCCCAGCACGGCATAGAAATACACGCGCGGTCGAAGCACTCGGCGCGCCTTGCCGTCGAGGCCATTGAGCGAGTCGTAGCGCACGAGCCCGACCGGGCGGCTCAGCTTGCGCATCACGTCGTCGCACGCGTCGATGCACTGCGCGCAGCCCACGCACTCCATCTGGAGACCGTTGCGGATGTCGATGCCCGTCGGGCACACCACCACGCAGCGACGACAATCCACGCAGTCCCCTGCGCCGCTGGTGCCCACCTTGCCGCGCGGCTCGCCTCGGGCGGTGTCGTAGCCGATCACCAGCGTGTCGCTGTCGATCAGCGCCGACTGCAGACGGCCGTAGGGGCACACCACGAGGCACAGCTGCTCTCGGAACCAGGCGAAGTTGAAGTAGATGACGCCGCTCATCGCGAGCATCCACACGAACGCCTCCGTGTGCTCGCTCGGGCCGCTGCGCATCATGTCGAGCAGGGCAGGAAGGGACGTGAAGTAGCTGAGCACGAAGTGGCTCATCAAGAACGCGGTGAGCACGAACAGCGCGTGCTTGAGCGTCTTGCGCCACAGCTTGTCCCAGCTCATCGGGCCTTGGTTGCGGCGCATGCGGATGTTGCGCGGCCCCTCGATCAGGCGCTCGATGGGGCGGAACACCCCCTCCAGGAACACCGAGTGCGGGCAGGCATACCCGCACCAGATGCGACCGTAGAGGGTCGTCACGACGAACAACGCGAAGCCGATGCCGCTCAACACGAAGAAGGCCAGCCAGAAGTCCTGCGCGTTCAAGCTGAGGCCGAACAGGAAAAAGCGACGGTGCGCGACGTCGAGAAAGACGGCTGGCCGCCCGCCGACATGAACGAACGGCAGCGCGACGTAGACCGCGATCAGCACCGCGAACACGATGCGTCGCCGCGTGAGGAAGCGCCCGTGCACGTCTGCCGGATGCACGTAGTTGCGGCGTCCATCCACGTGGAGGGAGCTCGCGGGCTCGTCGATGACTGGCAACGGGCGCTTGGACATGACTACTCCTCGGGGCGCGGCGCGGGCTCGTGGACTGGGTCCGCTTCAGCAGGCGCGGGGGCTGCTGCGGCAGCGCCGACATCGCCAGCGACGGCGTCATCCGCGTCGTGCGCCGACTCTCCGTTGGCGGGGGCCGCTTCGTCGGCTTCGGCAGAGGCGGCCTCGGGTGTTCCTTCGGCTCCGCCGGCGGCCTCGGCTCCGCTGGCGGCCTCGGCCCCTTCGGCACCCTCTTCAGGGGCCGCGGCGGCGCCAGGAGACCACAGCTCCCCCTGAGGAGCCTTGCCGTCCACGTCGGTGTTGCGCAGGCTGATCACGTAGGCGGTGACCTGCTGAACGGCGACGGGCCCCAGCACCGCGCCCCAGGGCGGCATGGAGGCTGTCGGGACGCCATCCTGGATCGTGCGGTGGATGTCGACCGGGCTACCGCCGTGCAGCCAGTAGCGGTCGGTCAGGTTGGGGCCGATGTTGCCGCCCGCGTCCTCGCGGTGGCAGACCGCGCACTGACCCGCGAAGGTCTCGCGCCCAGCCGCTATGGCCGCGTCGTCCTGCGCCATCGCGTCCAGCAGCTCGTCCGTGACCTCGCCGCCCGCCGCGGCGGCTGCGGCCAACTCCCCGGCGTACGCTTGCATCGACGAGGGTCCTACGGCGAAGCCCTCGTAGTAGTACCAGTAGCCGACCGCGAAGATGATCGCCCCGTAGAAGGTGAACAACCACCACAGCGGGAGCTCGTTGTCGGCCTCTTCGATGCCGTCGTAGACGTGGATGATCTCGCCTTGGATCTCGTCGCGGCGGTTGCCTTCAGACATGGCTGGGGTTCTCCTGCATAGCTGCGGCGCTCGTGTCGAGCGGTTGCGTGTCGTGCTCCATGGGGAGCTGCGCGAGGGTCTCCACCTGCGCGATGGGGAGCCGGAGCGCGCGCACCGCCATCACCGTGAACAGCGCCATGAAGAGCAGCAGCGCGGCGATGGGGAGAGCGAGCACGGGGCTCTGGGCGAAGAAGTCGGATGCGAGCCAGCTGATCACGGTCGTGCTCCTGTGTTCGAGGCCACCGTCTCGGTCGCCGGGACGTCGTACGTTCCATCGGCCGGCACGCGGCCGACGCGTTGCAGGTAGGCGATGACCGCGGTCATGCGACTGTCCACGACCAGGTCGCAGGTCTCGGGGTCGAGCTCGTCGGTCGGGCACACGCGGACGCCTGCGTCCGTGGCCAAGAAGTCGGCGATCTCCTGTGCTTGCGCGTGGGCTGCGGCCTGGCTGCGCTGGATCTGCTCGGCGCCGTAGGGCACGCCCACCGTGCGCAGCGCGCGCATCTTCGCGGCCGTGCCTTCGAAGTCCAACGCCTCCCCCGCGAGGTGCGCGAAGGGGGGCATGTTGGAGTCGGCCGAGATCTCGCGCGGGTCCATCATGTGGCGGTAGTGCCAGGTGTGAGAGTACTTGCCGCCGATACGCGCCAGGTCGGGCCCGATGCGACGCGAGCCCCACTGGAACGGGTGGTCGAAGATGGAGTCGTCCGGCGTGGAGACCGCGCCGTAGCGGGCCGTCTCCCACGTGAAGGGGCGGATCATCTGCGAGTGGCACGTGTAGCAGCCCTCGCGGATGTAGACGTCGCGTCCCTCCACCTCGAGCGGGCTGTAGGGCACGTTGTTGGTGGTCGCGAGGGCCTCGGGTGCCGCGACGACGCTCGGCACGATCTCCGCGACGCCGCCGACGAGCGCCGCCAACATGGTGAGCGCGGTGAACACCCCCGAGCGCCCTTCGATGAGCGAGTGCCACGTGGGCTTGCCCGGCTGCTTGGCGAGGCTGAGCAGCAGCATGGTGAAGAAGCCGACGGCGAACGCCAACACGACGAAGGTGAGCGACGCCACGACCTCGAGGTAGCCCGCGGCGATGACCAGCCCGATGACGATGGCGCTGACGATGACGGGCGGAGAGAGCACGAGCTGCTTGGGGGAGGGCTCGGCAGCTGCGGGCGTGGCGTCGTCGACCGTGACCTCGGCCTCACCGTTCACGGCCTTGCCGCTGCGCGCGGTGGCCCAGAGGTTCCACGCCATCACGATGAAGCCGACCAGGTACAGCGAGCCGCCGATCAGGCGCATCCAGTACATCGGACGGAGGGCGACCAGCGTCTGGACGAAGTTGCGGTAGGCCAACCCCCCGCCCTCCGCCATCTCGCGCCACATGAGGCCCTGCGTGATCCCCGCAGTCCACATGGACGTGACGTAGAGCAGGATGCCGAACGTGCCGATCCAGAAGTGGAAGTTGGCGGCCGACACCGACTTGAGCTGCGTGCCGTACAGGCGGGGCACCAGCCAGTAGAACATCCCCGCGGCCATGAAGCCGTTCCACCCGAGGGCGCCGGCGTGCACGTGCCCGATGATCCAGTCCGTGTAGTGCGCCAGCGCGCTCACGCTCTTGATGGAGAGCAGCGGGCCCTCGAACGTGGCCATGCCGTAGAAGGTGAGGCCGGCCGCGAAGAACTTGAGGACGGGGTCGGCGCGCAGCTTGTCCCACGCGCCACGCAGCGTCATCAGGCCGTTGAGCATGCCGCCCCAGGAGGGCGCCCACAGCATGAGGCTGAAGATCATCCCGAGGGTCTGCGCCCAGTCGGGGAGCGCCGTGTAGAGCAGGTGGTGCGGGCCGGCCCAGATGTAGATGAAGACCAGGCCCCAGAAGTGGATGATCGAGAGCCGGTAGCTGAAGACGGGGCGGTCCGCCGCCTTCGGCAGGAAGTAGTACATGATGCCGAGGATCGGCGTGGTCAGGAAGAAGGCGACGGCGTTGTGCCCGTACCACCACTGCACCAGCGCGTCCTGGACGCCGGCGAACACCGAGTAGCTCTTCAGCCCTGACACCGGGATGGCCAGGCTGTTGACCACGTGCAGGATGGTCACCGTGACGATGGTCGCGATGTAGAACCAGATGGCGACGTAGAGGTGCTTCTCGCGGCGCCGGGCGAGCGTCCAGAAGAAGTTCGTCGCGAACACCAGCCACACGACGGCGATGGCGATGTCGATCGGCCACTCCAGCTCGGCGTATTCCTTCGCCTGCGTGATGCCGAAGGGCAGGGTGGCCACCGCGGAGAGGATGATGGCCTGCCAGCCGAAGAAGTGGACCCACGACAGGCGGTCGGACGCCATGCGCGCCTTGGCCAGGCGCTGCGTGGAGTAGTACACGCCCGCAAACAGCATGTTTCCGACGAACGCGAAGATCACGGCGTTGGTGTGGAGGGGGCGCAGCCGCCCGAAGCTCAGCCAAGGCGCGACGTTGGCCGGCCACCAGGCGAGCTGCAGCGCGACGACGACGCCGACGAGCATCCCGATGATCCCGAAGATCACGGACGCCCACAAGAAGGCGCGCACGATGCGGTCGTCATACTCAATTCGTTGGGTTTGCATGATCCAGTTCCTGTTCGGGCGTCACGGCGTCGCGTGGCGCGTCATGGGGGTCATCGAGCGGCAAGAGCGCGAGGCGCTCGGTGTGATCGAACGTTCCGTTGTTGGCGTTGGCGATGAACGCGAGGGCTGCGCCCAGGACGAACACGACGCCGATGAAGAGCAGCAGGGTCATCACCTCCATGCGGGCCTCCTCTCGGTCACGGCGTGGGCGCGCGCGTGGCGTGCGCGGCTCATCGCGTGGATCGTGAACGCCACCGTGAAGAGCGAGCTCGCGGGCATCAGCAGCGCGGCGAGCCACGGGCGCATCGCGCCGCTGGCCGCGAGCGCGACCGCGCCGACGTTGTAGGTCACCGCGATGGCGAGGTCGACGCGCACGACGCGCCGCAGGTGCTGTGCGACGTCGAGGGCGCGGACGATCCCGCCCAGGCCGGCGCTGGTCAGATAGAAGTCGCAGCGGCTCGCCACGAACGGCCGGTCGCTTGCGGGGGTGGCGGACACCTCGGCGAGGTCCAATGCGAGCGCGTCGTTGAGGCCGTCACCGACCATCAGCGTCCCCTCACCGCCGAGCGCGCGGACGAACTCGGCCTTGTCGTCGGGGGACGCGTCGCCGACCGCCAGCCCGGGCGGCGTCGTGGGGTCGTCGAGCCCGAGGGCGCTCGCCACGGTGTCCACGCGTGCCTGCCGGTCACCGCTGAGGATGTACGGGGTGATGTCGCGGGCGCGCAGCTCGGCGAGCAGCTCGCGCGAGCGCGGCCTCACGACCTCGTCCGTCGACAGCATCAGGAGCGGTCGCCCATCCCGAGCGAAGACCAGGTCCACGCTGTCGGGCGCGTCGTCGTCGGTCGCCCAACGGGGGGCTCCCAGACGGTAGACGTGCTGGTGATGGGTGACCTCGACGCCGCTTCCGGGCACCTCCAGCACGCGCTCGGCCAGCGCCGCGTCATATGGCGCGCCCCGGAGCGCACGCCGTAGCGCGACGCTCTTGGGGTGGTCCTGCGCGCCGACCAGAGCCTGCAGGGCGCTCACTGCCTGCCGATCGAGCCCGGCCGTCAGCGCGTGGTCACGACCACGCCCCTCGTCATGCACGGCGAGTGCCCCGGTGGTGAGCGTGCCGGTCTTGTCGAACACCACCCGGCGCACCCGCAGCAAGCGGTCCAAGACGCCGCTCTTGCGCAGAAACACCCCCGACCGGCGGAGCTCCGCGTGCGCCAGCTCGTGCGCCAAGGGGACGGCGATGCCGAACGCGCAAGGGCACGTGACCACGAGCACGGCGGTGCAGACGGAGATGGCCTCTGCCCACGACTCACCACGCGCCAGCGTCAGGCCGAGCCCGAGCGCAGCCGCCACGAGCACCCCGACGACGTAGTAGCGCGCCACGCGGGTCCAGAACGCGTCGATGCGCGGTCCGCCCTCCTGCTCGCGCCGCAGCAAGCGCTGCACGGTCGAGTCGGCGAAGCCCTGGGTCGCGACGGCGCGCACGGCGTGCGACCCCAGGTAGAACGCGCCCCCCGGGACGACGCTCCCCTCCGAGAAGGTGCGCGGCTCGCTCTCTCCGTCGATCCAGTCGAGCGAGCAGCGCGCCGGTGCGAGCGCGCGAGCGTCGACGGGCACCAAGTCGCCACGCCGCAGCACCAGCGTGTCGCCAGCCTGCACCTCGCGACACGCGACGAGCTCCTCCAGGCGCGTGTCTTCCCGCAGACGTCGCGTCAGCAGGGAGCGCTGTGCGTCGTCTCCCAGCAGGCGGCGACGCGAGCGCTCGAGCGTGCGCTCCTGCAGGTAGCGTCCCAGCACCATGAACGCGATGAAGACGGCCACGGTGTCGAGGTAGGGCGTTTGGCCGTCGCCGGCCGCGAAGCGCACCGTGGCGCCGGCGTACGCGAGGCCGATGCCCAGCGCGATGGGGACGTCGAAGTGCAGCACGCGCGAGCGCAGCGAGGCCCACGCCGTGCGGAAGAAGACGCTCCCGCCGATCAGCACGCTGAGCGAGGCCCCGACGAAGGTGACCACGTGCACCTGCCGCGCGAGCACGCCCTCCTCGAGGCCCGCGTACTCCGCCAGGGCGAACAGCATGATGTTGCCGGCCAGCGCGAAGCACAGCGCCGCGCGAACGAGGAGGCCATGGCTCTCCGAGCGCTCGCGGTCGTCCGCGGCCGGGCCAGCGCGGTAGCCGAAGCGCGCGAGCTCTGTCAGCCAGGCGCGCAGCGGGAAGCCCGGCGAGAGCTGCAGCGAGGCCCTGCCGAGCGCGGGGTTGAGCTCGATGCGTGAGGGGGTCCCGGCGTTCTGCGCCTGGCGCGTGAAGGTCTTCTCAATCAGCCACACGCACGCGCCGCAGTGCACGCCATCGACGTCGATGGTCGCGCGCAGCGTCCCCGAGGGTCCCTCGCGCTCCGCAGCCTCCAGCGCGCCCTCGAGCTGCTCGAGCCAGACGCCCGCCGCGAACGCCTCCTGCTCCCGACGCGCCTGTCCCGGTCCACGGCGCAGGTCGTAGTAGCGCGTGAGCCCCTCGGCCTTCAGCAGGTCGTAGACGGCCTCGCAGCCCTGACAGCAGAAGCGCGCGCCCTCTTCCTCCACGGGGAGGCCGCAGTGTGCGCAGGAGACGGGTGCCACCATGCCGATCATGGGCGCCTCGCGACGGGGGCCGCACGGACCGCGCCCGTGTCGGAGTGGCAGGCGGCTCCCTCGTTCGCGCCACCCAGCAGCTGCGGAAACGCCCGCACGCTCACGATGGCTGCTCCGAGCACCAAGACGGCGGCGACGACCCGTGCGCCGGCGCGGGATTGGCGGAGCAGCGCGCTCGCCCACACGCTCGTGGCCAGCCCAGCGCCCGTCGCCGTGGCGAAGGCCGCGCCCGTCAAGGCGCCACCCCACGCGGAGCCGGCGCCAGCCGCCAGCAAGGCCAGCGTCAGGAGCGCCCCGCAGGGCAACAGCGCGCTGAGCGCTCCAACGAGCAGGGGCGAGCCCAGCCATGGGCGAACGGCCTTTGCCCAGCGTCCGGTGGCGGACGCGGTCCGAGCCGGAGCGCTCCGTGACGCCCGCAGCGGGACCAGCTCCACGTCACGGGGGCGCTGCGCGCCCTCGTGTGTCTTGGACGTCGTCCGCGCTCGAGCGCCGCTGCGAACGAGGGAGAAGGCCGCCCACAGGAGCCCTGCGGCCAACACTACGCTCGTCAGCGTGGAGGCCATCGTGCGCGAGAGCGGCAGCGTGCCCAGCTGCAGCACGCCGCCCGCGACCGCACCCAGCACGCTGTACGACACCGTGCGACCCACCTGATAGGCAGCGCCGTCACGCGGCCCCGAGCACACCCCGGCCACCAGCGGCCCGCACATGCCCATGCAGTGCGGCACGCTGCTGACGCCGGCGACGAGGCCTGCGGTGATCGACGCGAGCATAGGGCCCATGCTCAGCGCGTCCTCGGGGGGTAGGGGGGCACGAGCGGGCCCTTTGCAACCGCCGGACCAACACCCTCGAAGGCCCCGTCAGCGCAGCATTTGCGCGTTCTGGGTGACCTCGGGCCGTATCAGGCGCAGGTCCTGCGCCGTCGGTGGGCCGCGCGCAGCCCTTGCGTGCGTGGCCGTCGGCTCGCGACCAACGCGTCTACGCGAACGAGAGGCCCAGCTCGTCCATGGCGCGCTCCAGCTCCTCGCGGAACCGCGTGACGCTGCCCCGGCATCCGTCGAGGGCCCCCGCGTCCAACAGCAGCACCAGGCCCTGGCTCGTATGGGCGACGACACAAGGCGTCCGGCCCTCCGTGAACTGCAGGAGCTCGGGGACGCGCTCGTCCAGGTGTACGTTGCGCAGCGGCACGGGCAGCGCCTCCCGGCAGGCGGCGAACCCCCGCTTCTCGCGCACCCCGGCGTGCGTGATGTCGCACAGCGCGCAGTGCGCCGTGCCCATGAGCTTGCCCAGGGCGTACGTCAGCTCGCCACGCAGCGACCCGTCTGCCTGGTACACCCCGGTCAGGGCCGTGACCACACGCATCAGCGGGGCCACCCGAGCACCATCACCACCGCGATGGAGTTGGGCGCCTGCCCAGGTCGGTCTCCTTGCGCCACGCCGATGCCCAGCGTCGTCACGTCGGGGTCGAAGGTGGGCTCCAGGCGCCCGGCGTCCTCGATGCGCGTGACCACCGTCATCAAGGCTCCGACGCGACGGTACGCGATGGCGTAGCGGCGGAGGGCCGCGCTAGCGCGGTCCGTCACGTCTTGCTCACTGAGGCTGGGGTCCGCGAAGTACGCCTCGGCCGCTTCTTGCGCCGCTTGCGCGAGCAGCTCGTCGGAGGCCACGGGCCCCGTGCGGCGCGCTCTGCGCCCCTCGTTGATGGCGGCGAGCAGCGCGGCCGGCGCCGCTGCCGTGTCGATCCGAGCGGTCATCTGCGTGAAGACCTGGGTCGCCAGGAACGCGGTCCGGTCGCCATCGGGGACGGCCACCACGGCGATGCCCAGGTGGGTCACACGCGGCTCGAGGATGTTCGCGCGGTGCCCCGGGCTGTCCATCAAGCCACGGTGCAGCTCGTCGGCGCTGTACCCACGCGCCACGTTCTCCAGCATCAGCCCGCTGGCGAAGCCCGCAGCCGTGAGGCGCATCGCTGGGGTGCCCGTGGTGGGCGAGTCGTGCCCCACGAAGTCCGCGGCCACCATGTCACGGCAGTGCGCTTCGGCTACCTCGCTCAGACCTGGGTGCAGCGTGAGCTCGGGGGCGCCCGCGCGTCGGCGCTCCTCGGCGATGCGCGCGATGAGCGCCTCTCGTACGTCGTCGGCCGTGGAGACCCCTGGCGTGTCCGCCGCTGACACCGCGAGGCGGGTCGGCGCCGGTTCGTCCACGTACAGCTGGAAGTTTGCCACCACCGTGATGCCTGCGCTCCCGCGCGCGAGCAGCTCCACCGCATAGGTGCCGGACTCCGCGAGCAGCAGCCGCACCTGGAAGCGCGGCCCGGACCCCGCAGGCGAGCGCTGCGTGTGCCCGTCGGGGTGCACCACTACGACCTCGGGGTTGCGGAGGTCGCCCAGCAGGTTCCCCGACAAGACGAGCGGCCCGGCGCTGCGCACGCGTTGGACGGGCGTCAGATCCACTCCGCGGCGCGTGAGGACCACCACGGCGATGCGCTCGTCGCCGTGTGGGACGGTGGCGACCCCCAGGTGCGTGAAGCGGCCCGGGATGAGCAGCGCAGGCAGCTGCTCCTGGAGCCCCAGCCGCGCCCCCTCCAGGTCCGCGTAGGCGGCGTGGGACACCGAGGGCACCGGCTCGGCGATGCCCAGGTGACGCGCGAAGAACTGGACGACCTCGGCGCTTGGCGCCGCACCTTGCTCCACGACCTCACGTCCCACGCGCGCCGCGAGCTCGGAGAGGCGCCCGTCCAACGTGAGCGGTGCGCCCTGCGCGGCACCCACCTCGATGGTCGTCTGTGCGAGCTGGCCCGCGTCGTCGTCCAGCGGCGGCTGTTCCTCCGCCGTGGTGCCGTACTCGGTGGCCCCGGGCCCCTCCACCACGACGTAGCGGGCGGCGCGGCCCGTGGTGGGCCCGCTGCTCCCTCCGCCTCCTCCGCAGCCTGCCACTGCGGACAGGAGCCACATGATCAAAGCAGCGCGCGCGACCAACGAGACGGGAGGGTGGACCATCAGGAGCATCCGAGTAGGGGTGAGATGACGAGAGCGTGAGCCGCGGCTCAGTGTGCCCACGGGTCCACCACGTCAGTCACGCGAGGCTGCGCCATGGTAGGTGGCGGTTGCGGCGTGTTCGCTGCCGGCGGAGGAACGGAGGGCGGGGTGTCCGAGGCGACCCGGGTGCCATCGGGGCGCGAGTGGCCGCGACGCGAGCGCGACTCTTCCTGCAAGCGCACCTCGATGGACTCTGGCGAGTGCGCCGAGATCGCCACACGCGCGGGCTCGTACCCGTCCAGCGTGACGTTGAGCGCCGTCGATGCATCGTCGGTCGGCCGCGGGAGCTCGAGCGGGGTGTTGCCGATGAGGGCGCCATCGTGCTCGACCATGGCGCCTGGTGGGTCGGTCGTGATTCGGATCAGAGCGCGTGGGGCTTCGATGACCACCTCGTCCGACGGGGGTCCTGGGACGGTGCCGGCGGCGGGGAGCTCCGGGGCGGCTGGTTGCGCTGCGGGCGAACCGCTCGCACCACCTTGTGCGGGGAGGGGCGTCACTTCGCTCACGACGCGCGGCACGTCGGCGTTTGCGGTCTGTGGGTCCGCCCCTCGCGGTTGCATCAACGCCATGGCCGCGCCGCCGATGCCCCCCAGCAGCAAGAGCACCATGACGACTCCGAGCACTACCCACTTTCCGCGACCGCCGCCGTGGGAGCCGGAGGTCGGTCGGCGCAACGAGGGCGTCGCCAGCTTGCCCGCCACGTTTCGGGGGGGGGGCGCTTGGCTGGCGGAGCGGCCGATGGAGACGGGGGCGATGGAGTCCACCGCGCGCAGGTCCCCGATCAGCGCGTCCATGCTGGGGTAGCGTTCCTCGGGACGCTTGGCCAAGCACCGCAGGATGATGGGCTCGGCTGGCAGCTGCGCGGCTGCGACCCTCTCACGCGGCGGCACGGGGGCCTCGAACATGTGCTTGCTGAGGATGCCCATGAACGTGTCGCCGTCGAACGGCAGCGTCCCCGTGAACATCTCGTACATGATGATGCCGAGCGCGTAGATGTCGGTGCGCGCGTCGATGGTCTGACCGGCGGCCTGCTCGGGCGACATGTAGTGTGGCGTGCCGAACACCATGCCGGTCTTGGTGAGCTTGCTGTTCGCCCCCCCGACCTTCGCGATGCCGAAGTCGAGCACTTTGACGAAGTGGTTCTGCTGCCCGCGTCGGATGAGGAAGATGTTGTCCGGCTTGAGGTCGCGGTGGACGATGCCGCGGCCGTGAGCGGCGCTCAACGCCGAGGCCACTTGCTCGATGATCCCTAGGGCCTCGTCGCCGTTCATCGACCCGCCCTGTTCGATGAGCTGCGTCAGGGACTGCCCCTCGAGGTACTCCATGACGAAGTAGGACGTTCCGTCGGGCAGGCGACCGAAGTCGGTGATGTCGATGATGTTCGCGTGCCCGATGGATGACGACGCCTGCGCCTCCTGCACGAAGCGCTGCACGACCTCGTCGTCGCGTGCCATCTCGCCGCGCAGCACCTTCAGCGCCACGCGCTTGCCCAGCGTCACGTGCATGGCGGCGTAGACCACGCCCATGCCGCCCTCACCGAGGACGCGGTCCACGCGGTAGCGCCCGTCGACCACGGTGCCCAAGAGCGGGTCCGTGGCGGTCGTCGGCTCCTCGGGCAGCGGCTGGGTCGGCTGCCCGTCCGTCGGGCAGAACCTCACCTCCTGCGAGAAGCGCGAGGCGCATGCGGGACACATTCGCATCGCGTCAGCTTACCATCCGTGGTCGACCCGCGCGCAACCACGCTGCGCGCAAACGCGCAACGGCGAAGCGGCGCGTCGTATCGAGCGCCACTTCGCCGTGCGGGGCTGTGCGGGAGTGACCCCGCGTCAAGCGGGGAAGCCCGTGCCGCAGTTCGCGCAGAACTTCGCGCCGGCCGCGCCCTGTGTGCCGCACGACGGACAGAAGCGCGGCGCGGGGCTCAGGTTGGTGCCGCACTCGGCGCAGAACTTGCCAGGAGGAACGTTCGCGGAGCAGCCCGGGCACTGCACCGTCCCGCCAGCCGCTGCCGGGGCCGCCGCCGCAGCCGGGGGAGGCTGCTGCTGGGGCATCTGCTGACCGGGCTGCATGGAGCCCATCATCATGTTCGCCATGCCGAAGCCCGCGCCGAGGCCAGCGCCGGCCATCATGCCGCCACCGCCGCCGCCTTCGCCGCCGCCCTTGGCCATGCCCTCGCCTGCGCCCATCATGGCCTTGCCGGCCGCGTAGGCGCCGAAGTTGCCGCCCGCCAGGCCCTGAACGTAGCGCGCGTCCTGCTGGAACTGCTGGTCCAGCTCGAACTGCTTCTGCGCGGCCTGCGCCTGGGCCGTGCTGATGCCGATCTGCGCTGCCCGCGCCGCGCGCTTGGCCGAGCCGATCTCCGCCTGCGCGGCCTTGAGCTGCGCCTCCTCCTCTTCATCGAGGTTGACCCGGAACTCGCCCACGTCGGTGATCTGCACACCGATGTCGTTGAGGTCCGGGCAGCGCTGCAGGAAGGTCTGCGCCAGCTGCTGCTGGAGACGCATGAGCTGCAGGATGCTCTTCTGCTCCGCCTCCATCACCTCGCCGAGCACGGTGGTGACCGAGTTCATGAACTTGCCCGTGAGCCAGCGCGCGACCTCTTCGTTGGTGCCGGTCTGCTGCAGGCCCACGTAGTTCACGATGAAGCGCTCGGGGTCGAAGATGCGGAACGCGTACTCGCCGAAGATGCGCGGCGACACCATCTCGCCCAGCATCGGATCCTCGATGTAGCCGAGCGCGCCGCCGAAGCGCTGCCCGTAGATGGGACGCATGGTGACGAAGTAGAGGTCCGTCACGAAGATGTTCCCGCCCGTGACGCTGTCGACCAGGCGGCCGAGGATGGGGATGTTCTGCGAGGTCAGGGTGTGGCGCTGGCCCACGCCCGCCGTCCGCAGCGCGCCCACGAGCCCACCGTCGCGGAAGAACACGGCCGCTTCGTCGGCGTCCACCGTGAGCTGCGCCCCCGTCGGGATCGTGTTCTCGGGGTGCTTGTAGACGATCAGGTTCTTCTTGTCGTCCGGACGCTGGATCAGCATCTCCTGGATGCCGTCCTTGACGAAGTTCATAACCCTTCCGAAGACCATTCGAGACTCCTCTTCCGCACATGGATGTGAGTGCGCGTGGGGACACCATACCGGAGTGCGCGGCGCCTGACTACAGTGCACCTCACCCGCCGAGCCGGAACGAACCGTTGTACGCCCCACGTGCCGGTCTATTCCCTACCCGGGGGCGGCCGGTGTCCAGCGCAGGCGCTGCAGCCGGCGGCAGGGGGCGCGCAGGCACCGGGGGCGTGTGAGGGTCAGTGCGGTCCACCATGCGTCAGGGTGCGCCCGCTTTCCGTGACGACCGTTCCGCGATACACCTCGCCGGATGTCCTTCTTCGAGCTGGTGCGGCCCCAGGGTGACCCCGGCCCGGTCGTGGTGGAGGTGCCGCATGCGGGCCTCGCCGTGCCGGAGCAGGTGGCCGACGAGCTGCTGGCGCCGAAGGACGCTCTCATGCGGGACGCCGATCCCTGGGTGGACGAGCTCTTCGCAGACGCGCCACAGGTCGGCGCCACACTGCTCTGCGCCAAGGTCTCCCGCTACGTGGTGGACCTCAACCGCGCTGCGACGGACGTCGACCCGCTCTCGGTGCTGCGTGGTCCGCGGGTGCCCCGTCCAGGCGGGCGGGGCGTCATCTGGCGCATCGCGACCGACGGCGCGCCCGTCCTGCGTCGGCCGCTGAGCGCAGAGCGCTACGCGAAGCGCATCGAGCTGTTCTACACGCCCTATCACACACAGCTTCGCCTTCTGCTGGACGAGACCGTCGCGCGCCACGGCTTCGCCATCCTGTTGGCTGGGCACTCCATGCCGTCCATGGGGCGCGACGTGCGCGGCGGGCCCATCCTCACGCGGGCCGACATCGTGCCGGGAAGCCTCGGTCGCTCGTCGGCTGCCGTGAGCGTGATCGACGCCATCGACGACCACTTCCGCAGCGCGGGCTTCAGCGTGGCGCACGACGCACCCTACCGAGGGGGGCACAGCACCGCCCACTACGGACGTCCCAGCGAGGGCGTGCATGCCGTGCAACTCGAGCTCAACCGCGCGCTGTACATGGATGAGCGCGACAGCCGACCGAAGGACCAACACTTCGAGGCACTCCGCGCGAGCCTCCGTCAGCTCGTCGCGCGTCTCGGGCGGCTGCCACGCCCAACACCGAGCAGCAACACGGGGTAGAGCCGGGCAGCCGACGCTGATAGTCTGGCCAAGGTCCGCGCGATCGAAGGCGTGGACGAGGAGTCGTCATGTCGCAGGTTCGCGCTTCCCATATCCTCCTGATGTACGCCGGCTCGGCCCGCTCCACCGCCACCCGCAGCAAAGCGGACGCCGAGCGGCTCATCGCCGAGCTGAAGACTCAGCTCGACCAGGGCTCGGACTTTGCGGGACTCGCCAGGGCCCACAGCGACTGCCCGAGCGGGAGCGGGGGTGGTGACCTGGGCGCGTTCGGACGGGGATCGATGGTGAAGCCCTTCGAAGACGCGGCGTTCTCGATGAACGTCGGGGACGTCAGCGGCGTCGTGGAGACCGACTTCGGCTACCACATCATCAAGCGCACCGGCTGAGCGTCACGGCGCGCCACGAGCGCCGCAGCCCCCTCGGCGCAGCGCTCTGCGCGTGTACGTTGGGCGAGCCCGTTGGACCGCGTGAAGGTCACTCTTTCAGGGGCGTGGCCTTCAGCGCTGCCTTACCCGCCTTGGTGTAGACGGTGAATCGAACCCGCGCCGCCTCGTGCCGGCTGAGGATGGTGTCGCGGTTCTTCTGGAGCGTGACCACGAACTTTTCGAAGGTGAGGCCGGCCGTGCTCTCGCCGCACTCCTGCTTCAGCGCGACGAAGCGGTCGAAAACCTCGCGGAAGTGACGCTCTTCTTCGTTCGCGGCGCTCTCGGTCGAGCTCTGTGCCAGCAGCTCCTGGGGGATGGACGCGACCATCGTAGCGTCTTCGTCGTCGCCGTCTTCGTCGTCGAACTCGAGGGGCTTCGGCGCGGGGGGCATCCCGCGCGCCGGAGCTGGAGGAGTCGGCGGCACGGGCGCAGCGGCCGCAGGGGCGGGGGGCGCGGCGGGTGTCGGTGCGGCCGGGATGGGGGGCGCCGATGCTGCCGGAGCAGGGGCCGGAGTGGCCGGGGCGGGCCGCGGCGCCGGGGCGGAGGGCGCCTTGGCGGCGGGGCCGCGGGCGCGGTCGCGGGGGCGCGCGGCGGCCGGTGGGCAGCTGGGGGCGGCGCGGCGAGCGGCGCTACAGGCGGGGCCGCGGGGGGCGCGTCTGGGATCGCCTGGGCGTTCGCCTTGTCGTCGGTCGCAAAGCCGAAGTACGGCACCGATTCGCGCTCGGCGGGTGCGGCGCCCAGGATCTCGTCCAGGTTGGCCGCCACGCGCGGCGCCGCGGCTCGCCCTTCCGTGGCCACCTTGTCGAGCGCCGTGTTGATGTGGTCTGCCATCTGTCGGTGGCCGCCCGCATACGCCGCGATGTCCAGGCGATCGATCTCGCGCCGGCTGAGCGCGAGCACGCCCGCCCGCAGCTTCTTCAGCGGCCGATCATGTTCGAGGAAGCTGAAGAGGATGCCCAGCAGACCGAGCAACAGCGCCACGAGGACGATGCCCGGCAGAGGGACGTTGTCGCGGTCCTCCGGGGTCGCGTTGTCGAACACCGCCATCGGCGACTGCACGACGTGCAGCGGACGACCTACGGCATAGCCCGCGCCCACGTGCGTTGCGGTTCCGGTCACGGGGGCGTAGATGGCCAGCGCCGTGTCACCGAGCGGTACCGGCGCGCTGGCGTTGCCCTCGGTGTACGCAGCATCTTCGTGGGCTGCGGGGAGGCCAGCGGTGAACTCCGGTGTCCCGGGTGCTCCCACGACGTCGCGTGGGGTCGAGCTCGCGGCGACCCGATCGCCCATGAAGAACGCGACGCTGGCACCCGGGATGCGGCCGGCCAAGCGCTCCGCGAAGGTCTGGTTCAGCTCGGCGGTGTGGATCACCGCGCCCACGTAGCGCCCGTTGTGTGCGACGGGGTGCGTCGCGACACGGTAGAGCTGCTCGTTGTAGTTCCAGACGTCGTCGGTGGCGTACCCCTGTAGCGCCCGCGTGACGACTGGGAAGGCCTCCAGGCTCGCCTGCGGCGGAGGGGCGGTCCCCCCGACCTGACCGATGATCTGTCCCTGCAGGTCGACCGCGAAAAGAATGTCGGCCTTGCCCTCTTGAAGCGCGTCGTTGAGGCGCGTGAGCTGCCGCTCGAGGCCAGCGCGCAAGGGCGCGTCCACCACGGTGCGGTCGCGGCGATCGGTCGCGGCGGCCAGCGCAGCACGCACGTCACCGTTCGCAGCCAGCGGGGCGATGGCGTCCAGACGTGTGCGCGCCTCCAGGCGCAGCCACAGCTCGAGCTCGGTGCGATCGCGGACCAGATCGTCGCTCAGGCGCGTGGCGAACGAGCGGTTGTACGCGTTCTGCGCGAGCATGGTCGCCATGAGCGCGGTGGCGAACAGCGCGGCCAGGACGATGTACCAGAGGCGAGAGAGCATGATTCAGTTACCCGTGAGGAGGATGGGATCGACGACGAGCTCGCGTGAGTGTGCGCCGACGGTCAAAGGAGCAGAGTGGGCCTCTTCGCCTGCGCGGTACACGCGCAACGTGTACGTCCCGGCGGCGACTTCGGCGAAGCGCCACTCGCCCCGGGGGCTCACGGTGGCGCAGGACACCAGATCGGGGACCGCGACGAGGTGCCCGCCGACCTGTGGGTACTGCCGGTCTCGGAGGTCCCACCGACCCGCGTCGGGTACGGCGATCTCGCGTGCCCGGCCAGGCGCGGTGCGCAGCGGCGTGATGGCGGGCAGCGCTTCGGAGAACACCTCGTGCGCCGTTCCATCGCGGTTCTCGAGAGAGATGCGCGAGTTGGCCTGCGCCACGAGCGTGCGCGGCAGGAACTGGCCCCCCTCGATGAGGTAGCTGCACCCTTGCGAGCGAGGGCTGCCTTCCCCCGTCAGTACGATGGTCACCTCGCGCTCCGTCGACACGCGCGCGGGAGCCGGGTCCAGCAGCTCGGCCCACACGTTCCAATAGTGATCGCGGCGCGCAGGCGCGGTCGAGGAACCCGCCGCGTTCGGCGGCAGAGCGACCGTTCCGCGTACGGGGGTCGCGCTCGCGTGGGTGCCCACGATGGCCAACGCCAGCGCGGAGACGAGAGCCCAGGCGAGGACCGGGCGCACCCTGATCGCGGGTGCGGCGCGGCGCGGCGGATCCGTGGCCGGTGGATGCACGGGAGAGAACTGGGACGGCATGCAACCCCTTAGGTTCACACAGGTTCGGGTGGGCATGCTACCGAAGGCTGCCCCTCGCGGTCAACGCATCCCGGCGCGGTCCGACGAGCTGTTCGCGCTCACGCTGCGCTCTGGCCTGCGGGGGGGCGGCCAGTGACGGCGCTACACTCGGGGTGGCGCGTAGAAGTCGACTACGGCGATGGGCTCTGGGTAGAGCCGAGCACGGATGGAGCGGGAGGTGCCCGCTGCGTCCCCGCCGATCTGCACGGGGAGGATCTCGTCGCTCTCGATGCGCACGTCGTCGACCAAGAAGTCGATCAGGCGCGGGGTGCGGTAGGTGCCCTTCCAGATCTCGCGAATGTGGAGCGCCACGTCCGCGGACTCGAGGTTCACCACGCGGAGGTTGAAGCGGTCCTCTCGGTCGTCGGCGAACGGGAAGATGCGCGAGCCGAAGCCCCAGTAGGGGATGGATGAGAACGTGACCGCGCGCGCCAGACCCTCGAAGAGCGTCTCCCCACGGCGAATGGGATCCCCCTCCGGCTGCCCGTTGGGTCCCAAGCGATAGGCGTCCGCACCCTCGTTGATGACGCGCATGTGTGCGTGCGACCGCACCAGGACCTCGGGCAGCGTGCGGCCCGCGATGGCGACGAAGTAACTGAAGCGCCCGCGCCCGAAGCGTCGCAGCACCGGCACCTTCGCCACGATGTCACGGACCTCGTTGAAGTGCCGGAGCGCGAGCGCGTCCACGCCCACCCCCGCGAAGGGCGCGAGCGTGCCCTCAACCTCCAGCAGGCGCAGATCGCGGTGCCCGCCCTCACGCCGCAGGCGCCCCAGGTCCGCGACGACGCCACGGTGGTGCTTCTGCGCACCCAACACCCACGCCAGCGCGTTCCCCGTACCCAGTCGCAGCAAGCCGAAACGTGGGCAGGGCAGCTCCTGCTCCTCGCAGCCGCGCACCACGGCGGTGACCATCTGCGAGAAGGTGCCGTCCCCGCCCCCCGTCAGCACGGTCTGATAGCCACGCGCGACGATCTCGCGCGCGATCTCACGACCCTCCTCCAGGGAACGGCTCACGAAGAGATCGCCGCTCGCGATGATCTGGTCGAGGACGTCGACCAGCTCCCGGGTGACGTCTTTGGCGTTGCCGTTGATGACGACGGCGACACGGTCGCGGTGGATGTCGGACACGGGGTGGCGTCAGCGTGCGCCGCTCACAGGCGGACGAGCCCCGCGCCCCAGGTGAAGCCAGCGCCAAAGGCTGCGAAGAGCACCAGGTCGCCCTCCTTGACGCGCCCGTCACCGATGGCCTCGCTGAGCGCGAGCGGGATGGAGGCGGCGGTGGTGTTGCCGTACTTCTCGATGTTGTGGACCACCTTCTCGGCGGGCACCTCGAGCTTCTGCGCCACCATCTCGTTGATGCGGCGGTTGGCCTGGTGCGGCACGAGGAGGGCGAGGTCGGCGACGGTCACACCGTTGCGCTCGAGCACGGCCTGCGCGACCTCGGGCATCTTGCTGGTGGCCCAGCGGAACACCTTCGGGCCGTTCATCGAGGGCCACACGCTGCGGTTGTCGATCATCTCGTGCGTGATGCGTGGCATCTCGCAGCTGGCGGGTGACTCGATCCACAGCAGCTTGGCGCCGCTCCCGTCCGCGTGGACCTGCACGTCCAGCACACAGCGGCTCTGGTCCTCGGTGGGCCCCAGGATGGTCGCCGCGGCCCCGTCGCCGAACAGCACGGCCACGTCACGCCCTTCGTTGCTGAAGTCGAGTCCGGTGGAGTGCACCTCGGCGCCGACGAGGCACACGCGCTTGTACATCCCCGTGCGGATCCACGCGTCCGCGACCTGCAGGCCGTAGAGGAACCCGCTGCACTGGTTGCGGATGTCGAGCGCGGGGATGCCGGGTAGGCCCAGCTTGTCACCTAGGAGCACGCCGCTGCCCGGGAAGGTGTAGTCCGGGGACAGCGTGGCGAAGATGATCGCGTCGATGTCGGACACGTCGATCTTGGCGCGCTCACACGCCATCTGGACGGCCGGCACCGCGAGGTCGCTCGGGCCACAGGGCACGTGGTCGATGAAGCGACGCTCCTTGATGCCCGTGCGCTGCTGGATCCACTCGTCGCTGGTCTCGAACATCTTCGCGAGGTCGTCGTTCGTGACGACCTTGCTGGGGACGTGATGACCCACTCCTAGAATGGCGGTACGCAACATGGGAACTCCTCGTGAGGCTCCTTCGTTCGGAGCGGGGATCAGCCGGGCGCGTGTTTCACGCCACGGCAGAAGTAGCCGGCGAGACTAGCAGCACCCCGCCCGAAAGGCATCCCCAAGCCGTCCCTGGAGCCGCCCCCCACGCACAAAACAAAACCGCCCGAGCAAAGGCGCTCGGGCGGTGGAATTAGGTCAGGCCCGGGGGTGCAAGGAGGGGAGGGACTGCAGGATGCCCGGGCCTGCGCACGCTAACCGGTCAAAGGCCTACGCGCACCCGTTGGTTAGCAATGTGGCAATCCCGTGTCCAGCGATTTTTCGCACGGCCTACGGAAAAAGTCCTAGGCGCTGTTCCTCGCTCGTCGCTCGGGTAGGGTGAGTCATGCCCCGCGCCGTCGTCCGACCCGCCGCTCTCCTCGCCTTTGCGCTCTCTCTGCCGCTCGCGCTGCGCGCGACGGGTCCGACGCGCGCGCAGGTCCGGCCGTCGTCCTTCGACGTGGCGTCCGAGCTGCGCCTCGTGGGAGGCGCCCCCGCGGATGGGGAGCGCGTGCCGGTCGTCGTCTTCCTGGCGGCCACCAACGGCACCGCGGCGGGCCAGTTCAACTGGCTGAGCGGCGCGGTGCCCTTCGCGCGCTACCTGGCGGTCCTCCCGGCGGGGCAGCCCACGACGGAACACTACCTGCCACGCTTCGGCGACTACGTCGGCTGGATGGAGACGCGGCTCGAGCGCGATCTGGCCACGGCGCGTGAGCGCTTCGCGCTCGATCCCGAGCGCGTGTACCTCGCGGGGTTCTCGCTGGGGGGCGACACCAGCTGGGCCTTGCTGGCCCGGCACCCCGACATCTACCGCGGAGCGGTCGTGCTCGGCGCCCGATCGAGCGCGCGCGTGCGCGGCCGCGGCTTCCACATCATGCGCGAGCGCTCCGTGCGGGTGGCGTTCGCCATCGGACAAGACGACTCCGACGTACGGCGGCGCGGCATTGCCCGCACCCACGATGCGGTGCGCGCGGCGCGGGTACCCACGCAGCTCACGCACTACCCCGGGACCCACACGCTCCCGCGCGACCCCGACGTGCTGCGCGCCGCGTTCGCGTTCGTCATGGCCCCGTGACCGCCAGCACCCAAGGTCCGGTCGTTCCTGTGTATCGTAGGGTCCATGCACAGACCGACACTCGGTTGGCGCGCCGTGGGGGCGCGCTTGGTTCACGCACTCACCCTGGGCTCGCTCCTGCTCACGGGGCTCGCTGTGTTCCTGCCCGCGTCCCTGCTGCCAGCGCCTGTCGCCGCCATGTGCGGCATGATGGTGCGGCCGATGCCGCGGACCGGCCCGGTGGAGCGGGCCGCGTTGCCCAACCGCGAGACGGTCGTCGCGCTCATGCGCGAGGGCACGCGTACGGTGGTCGCGTTCCAGAACGACTACCTGGGACCAGCCGAGGACTTCGCGCTGATCGTCCCCGTGCCGGTGGTGCTGCACGAAGGGGACGTGCGCACGCTGCACCCGTCCGTGTTCCGGCAGGTCCAGGTCGCTGCGCAGCCGCGCGTCGTCGAGCTCTGGGAGCAGGACCCGTGTCCTGCGTCGCGTGGCACGGGGCTGGGGCTACGGGCGAGCGTAGCCGCCAGCGGAGGCGTCGCGATGGCCGACAACGCCTCCCGCGAGGCGGCGCAGCCTCCGTCGGTGCGCGTCGAGGCACAATTCCAGGCGGGTGAGTACGACGTGGTGATCCTGAGCGCGAGCGACTCGCTGGGGCTCGAGAACTGGCTCCGAGAGCAGCGCTACGCCGTGCCCGAGGGTGCCGAGCGGGCGTTCCGGCCGTACCTCGAGGAGGGCATGAAGTTCTTCGTCGCGAAGATCAACGTCGCGCGTCTGGCGGCCCTCTCCCCAGCCCACGCGGCTGGGCTGCGGTCGGGGCGTGTCATGCTGTCGCCGTTGCGCTTCCACTACGACAGCGAGCGCTTCACGCTGCCCGTGCGACTGGGGCTGGCGAACAGCCGCGGCGAGCAGGACCTGGCCATCCACATCCTGTCGCCCGAGGGGCGCTACACCACCGCGAACTATCGCAACCGCTTCGTCCCGACCAACCGCCGCTACGGCCAGGGCTCCGCCGGCGACTTCGACGCCATGTACGAGCGCCTGTTCGCCACCATGTCGCGCAACACCCCGCGCGCGGTCTTCACGGAGTACGCGGGGCCCGTCGTGCCGCAGCGTTCGAGCTCCAGCTGCCTCGGTTGCGCGCGCACGGGGGTCAACCCCAGCACCCTCGACGCGCTCGGCGCCGGCCAGCTGCCCGGCCACGTCGGATGGTCGAGCGCCGAGGGCCAGCAGCGCTATCGCGACTTCGTCCTCACTCGGCTGCACTATCGGTACGGGCCGGCGGGCCTGCCCGACGACCTCGTGTTCCAGCGCGGGCGTCCCATCGCCGGGGGGTTCGAGAGCGCCGACCGAGCGAGGTCCCTCCGGCAGCCGCGGCCTGCGCCCGCCAACGAGTACAGCGTGCGCTTCATCATCAAGCACCGCTGGACGGGGCCCATCCGCTGCCGAGCCCCGCGACGCAACCAGTGGGGCGGCAACAACGGGCCCGGCGTTGGCCCAGGTGTCCGCCTGGAAGACCTCCTCTGAGGGCCCCGGGCGTGGCTACATCAGCTGCAGCAGCCGCTGTGCGCGCGACGTCGCCATCTCGCGCAGCTCTTTCGCTTCGCCGTCATCCAGGTGCAGCCTGTGTTGCAGGTCGTCCAGCAGGGCGACCTCTTCCGCGCTCTGCTCACCGTCGATGAACGTCACGATGACAGCGTGCTGCAAGAGCATGCGCCTGTCGTGCAGGCTCAGCTCGGTCAGCGGGATCTCGTCGAGCGTGCGGGGCGTCTTGGCGAACTCGCGGATCGCGTCGGCGTCTTCGCCCTCCAGCTCGAACGCCGAGATCAGCGCGTCGATCACCTCGGTCTCTTCGTCCTCCACCTTGCCATCGGCCCAGGCGACGGCGACGAGGGACTTCACCATGGCTTCCTGATAGTCCTGCATGCGGCGACTCTAACCGAAGCCCCACGGGAGAGGAAGCGTCATTGCGCGCTGCGCGTGACGGGGGAGCCTGGTATGGTGCCACCTTCATGACATCTCGATACCAGGCACCGTTCGCCCAGGGGGGCAGCGCCCCCATCGACCGCGCGCTGGCCGAGCGCCTGCTGGCCGTGGCGCTCGCTCAGGGGGGGGACTACGCCGACCTCTTCTTCGAGTACGCGGTCAACGGGAGCTACGGCTACGACGAGGGCCTGCTCAAGTCGGCCGGACGCTACGTGACCATGGGCCTCGGCGTGCGCGTCATGCAGGGCGACGCCACGGGCTACGCCTACGTCGAGAGCCTCGAGTGGGACGCCCTCACGCACGCGGCGCGCACGGCGTCCCAGATCGCGCGCGGCGGCAAGAGCATCCCACCCGTGGCGCTCGAGGCGCGCGCGCTGCCCACGCGCTACCCCATCGTGCAGCACTCCCTGGACGTCGACGGCAAGGCCAAGCGGGCCCTCCTGGAGCGTGCGGACAAGGCGGCCCGCGCGGCGGACGAGCGCATCATCAAGGTCAACGCCAGCCTCAGCGAAGAGCTGCGGGAGATCCTGGTGGCCACCAGCGCAGGCCACTTTGCCTGGGACAGCCAGCCGCTCGTGCGCTTCGGGGTGAGCGTCATCGCCGAGGCGGGCGGCAAGCGCCAGAGCGGCTCGTCGGGCGGCGGCGGGCGCACCGGGATCGAGTACCTCGAGCAGCACACCCCCGAGGCCCACGCGGCCGAGGCCGTGCGCCAGGCCATCGCCATGTTGGACGCGCGTGAGGCGCCCGCTGGCGAGATGGAGGTGGTGCTCGCGCCAGGTGACAGCGGCATCCTGTTGCACGAGGCGGTCGGTCACGGGCTCGAGGCAGACTTCAACCGCAAGAAGACCAGCAACTATGCGGACGCGATCGGCCAGCAGGTCGCGAGCGAGCTGTGTACGGTGGTGGATGATGGGTCGCTGCTCTCGGGGCGCGGCACCATCAACGTCGACGACGAGGGCGAGACCCCGACCAGCGCCACGTTGATCGAGCGCGGTAAGCTCGTGGGCTACATGCAGGACCAGCACTCGGCCAAGTTCTTCGGGGTCACGCCGACCGGCAACGGGCGCCGCGAGAGCTTCCGCAGCCACCCCATGCCGCGCATGACCAACACGCTGCTGCTCAACGGCGAGAGCGACCCTGACGAGATCGTGGCCAGCGTCAAGCGCGGGGTCTACGCCCGCAAGTTCGGCGGCGGACAGGTGGACATCACCAACGGGGACTTCGTGTTCTCGCTGACCGAGGGCTACCTCATCGAAGACGGGCGCATCACAGCGCCGCTCAAGGGCGTGAACCTCATCGGCAACGGGCCGGACGTGATGCGCAAGGTCACCATGCTCGGGAACGACATGGCGGTCTCCGACGGCATATGGACCTGCGGCAAGGATGGGCAGTCGGTGCCCGTCGGCGTCGGGTGTCCAACGGTGAAGATCTCGGCCGTCACCGTGGGTGGCACGGAGCTCGGGGGCTGAATGACGCAGAGCAACGCAGACGAGCGCAGCGGCGAGCTGCTGCGGCTGGGTGACGAGATCGTGGCGCGTGCCGTCGAGGGCGGCGCCAGCGTGGCAGAGGCGAGCGTGCGAGAGGGCGCGCATCTGTCCGTGAAGGTGCGGCTCGGCGAGCCCGAGCTCGTCGAAGAGGCGGGGTCGCGGGCCATCGGGCTGCGCGTGATGGTCGGTCAGCAGGTGGCTGTCAGCTACACCAGCGACCTGACCGAAGCGGGGCGGGCGCGGCTCGTGGAAGACGCGCTGGAGCTGGCCCAGCTCAGTGAACCCGACCCGTTCGCGGGAGGCCCGGAGCCCGAACTGCTGAGCGGCGAGTCGGACTGGGTGGCGCTCGACACGTACGACCCGGACATGGGCTCGCTCACGGCCGGGCGGGCGCTCGAGCTGGCTGTGCGCGCCGAGAAGGCCGCGCGCGACTACGACCCGCGCATCGTCAACAGCGAGGGGGCGTCCGTCAGCCGCGCGGTCGGTGGGAGCGCGCTGGTCACCAGCGGTGGCTTCCGCGGGTACACCGAGGGCACCTACGTGTCGTTGGTGGTCAACCCGCTCACCGAGGACAGCGACGGCAAGAAGCGCCGTGGGTTCCACTGGTCGGCGCGCAGGTACCTGGCCGAGCTCGACGACGAGGTGGAGATCGGCCGTGAGGCTGCGCGGCGTACCTTGCGCAAGCTCGGTGCCCGCAAGATCGAGAGCGCCGAGATGCCGGTCATCTTCGATCCAGACGCCGGCCGCGCCATCCTGGGCCTCGTGGCCAGCTGCGTGAACGGCAGTAGCATCTGGCGCAAGAGCAGCTACCTCGCCGGGCGCCTGGGGAGCACGGTCGCCAGTCCATTGGTGACCATCGTCGATGACCCGCTCATCAATCGTGCCCCGGGGTCCCGCCGCTTCGACGGCGAGGGGCTGGCGTCGCGTCGCAACCTCGTCGTCGACCAGGGGGTGCTCGCCAGCTACCTCCTGGACTCCTACGGTGGGCGCAAGCTCGGCATGCCCAGCACCGCCAGCGCGTCGCGTGGCAGCTCGGGTGGGGTAGGGATCAGCACCACGAACTTCATCCTGCAGCCGGGCGAGGAGTCCGCCGAGGCGCTGATCGCGCGCACGCCGCGCGGGCTGTACGTCACGGAGATGATGGGCTTCGGGTTCAACGCGGTGACGGGCGACTTCAGCCGCGGCGCGAGCGGCTTCCTCATCGAGGACGGCGCGCTCGGGCACGCGGTCAGCGAGGTCACCATCTCCCTCAATCTCGATCAGCTCCTGGCCCGCATCGACGGCGTGGCCAGCGACCTGGACCTCCGCACGAGCATCGCAGCGCCGACGTTCCGCGTCAGCGCCATGACCGTCGCGGGACGTTAGGAACCAGCCGGACGCTCACTCCGATGACGCGTTCGCCTCCGCCGAGACGCGTCGTTCCCACGCGCGGGCGCTCACTCGAGGGGGTCGGACTCCACCAGCGTCTCCACCTCGTGGTGGCGACGCGCCGCCTCGCGGTCCTCTACGTACTGCACGAGGCGGTCGGCGTAGCTCTCGAAGGGGGGACACACGATACCCGTGCCTTCGAGCGCGCGTCGCGTGTGGCGGTCGTCATAGACGACGTCCGTCAACAGATGCTCGAGGAACGTGCGTGGGATGTTCGCGAAGCGCTCGAGGCCTGGGGTACGCATCAGCGTCGTGGCCCACCCGGCAGGAACGAAGCCCCGCGGAGGCTGGCGCCCCGTGCGGGCGGCAATCAGCTCGAAGATGCGCCGGGTGGTGAGCGGGCGCGGGTCCACGAGGTGGTAGGTCTCTCCGATGGAGTCGGGCAGCCCCGCGATGTGCCAGCCCGCGTCCACCACGAAGTCGATCGGCACGAGGTTGAGCTTCACGTCCCCCGGGCCCGGCATGGGGATGCGCAGGTCCGTCGGCGCGTTCAGCATCAGCGTGACGAGCAGGTACGGGCCTTCCAGACGGTCGATCTCGCCCGTGAGCGAGTCACCCACGACCAGGCTGGGCCGTAGGATCGTCACCGGTAGCCCTTGGTCGAGCGCCTCCCGTGCGATGCGCTCTGCCTGAAAGCGGGTCTTCTCCACGACGTTGCGGAACCCGCGGCTGGCGTCGAGGTCTTCCTCCAGGACGTAGCCGCGCTTGGCCCCGCTCACGAGTGCGCTCGACCAGTGCACCAGGCGCTCGAAGCGCGGCGCGGCTTCGGCTAGCTCGACGGCCTCGCGGATGCCACCGACGTTCGCTGCGACGGCGAACTCACGGTCTGCCCCCAGGTAGGTCACCGCCATGCAGTGATGGATGACGTTGACCTCGCGGGAGAGCTCGAGCCATTCGGGGCCGGAGAGTCCCATGTCGATGCTCGCGGCGTCGCCTTCGTACACGCGGACGCGCTCGGCGCTGAAGCCGTCCATCTGAGCCAACAGGGCGGTGGCCCGCTCGAGGGACTTGCTCTGAACCACGAGCCGCAGCGGCGACTCGGGCGCGTCTCGTAGCAGCTTGCGGACGACGCGCAGCGCGAGAAAGCTGGTGGGAAAACCTGTGACCAAGATGCAAGGGTCGCTCATGGGGTGCTCCTCGTGCGACGAAGCAGCTCGGCGTGCAGGGCGTCGACCGCAGCGCGCGTCTCGGCCTCGGTGCCGCTGTTGTCGATGGTGAAGTCGGCCAGCGCCACCTTGTCAGCCAGCGGCATCTGGCTGGCGATGCGTGCCTGGGCGTCGGCTTCCCCAGCACCGTCGCGTGCCATCAGGCGCGCGAGCTGCACCTCCGCGCCGACGTGCACCACGATCAGGCCCGCGAAGCTCTTGGCCATGCCCTGCTCGATCAGGATCGCTGCTTCGTACAGCAGGTATGGGGCGTCGGTGCCTTGCAGCTCCATGAGGCGCTGCATGCCGAGCGCGGCGATACGCGGGTGGGTGATGCGGTTGAGCGCTGCGAGCCCCTCCTTGTCCCCGAAGACGCGTTCACCGAGCTTCTTTCGGAGAAGTCGCCCGTCGTCGCCCACGATGTCCGTACCGAAGGTCGCGACGATCTGTGTGAGCGCCTCCGTCCCGGGCTCGACGATCTCTCTAGCGAGCTGGTCCGCGTCTACAATGCCCACGCCATGCTCTCGGAACATGGCCGCGACGGTGCTCTTGCCACACGCGATACCCCCCGTGAGGCCGTAGACAGGCTTGGTCATCGCGTTGGTGTACGCTCATGCCGTTCGCCAAGGCAAGCCATGTGCTCGGCGGGGGGCGTGCTCGGGCAGGGCGCTCGCGTCATGCTCGGTTCATGCGCGCCGTCATTCAGAGAGTCAGTCGGGCCGATGTGGTGGTGGGCGCTGACATCGTCGGGGCCATCGGCCAGGGCTTGCTCGTGTACTTGGGGGCGGGCGCGGACGACACGGCCGACGACGTGGGCTACGTCGTCCAGAAGATCGCGGGGCTGCGCGTGTTCGTGGACGCGGAAGGCAAGATGTCGCGCTCGGTGGCGGACGTGGGCGGCGCCGTGCTCGTGGTCTCGCAGTTCACGCTCTACGGCGACGTGCGGAAGGGCCGTCGCCCGTCCTTTACGGCCGCGGCGCCTCCCGAGCGTGCGGAGGCTCTCTATGAAGACGTCGTCTCCCAGCTGCGCGCGAGTGGACTCGAGGTCGAGACGGGACGCTTCCGCGCGAGCATGAGCGTCCGCTGCGAGGTCGACGGGCCCGTCACGATCCAGGTGGACAGCCGCAAGCTCTACTGAATCGTCACCAGGAATTGCCCGAAAAGACGCGCGAATGTACGGAATCGACAAGCCAAGACGAGATCATCCTTGCGCCCCTGAGAGCGAATGCTAGAAACCGGCTCCTTCGGCGGCGCAGCCAACGAAGGGCCCTGACAAGCCGAAGCATGAGTCTCCACGGCCGACGTGATCGGCCCGGTTCCCACCCCCAGCGGACGCGGAACGGACTCAAAGAAAAAAGACTTGACAGGCGCACGGCGCGGGACTACTAACCGCGCCCCACCGGCCCCGAAAGCTGGTGACCCGCTTCGAGAACCGAAGCGGCGATGAAGTCGGTCGTTGAAAACTGAATCGGAACTACTCGCAAATTTGCGCGGGTCCCAAGTCGGCGAGAGTCGACAAGGTAATAAGAACCGTATCCGAGAGGGTTGTTGCAAAGCAGCAACCAAGGGGCACATCTTTGAGGTGTCCCGACAGGATGCTCAACAGTTTTAACTGGAGAGTTTGATCCTGGCTCAGAGCGAACGTTAGCGGCGGGCCTAACACATGCAAGTCGAACGCGAAAGGTCTTCGGACTGAGTAGAGTGGCGCACGGGTGAGTAACACGTAGGTAATCTACCCTTTGGCGGGGGATAACGTTCCGAAAGGAGCGCTAATACCGCATAAGACCACGGCCTCTTCGGGGGCAGTGGGAAAAGGTGGCCTCTTCTTGAAAGCTACCACCGGAGGATGAGCCTGCGTCCCATCAGCTAGTTGGTAGGGTAATGGCCTACCAAGGCGAAGACGGGTAGCTGGTTTGAGAGAATGATCAGCCACACTGGCACTGGAACACGGGCCAGACTCCTACGGGAGGCAGCAGTGAGGAATATTGGGCAATGGGCGAAAGCCTGACCCAGCCACGCCGCGTGAGTGATGAAGGCCCTCGGGTCGTAAAGCTCTGTGGAGAGGGACGAAAACCCTGGTTTCGAATAGGCTCCAGGCTTGACGGTACCTCTTTAGCAAGCACCGGCTAACTCTGTGCCAGCAGCCGCGGTAATACAGAGGGTGCAAACGTTGCTCGGATTTACTGGGCGTAAAGCGCGTGTAGGCGGGCATGAAAGTCGGACGTGAAATCCCTGGGCTCAACCCAGGAACTGCGTTCGAAACTCCATGTCTAGAGTAGTGGAGAGGAAAGTAGAATTCCCGGTGTAGAGGTGAAATTCGTAGATATCGGGAGGAATACCAGTGGCGAAGGCGGCTTTCTGGACACTTACTGACGCTGAGACGCGAAAGCGTGGGGAGCAAACAGGATTAGATACCCTGGTAGTCCACGCTGTAAACGATGTGTGCTAGGTGTCGCGGGATTTGACTTCTGCGGTGCCGTAGCTAACGCGTTAAGCACACCGCCTGGGGAGTACGGCCGCAAGGCTAAAACTCAAAGGAATTGACGGGGGCCCGCACAAGCGGTGGAGCATGTGGTTTAATTCGACGCAACGCGCAGAACCTTACCCAGGCTAGAAAAGTAGAGAACCCTGTAGAAATACGGGGGTGCCCTTCGGGGAGCTCTAATCCAGGTGCTGCATGGCTGTCGTCAGCTCGTGTCGTGAGATGTTGGGTTAAGTCCCGCAACGAGCGCAACCCTTGTCATTAGTTGCTAACGGTTCGGCCGAGCACTCTAATGAGACTGCCGGGGTTAACCCGGAGGAAGGTGGGGATGACGTCAAGTCCTCATGGCCCTTATGTCTGGGGCTACACACGTGCTACAATGGTCGGTACAAAGCGCAGCGAGCCCGCGAGGGGGAGCGAATCGCAAAAAGCCGGCCTCAGTACGGATTGCAGTCTGCAACTCGACTGCATGAAGGCGGAATCGCTAGTAATCGTCGATCAGCAGGCGACGGTGAATACGTTCCCGGGCCTTGTACACACCGCCCGTCACACCATGGGAGTCGAGTGCTCCAGAAGTGGCTGCGCTAACCCGCAAGGGAGGCAGGTCCCCAAGGAGTGCTTGGTAACTGGGGTGAAGTCGTAACAAGGTAGCCGTAGGGGAACCTGCGGCTGGATCACCTCCTTTCTAAGGAGCATCGACTTCTTCGGAAGTCAGCTCGGTCAAACCCGCGCAAAGAGTAGTTTCCGTTTCAGTTTTCAGCGACCGACAGCGTTCCGCGCAAGCCGAACGCTCCGCTCGTTGACAACACGCGAGAGAATCCTGAAACCACCACGAGGTGGCATCCCAGGTAGCCCGTCCGGGCGTTTGCTCTCTGAACCATCACGTTGCCGGGAAACCGGTGAGACGGGATGCCAGAGCGAGCGCGCCCACAGGGAGTGACTGAGAGGTAGCGGAGCTACCTCGCAGGGAACGACCGAGGACGTAAGCCGCTATGGCGCCCGTCTCACCGGTTTCCCCGGGGCACTAGCTCAGGTGGTTAGAGCGCACCCCTGATAAGGGTGAGGTCGCTAGTTCGAGTCTAGCGTGCCCCACTACTTCCCTCCCTCGAGAGCGAGGCGGCGAGAAGTACATCAGACCCAGCAGGGGTTGTAGCTCAGTTGGGAGAGCACCGGCTTTGCAAGCCGGGGGTCATCGGTTCGAACCCGATCAGCTCCACCACGGTTTCTGGATTCGTTTGCTTCTGCGCACCTTTGCGAAGGTGCTCAGAATCGAGAGAGTCCGCTCTCTCGCGTGTATCTTTGACAACAGAATAGGATGGAGAGAACTCATTTCACGAAAGTGGAAAGAGAGCTCATGATTAGAAATTCCTTTCTAGAAGGCAGCGAAGCTGCCTCGAGAAGTGAGTGTCCAGGGAGCGTCGGAGCGAAGCTCGTGACTCGAACCCTGGACTCGAACGACGAAGATACGAAACGTGCCTTAGGGATACGGTCAAGCTAGAAAGGGCACACGGTGGATGCCTAGGCGACGAGAGGCGAAGAAGGACGTGGATAGCTGCGAAAAGCTCCGGGAAGCTGCGAACAAGCGTTGATCCGGAGATCTCCGAATCGGGCAACCGAGTGCGGTCATACGCACTAGTGCCGGACTGAATACATAGGTCCGGTGCGGCCAACCCAGGGAACTGAAACATCTAAGTACCTGGTGGAAAGGACATCAAAAGAGACTCCCCTAGTAGCGGCGAGCGAACGGGGACCAGCCTAAACCCAATCAGTGTAAGCCTGGTGGCGTTGCTGAATGGGTGTTGTGGGTCCAGTGAGAGAGTGCACCAGCCTCTCACAGAGTTATCAAGTGTATGGTTAGTGGAACAGCTTGGAACGGCTGGCGATACAGGGTGACAGCCCCGTACACGAAAACGATACACCTCTGCATTGGCACCCGAGTAGCGCAGGGCACGTGGAACCCGGCGTGAATCTGGGAGGACCATCTTCCAAGGCTAAGTACTCCTCGGCGACCGATAGTGAACAAGTACCGTGAGGGAAAGGTGAAAAGCACCCCGGCAAGGGGAGTGAAATAGTACCTGAAACCGTGTGTCTACAAGCAGTTGAAGCACTATGTCTTCGGACAGTGCGACAGCGTACCTTTTGCATCATGGGCCTGCGAGTTACGCTATGTCGCAAGGTTAAGCCGTGAGGTGTAGCCGAAGGGAAACCGAGTCCAAATAGGGCGATTGAGTGGCATGGCGTAGACCCGAACCCGAGCGATCTATCCATGGGCAGGTTGAAGCGTGGGTAAAACCACGTGGAGGACCGAACCCACCGAAGTTGAAAATTCGGGGGATGACCTGTGGATCGGAGTGAAAGGCTAATCAAGCTCGGAAATAGCTGGTTCTCCGCGAAATATATTGAGGTATAGCCTCGGACGAATTGCACCGGAGGTAGAGCACTGAATGGGCTAGGGGTCTTACCAGACTACCAAACCCAATCAAACTCCGAATGCCGGTGACAAGTATCCGGGAGGCAGACTGCGGGTGATAAGGTCCGTAGTCGAGAGGGAAAGAGCCCAGATCTACAGCTAAGGTCCCCAAATCCAGTCTAAGTGTCGAAGGATGTGGGAGCGCTCAGACAGCCAGGAGGTTGGCTTAGAAGCAGCCACCCTTTAAAGAAAGCGTAATAGCTCACTGGTCGAGCGAGCCTGCGCCGAAAATGTAACGGGGCTAAAGTCTGGTACCGAAGCTTAGGGTTCTACGCAAGTAGAGCGGTAGCGGAGTATTGTCAGGTAGATACAAGCCATACCGTAAGGAGTGGTGTCGGACCTGAGAAGAGCAAATGCAGGCATGAGTAGCGATAAACAGGATGAGAAGTCCTGTCGCCGTAAGCCCAAGGTTTCCTGGGGAAGGATAATCCTCCCATGGGTTAGTCGGTCCCTAAGCTGAGCCCGAAAGGGGTAGGTGATGGCAAGCAGGTTAATATTCCTGCACCACTGACTGTACGTTGACCTGAGCAGGGACGGAGAAGGGTAGGCCGAGCCAGCCGTTTGGTTGTGCTGGTTCAAGCGCGTAGGCGGTTCCCGTAGGACCCAATAGGGACAAACGCGGGGGCAACGCCGAGACGTGATGAGGTGGAGCTCCGGCTCCAGAACTCGGTGATCCCATGCTTCCAAGAAAAGCTGCGCAGTGAGTGCATTCGGTGACCGTACCGCAAACCGACTCAGGTGGGCGGGGTGAATATCCCAAGGCGCGTGGGAGAACACTGGCTAAGGAACTCGGCAAATTGACACCGTAACTTCGGGAGAAGGTGTGCCCCCGTTACGTGAAGGCCCTGCGGCTGGAGCGGAAGGGGGTTGCAGAGAAATGAGGGTTGCGACTGTTTACCAAAAACACAGGACTCTGCGAACTCGTAAGAGGACGTATAGGGTCTGACGCCTGCCCGGTGCTGGAAGGTTAAGGGGAGATGTTAGTCTTCGGGCGAAGCTTCGAACCGAAGCCCCAGTAAACGGCGGCCGTAACTATAACGGTCCTAAGGTAGCGAAATTCCTTGTCGGGTAAGTTCCGACCTGCACGAATGGCGTAACGACATCCCTACTGTCTCGGCCAGTGACCCAGCGAAATTGTATTGGGGGTGAAGATACCCTCTACCCGCGGCAAGACGGAAAGACCCCGTGAACCTTTACTGCAACTTGGCAGTGAAGCTCGGGACATTCTGCGTAGGATAGGTGGGAGACTTTGAAACCGGGGTTCCGGCTTCGGTGGAGTCAACCTTGAAATACCACCCTGAATGTTCTGGGCTTCTAACCCAGCACCGTCATCCGGTGCGGGGACACTGTCTGGTGGGCAGTTTGACTGGGGCGGTCGCCTCCCAAAAAGTAACGGAGGCGCGCGACGGTTCCCTCAGGCTGATTGGAAACCAGCCGTAGAGTGCAAAGGCATAAGGGAGCTTGACTGTGAGACCGACAGGTCGAGCAGGTGCGAAAGCAGGTCTTAGTGATCCGGTGGCTCCGAATGGAAGGGTCATCGCTCAACGGATAAAAGGTACTCCGGGGATAACAGGCTGATCGCGCCTGAGAGTTCATATCGGCGGCGCGGTTTGGCACCTCGATGTCGGCTCATCGCATCCTGGGGCTGGAGCAGGTCCCAAGGGTTTGGCTGTTCGCCAATTAAAGCGGTACGCGAGCTGGGTTCAGAACGTCGTGAGACAGTTCGGTCCCTATCTGCCGTGGGCGCAGGATACTTGAGAGGATTTGACCATAGTACGAGAGGACCTGGTTGAACGTACCTCTAGTGTTCCGGTTGTCCCGCCAGGGGCATAGCCGGGTAGCTATGTACGGAACGGATAACCGCTGAAAGCATCTAAGCGGGAAGCCGGCCTCAAGATGAGGTATCCCGGACCTTCGGGTCCCTGAAGGCCCCTTGTAGACTACAAGGTGATAGGCTGGGTGTGGAAGTGTGGCAACACATGGAGCTGACCAGTACTAATCGGCCGTGCGGCTTGACCTATCTCTAAGGTACGAGTCGTGTCAGTTCGAGTTCAGGGTTGGAGACATGAGTCCCGCAGGCCAAGCGCCGCGCGGACCTGCCAACCTGGAGACGTCTAATCAACTTCCAGAGCTGTTGCTCTCCATCTCTTTCGGTGGCGATGTCGAAAGGGTCATACCCGATCCCATCCCGAACTCGGTAGTCAAGCCTTTCAGAGCCAATGGTACTGCAGCGGAAGCGCTGTGGGAGAGTAGGACGCCGCCGGATTTATCGAAGCCCCTCGTCTCACGACGAGGGGCTTCGCCCTTTTAATCACCCACTCCTCGAAGCAGGCAGAAGGAGGCGAATCTCTACGGTGGCGCTCGCTCGCGGCCTAGCGACGTGCGTGGTACACCCGGGAGGTGATGCAGGCAGCGGCGTGCGCGTTTCATGCGGAGAGGGAGGCCCTCGGCGTCTGCGTCGCGTGCCGCGCGCGCGTTTGCGCGGAGTGCACGACGAAGGTCGAGGGCATCAACTTCTGCGTCCGCTGTTTGGCGGCTCGTGCCCGTGCGGAGGCCGTCCCGCAGGGTTCGCCCGCCGACACGTCGGTGCCAACGCGGCTCGCGATCGCCATCATCGCCGGGGTTTGCTTGTGGGCGCTGCTGTGGGCGCTGCTGAAGCTCGGGTTTCCGGAGGCGGCGTGAACGCGCTCGACTGGATCGACCGAGCGTTCGTGCTGCTGCGGATGGCTGGGCGGCGCCTGTTCGCGCGTTGTGTGCTCGGCGCGGCTCCCCTCGCTCTGGTGTGTGTCTTCGCGTTCTATCTGGAGCGCGTCGAGGGGATACGCAGCGCCCGCGCGGGCGTCGCCTGGGCGCTCACGCTGGCTTGGTGGTTCCGCAGCTACGCCCACGCGCAGAGTGGCGCGGTCCTCTTGAGCGCCCTCGGAGGCGAGCACTCGCCGCCCAAACCACTGGACACGCTCCGGGTGGGCGGCGTGGCCGGGATCCTGCTCGTCTTCTCGCTCTTCCCTGCCGCGGGCCTCGCGCGCCTGGGTGGACCAGGGCTGCTGTTCGGTCTCGGATTCGCGGTGCCCGTGGGAGCTCTGGCCCCCGCGTGGCTGCTCATCGCGGCGGAGCCGGCGGACGGTGTGCCTCGCACGTGGTGGGCTGCTGCGCGCGCCGGCGCGGGCTTGCGGGGCAGCGCGCTGCTGCTCCACGTGTGCCTCTTCCTGGGCACCGTGCTCTTGTTTCTGAACGCCGTCGCGGTGGTCGGCATGACGCTCGCCGGGCTGCAGGGCCTCCTTGGGCTCGAGGTTTCGGCCATCGGCGCGTTCATGTCGTTCGAGAACGACTTCGCCCTGCTGGCGACCGCAGCCCTCGTCCTCCTCCTCGTGGAACCCGTGCGCGTGGCGCTCGCCGCCGTCGCAGTCCTCCACGCGCGCGCGCGACGTGATGGGGCGGATCTGCGGACAACGCTCTTGGCGCTCAGCGCGTCTTCCGCGCCAGCGCGGCCCCGGGCGCGCGAGGCCGCGCTCCTGCTGCTGCTCGGCGCGGCACTCACGCTCCCGCGCGGCGCACTCGCCCAGCTGGCGACGGACGACGAGAACGCCGGGGCGGTCGCTGAGACCGTCGATGCCCCTGATGTGGGGCAACGGACCCCCACCGAGTCCGAGTTCGACGACGAGGCTCGCTCGGAGGCCGGAGGGGCGACGCTGGGTCCCGCCCCGTCCCTCTCGGCAGCGGATCAAGTGACCGAGCGCGAGCTCGCGCGCATCCTGTCCGGCTCCGAGTTCCGGGAGTTCGAAGATGCACCCATGGCCGGCGGACCTCAGGGCAGAGTCGACTGGTTGACGCGCCTGTTGGACGCGCTCGAGCGGTGGCTTCGCTCCCTTCGTGCGTCGGCTCCCGAGGGGTCCGACGCGAACACGCCAATGCCCGTGCCACCAACATGGGCGTTCGTGGCGTTGGCCGTGACCCTCCTGCTCGCGGTGGTCGCGTTTCTGTTGCTCAGCTGGCGTCGCGAGCGTCGCGCGCGCTCCGACGTCGCGAGCCCCCTCGGCGCGTCGGACGACCCCCGTGAGCGTGCGCCTGGGGACCACCTCGACGACGCGGGTCGCCTGGCGGCCGAGGGGCACTATCGCCTTGCGTTTCGAGCGCTGTACCTCGCGACGCTGGTCGCGTTGGACCGCTCTGGCGAGATCGACTTCGACCCTGCACGCACCAACTGGCACTACCTGCGCCGCATGGGTAGCGGCAGTCGCGCCGACGCGTTCCGCACGTTCACGGCCCTGTTCGATCGCACGTGGTACGGCGACGAGCCGACGTCCCGACCAGAGTACGAGCGCGGCCGCTCCCTGGCGACCACACTGACCCTGCCGCGGCGCGATGATGCAGAGCGGCGTGGGTCTGCCGAGGAGGGGGCGTGACCCGCGTCCTGATGCGCGCGTTGGTAGCCGTCCTCGTGGTCCTGGGGCTCGGGCTCTCTGGGCTCATGTGCGCGCGCGTCGCCGACCGTGGTCGCTACGCCGCTCCGTTGTCCACCTACAGCGCCGGTCCGGACGGGGCGCGGGCCGTGTACGATCTCATTGCCAGCCACGGGCGCCCGGTGCAACGCTGGGTTGAAGACCTCTGGGCGCTGCCCCCGGACGGCGCCCTCGTAGCGCTCGGGGGATGCGAGGCGGCGCTGCATCGTCCCCTCTCCCGGTACGAAGCGGAGAGGCTTCACGAGTGGGTCAGCGCGGGAGGCACGCTGATGGTGTTCGGCGCACACGACTACCTCCCGACCGACTTTCCGATCCGGCTACAACGCGCGTCGGGTGTCTGCGGTCCTCCTGATCTGGCCGAGGTCCTCGGCGAGCTACAGCGAGGGGCACCCTCGCAGTCGGAGCCGCCGGCCGTCGAACCTCCCGAACCAGGCGGCGCCGATCCCGAGTCGGCGGATGCCGACGCCGCGCGGCTGCAGGAGGCCGAGAGCAAGGAGCTCGACCCTTGGTATCTCGCGACCGGTGCGGACGGTGAGGCGGTGTACGGGGCGGTCGCGAACGAAGGTCCCTTGTCCGACCTCGGGGGCGTCCCGATGAGTCGCCCGGCGCGCCTGGTGCGGGGAGACCTCCGAGACAACGCAGACGTGCAAGTGCTCGCTGGCTTCGGAGGACGTGACGCCGTTCTGGCACTCGAGCTGGGACAGGGTCACGTCATCCTCGTCGCGTCTGCGAGCATGCTCGCCAACGAGCGCGTCCTGTCGCAGCATGGCGGCGTGCTCATCAGCCGCCTGGTCGACGCGTACGCGCCCGCGGGGGCGCCGGTGGTCTTCGACGAGTACCACCTTGGGACCGGGGGTACGCGCTCGCTCGTTCGTTACTTGCGGCAAGTCGGGGTGAGCGTCGTCCTGCTGCAGCTCCTGTTCCTCGGCGCGCTCTGGCTGCTCCGCTCGGGTCGTCCCCTGGGTGAGCTGGAGGAGCCTGCCTCACAGCCGCCCGGCGGCACCGTCTCGTACGTCGCGGCAACCAGCGCTCTCTACGCACGCTCGGCGGACCGTGGCGGCGTCCTTCGGGTGCTCCTCGTCCGCGCGCTCGACCGGGTGGCAACCCATCAGCGCATCCACGCGCGCCGCCCCGAGCAGGTGGTCGGTCAGCTACGCGCGCTGGGCCGGCATCAGGCGGCGGACGCCACAGAAGCTCTGCTCCAGCTCTTCGCCGAGCCCGTGACCAGCGAGAAGGCCCTCCTCACGTTGACTCAGCGCGTCGACATCCTGGTTGCTCGTGCCTGTGCGCCGGATGTACTCCCGGCGCTGGCCCGGCCCACCCCGTCACCGTCCCCACCCACCCTCGAAGCGCCCACGTCATGACCGACCTCGACCTCGAATCCCTCCCCGCCAGCAACGTCCCTGCGGCCTTCGACGTGCGCCCGGTCGTGCAGCTCCGAGAGGCCATCGCCGCGGAGGTGAGCAAGGTGGTTGTCGGTCAGGAGGAGGCCATCGACGCGATGATGATTGCCCTGCTGGCCCGCGGACACGTGTTGCTCGAGGGCGTGCCGGGGACCGCCAAGACGCTCATGGTCCGGACGCTCGCCGCGTCGGTCGGCCTGCAGTTCGGGCGCATCCAGTTCACGCCCGACCTCATGCCCAGCGACATCCTCGGCACACACGTGTTCGACCTACAGTCGGGAGCCTTCCGCATGACGAAGGGTCCGATCTTCGCTCAGCTGCTGCTGGCCGACGAGATCAACCGTGCGCCGGCCAAGACCCAGAGCGCGTTGCTCGAGGCCATGCAGGAGAGGCAGGTCTCCATCGACGGGGAGCGCCACGATCTCGGGACGCACTTCACGGTCTTCGCCACACAGAACCCGGTCGAGCAGGAGGGCACCTACCCGCTGCCCGAAGCCCAGCTCGACCGCTTCTTGCTCAAGATCCAGGTGGGCTACCCCAGCGCCGAGGAGGAAGACCGCATTCTGGCGGCGGCGACGGCAGCGGTCGGCTCCGAGGACGTCGTGCAGAGCGGCGTGAGGCCCGTCGCTACGCCCGCGATGCTGGACAGCGCGCGGGCGCTCGGTGCTCTCGTGCGCGTGGAGGAGCCAGTGCGTCGCTATGTGCGCGACCTGATCCGAGCCACGCGCGGCAGCTCCATGGTGCTGCTGGGCGCGGGGCCGCGCGCTGGCGTGCACCTGATGGTCGCCGCGCGCTGGGCCGCTGTGTTGGAGGGACGAGACTTCGTCACGCCGGACGACGTGGTTCGGATGCTTCCCTCCGTCATCGCGCATCGCCTGGTCTTGTCCCCCGACGTCGAGCTCGACGGGCTGGATGGTCATGCGGTGCTGCGTCGCATCGCGACGACGGTGGACGTACCACGGTGAACCTCGCCTGGACGGCACAGCGCACCGCGACGGATGCCCTACACGACGATGCCTTCGACGCGCCGACCGGGTCGCGTGGAGCATCGGCGCGGCAGGGGGGCCTGCCGGGCCGACGCCTGCTGTGGCTCGCCGCTCTCGGGCTGCCCCTCGCTGCGCTCGATGGAGGATCTGGGCTCGGGTTGTGGCTGGTCGTCGCGTACGATGGGCTGCTGCTGCTGGGAGCTTGGCTGGAGGCGCGGCGCCTGCGCCGTTGCGTTCCGCGCGTGTCGCGCCATGTGCTGGACCGCCTAGTGAGCGGCCGTGACGCCCGCGCCGAGCTCGTGGTTCACAACCCGCACCCGACGCTCGTGCGTGTCCGGCTCCGCGACACGCCCCCGAGCGAGCTGACCGTGGCGCCTGCCGAGCTGTCGCTGGTCCTTCCCCCGTACGGGCGTACACGCGCGCCGTACACGCTCGTACCGACGCGTCGGGGAAGCTACACCCTCGGGGATGTCTACCTCCACCTAGAGGGCCCGCTCGGGCTCGGAGCCCTCCGTGTCCGCGCGCCCGCGGCCTCCCCGGTGCGGGTCTACCCCGACGTCCTCGGCACCCGTGGCGACGAGCTGCAGCTGCGGCTCCGAGACCAGCAGCACGCGGGCAACCGACAGGTCCGACAGCTGGGCGGAGGCGGTGAGTTCGCCCAGCTGCGCGAGTACGTCGCCGGCGACCCGTTCCGCGACCTCGATTGGAAGTCGACCGCCAAGCGCCGACGACCCGTGACGCGCGTCCTGCAGCACGAGCGCAGCCAGACCATTGTCCTGGGCCTGGACGTCGGGCGCATGATGGCCGCGCGTATGGACGAGCACGCGGGTCGCGCGGGTCTGACGAAGCTCGACCACGCCCTTCACGCTGCGCTGATGCTGGCGTGGTTCGCGCTGCGTCAGGGCGACCAAGTGGGGCTCGTCATCTTCGGCGCGGGCGTCTCGAGGTACGTGCCGCCGGGTCGTGGGGCAGGGCACTATGCGCGGCTGCTCGAGGCGAGCTTCGACGTGGAGGCGCAGTCGACGTTTGTCGATTTTCGTTCACTTGTGTCGTTTGTGCGAACACGCGTGAGAAAGCGCGCGCTTGTCGTACTGTTCAGCGACCTGTTGGACGAGGAGCACGCCATGCCCCTCGCCGAATGCGCCGCGGTCCTGCGGCAGAAGCATCTCCCCCTGTGCGTGACCCTGGAAGAGCCTCTAGCGACCCGGCTGGCCGACGCCCCGGCGACCAACACGAGCGAGGTCTACGCGCGGGCGGCGGCGGCGGACCTGCTGACGGACCGGGAGCGGGTGAAGGCGCACCTCGCGAAGAGCGGCGTGGGGCTGGTGGAGGCGTCGGCTTCGGAGCTGGCGCTGTCGACCGTGCGCCGCTATCTGGAGATCAAGGCCAAGCACGCACTATGACCACGCTCACGAGTCTCGCGGAACCCAGCGCGCTGTTCATCAATCGAGAGCTGTCCTGGCTCGAGTTCAACCAGCGCGTGCTCGACGAGGCCAGCGATCCCAGCGTACCCCTGCTGGAGCGCCTGAAGTTCCTGGGCATCTGCGCGAGCAACCTCGACGAGTTCTTCATGGTGCGGGTGGCAGGCCTCCTCGAGCAGCGCGCCGAGCACATCTCGAGCGGCAGCCCCGACGGGCTCACGGCCCGCCAGCAGATCACCGCCATCGCCGCGCGCGTGGCGCGCCTGATGAGCGACATGAGCCAAGTGTTCATCGACCAGCTCGAGCCCGCGCTTCGGGAGCATGGCGTGATGCGCGTGGACCCGCGCGAGCTGGAGGGCGAGGAGCAGCGCTGGCTGCGGGAGTACTTCGACACGCAGGTCTACCCCGTCCTGACGCCCCTCGCGCTCGATCCCGGGCACCCCTTCCCGCACATGCGCAACAAGGACCTCCAGTTGATCGTCATGCTGGCGGGCGAGCGCGTCGGGGAGCCAGCCTTCGCGCTGCTGCAGGTGCCGCCGGTGCTCCCTCGCGTCGTCGCCTTGCCCACCGCCGACCCGGAGCAGGCTGGCAAGCGCGTCGTCTTGCTGGAGCAGCTGGTGGCGCAGCACGCGAACGAGCTGTTCCGCGGGTTCCGCAGCCTGGGCGCGTGGCCTTTCCGGGTGCTGCGCAACTTCGACCTCTCCATCGACGAGGAGGAGGCGGAGGACCTGCTGGACGTCATTACCGAAGAGGTGCGGCGCCGCGACCGCGGGAACGCGGTGACCCTCAGCGTCGCCCACGACTGCCCGGAACAGGCGCTCTCGCTGCTGACGGACGCCATGGAGCTGGACCCGGACTTCGTCATCCCGAGCGTGGCGCCGCTGGCGCTCGAGGAGTTGGTGGAGTTGGGCCGTCCGCTGCGCGGGATGCGCGAGCTGCGCGACCCCCCGGCCAACGGTGTCCAAGTGGCGGCCCTCAGCGAAGGAGACCCCTTCGACACCATCTCGCGTGGCGACGTGCTCTTGCACCACCCGTACGAGAGCTTCGACCCCGTCGTGGAGCTGCTCGAGCGCGCCGCGCGCGACCCCGACGTGCTGGCCATCAAGCAGACCCTCTACCGCACCAGCGGCGACAGCCCCGTGGTGGCTGCGCTCGTACGCGCCGCCGAGCAGGGCAAGCACGTCGTCGCGCTGGTGGAGATCAAGGCGCGCTTCGACGAAGAGAACAACATCCACTGGGCCGGCAAGCTCGAGCAGGCGGGGGTGCACGTGGTCTACGGCTTGGTCGGCCTCAAGACGCACTGCAAGGTCATGCTCATCGTGCGGCGCGAGAGCGGCAAGCTGCGGCGCTACGTGCACTTGGGCACGGGCAACTACAACCCGCACACGGCGCGCCTCTACACCGACCTCAGCCTCTTCACGGCCCGCGACGCGTTCGGCGAGGACGCCACCTCGCTGTTCAACCTGCTCACCTCGTGCACCGGCCCCGAGGAGTGGAAACGACTGGTGGTCGCGCCGCTCGGCCTGCACGAGCGGATCCTCGGCCTGATCATGCGGGAGGCGCAGCTGGCGCGTGAGGGCAAGCGCGCGCGCATCATCGCCAAGATGAACTCGCTGGTGGACCCGGAGGTGATCTTGGCGCTCTACCGTGCGTCCCAGGCGGGCGTCCAGATCGACCTCATCGTGCGAGGCATCTGCTGTCTCCGCCCGGGTGTGCCGCAGCTGAGCGAGAACATCCGCGTGCGCAGCGTCATCGACCGCTTCCTCGAGCACAGCCGCGTCTTCGCGTTCGAGGCGGGCGGCGCGCAGGAGGTCTACGCGAGCAGCGCCGACTGGATGCCGCGCAACTTCCAGCGGCGCGTGGAGGTGATGTTTCCCTTCGAGGACGAGAAGCTGAAGCGCCGCATCCTGGACCGCGTGCTCGGTCTCGCCCTGCGGGACGACACCAAGGCACACGAGCTGCAAGCCGATGGCTCGTACCGGCGCGTCGTCGGCGAAGGGGCCTGCCGCAGTCAGGCCGACCTGCAGCGCGCAGCGCTCGAGTCGGCTCGTCGCGTCGACGCCGAGCGCCGGGAGGAGCGCCCGTTCTTCGTCCGGCCCGTGCGCATCCGACCCACCAAGCACGCCGTCCCCTCGCAGACCATGCCCCCACCCGTGGCGGCCGCAGCGCCAGTGGTGCAGGACCCGGCGGACGTGCCAGCCCCTCCGCCCGTGTTGGTGGATGTGTCGGCCCCGCCCCCCGCGTCAGCTCCGACCGTGTTCGCTCCGAGCTCGGTCACGGACGACGCGCCGCCTGCGGCCCGCGACTGATACGCGACCGGCGCGCGGCATGGCAGCCGGTCTCGAGCCGCTCCTGCCTCTCGCTGGTAGCCAGAGCGCCCTCTTGCCGCCCGGTTCGGTCCCAGGACCGCCGATGTTCTGCTCACTGTGCAGCGTGGGAGCCGCGGTCGCTGATGCGACGGAGAGGGCCGTTCGAGAGCGGGGCTGTCAGGCGTCAACCGCCGCGACGCAGCTCGCGCACTCCCCGTCCAGTCTTCTCGCGCAGCAAGGTGCGGAGGGTGACACCGTCGTGATAGCCAACCGCCTCGGCGATCTCGTCCACGCTGAGGTCCGTGGTTCGCAGGAGGTGGGTCGCTTGCTCCACGCGCAGGTCGCGCACGAAGGCGATGGGCGTGCGCCCCAGCACGTCGCGGAGCCTGCGCTGGAGGGTGCGCTCGCTGGCGCCTATGGCGTGCGCAGCGTCGCTCATCGAGAAGTCGCGGAGGTGCGCGCGCGTCCACCGCTCGAAGCGCTCGACGATGGGGTCCGCATGGGAGAGGTGGTCGATGAGTGCATACGCCGTCTGGGTCGGCCTATCGTCCACGAGCAGGTACCGGCTCACGAGCTGCGCGAGCGCCGGGCTGGACTGGCGCACGAGCCACAGCGCGAGGTCCACGTGGGCGAGTGCCGCGCCTGCCGTGAGGTAGGCCCCGTCTTCGACGACCATCTTCGACTCCTCGAGTCGCACCTCGTCGAAGCGCTGGCGAAAGTCTGCGGAGAGCCACCACGTGGTCGTCGCCACGCGCCCATCCAGGAGCCCCGTCTTGGCGAGCACGTACGTGCCCGTGCACGCTGCCGCGATGCGCGCACCGTCCTTCGAAGCCTGCTTGATCGCATCGCTGGCGTCGCGCACATCGCGTCGTTCGAGAGCTCTCCCGAGGGTGTCTGGGGTCTTCTCTCCGAGCGCCGGAACCAGGACGACATCTGGGGTCGGGGCGCGCACGAGCGACACCGTGGGGACTGTCAGCCCCTGCATCGTGCGCACTCGTCGCCGCACCGAAGTCACCGTGACCTCGAACGGCGCGGCCTCACCCGCCGCAGGTGCCAGCTCGTTGGCGAGCGCGAAGGTGTCGAGCGTGGCCGTGAGCCCAGTGTCGAACATTCCTTCGAGGACGACGACAGAGATGTTCATGGCGTGAAACATACCATTGATGTCGAATACGACAATACCCAGTCCGGCGCCCGCACCCTACGTTGACCCGGTCGCCGCCAGTGTGGCGGTTCATCGACCAAAGGAGACAACGTGCTGACTCATTCCCTCATCGTCCGACTCACCGCCAAGCCCGACCGCGCCGACGAGGTCGCCGCCTTCCTCGCGGGGGCCCAACCGCTCGCCGTCGCGGAAGACTTCACGCCCGTGTGGTTCGCGTTCCGGGCCGACGAGACCACCTTCTACATCGTCGATGCCTTCGCCAGCGAGTCCGCTCGGACTCGTCACCTGGAGGGCGCCATCGCCGCCGCATTGATGGCCAAGGCCGACGATCTGCTCGCGACCCCGCCGGTCATCGAGCGCGCGTCGGTCCTCGGCGCGAAGGTCACCGTCTAGCAGGCTGCAGAGCCCTGGGAGGCGCGGACGGGACCCACGGCGGGACCCGCCCGCGCCACCGGCCCCACGCCAGGACTTGTCCCCACCGCCGTAGCGACGCCTTCGCGCTCAACCCTTGCGCTTCTCCGCGACGTGCGCCGCGAAGCTATCCGCCTTGGGGCCTGCCGGAGCCGCAGGCTTGCCCCGCTCGCGCTTGTCCTCCGGACCATCATCCAAGGCGAGCAGGAAGCGCGACATCAACCCGTCGATCATCAGGTCGCGCTCGTGCTCGGCGAACTGCCCCGCGCGGAACTCGCTCAGGACGCGCTCGTGCTCCGTGCGGCAGCCCCCCACCAGCTCACGGATGCGCTCCTGCTTGGCCCACACGCGGTCGTGGTTCTTCGCGTAGGCCGCGACCAACGACACGAGGGACGCGCCCGTGAGCAACACCCCGATGGGCCCCCCGAGGAAGATGCGCAGCAGCACCGTGATGGCTGCGACGCCCGCAGCGCCTCGCAGCGCCTTGCGACCGGTCTCGATGTCCAGCGTCTTGTCGAGGGCCACGCCCCATGCCTCGCGGGTGGCGAACAGGAGGGCGAGGAAGGTGACCCGACTGGCTCCGCGCCGCTCCCAGTACTGCGTGATGGCGCTGCGCAGGAAGCCCTGGAACGTCGCGTAGGGCGAGTGATCGACTGACATCGAGTTCGCAGTGTAGTGCCTTTGCGCCGAAGTACACGCCGGCGTGGCTTGATGCATGCGTTATCCTACGCGGCGATGCGACGTCTCCTTGCTTCCCGTGCCCGCCTGTTCGTGGTGTGGCTTACCTTGCCTGTGTCGACCGGCGCGCTCGTGGGCGCTTGCGGTGGGGGCTGTGGTGGGGCTGCTCCGACGACCGAGACGGGGGGGGAGGGCCCTCGCGAGGGGGCCGAGGTGCGCGCCGACGCCATCCCCCTTCCGAGCATGCCGGACGCGCCGGCCGAGGACGCGAGCGCGGCGCGTACGCCTCCCACTCTGAACACCGTGGAGGAGGCGAACCAGGCACTCACGGAGGGCTTCTACGGCGCCGTCGCGGAGCGCCTCGACGCGCTCTCGGGGCCACCTGCAGCGCGTGCGCTGCTCGCGGCTCGTCTCGCGCTCGCCACAGGCCGCTACGACGACGCCGTGTCGCAGGCGCGTGAGGCCGCGCGGGACACAGGGTTGCGTGAACAGGCCGTCATGCTCGAGGCCGAGGCTCACTTCGCACGCGGTCGCCTGGACGATGTCGACCGGCTACTCGGCGCGTTGCCCGCCACCCACGACCGCGCGTCGCTGTACTTGGCCCGCGCGGCCGAGCGCCGTGGCCGCACGGTGGAGGCAGGGACCTTCTACCGGCGCATCATCCAGGGCTACAACTCGGACCGCATCACCTCCCGCGACGCCGAGGGGCTGGCGTACGTCGGCAGCGCGGCGCACGCGCTGGGGAGTCCCCGCGACGCCAACACCGCGTTCCAAGAGTCGGTCACGGCCGACCGTCAGCGGGTGGAGACGCAGCTCGAGTGGGCGCGCCTGTTCCTCGACAAGTACGACGCGGGGCACGCCGAGGAGTGCGTACGCGACGCGCTGCGCGTGAACCCGGAGCACCCGGTGGCGCACGCTCTCTACGCGCGCATCCGGATGGTCCAGAACTACAACTTCGTCGAGGCCGAGCGGCACCTCGAGCGCGCGCTGGCGGTGAACCCCAACCTGGCGATGGCGAGGGTCACGCGCGCCGGGCTGTCGCTCTACGACCTCGACGTCGCCGCGACCGACCGCGAGCTCGCCGCGGTGGTCGCGCAGGACCCGAGCGACCTGGAGGCGCTCAGCGTGCGTGCAGCGGGGCGCCTGCTGGCCGACGACACGGCGGGCTTCGAGGCCGCCAAGCGTGAGGTGCTGCGACGGCACCCCACGTACAGCCAGCTCTTCACCATCATCGCGGAGTACGCCGAGTGGGAGCACCGCTACCCCGCCATCGTCGCGATGTCGCGTGAGGCCATCGCGCTCAACCCGCGGGACGCCGTGGCGCAAGCCACGCTGGGCATCAACCTGCTGCGCATGGGCGACGAGGAAACGGGGCTGACGGCGCTGCGCGAGGCGTGGCGGCGCGACCGCTACAACGTCCAGGTCTTCAACATCCTGAACCTGTACGACGACGTCATCCCGCAGCAGTACGGGAGCTTCGAGCAGGCCCCCTTCCGCTTCCGCATGCATCAGGAGGAGCGCCCCGTTCTCGAGCGCTATGTGCCGCGGCACCTGAGCGCGGCGTACGCCGACATGGTGCGGCGCTACGGCTTCACCCCGGATGGTCCGCTCGCCATGGAGCTCTACGCCGACGTGCAGCACTTCTCGCTGCGCACCACGGGCCTCCCGAACTTGGGGGTCCAGGGCGTGTGCTTTGGCAAGGTGGTGACCGCCATCTCCCCGCGCGGCGGGCCCTTCAACTGGGGCCAGATCACCTGGCACGAGCTGGCGCACGTGTTCCACATCCAGCTCAGCCACAACCACGTGCCGCGCTGGTTCACCGAGGGGCTGGCCGAGTACGAGACCATCGTGGCGCGGCCCGAGTGGCGACGCGAGATGGATCACGACCTGCACGCTGCCATCGTGGCCGACCGCCTGCCGGCCATCGTGGACATGAACCGCGCGTTCACGCACGCCCGGACCGGCCAGGACATGATGGTGGCGTACTACGCCAGCTCGCAGATGGTGGTCTTCATCGCCGAGCGCTTCGGCTTCGCGCGCATCCCGCGCATGCTGCGCGCGTGGGGCGAGGGCAAGACCACGGCCGAGGTGATCCAGCAGGTGCTGGGCGTCTCCGCCGCCGAGCTGGACACCCAGTTCCGCGCACACACCCGCACGCGCCTCGCCGCGCTCGACGGGCAGTTCAACGTCGACATGTCGGCCTACACGGACCTCGAGGCGCTCCAACAGGCCTCCGCCGCCGCGCCGAACGACGCGGGCGCCCTGGCCCGGCTAGCGGCCGCCCGGTTGATCCACGGCGACAGCCAGCAGGCCACCGCGGACCTGGCGCGCGCGCTCACGCTGGACCCGAACGAGCCCGTGGCGCTGTACCTCACCGCGCGCCTTGCGCTGGCGCAGGAGCGGCTGCCCGAGGCGCGCGCCGCGCTGGAGAAGATCGTCACTTCGGGTCGCGACGGCTTCGACCTGCGCCTGCTGCTCGGTCGCGCTGCGCTGGCGGCCGAGGACGTCGCGGGGGCCCGCGCCCACCTCGAAGCGGCGACGCGGCTTCAGCCCTGGCGCTCGACCGCATGGCTCGGGCTGTTCGAGATCGGGACGCAGAGCGAGGACGCCGACCTGCGGCGACGGGCGCTCGCGCGCCTGGTCGACCTCGAGGAGCACGATCGCGAGCTGCACGCACAGGCACTCGACCTCGCCATAGACGAGCGCCGCTTCGAGGATGCGGTGCGCTTCGGTGAGCGCAGCCTGATGGTAGACCCCGCGCGGGTGGAGGCTCACCTCGCCCTGGCCGGCGCTCTCGGCGAGCGCGCCCAACATGAAGGAGCGCTCTACGAGTACGACACGGCGCTTCTGCTCTCGCCTGCGGCGCCTGCGCACGTGCAGCTCGCGCGGGCGCGGCACCTGATGGCGCTCGGGCGTCGGGCCGACGCGCAGGCCGCCGTCGATGAAGCGATGCGCCTCGACCCCACCACAGCCGAGGACGCTGCGGCCATCCTCGCGGGCCCCGGCCAGGGAGGCGCGGCCGCGCAGCGCTGATGCGGCCCAGCGAACGATCCCGCGCCCCCGCCCAGCCGCCGCCGCGGCTCTCGATTCCCACGCGCATCTTCTTGGGCTTCGCGCTCGTGCTCACGGCCTTCGGTGCGGTCGCGGTGTTCAGCCTCACCCAGCACGCCCGCACCGTACGCACGCTCGGCCTCCTGAACGAGGGTCTCTTGCCGCTGGCGTTGACGCTCGGTGAGGCGAAGGCGACCCAAGCCGTGTTCGCCACGCTGCTCAACCAGATCGAGAGCGAAGACGCCGTCTCTCGCCGTGGGTGGCTGAACGCCGCGCGTGCCGTTCGACCCGCCACGCTGCGCCGAGCCTTCCACGGGCTCGAGCGGGCCGAGCGGCTAGCCCGCGGAGACGCTGGCGCCGAGGCGCTCGGGAGGGTGAGAACCTCGCTCGACAACGTCGAGGCGGCCTATCGCGCGAGCGACACGGACTACGAGGCGCTCGAGCTCGCGCACAGCCGGGGCGACCGCCCTGGGGCGGAACGCATGCTGCGCTCGATGCGCCTGCGTGAGCGCGACGTGCAGCGCCACTACCGCGATGGATGGCGTGAGCTCCAGGAGGCCATCGCGAGCATCAGCGCCATCGCCGCCGAGCACGAGCGCCGCGCGAGCATCGTGCTCGGTGTGCTCGTGCTCCTCGCGCTCAGCCTCGGCGTGCTCGTGACGTGGTGGTCGCAGCGCATCCTCAAGCCCATCCCGGCCTTGCACCAGCGCGTCGAAGCGGTGGCTCGCGGTGACCTCAGCACGACGCTCGATCTGGGTGGCGACGACGAGCTCGGACGCCTCGCGGCGGCGTTCGACCGCATGGTGCAAGCCCTCTCGCGCCGTGACGCGAGCCTGCGCGAGCTGCAGCAGATGCAGCGCGAGATCGTGGAGGGGCTGCGTGCTGCCGTGGTCGTCATCGGAAGCGACGGCGTCGTGCGCATCGCGAACCCGGCCGCCACGGATCTGTTGGGGGTCCGTGGTGAGGAGCGCGCCGCCACCAGCGGTCTCGCCGAGGTACCCGGCTTGCTGGACGCCGTGGGGACGGTTCGGGACAGCGACCAACGGGTGACCCTCGCCAGGGTCGCCGTTGCGCGCGGCAAGCGACAGGCCACGCTGGACGTCGCGCTCGCCCCGTTCGGCCGCGCGGATGACGGCACCGCGCTCGGATCGGTGTTGGTCGTGCTCGAGGACGTCACGGACGAGCTCGCGACCGCGGCCCGCCTGATCCAGACGGAGCGCCTCGCGGCCATCGGGCGCATGGCGGCGCACGTCACTCACGAAGTGCGCAACCCGCTCTCGAGCATCGGGCTGAACGTCGAGCTGCTCGAGGAGGAGCTCGCGGACGCCGGGCCCGAGGCCTCCGCGCTGCTGCGCTCGGTGCAGCAGGAGGTCGACCGCCTGACGGGTATCACGGAGCAATACCTGCGGCTCTCGCGCGTGCCGCGCCCGCAGTTGGAGAGCGGCGACCTCGGAGGGCTCGTGCGCGACATCGCCGCTTTCATGGCCGAAGAGATGCGCGCCCACAGGGCCACGTTGGTCCTCGAGCTGGACGAGCCGCTCCCGCGGGTCGCGCTCGACACGGGCCAGCTGCGCCAAGCGCTCCTGAACCTGCTGCGCAACGCGCGTGAGGCGATGCCCGGCGGGGGGGCGGTGCACGTCACGGTGCGCTCGGAGGAGAGCGGCGTGCGACTGACCGTGCGGGATCACGGTGAGGGCATCAGCGACGAGGTACGGGAGCGCATCTTCGACATGTTCTACACCACGAAGGAGCGCGGAACGGGCTTGGGGCTACCACTCACGCAGCAGATCGTCATGGCGCATGGCGGCTCCATCGCGTGCGTGCGCCCCGAGGGCGGCGGCACGGCCTTCGAGCTATGGTTCCCGCATGAGTGACTCCAACGCTGTGCGTCCCGATGGGCGCGGCCCTGAAGACCTACGCGCAGTGGTCGTCGAGACCGGCTTCCAGCGCAACCCCGAAGGCTCCGTGCTCTACCGCTGCGGAGGAACGACCGTGCTGGTGGCCGCGTCCGTCGCGGAGGGTGTGCCACCCTTCATGCAGAACGCGCGGGGCGGCTGGCTGACGGCCGAGTATGCCATGCACCCGCGCGCCAGCGCTCGTCGCCAGCGGCGAGATGGGCGCGGGGGAGGCGGCATCGATGGACGCAGCGCCGAGATCCAACGACTGATCGGCCGCTCTCTGCGCGCCGCCGTGCGCCTCGACCAGATCGGCCCGCGGACGATCACCGTGGACTGCGACGTGCTCGAGAGTGATGGCGGTACGCGCACGGCCTCGGTGACCGCGGGCTACATCGGCGTGGCCCTGGCGCTCGACGCGCTCCGCAAGCGCGCGTTGCTGGGTGGCGGCGTGCTGCGAGAGCCTGTCGCCGCGGTGAGCGTGGGCTGGGCCGCGGGACGGGCGCTGCTCGACGTCTGCTACGAGGAGGACCGCGATGCCGAGATGGACCTCAACGTGGTGGGTACGCGCAGCGGAGCCATCATCGAGGTGCAGGGGACGGCGGAGGCGAGTCCCATCCCCCGCGAGCGCTTCGACGCCATGCTCTCCCTCGGACTCGGCAGCATGCCGGCCCTGATGGCGCGCCAGCGCACCGCCCTCGAGCGAGCCGGCGTCGACTTGGACGCGTTGCTCAGAACGTGAGCTGGATGCCCAGACCGCCCATCGAAGGGACCAGCTGCACTTCGAGCTCCGGCTCGTGGGCGTAAGGGTCACTCGGCTGGGGCGCTACGTAGCGGCCCCAGCACGAGCCCCCGCGCGCCTCCGTCCACGCCCGCGTAGCCCAGGATGGGGCGGTCAGGATGCGCAGCTCGTTCACGAGCATCCCGCCCAGGTACGCCTGCGCGGCCACGAAGCGGTTGTCGAACTTCACGCTGAGCGTCGTGCCCCACGTCAGGCCCCACACGATCGCCGTGGCGTGTGACAGCGCGCCGTGGATGATCCGGTCGGAATTGGCCGCCGTCTCCAACGCCCGGAGCGCGTAGCGGAGGCGCTCCCGGCGCTGTTCGGGGGTGTCGTCGGGCATTCGCGCGATGCGACGGCGAGCCCAAACGCCGGGCATGGGTAGGGCAGTCATCTGCAGCATGGCCGAGGCCGCGCCTACCCCGCTGATGTAGGCGTTCCAGCGCTGCGCGCCGTCCACGCGAGGGCCGATCACGGCGAACTCCGCGATGGCGAAGCCTGCGAAGAGGCTCGCCCAGCCGATGCGGAACACCCGTGTGTGCCGCTCGTGTGCCCGGAACCGTTCGCTCAACGCGCGCGTGCGCCGTACGACCTCGGCGTCGTCCAGCTCGTCGATGCAGTGCAGCGCATCCTGCGCCGACACCGTCGCTGGCGCGACGAGCAGCGCCACACTCAGCAACGCAAGCGCAGCCGCCACGATGCGCGGACGCATGTCGGACACGGCCCGTGCCGTCGGCGACTGCGTGCGAGTCATGTCCCTTCCGTCGGCCCGCGCGAGGCTTTGGCGCGCGCTCGGAAGCGGGCCGCGTAGCCCTCCTTGTTCTGCTGCCGCGTGCGTGCGACGGCCAGCGCGTCCGCCGGGACGTCACGCGTGACGGTCGTGCCGCTGGCCACGTAGGCGCCTTCGCCCACGGTGACGGGCGCTACGAGCTGGCTGTCGCTGCCGATGAACACGTTGTCTTCGAGCGTGGTGGTGTGCTTCCGTACGCCATCGTAGTTGCAGAAGATCGTGCCGGCGCCGATGTTGACGTTCTTGCCGATCACACCGTCGCCCACGTAGCTGAGGTGGTTGACCTTGGAGCCGTCGCCCAGTCGCGTCTTCTTCGTCTCCGAGAAGTTGCCCACCTTCGCCTTGCGGCCCAGCTCGGTCGCCGGACGCAGGTGCGTGAAGGGTCCCACCGAGGCCTCTTCGCCGATGACACTCTCGGTCGCCACGGTGTAGGGCAGCACCTCGGCCCCCGCGCGGACGACCACGTCCGTGAGCACGGCGCCGACGTCCACGCGCGCGCCCGCCTCGATGACGCATCGCCCGCGTAGGTGGACTTGGGGCTCGAGGATGGCTGACGGCGCGACCTCGCAGTCGGCGTCCACGTACAGCGTGCGCAGGTCGCGCACGGCCACACCGCTCCGCGCCAGCTGCGCCGCGATGCGCTGCCGCCTCTCCTCGGCGCATAGCGCGAGCTCGTAGCGGTCGTTCACCCCGCGTAGGTCCGCCATGTCCCATGGCAGGTCCGCCACGCCGCCTTCGCGCGCCGCCTGGGCCACCACGTCCGTGAGATAGAGTTCGCCCTGTGCGTTGTCGTCCTGCAGCCGCGCGATGGCGTCGCGCAGGAAGGGCGCGCGCACGGCGTAGACCCCTGGGTTCACCTCTTGGATGAGCGCCTCCTCGGGTGAGCAGTCGCGCTGCTCGCGGATGGCGCAGACCTGCCCCGCAGCGTCGCGCACGATGCGACCGTAGCCGGTGGGTTGGTCGAGGTGCGACGTGAGCATGGCCAGCGCTGGGCCCTCCGCCGGTAGCGCCTCCATCAGCGCGCGCACGCTCTCGGTCGGGATGAGCGGGCAGTCGCCGTAGAGGATCAACACGTTCCCGTCGAACTCCGCGAGGGCCGCTGCGGCCATGGCGCACTGGACAGCGTGCCCCGTGCCCCGCTGCTCGGCCTGCAGCGCCGACGTGACGCGGTCCCCGAAGCGCTCTTCGAGGGTTGATTCCACCTGCTCGCGTCCGTGGCCCACGACGGCCACGCAGCGCGTCACGCCCGCGTCGAACGCCGCGCCGATGGCGTAGGCGACCAGCGGTCGGCCTGCGATGGTGTGCAGCACCTTGGGCAAGGGGCTCTTCATGCGGGTGCCCTGCCCAGCGGCGAGCACGATGGCGACCCAGTCGGACTTCATGGCGTGGCTCACGTTCTTCCCCGTTCCCCTGCGTGTGCAGGTTCGTGATGTCTCAGGCGGCCGTGGTGGTCAGGTGCGCGGCGACGCGTGCGAGCGCCGCGAGGTCGTGGACGTCTTCTTCGAACGCGGGCACCTCGACGAACGCCACGCCGTCGCCGGCCTTGGTGTTGCGGATGTGGTTGCGAAGCCGGTCGGACTCGATGCGGTCGGCCACGGCCTGCAGACGCTCGTCCTGGAGGGCCTGGAGCATGCGTTCGACGGTGTCCGCCGCGTCGAGGCCTGGCAGGTGTGGGGCCAGCTCGCGCACCAGCGCCTCGTCACTCTCGCTGGGCTCTGCCAGCAGCTCGTGGACCGCGTTGATGACCACCGCGTCGCGGCGCATGCCCGCCTCGGCCAGCTTGTCGCTGAAGTACGTCGCCTCGCGGATGGCCATGGGGCTCGGGCTGGTCACCACCACGAACGCGACCTCGGGGCTACGCAGCGCGTTGCTGACCTCGGTGGCGTGTTGGCGGAACCCGCCGAAGAGGTCGTTGATGCCGGTCACGAAGCCGGCCACCTCCTCCAGGAACTCGATGCCCGTGAACTTGGCCAGGCCCTTGATGAGCACGGTGGAGGCGCGCCCCACGAGGTTCATGCCGAAGCCCCCCTTTCCGGGCTCCGTGGCCTGGATGAACCAGCGCACGGCCGGCGAGTCGATGGCGTCGATCAGGCGTTCGGGTGCGGTCAGGAAGTCCAGCGCGTTGCTGGTGGGCGGCGTGTCGAGGACGATCAGGTCCCAGTTGGACTCTTTGCGCACGGCGTGGAGCTTCTCCATCGCCATGTACTCCTGGGTCCCTGCGAGCGAGCCCGCCACGTACTGGTAGATGCGGTTGGTCAGGATGCGGTCGCGCGCCTCCGGGCTGCTGGCGTGGGTGCGCACCAGCTCGTCGAAGGTCGACTTGGTGTCCAGCATCATGGCGGCCAGCTGCCCACCGGCAGGCAGGGGCAGATCGTTCTCCGCGAAGAGCCGCGCGGGCACTTCCTGTTCGCTGGTGGTCATCTCGTCCAGCCCGAGGCTGTTGGCCAGGCGCCGCGCCGGATCGATGGTGAGGCAGAGGACGCGCTTGCCCTGCATGGCGGCGTGCACCGAGAGCGCGGCGGCCGTGGTGGTCTTGCCGACGCCGCCGCTGCCCACGGTGACCACGACGCGATTGCTCTCTAGGACGGTTGCCAGGCTCATGGTCGTCTGCGTGCTTCCTGTACTTCCGGGTCGTTCCTGGGCGCGCTCGGTGATGGCATGGCGCGCCAGCGCGCGGCTTGGTGGCCTTCCCTCGTCCAGGGACGCGCGGGGGGCCCGTGGTGATATCGCACGCGAGGCCCCTTGTCGATCACCCAGGGCGAGTGCGGCTCGAGGGGCACGTCTGGAATTTGTCCCCCGCGTCGTCGTTGACTACAGTTGCCTACATGTCGCACAAATACTCACGTGCGCGGAGGCAGGTACTGCATGTGGATGCTCCAGGAACGACGTCAGCAACGAACCAACGAGCGTGACGCCGCGCTGCGCTATCAGCTCGAGCACAGTCGCGCCCGCGGTGGCCTCGAAGCGCTGGTGCTGGCGGATCAACAGGGGATGGTCGTGGCGAGCGCCGGTGCGGCCGAGGTGTGCGAGGAGCTCGGGGCCATCGCCCCGCTCATGACGCGCTCGGTCATGGGCATGCCTCTGCCGCCGCTGCTGCGGGGGGGCGAGGTCGTCGTGCGGCCGCTGCGCCTGTACGGGCAGGATCTGTACCTGGCGTGCATCGGCGGCGGCGTGGCGCGTGACGCGCTGATGAGCAACTCGGTGACCGGCGTCCAACGCATCCTGTCAGCGAACTGACGCGCAGCGTTCGGCGCGAGCGTCCGGGTTCAGCGGGTCGCAACCAGCTGTGCCAGGGCCCGCGGCCGCGTGACGCAGTCGGCGAGCGTCACGGGATCGAGCGCCGCGAGGAAGGCCTCCTGCGCGGCGCCCAGCGCGCCCCGCAGTCCGCACCCGCGCGTGATCGTGCACGCACCCTCGTCCACGAAGCACGGCACCAGGTCGCTGGGCTCGAGCGCGCGCACCACCGCTCCGACACGGATCGATGCAGCGTCGCGCCCGAGCGAGAGGCCCCCGTCGCGCCCGCGTCGGCTCTCGACGAACCCGTGACGCGCGAGCGCCTGAGCGACCTTCGCGAGGTGGTGTGCGCTGATGTCCAGGGCCTCGGCCATGACCTGTACCGACACGCACGAGGTCCCGCGCTCGGCCGCGACCGCCAAGTACATCAGGCTGCGCAGCCCGTAGTCCGTGAACGAGGTCAGCCGCATACGCGCGCCGGCTCCGAGAACATGGCGGCGCTGAGCCTCGCGGCGATGCGGCGCGCGCGGGTCAGCACGGCCTCCGCCACATCTGGCTCGTACACCTCGAGCAGCGTGGCCTCGAACAGCGCGAGCCAGCGCTCGAAGTCCTCTGGGGCCACGCCAGACAGCTCTCGGTGCTTCTGCATGGGGTTGCCCATGAAGCCCGGCGCAGCGAGCAGGATCGCGCTCCAGAAGTGAACCATTCGCGCCAGGTGCGGCTCCCACGCAACGATCCGGGAGGCGAAGATCGGCGCGAGCACGGGATCCTGCTGCACACGTCCGTAGAAGGCGCGCACGAAGCGTTCGATCGATGCCGCGTCGACGTACGACGCCGGGGTCTCGACCGCGCGCGGGGTGAGCCAGCGGGAAGCGCCTTCCGCCGTGCTCGCGCGGTAGGTCGGTGAGCCCCAGCGTGTGCGCGCCACCTCGGTCACGGTGTGTAGCTCCTCGTCCAGGAGGACCCTCTCGCCCAGGTGGTGCTCGACTCGCTCGTGCATGCGCTGCTCCTCGTCGTGGTTGAATGGGTATCTAAAATACCAAATAGTGCCCCTGCGCGATGGCGTCAAGCGGGGGGACGCCGACGTGTCGCGCTCGTGAGCGTCCCGTGGCGTTGGGTCAGTTGCTGGAGCGCTCGCGGCGCAGCACCGCGGCCTCGGCTTCTCGCATGAGCCGCTGGGCGCCCCGCTCGATCAGGCCCTCCGCGACCTCACGCCCCAAGGCGCGGGCTTCTTCGCAGCGCGCTTCGTGGGTGCGCCCTTCCAGGTAGATCTCGCTGCTCCCACTCAGCGTCTCGTCGTGCTCGATGCCTCCGACGAACCCGTCGAGGCGCATGCGCCCTGAGACCTCGTCAAGCAGGGCGTGCCCGGCCATGGGGACGCGGCAGCTGCCGCTGAGGCTGCGCAACAGCGCGCGCTCGGCCTCGGTGGTCAGCCGGGTGGTCGCGTGTTCGAGTGGCGCGAGGAGGTCGCGCAGCGCTTGGTTGTCCGCGCGCGCCTCGATCGCGAGGGTACCCTGGCCAACGGCGGGCAGGCACAGCTCGCGCTCGAGGAGCTGATGGGGCCGCGCGTCGAGCAGGTTCAGTCGGCGCAGCCCCGACGCGGCCAGGACGATGGCGTCGAACTCGCCGGCATCGAGCTTGGCGAGGCGAGTCTCCACGTTCCCACGCAGCGTGGCGTAGTGCAGGTCGGGGCGCTGGACGCGGAGCTGAGCCACGCGCCGCAGGGAGGTGGTCCCGACGCGCGCCGCCGCCGTGAGCGACATCAGGTCCGTGCCGTCACGCGTGAGCAGCACGTCGCGCGGGTCCTCGCGCTCCGGCAAGCAGATGAGCGCCATTCCGTCCGCCAGCTCGACGTCACCCGGCACGTCCTTCAGCGAGTGGACCGCGAAGTCGGCCTCACCACGCGAGACGCACGCCTCCACCTCGGAGATGAACAGGCCCTTCCCCCCGATCGCGGCGAGTGGACGGTCCGTCACGCGGTCGCCCAGCGTAGTGACGTGTACTTCCTCCACGGTGACGTGCGGGTGCAGCGCGGTCAGCTGCGACGTGAAGGCGCGCATCTGGGTCAGCGCCAGGTTGCTGCGGCGGGTGGCGACGCGGAGTCTCATGCGCGGTGGGTCTTTCGAGGGGTCAGCGGGGGGGCGCCTGCGGGCTCGCGGCCGGATCGTGGGGCGTCGTGGACGGAGGCGGTGTCGCCGACGGGGGAGGCCGTGTTCGCGTCGGCATCCGGTGGTGACGCGCCCTGCACATCCAGTCGGAAGAGCAAGCGCGTGGCCGCGATGAGCTGCTCGCCCTCGGGTTGCGATGCGCTGGCCTTGAGGTTCGTGAGCGCAGGGTGTAGCAGCTTGTTGACGATGGCCTCGCTCATGGCCTTGAGCGCGCGCTCGTCTTCGACGCCTTGAGCCGACAGGCGCGGCAACGTCCGCGCGACCTCGTCGCGCACCACCTGTTGGAAGTAGCCGCGCAGCTCCACGATGGTCGGGGTCAGGGCGAGCGTGCGGCGCCACGCCTCGAACTCGGCGACCTCCGCGCGCACGATGGCCTCGGCGGACTCTGCCTCCTGGCGGCGCTGGGCCAAGCCCTCGTCGGCGACCTTCTGGAGGTCGTCCACGTCGTAGAGGAAGACGTTGTCCATGTCCGCGACGCGCGGGTCCACGTCCCGCGGCACGGCGATGTCGATGATGAACAGCGGCCTGTGACGGCGAGCGCGACACACCTCTTTCATGAGGTCGCGGGTGAGCACGAAGCGGTCGGACGAGGTCGACGAGATCACGACGTCGGCCTGGACCAGCTCGCTCTGCAGCAGCTCGTAGTCGCGCGCTTCACCGCCGCAGGACGCAGCGAGGGCGTCGGCCTTCTCGCGGCTGCGGTTGATCACGACCAGCCGTGCCCCCGTGGCGCCGAGGCTGCGCGCAGCGGTCTCGCCCATCACGCCCGCACCGAGCAGGAGCGCGCGGCGGCCGCGCAGGTCGCCGAAGATCTTCTGGGCCAGCTCCGCGGCTACCGAGCTGATGCTCACCGTTCCCTCGGCGATGCGCGTCTCGGTACGCACGCGCTTCGCCACAGCGAACGCTCGCGTGAAGCAGCGCCCCAGCAGCATGCCCACGGTCCCGGCGTCGTTGGCGAGCTCGAAGGCCGTCTTCACCTGCCCGAGGATCTGGGGCTCGCCGACCACCAGGGAGTCCAGGCTGGCGGCTACCCGGAAGGCGTGCTGCGTCGCGTCGGCCCCGCGGTGCTGGTAGAGGCAGCTGAGCACTCCGTCTCCGGCGCGCGCATGGAAGTGGGCGCGGGCCTGCTCCATGGCGCGGTGGGGCTCGGACGCGTGCGCGTACAGCTCCACGCGGTTGCAGGTGGAGAGCAGCAGCGCCTCGTGCAGACCGGCCTCCGTCACGAGGCTCTGGAGCTCGGCGGGCACGTGGGCGTCGTCGGTGGCCAGGCGCTCGCGTACCTCTACGGGCGCCGTGTGGTGCGAGAGCCCGACGATGATCAGGTCCCCGCTCATGAGGCGACGCTCCCAGCGCGTAGTGCGTAGAAGGCGAGCACGCTGACCGCACACAGGAAGCCCACGATGGTCCCGAGGGCGGCTCGCCGTCCGCGCCAGCCGGACATGACACGCAGGCCCAGGATGGAGGCGAACACCCACCACGTCGCGATGCCCATGAGTGGGGCCGGGGCGAGCATGACTTGGCTCGCGTGCTCGCGGACCACCCACAGCGCTCCCGTCACGACGCCGATGGTGAGCAGCGAGAAGCCGACGAGCGAGGCCCTGAAGCTCAGCGAGTCCAGCACGTCGAGCGCGGGGAGCCGCTGGAACACTCCGCCGAGCTCCTTGCGACGCAACAGCCGCTCCTGGAGCACGTATGCGAGCGCGGCGCCGAACGCGAGGGCGAAGGCGCTGACACCGAGCACGTTGACCGCCACGTGGAACGGGAGCAGCCGCGAGCGAACCTCGGGGGAGACCGAGTCCACGCTGTGTCCCAGCCCCGATGCGAGGAAGAAGAGCAGCGTGACTGGCGTGATGAACGCACCCAGCACGGTCACCGGGCGCCGAAGCGTCGACGCCAGGAAAACGGCCACGATGGCGAACGACACCAGCGACAGCACGCGGTAGATGTCCGTGAAGGAGGTGTGCCCCGCCGCGATGTCACTGACGAGGTAGGCGACGTGCAGGCCCACCGCGGCTCCCAGAGCCGCGTTCGTGGCGCGCGTCAGTCCAGCGCGCCCGCGCGTGAGGTGCGCCAGGTACAGCGCGCACGCGATGCCGTACAGGACGGCGGTAGTGATGAAGAGGCCGGAGATGAGCATCGCAGACGAGGTCTTGCGGCCGCGACGGGGCGCCCACAGGTGCAGAGAGTGTAAGGCCGATTGCGCATGCGCGCCCGTCAGGGCGACTGGATCGCGGGCGCTGGGCTCTGGCCTTCGCGCTCGAGGTTCTCGATGTGCTCCCGAACGCGCTCGTGCTGGTCTTGCTCTGCGCGCCACTGTCGGAACAGCGCGAAGGCGAGGCTCGCCGCGACGATGACCACGGCCGCCACCAGCGTCGGGACCAGGATGTTGCGCTTCGGCTTCCGCGGTCCGGACCGCGTCGCGGCCTCCGCGGCCGCTGCCTGCGCGCCCGCGGGGACCCGCGTGATCAGGGTCGAGGCCCCTCGGCGCGTGCGCTGTGCGCCGGCGGGAGGCGCGATGTCCGCGTACGCGATCTTCATGGTGGCCTGGTCGCGAGGCAGCACGAGCTCGTCGCTGCTGTCTTCCCGCGGGGCGCGTTCGCCATCGTCGCCGCCAGCGTCTGCCAGCGCCGAGTGCTCGCGCCCGCGCGCGTCCTCGAGGGCGCTGCGCCCGTGAGCCGTGCGCGCAACGCTTGGTGCGGGTTGGATGTCGGCGACCTTGACTTGACGGGTCTTGGCCTCTTCCTCGAGCTCGGGTGGGTCACTCTCGCGGGCCGCCAGCGCCGGGTTGCTCACGAAGTCGTCGAGGTCGGCGTCACCAGAGTCCATGATCTGCACCTCTTCGAGGGTGAGCTGGACGCTTCCGCTCTGTTCCGGAGACGCGAGGGCGGCGTTGGGGTGGCGCACCACTGCGGTCGGTTCGGCCACCTCGTCGCCGTCGTCTTCGTCGGGGTCGAGCTCGAGCATGGAGCCGCTCACGACCTCGCGCACCGGCGCGATGGTGCCTGCTTGCTTCGCCAGCGCATCCAGCAGAGGCGTGAGCGAAGGGGGACGACGCCGCGGGTGGGCAGCGATGAGCTTCGCGATCTCGTCGCCGACACCACCGAGGCGCGCGGGCACGGTGGCTCCGGGCTCGCTGGCGCGGTCGCCGGTGAGCGCCTGCAGGGCGAGCTGTCCGGCGCCGTAGAGGTCGGCGGACTCCCGCGCGACCCCGGTGAGCACCTCGGGCGCGAATTCTCGGCGCAGCCTGTCGTGGGCGCGCAGCACGGTGGCCAGGGCGCGGGGAGGCGCTGCTGCCACCAGGAACGGACCCGTCAGCTGGACCTTGCCCGTGGTGTCCACGAAGACGCGCTCGAGGCGCACCTCGCCGTGGTGCCGACCCGCGCACGAGGCGAGCGCGTCCGACAGCTGCGCCATGATGGGCAAGAGCTCGTCGGCGTTCATGCGTGCTTCACTGCGGTCCAACAGCATGGCGGCGAGGGACGTCCCCGCGGATCGGTTCGACACCACGAACAGCGTGGTGCCCTGATGTACGTCGACGGCGCGTAGGCCGGCCAGGTGGGGTCCTCGCGCGCCCACGAGCGAGGTCAGGCGCGCCATGTAGGCAGCGGCCGTGTCCGCGTCCGGACATAGCGCAGGGCTGGCCAGGCGCACCCACACGAGGCCGTCGTCTTCATGGTCACGGCACTCGTAGATCGCGCTCAGGGGGTCTTGGTCGAGCTGGCGAATGACCTCGTAGCGCTCGCCGATGACCGACCCCGGACGGAGGGGGGCGTGGCCTTGCGGGGTGCTTTCTTGCGTGGTGCCGCCGTGCAACTGCGTGACCTGGTGATGGGGGGGACGGGTCTTCGAGGGTCAGCTCTTGGAACCCAGGAAGAACTGCGCGAGGAGATCGATCTCTTGCGACGGAGGACCCTCTCCGGCCGCCGCGAGCGTGACCGCGGCCAGGCTGGAGCCGCTGATGCCTGCTTCGTCGGAGGCGTCGCCGCGGACCTCGGCCTCGACCGGCACGCCCAGGAAGCCCTCGACCACCTCGTAGGCGTTGTCTCCGAGGATCACGGATCCCGCGCAGTGCTCTCCGCCCAGGGTGAGGAGCTGCTCCTGCGTCTTGACCTTGCCCACGAGCTCTTCCGCGTCGCCTCCCTCGGCGACTTCGGCGACGAAGTGGAACGCGGTCTCGAGCTGGAAGCGTCCGACGCGCGCGAGGGACATGACGTCGCCGTCCACGACGACGTCACCTTTGCCCAGCCACTCGTCGAGGGTGGTCTGCGAGACGAACATGCGGTGCTCCGCCATGCGGCCGAGCCTACACCACAGACGCATACGGCGCGAGCCCCGAAAGGCCCGCGCCGCGGCGAGAGACGCTGGGTCAGGCGCTCAGAGGGAGCGCTCGATCAGCTCGGCGATCTTGCCCTTGGGGGCGGCGCCGACCTGCTGCGCGACGACCTGGCCGCCCTTGAACACCATCAGCGTGGGCACGCCGCGGATGCCGAAGCGCGAGGCGGTGCCGGGGCTCTCGTCGATGTCGACCTTGGCGACCTTGGCCCGACCCTCGTACTCGTCGGCGAGCTGTTCGACGAGCGGCGCGATCATCTTACAGGGACCGCACCACGTGGCCGCGAAGTCGACGAGCACGGGCGTGTCGCTGCCGAGGACCGCCTCGTCGAAGTTGAGGTCGTTCGCTGCGACGATGTTCTTTCCTGCCATGGTGAGGGATCTCCTGAAGGGGTACGGAAGGGGACTGAGTAGATATCCCCGAGGCTTCTGTCAACTGGCGCCCTGAGGCGGCGTCCGTGGCCAGTGGTCTCTTGGGGTGGAGTCGTCCGCCCTCGAGCCGCATTACGGCGGGCTCAGGTGGCCGTGCCCGTGCTGCCGAAGCCACCGGTCCCCCGGGCGGTCTCGTCGGTCCCGATGGCCTCTTCCACCACCCCGACACGCGTGACGGGGGCCACCACCAGCTGGGCCACGCGCATGCCGTTGCGCAGCTCGAGGGGTTCGGGCCCGTGGTTGACCAGCAGCACCATGAGCTCGCCGCGGTAGTCTTCGTCGATGGTGCCGGGGGCGTTCAAGACCGTGACCCCGTGTTTGGCCGCGAGCCCCGAGCGGGGGCGGACCTGACCCTCGTGTCCCGGGGGGAGCGCCACCCGGAGCCCGATGGGGACCTTGAGCGTCGCCCCGGGCGCCAGCACCCGAGGGGTCTCGTCTTCGAACGCACATGATAGATCGAGGCCTGCCGCCCCAGCGGACGCGTAGGCGGGCACCAGGGCGCCCGGGCGGAGGCGCTCCACACGGAGTGAGGGGCGAGTTGCTGGAGCGTCGTCTTGCATGCCGCCGTTCTGCCACCGTGCGCGCTCCGCTGCACCCCCATCGCGCGCTCGCGAGGCGTCGAGGCAGGAATCTGTCATGCGGGCTAACGATGACGCGGGACGCGCCTACGAGGCACGTGCGCACCTCGCTGACCAGCCTGATCCTGTGTGGCGCCCTTGGCCTGGGGTGCGATGCGCGCTTCGAGAGCCTCCGACCAGGTCCACTGGGTGATGGCGGGACCGCAGACGGAGGGCTCGCAGACAACGGCCCGCTGGACGGCGGGTCGAGCGACGCGGGGGAGGGCGCGGACGCCGACACCGGCGCGCTGATCGCCACAGGGGCGCTCGAAGGGCGCTCGGGCTATGGCGCCTCCGGGAGCGTCGAGCTGCGGAGGCTCGTGGATGGCTCGCTGACGCTGCGCTTCTCCGACGATTTCCGCGCGCAGGGCGTGCCCAGCCCCATCGCGCTACTGACGACGCGCGATCTCGTCACGGGTGGGGTCCAGCCCGCGCTCGGGGACATCTCCCTCGGCCCCATGAGCAGCGTCACCGGGGCACAGTCGTACGCAGCGCCCGAAGCGGGTGCGGGCGCGCTGTATGCGTTCGTCTACTGCCTCCCGTTCACGGTGGAGGTCGCGCGCGCGCAGCTGGAGCCCGCGCCGTGACGCGGGTCACACACCGCGCCGAGCGTGCCGGCGCCGCCCTGGCGGTCCTGATCACGGCCTTGCTCGCAGCCAGCCCCAGCGCCCGCGCCCAGGCCTGGATCCGCGAGCCGGGCCACGCCTACGCGAAGCTCGGCTACCGCCTCATCCGGGCCAGCTCGCTGTATGGCCCCGACGGACAGCGGCGCCCCGTTGGGGACGGCTATCGGCAACACGCGCTCGGCTTCTACACGGAGGTAGGCGTCGTCCCGCGCTGGCTCGCGCTGAGCCTCGACGGAGACCTGTTTCGACGCTCCGTGCTGGTGCAGCAGGGCGCGACCGCGGGGCTCGGGGATCTACGCATTGGCGCGTACACGGGCCTCCTGACGGCGCCCTTTCGCCTTGCGCTCGGCGTGCAGGTGGGTCTCCCCACGGGCGATCCATCCCCTTCCGCCGGGGCTGGAGCGAGCGTCGAAGACCAGTTCGTCGCGCGGGCCTTGCCGACAGGCGACGGAGAGCTGGATGTGGCGCTGCGGGTCTACGCGGGGCACAGCTTTCACGGAGGACGGCGCTGGCCGTTTGCGCACTACGTCATCGCTGAGCTCGGCCTGTGGGCGCGGGGCCTCGCGTATCGGCAGGGCCGACCGGAGGGGCTCTCGGCGGGCGAGCAGATGCAGCTGGTGTACCGCGCCGAGCTCGGCACGAGCCCCGTGCGCGAACGCTGGGACCGTCTGCAGCTCGTCCTGCGCCTGGTCGGCGTGACCCCGTTCCGGAACAGCGGCGTCAGCAGCACCGTGGGGCTGGGCGCGAGCGTCCGCTTCGTCAGCCCGGGCGTGGAGCTCTCCGTGCGCGTCGCGAGCACGTTCCGCCTGGGCTTCTCCGCGGACGGTGCCATCGTGGCCGCCAACGTCCCGGCGGGCGTGAACTGGCAGCTCTACGTCAGCGCGGAACGCTAGCTAGCCCCGCCGTCTGCGCGCGCAGGGCGCCTTGGCGTGATACGCGCGACGCGTCGACGCGGCCATCAGCTCACGAAAATCGCGCTCTGCGCCGCTCGTCTTCCCCCAAAACGGCACCGGCCGGGCACTCACGCGACCGGCCGGACGTCGTTGGACTCACGGACAAGCCGTGACGTGTCGCTGGGGCTCAGCCCTCGGCGCCACCGGACGGCGCGCTGCCGCCCTCACCGCCACCCTCGCCACCCTCGCGGCGGCGCCGACGACGGGGCTCGCCGCCCTCGCCACCCTCGCGCGGCCCACGGTCACGGCGCGGGCGGTCACCACGGTCTCGGTCACGGCGGGGGCGGTCGCCACGGTCGCCGCGATCGCCACGATCACCGCGGTCGCCGCGGTCCTCGCGGGGCGGACGCTCCACGTAGCCCTCGGGCTTCTCGAGCAGCTCCTTGCGCGACAGGCGGATGCGCCCCTCGCGGTCGATGGCCGTGATCTTCACCTCGACCTCGTCGCCCAGCTGCATCAGCGACTCGACGTTCTCGACGTAGTCCCACGCCATGTCGGTGATGTGGCACAGGCCGTCCTTGCCCGGGGCGATCTCGATGAACGCGCCGTAGCGCTCGATGCGCTTGACGATGCCCTTGTACGTGCCGCCCACCTCGGGCTCGGTCGTGAGGCTCTCGATGATGGCGATGGCCTTCTTCACCGCCTCGGAGTCGTCCGAGGAGATGTTGACCGTGCCGTCGTCCTCGACGTCGATGGCGACGCCCGTCTGCTCGACGATGGCCTTGATCATCTTGCCACCCGGTCCGATGATCGTCCGGATCTGGTCCGGCTTGACCTTCAGGGTGGTGATGCGCGGCGCGTAGCGGCTGAGCTCGGGGCGCGAGGCCGGGAGCACCTTGGCCATCTCGCCGAGGATGTGCAGGCGCGCCTCCCGCGCCTGGTCCATCGCCTCGCTCATGATCTGGGTGGTGAGACCGCCGATCTTGATGTCCATCTGGATGGCGGTGATGCCCTTCGCGGTGCCGCACACCTTGAAGTCCATGTCGCCCAGGTGGTCCTCGTCGCCGAGGATGTCCGTGAGGACCGTGTACTTGTCCCCGATCATGATGAGGCCCATGGCCACGCCCGCGACCGGCGTCCGGACGGGGATGCCCGCGTCCATCATGGCCAAGCTGCCGCCGCAGACCGTCGCCATGGACGACGAGCCGTTCGACTCCGTGATCTCGGAGACGATGCGGATGGTGTAGGGGAAGGCCTCCTTGTCCGGGATGACGCCCTTCAGGGCGCGCTCGGCGAGGTTGCCGTGGCCGATCTCACGCCGGCCCGGGCCGCGCATCATCTTCGTCTCGCCCACGCTGTAGGGAGGGAAGTTGTAGTGCAGCAGGAAGTTCTTCCACGAGTCCTCGGTGAGGCCGTCGATGCGCTGCTCGTCGCGCCGGGTCCCGAGGGTCGCCGTCACGATGGACTGCGTCTCGCCGCGCGTGAAGAGCGCGCTGCCGTGCACGCGGGGCAGCAGGCTCGCCTCGATGGCGATGGGGCGCACCGTGCGGGTGTCGCGGCCGTCGACGCGCACCTTCTCGAACACCACCTGCTCGCGCATGGTGTTGTACTGGAGCTCGCCGTAGGCCTCCTTGATCTCTTCCTCGCGGCCCTCGAACTCGCCCGCGAGCGCCTTCACGGTGGCCTTCTTGCCGGCCTTGAACGCCGCGTAGCGCGCGAACTTCTCGCGCACGTTGCAGGCCGCCTTGATGGGCTCGAGGCCCACGTCGCGCACGCGCGCCGCGATGGTCGCGTCCGGCACGGCGGGGGTGTGGTCGAACTTGGGCTTGCCGACGGCCTCGCGGATGCGCTCCTGCAGCTCGAGCACGCCCTGCACGGCGTCCTTGCCGAACGCGAGCGCCTCCACCATCTCGGCCTCGGTCAGCTCCTGGGCCTCGCCCTCCACCATGACGATGGCGTCCTTGGTGGCGGCGATGACGATGTCGCAGGTGCTCTTCTCGAGGTCCTTGAAGGTGGGGTTCGCGATGAGCTTGCCGTCCACCTTGCCCACGCGCACACCGGCCACGGGACCGGCCCAGGGCACGGGGCTCAGCATGAGCGCCAGCGAGGCGCCCGTGAGGGCCAGGATGTCGGTCGGGTTCTCGCGGTCGGCCGACATGACCGTCGCCACGATCTGGATCTCGGCGCGCCAGTCGTCCGGGAAGAGCGGCCGGCAGGGGCGGTCGATGATGCGCGACGTCAGCGTCTCGTGGTCGCGCAGACGCCCCTCGCGCTTGAAGAAGCCACCGGGGATCTTGCCCGCGGCGTAGGTCTTCTCGATGTAGTCGCAGGTCAGCGGGAGGAAGGACGTGCCGGGGCGCGCCTCCTCGTTGCCGCAGGCCGTGACGAGCAGCACGGACTCGCCGCACGAGATGAAGACCGAGCCACCCGCCTGCTTGGCGATGCGGCCGGTCTCGAGGGTGATGGTCTTGTCACCGATCTTGACGGATTCTCTGATGATCACTGGGCACACTCCAGATGCCCGGACAGCCCACGCGCACGGATGGCAGCGTCGAGGCGGAGGCCCGAGACATCGGTAGGCGCAGCCCGGGGTCGACGAGAGCGGGGCTCGATCCTCGGTTCCATGGCTCGACGGGGCTTTTCAGCTGCGGTGCTTCGAGCCATCGAAGCGAAGAGCGAACGACCCACGTATCAGGTCGAGGGAGCTGCTGGGTTGGGAATTGAAAACGGCGGCTCGAACCAACTCGAGCCGCCGCACAGCTTACTTACGAATGCCGAGCGCCGTGATGATCTTGCGGTAGCGCTCGATGTCGTTGCGCTTGACGTAGTCAAGCAGGCCGCGACGTTGGGACACCATCTTCAGGAGCCCACGCCGGCTGTGGTGGTCCTTCTTGTGGGTCTGGAAGTGCTCCGTGAGGTACTGGATGCGGTCCGTGAGGAGCGCGATCTGGACCTCGGGGGAACCGGTGTCGTTTTCATGGGTGCGGAACTGATTGATGATTTCCGCGCGTCGGTCAGTGGTCTGAGCCATTCTCATCGTCTCTCGGGGGCTTGCTGGCTCTAAACAGCAGGGGCCCCCGTATCTGCAACGTAGGAAAAGAGCCGGCGGAGCATGCGAGGGGCACCGGGGGGTGTCAAGGGACGGGGCGTAGAAAGCGACCGAGGGAGACTCCACGGGACGAGCCGCGCGCCCCCGGGCTCGGGCCACGCGACGGTCGGGCGCCGCGCTCAGCCGTCGTGTTCCACCAGCCGCACTAGGTCCGCGACGCTGCGGTGGGACTCCAAGGGGTGCCGCAGCCGCGCGTTCGCCTCGATCGCGTAGTGTGTGCGGCGGCCACGACGCTCGCGGGCGAGCACGCGTCCGTCTTCCAGCTCGGTCAGGATGCGCTGGACAGCGCGCTCCGTGATGCCGACCTGCTCCGCGATGTCGCGCACGCGCGCGTCCGGGTCGCGCGCGATGCAGAGCAGTACATGCGCGTGATTGCTCAAGAAAGTCCATGTGTGGGAGGTGGCTTCGGGCATCTGCGGACCTCGTGGCGGAGAGCGGCCGTCGAGAGCGTAGGCCGACGACCTGCTAGATAATACGTGAATATAATATCATGCATTGACTTTCGGGCAAACAAATACATGATTTGTCTTGCATGTCACTGCCGTCCACCCGAGACCCCTTCGTCGAGCGCCTGCGCGACCTGATCGGCCTGCCGACTCACTCACCACTCCCCGCCGCCACCCCAGAGGCGCTCGTCGAGCGGTCCGCGGACCTCGACATGCCCGACGTCGTCGAGGAGGGCACGGACCCACCCCCGCCGGGTCCGGTCGACATGTTGGTCACGCGGCTCGCGCGGCGCGGGATCGCCCTCCAGCGCTTCGACGCGCCCGTGTCGGTCGTCTGCTCCGAGCTGCGCACGGGGCGCCCCGTCGCGGCGCTCGATCGGAGCGGCTCGGTGGTCCTGCTCCTCGAGCGCGTCGCTCGGCTGGTGCGCGTCGAGGACGAAGACGGGTCTCGCGCCTGGTTGGACCCGGACGCGCTCGCCGACCGCCTCGGGCACGCGAGCGCAGCCGCCGAGCACACGTGGCTCGCGGTCGACTCTCCGACGGCGTTCGTGTTGCCGACCAGCGAGCACCCTTCGGTCTGGCGGATGGTGAGCGACCTGTTGCGCGCAGACCGCTCGGACCTGCTCGCCATCGCCGTCTACGCCATGGGGGTGGGCGTCCTGTCGCTCGTGTTGCCCTTGACCGTGCAGGTCCTGGTCAACACGGTCGCGTTCGGGACGCTGCTCCAGCCCATCGTGGTCCTCACGCTGATGCTCGCCGCCGGGCTCGTCTTCGCCGCTTGCCTCCAGGGGCTGCAGGCCTTCATGGCCGAGGTCGTGCAGCGGCGCCTGTTCGTACGCGTCGTGTCGGAGCTGGCCACGCGCCTACCGCGGCTCCACGTCGACGCGCTCGACCAGCGGCACGGGCCCGAGCTGCTGAACCGCTTCTTCGACGTGTTCGTCGCACAGAAGGCGCTCGCGTCGCTCGCCATCGGCGGCATCGAGGCAGCGCTGGCGACGTTCGCGGGCTTGCTCCTGCTCGCGTTCTACCACCCCGTCCTGCTCGCCTTCGGTGGCCTCATCATCCTCGGCGTGGCCATCGTGCTGCGCGTCCTCGGGCGCGGCGGTACGCGCACCGCCATCGACGAGTCCAAGGCGAAGTACGCGGTCGCCGCGTGGCTCGAGGACATGGCCGCGCAACGCATCACGCTCAAGCTCGCGGGCGGCGCCGAGTTCGCCCAGCGCCGTCTCGACCGGCTGGCGGCGGCGTGGCTCGGGGCCCGGGACGCCCACTTCCGAGTCGTGTTCCGGCAGTACGTCGGTACGCTCGGGCTGCAGGTGATCACGAGCGCGGCGTTGCTCGGCATCGGCGGCTGGCTCGTCATCCAGCGCGAGCTCACCATCGGTCAGCTGGTCGCGGCGGAGCTGGTGGTGGGCGCCGTCGTGGCGTCCCTGAACAAGCTCGGCACGAAGCTGGAGACGGCCTACGACCTCGCGGCGTCGGCCGACAAGCTGCACGTCCTGCTCTACCAGCCCCTCGAGCGCGAAGGGGGCGCGGCCACGCTCCGCGGACGCGGACGCGGACGCGGGCCGGCCGCGCTCGAGCTCTCCACCGTGAGCTCCGCCGACGGCCTGCTGGACGGTCTCAGCCTGCGCGTGGCGCCAGGCCGGCGGCTGCGGGTCAGCGGGGACGAGCGCCGCACCGACGTCCTGGTCGACGTGCTGTTCGGGTTGCGTGCGCCATCGGCCGGCGCCGTGCTCCTGGACGGCGAAGACCTGCGCGACGTCAGCCTGCGGGCGCTGCGACAGCGGGTGGCGGTGGTGGACGGCGCCGAGGTGCTACCCACCACGATCGCCGAGAACGTCAGCGCGGTCGGCCGCGCCATCTCGGCACGCGAGATCTGGGAGACCCTCGAGCGCGTGGGTCTCGCCGAGCACGTGCGCGCGCTGCCGGACGGACTGCAGACCGTGCTGACGCCGTCGGGCACGCCCCTCACGCGCACGGACGCGCTGCGGCTCACCGTGGCGCGCGCCCTCGCCGCGCAGCCGGGCCTCTTGGTGCTCGACCGCACGCTCGACGCGCTCCCACCCTCCCTCGGACACGCGCTGCTCGACGCGCTCGGACGCGAGCAGACCCTCGTCGTCGTCTCTCACTCCGATGGCTTCGACGCGCACGTCGACGCCCACCTCACCCTCACGGAGGACAGCCCATGAGCTCTCGACCCGGACACGCCGCGGTGGACGACGGCCACGTCGCCGTGCTGCTGCCCGCCTCGCGTCTGGTCCCCAACACCACGACGCCCGTCCGCCGCGCGCGCTATCTGGCGCTCGCGTTCGCAGCCTTCCTGGGCTTCGCGGCGCTGGCCCCGTGGCGCCAGAGCGTCTCCGGGACCGGGCAGGTGTTCGCCTTCCTGCCCGACGAGCGACCGCAGGTCATCGAGGCGACCATCTCGGGACGCATCGCGCGTTGGCACGTGGTCGAAGGCCAGCAGGTCGAGGAGGGGGAGCTCCTCGTGGAGCTGAGCGACAACGACCCCGACCGCCTGGCCCGTCTCACGCTCGAGCGTGACGCGCAGGCCGAACGCCTCGCCGCCTACGTCGAGCAGGTCACCGCGTTCCGCGAGCGCGTGGAGGCGTTGCGGCAGGCGCGCGACGCGCAGATCGCGGCCGCCCGCGCAGAGGTGCGCGTGACCACCGACACGCTCACGGCGCAGCGTGAGCTGCTGGTGACGGCCGAGGCCCGTGTGGCCACGGCGGACATCCAGCAAGCGCGCGTGGCATCACTCTCGAGCGACGGCCTCGCCTCGCAGCGTGAGCGCGAGCTGGCGACCCTGGGCGCGACGGACGCCCAGGCCTCGTTGCGGTCCGCGCGCGCCTCGGTCAGCGCCTCGGAGGCCCGCCTGCGCGTGGCGCGGTCCGCTTTGGACCGCGTCGAAGCGTCCACGGAGGCCGACCTGCGCGCCGCCGACGCTTCCCTCCGCTCGGCGGAGACCCAGGTGGCTTCGGCCCGTGCGTCTCTCGTCCAGGCCGAGTCGCGGCTGGCGCAGCAGAGCGCGCAGAGGGTGCGTGCGCCACGCGCGGGTGTCGTGCAGCGCATCATGTCCCAGCAAGGGGGGGCGCAGGTCTCCAGCGGCGCGACGTTGGCGCTGCTCGTGCCACGCACGGCGTCGCGCTCGGTCCAACTCTACGTCGACGGCAACGACGCGGCCCTCGTGAGCCCAGGGCGCGAGGTGCGGCTCCAGTTCGAGGGTTGGCCGGCCGTGCAGTTCGCGGGGTGGCCGAGCGTCGCGGTCGGGAGCTTTGCCGGGCGCGTTGCGTTCGTGGACACGTCCGACGATGGGCGCGGGGACTTCCGCGTGGTGGTGGTGCCCGACCCCGACCACGAGCCCTGGCCCGACCCCACGTTCTTGAGGCAGGGCACGCGCGTGAAGGGCTGGCTGTTGCTGGAAGAGGTCACCGTCGGCTTCGAGCTGTGGCGTCAGCTGAACGGCTTCCCGCCCCGCTACGATCGCGCGCCCTCCACGGGGTACGAGGCAGGCTCCGGAGGGGCCTCATGAGCGGGGCCTGTGGAGTGTCCATGCGCCGCGCACGACGTGGGCGTCCCGCGAGGCGCTGCGCGTGGCTGCCGGCGGCCTTCGTGGCGCTGTGTTCGCAAGAGGGACGCGCGCAGAGCGAGGCCGACGGGCCGCTCACCGTCGAGCACGTGCTGCAGTCTACGGTGGAGCACCACCCGAGCGTCAGCGCTGCGCTCGCCAACGAGAGCGTCGCGGAGGCCGAGCTGCTGCGCGCGCGCGGGGCCTTCGACCCGACGCTGAGCGTGCGGGGGGCGCTCACGCAAGGGGGGTACTACGAGCTGCGCCGCGCGGACGCCGAGCTGCGCGCGCCCACGCCTTGGCTGGGCGCCGAGTTCTGGGCGCGCTACCGCTACGGGCAGGGGGTCGACGGGGAGGCGCGCTACCCCACGTACTACTCCGACCAGACGCTCGACCGCGGCGAGCTGCGCGTCGGCGTGCGTGTGCCCCTGCTGCGTGACCGCCAGACCGACGAGCGGCGCGCTGGACGTGAGCGAGCCGAGCTGGGCGTCGCGGCCGCGGGCCACACCCGCGCGCTCGCGCTCATCGAGCTGGAGCGGCGCGCGGCGGCAGCGTACTGGTCGTGGGTCGCCGCGGGCCGCGCCGAGCAAGTGTGCCGCGAGCTGCTCAGCCTCGCCGAGGAGCGCCTGGACGCCGTGACGCAGCGGGCTGCGGCGGGGCTCATCCCCGAGGTCGAGGCGCTCGAGGCGGAGCGTTCGGTCCTGTCGCGGGGTGACTGCGTCATCCAGGCGCGCCGTGGGGTCGAAGCCGCTTCGCTGGTGCTGGGGCTCTTCGTGCGGAACGCCGCGGGGGCGCCTGCGCCCCCGTCCGCGATGCGTCTGCCGGCCGCGCTGCCCGTGCCGGACGCGCCCGTGGACGCGGAGGCCGCCGCCGAGCGCGTGCTCGCGTGTCACCCGCGCCTCGCGGCCAAGCGCGCGCAGGTGGAGCAGCTGCGCGTTGCCCGCGATCTGGCGCAGGCGCGTCGGCTCCCGCGCCTGGACGCGCAGGCGCAGCTCTCGCGGGACTTCGGCGAGGGCGCGACCTCCCTGCCCGGCACGGTCTTCGAGCTGGGCCTGCAGCTCTCGGTGCCCCTCGCCCTGCGCGAGGCGCGCGGGCAGCTTGCCGCGGCGGAGGCCCGCGTCACGGCCGCGGAGCAGGAGCTGCGGCTCATGGAGGACGAGCTGCGCGCCGAGCTGGGGGACATCGAGAGCGCCTACCGGGCGGCGCACGAGCGTCACGCGCTGCTCGCTCGCCTCAGCGAGACCACGGCGCGGCTCGCCGAGGCGGAGAGGCGACGCTTCGAGCTGGGCGCGACGTCGCTGCTGGTCGTCAACATGCGCGAGCAGGCCGTCGGCGATGCCGCCATGTCGCTGCTGCAAGCCGTGCGCGCGCTGTGGGACCAGTCCGTGCGCTGGGGGGCCGCCACGCGCTGTTCATGACGGAATGGGTCGCGCCCGCCCGCGCGAGGTCCGCCACGCGCGGTTCGTGACGGGGCGAGTCGCCACGGGCGCCGGCGTCTGCAACGCTCCTCCGATGGCGACGCTGCGTTTGCTCTCCGTGTGTGGCAGCTTGAAGGCTGGCTCCAGCAATCACGCGCTCCTCGAGCGACTGCCTGGCCTGGCCGAGCCGGGCGTGGTGCTGAGCGCGTTCGAGGGACTACGGGATCTGCCGCCGTTCGACGAGGACGCGAACGAAGGGGCACCGCCACACGGCGTGGCCGCTTGGCGCGAGGCGCTCGCCGCCGCGGACGGCGTGTTCATCGCGTGTCCGGAGTACGGCCACAGCCTCCCCGGAGCGCTCAAGAACGCCATCGACTGGGTGTTCGGCTCGGGCGAGCTGTACCGCAAGCCCGTGGTCATCACTGCAGCGAGCGCGGGGCCCGGTCGCGGCCTGCGGGGCCTCGCCGCGCTGGCGCAGACCCTGAACGCGCTCGAGGCCATGGTGCTGGGGGGGGAGCCCATCCCCCGCGGGCCCGGGCTGGACGAAGCGGCGAGACGGTTGCTCGCTCAGCTGGTGGCGGCGGCGCGTCACGCTCGCGAAGCGCGCGAGGCTGGCGAGCCAGTGTCGGATCCACCCGGGAGCGAGCTGCCCGCGCCCATCGACGCGCTGGTCCGTGGTACCTGGCTCCGTCCGTTGCTGCTCACGCGCCTCTGGCAGGGGAGGGACACGGCTGCGGCGCCGCCGTCAGGTGCCGACGTGGACGGCTCCGTGCGCGCGCTGTCCGAGCTCCTCGCCCTGTCGCTGGGCGTCGCCCCGCCCGGTGGCCCGGCCCTGGTGCTGGCCCGCCTGGATGGTGTCCTGGCGAGCGACGACGCCGCACTGGGGCGTGCGCTGCTGGAGGCGCTCATCGCCCGCGTCGACGCCTCGCCCACCCTGGCGACCGCGCTCTCCGAGCTGGGGCCACACGCGCTCGCGCAGCTGGGCTGACCCGCGCTCGCGCAGCGGGGCTGACCCGCGCTCGCGCAGCTGGGCTGACCCGCGCTCGCGGGGCGTTGGTCCCCCTGCTGGTGCGGTGCGCTGCGCACTGGACGGGCGGCTCGGGACCAGGCAAGCCTCCCCCGTGGCGAGCCGCAAGGCGACATTGGATCAAGCGTCCCTCACGGTCGAAGAGGTCGAGCTCTACGCCGCGCTGGTGCGTCCGTTCATGTCGCGCACCACCTTCGCCGAGGCCGTGTCTCTGCTGTCGGGTCGCGACGAGACGGGGCGGCGCGTGAAGCCCGCCGACGTGGCTCCCGCGCTCGACGAGCTCGAGCGGCGCGGCGCGCTTCGCCCGACCACCGCCACGGCCGCCTATCTGGTGTTCGACCCGGACCGCCGCTGGCCCGTGGTGCGGGCTGCGTGGGAGCGAGGCGCCCTCGCGGCGCTCGTCGATACGCTCGAGTCCGGGACGGCGCGTGGCTATCAGCAGCGCCATCAGCTGCTCCAGCTCCTCTCCGACGCAGTACCCGTGCAGCTCGCGCTGCTGCGGGGAAACCACGAGGAGGCTCGGCGTCGCTTCTGGATCGGGGTCGGCTACGACGAGCGGCCAGGCAAGATCGCCGACTTCGTGCGCGAGCTGTTCGGCGCAGAGCCTGACGTTCGGTGGCTCTCGTTCGTGGGGCCGCGGGCTCTCTCGTACTGCCTCGGGACGCTGGTCTCCGCCGGCCTGGACGCGCTCGAGCCCATCGCGGCGAGCGTCGTCCAGGCGGCCCTCGAGTCGGACAGCCCCACGCTGCGCGCCCGCGCAGCACGCCTGGCCCTGCTGCGCGGGGACGTCGTCGACGCCGATGCGCTGAAGCTGGGCCGGCTGGCGCGGGCCGAGCTCGAGCTGGTCCACGCGATGTGGAGCGGGGACTTCAAGGCCGCTCGGAAGCTCGCCGACACGGTCAACGGAAAGGACCCCAGCAAGCCTCGCGCGCTCGACGCTGACGTGCGCGCCGCCCTCGTCTGGTGCTGGGTGGTCGCCAGCGGGGACGACGCGGGGGCCTGGGTGCGGCTCACCACCCGCCTGGTCGCCGAGCACCACGAGCGCGGTCACGTGACGCACGACGACGGCCTCGAGGGCTTCGTCCACGCGCTCCAGTTCGGGCGCCCGCACCCCAGCGATGGCTATCTACCGCGCGACGCGCCCACGACCGCCTGGACGGTGGACCTGACGGCGGCGTTGCTGCGCTACTGGCGCGACGGCGCACCCGCGGAGGCGGCCGACACGTCCGCCTATCGGGTGCGGGCCCTCTCGCACTGGCACGCGCAGGCCCAGGCGCGGGGCTACGCGCTCGCGTCGCGGCCCCTCCAGCAGACGCTCTCCGCCATCGGTGGAGCGCCGCCCGCCGTTGGGTCGCTCGTGGCGGCCTACGAGGTGCGCGCCGGGTGGGAGCTGGCGCTCGACGCGCTGGCCCAGTTCGCGGCCGAGGAGCCCGGGCGCGCGTCGCGACCCGCGACCGGCACCGGGGAGCGCCTGGTGTGGCAGGTGACGGTCGTGCCCAAGCGCGGCGTGGACATCCGTCCCCTGCACTTCAAGAGCGCGGCGGCGCGCGTGGGTCGCGAGGTCCGCATCGAGAAGCTGCTGACGGGCGAGCGCCCCTACCTGAGCGACCAGGACCGCGCCGTGTTGGCACACGCCGAGGCGGAGGAGCCCACGCGGGGGGCGCGGCGGGGGAAGGTGCCGCCCATGGCGCTCAAGCCGAGCGCGCTCACGGCGCTCGTGGGCCACGACGCGGTCGTCGACGTAGACGGAAAGGGCTTGCAGGTGGTCCGCGGCGAAGGCGAGCTACGGGCCGAGGCGCTGGCTTCGGGCGCCACGCGGCTGTCGCTGCATCCTCCCGAGCTGGCGAAGAGCGCGCTCTTGGCGGTGCCGCAGCCCCCCGACCGCTTGGTGGTGTACGAGCGCACCGCGGAGCTCGCGCAGCTCGCGCACCTGCTGACCAACGGCTCGCTCGAGGTCCCTGCGGCGGGGGCGGCGCGCTTGGGCCAGGTGCTGGGACAGGTGGGACGGCGCGTGCGCGTCGGCGCTGGAGCGGACGTGCAGCTGGCGGGCGAGCAAGTGCCCGCCGAGACGCGCCTCGCGTTTCTCTGCCGCTTCATCGGTCAGCGCCTGGAGGTGCGGCTGCGCGCGGTGCCGCTCGGTCTCGGGGGTCCCCAGGCGCTCCCCGGGCGTGGGCCCGCCCAGATGGTGGCCGTCGTCGATGGAAAGCCGCTCCGCACGGAGCGTCACCTGGGGGCAGAACGCCAGGCCAAACAGGCCCTCCTGGTCGCCGCGCCCGGCCTGGCCGCGCTCGACTGGGAGGAGGACACCGTCACGCTTGAGGGCCTGCCTGGGGCCTACGAGCTGCTGAGCGAGCTGGGCGAGCTCGACGAGCAGACGCGGCTCGTGGCCTGGCCCGACGGGAAGTCACTGCCCGTGCCGCGCACGGTGGGCGTGGACGCGCTGCGCGTGAGGGTGCGCGGGCAGGGGCGTGACCTGGTCGCTTCGATCGACGTCGAAGTCGACGCGGACCTGGTGGTCGACTACCAGCAGCTGATGGCCACGCAGGCCACGGGGCGCTTCGTGCACCTGAGTGAGCACACCATCCTCGCGCTGACGGGCGAGCTCCGTCGCAGGCTCGACGCCTTCGGCGCGCTCGGCGCCTGGCGCAAGGAGGGCCTGGTGACCGACCCGGTGCTCCTCCCCCGTCTCGCCGAGCTGAGTGAGGACATCGGCCGACGCACGCTCGACGCGCGCAGCCAGCAGCGGCTCGCGACGCTCGAACAGGCGCTGTCCGCCACCATCCCGGTGCCGCGCGGGCTCGCCGCCGAGCTGCGCGACTACCAGCGGGAGGGCTTCGAGTGGCTGGCGCGTCTGGGCGAGGCGCAGCTGGGGGCGTGCCTGGCGGACGACATGGGGCTCGGCAAGACGGTGCAGACCCTCGCGCTCCTGCTGCACCGCGCCAAGCGCGGGCCCGCGCTCGTCGTCGCGCCCACCTCGGTGGTGGGGGCCTGGCAGTCCGAGGCGGCGCGCTTCGCGCCGCGGCTGCGCGTGACCGCGCTGGGGGAGACGGGCGACCGCGCCGAGGTCATCGAGCAGGCCGGCGCGCACGACGTGCTGGTGGCGAGCTATGGGGTGTTGGTCACGCAGGCCGAGGCGCTCGCTGCGAAGCCCTTCGAGACGGTGATCTTCGACGAGGCCCACGCGCTCAAGAACTCGGGCACGCAGCGCGCGCAGGCCGCGGCAGCGCTGCAGGCGAGCTTCCGTGTGGGGCTGACGGGCACCCCCATGGAGAACCACCTGGGCGAGCTGTGGAGCCTGATGCGCGCGGTGGTGCCCGGCCTGTTGGGCAGCGAGCGCGCCTTCGCGCGGTCGTTCGTGGACCCGATCGCCGCGGGCAAGCGCGAGCGCCTCGTCGACCTGCGTCAGCGGCTGCGCCCCTTCCTGCTGCGGAGGACCAAGGCGGAGGTGCTGGACGAGCTGCCCGAGCGCAGCGAGACCACGCTGCTGGTCACGCCCCATCCGGAGGAACGCGCCTACTACGAGGCGCTGCGCAGCCAGATCGAGCAGCGGCTGGCGTCCCAGCGCGACGCCCCCAGCGGGCAGGCTCGCGTGGAGATCCTGGCGGAGATCATGCGCCTGCGGCAGGTGGCCGTGGACCCGCGCCTGCACGACCCCAAGCACGGGCCCGAGGGAGCCAAGCTCGAGGTGCTGGCCGAGCGCGTGGTGGCACTCCACGAGGAGGGCCACCAGCCGCTGGTGTTCACGCAGTTCTTGGGCGCGCTCGCCCGCATCGAGGAGCGCCTCACGCGCGAGGGGCTGACGGTGCTCACGCTGGATGGCAGCCTCGCGGCCGCCGAGCGCACCAAGCGCGTGGCGGCGTTCCAGGCGGGCGAGGCCGACGTGTTCGTGATGAGCCTGCACGCGGGGGGCACGGGCGTGACGCTGACCGCCGCCGACTACGTGTTCCACGTGGACCCGTGGTGGAACCCCGCCGTCGAGGAGCAGGCCACGGGGCGCGCGCACCGCATGGGCCAGCACCGCCCAGTGCACGTGTACCGGCTGGCCACGGCGGGGACCATCGAGGAGAAGATCCTGGCCCTGCACGGCCGCAAGAAGCAGCTCAGCAGCGATCTGCTCGAGGGGCTCGACGACGCCAAGAAGCTGGACCTCGACACGCTGCGCGCGCTGCTCTCGGCCTGAGCGCGAAGCCAGCGCCCCGCGAACGGTGCGAGCCGCTGCGTGCTCTCTCTCGCTGCAGACGACGCGGCCGCGCCTGCGGGGCACGTGCCCGGCGCGCGCAGCCCCCGTCGTGAAGGGCCTCAGCGGTCTTCGACGACGCGCAGCACGTAGGGCACGCTGCCGCCCGCCGCGACGGTCCCGACGCGGATCTCGTACTCGCCCCGGCTCCAGGCGCCGCGGCTGACCTGCGTGGGGCTCTCGCCCGCTTCGTTGCAGAACACGTTGTTGCCCTGGCGGATGAACAGCGCGAGGCCCTCACCGGCGACCTCGACGTGCATCTCCAGCTGGTTGCCCGTCAGCGTCAGCCGATGCTGGGGCTCCGCGGGGAAGAAGCCCGGGCAGCGCGTCTCCCCATCGGGGCCGCCCGCCGTGCCGCTGCGCGCGACGTCGCCGAAGCCCGGCGAGACCGTGATGTCCCCTGTCGGTGGGGGCGGTGTCTCCGTGGCCGGCGCGCTGCCTCCGCAGCCGAGCGCTCCCAGACCGAGAGACCACAAGACGACCGCCGCAGCGGCCGCGCGAGGAAGGACTTCACCCATGCCGCCGAATCTAGCATGCCGCTTCGGGCTGGCGTTAGCGCACCCCGGCGGTGATACTCCAGCCCTTGGATCGGTGGAATTTTCTGAGGCCTCGGGGGAAGCAGGCGAGCACGCGATGAGCAATTTCTTGGACCTGATGGAGTCGAGCGTGGGGTGTGGGCTGGCGCGGCAGCTGGCCCTCGCGGAGTACCTCGGCTCGCACGAGTGGGAGCTGAACACGCAAGAGGGACGCGTCAGCTTCGGGCGCAAGCGCAAGCACGCCGTCCAGATCCTCGGCACCGAGAACACCCACGACAACACCTTCATGTGGGCCTGGGCCAACACCCAGAGCGGCCTGCCCGAGAGCGTCACCGAGTACAGCCGGCACCTGCACGATCACGGCAACGCCGAGGGCATCCCCGAGCTGTGCAAGGGGCGCTTCCGGATGGAGCTGGTGGACGGCCACGCCATCGCGCTGGCCTGCTCCGGGCTCGTGGGGCGCTTGCCCTACTATCGCGGGCCCTACGATGGCGGCGCGGTGTTCTTCTACGTGCTGGACACGCCCCCGCATGTGGCCGCGGCGGTGGACGTGCCGCGCGCCACGCACGTCATCCAGCAGCTGGTCTCCGGCTTCGACCTGAACCACGAGCGCGCCGTGGCTGCGTTCCTGGTGGGCGAGGGGCTCTACGTGGAGGCGAACGAAGCAGGGCTGCTGGCGCGCTGGCCGCACGGGGACGAGCTGCGCGTGAAGCTCGACCAACACGGGCGCGTCGCGGCCCTCGAGGCCCAGGCGTCCCAGCCCCCACCGGCCAAGAAGCCGTGGTGGAAGCTGGGGGGCTGAGCGCGACCGGGCGCGGCGTTCGTCGCTCCAGAGGAGTGGTCCCTCGGGCACTTGGCGGCACAGGTGAGCTGGCGAGGATGTTGGGGGGCACCAGGCTGAAGCCAGGTGCCCCGGAGCCGCGATCCTCGCTGAAAGTCCGCGCCCCTGCGGGGGCGGACTACGTGATGGTCGACATTGGAGCGGCGAGGCAGCGGTCGCCGGGACCAGCCTGCGACCTCGCGGTCGAGTCTGCGTCCCGTCCGTGTGCGGTCCGGGCTGCGATACCGCGGCTCCGGTCTTCCATCGCCCACGACCCAGTAGTCCGCCCCCGCAGTGGGGCGGACTTGCTGGTCGCGCTGCAGCCTCGGGGCACCTGGCTTCAGCCTGGTGCCCCCCATCAACAAGGACACCCAGCCCCACCCAGCCCGGGTCGAGGCGGGCTTCTGGTACGGCCTCTGAAGCCCCCGAGCGCCCACGGCGCCGTCCCGAGGCCTCAGCCCTCGTCGCCGCCGTCGCTGGTGAGCAGCTTCCCGAGCGTGTTGTCGGCGGGCGCGCCCAGGCGCTTCACGCTGTCGAGGTGGTGCAGCAGGAACGCGCGGTTGTCCATCAGGCTGAGGTTCTGCATCTCGAGCGCCCCGATGCGGTCCTCCTGCGTGAAGTAGGCCTGCTCGACCTTCTCCATGGAGAGCTTGTCCGCCTCGTACGCCATGTACGTCGCCTTGGTGTCGACGATGGTGTAGTCGTCGCCGCGGCGCAGCTCGAGCGTGACCGAGCCTGTGACGCCGGGCGCCACCCAGCGGGTGAGCGCGTCCTTCAGCATCATGGCCTCGGGGTCGTACCACTTGCCCTCGTAGAGCAGGCGCCCCAGGCGACGGCCGGTGGTGAAGTACGTGTCGAGGGTGTTCTCGTTGTGGATGGCCGAGAGCAGGCGCTCGTACGTGATGTGCAGCAGGGCCATGCCCGGGGCCTCGTAGATGCCGCGGCTCTTCGCGTCGATGACGCGGTTCTCGATCTGGTCGCTCATGCCGAGCCCGTGCCGGCCGCCGATGCGGTTGCACTCGAGGAACAGGTCGAACGTGGTCTCGAAGCGCTTGCCCGAGATGGAAACGGGCACGCCCCCCTCGAACTCGATGGTGACCGTCTCGGGCTCGATGGCGACGCTCGGATCCCAGTGGGCCACGCCCATGATGGGCTGCACGATCTTCATGCTGGTGCCGAGCGACTCGAGGTCCTTGGCCTCGTGCGTGGCGCCGAGCACGTTGGCGTCGGTGCTGTACGCCTTCTCCGTGCCCATACGGTACGGAAGGTTGTGCTTGATGAGGTACTCCGACATCTCCGTACGCCCGCCCAGCTCGGCCACGAACTTGGGGTCCAGCCACGGCTTGTAGATCTTCAGCGTGGGGTCCACGAAGATGCCGTAGCGGTAGAAGCGCTGGATGTCGTTGCCCTTGTGCGTGCTGCCGTCGCCGAAGACGTGCACGTCGTCCTCGCGCATGGCGCGCACGATGGCGGTGGTGGTCACGGCGCGCCCGAGGGGCGTCGTGTTGAAGTACTTCTTGCCGCCCACGCCCAGGTGGAACGCGCCGCACTGGATGGCGATGATGCCCTCGCGCACCATCGCGTCCCGGCAGTCCACCAGGCGCGCGCCCACGCAGCCGTGCTGCAGCGCGACCGGGGGGATGTCCTCCACGTTGCTCTCGTCCGGCTGGGCGAGGTCCGCCGTGTACGCGTGCACCGCCAGGCCCTGGTGCGTGAGCCACGCCACGGCGCAGCGCGTGTCGAGCCCGCCGGAGAAGGCGATGCCCAGTTTGGTGCCAGGGGGAGGGAGGGTGCGGTAGATGCGGCTCATGATGGGGCGGCAAGATAGTACGAACCAGCGTTCTGCGCCCGGGTTCGGTGATATGGTGCGTGCCCGTGCCCGAGAACCTGCTCGAGATCCGCGGCCTCGTCACCGCGTTCCACACCGACGAAGGCTCGCTGCGCGCGGTGGACGACGTCTCCATCACCATCCCCAAGGGGGCGACGGTGGGCGTGGTGGGGGAGAGCGGCTGCGGCAAGAGCGTGACGGCCCTGTCGGTCATGCGCTTGGTGCCCGAGCCCCCGGGGCGGCTCGAGGCTGGCGAGATCCTGTTCGAAGGGCGTGACCTGCTGAAGCTGAGCGAGCGTGAGATGCGCGGGCTGCGCGGCAACGAGCTCGCGATGATCTTCCAAGAGCCGATGACGTCGCTGAACCCGGTGTACCGCGTGGGCGACCAGATCGGCGAGTCGCTGCGGCTGCATCGAGGGCTCAGCAAGGCGGCCGCGCGGGCGCGCGCGGTGGAGCTGCTGCGGAAGGTCGGCATCCCAGCGCCCGCGCAGCGTGTCGACGACTACCCCCACTCGCTCAGCGGTGGCATGCGGCAGCGGGTGATGATCGCCATGGCGCTGGCCTGCCAGCCCAAGCTTCTGATCGCAGACGAGCCCACCACAGCGCTGGACGTGACCATCCAGGCGCAGATCCTCGCGCTGCTGCGCGAGCTGCAGCGCGACACCGGTATGAGCGTGATGCTCATCACGCACGATCTCGGCGTGGTGGCCGAGGTCGCCGACTGGGTGGTGGTGATGTACGCGGGTCGCGTGGTGGAGACGGCGCGCACCGAGCAGCTCTTCGCGGATCCGCGGCACCCGTACACGCGCGGTCTCCTGGCCAGCCTGCCTGGCATACACGCATTGGGCGAGAGCGGGACCGCGCGGCAGCACGACGGCTCCCGGCGGCGTCTCGCCACCATTCGCGGCGTGGTGCCCGACTTGCGGGCGCTCTCGGGAGGCTGTCGCTTCCGCGAACGCTGCGACTTCGCGATGGCCGCTTGTGCGGAGGAGGAACCCGCCCTCGGGGGCAGCCAGGAACACCGCGCGGCGTGCTTCTTGGAGGGCTCCCACGCATGAGCGGGCCTGCTACGCAGCAAGGGACGAACGCCGAGGTGCCGTCGCTCCAGCCGGGAGCCGAGCGCGCGGCTAGCGGGACGAACGCGGCGACGCCGAGCGGGCCGCTGGTGCGCGTCACCCACGTCACCAAGCGCTTCACCGTCGAGCGCGACCTCCTCGGGCGCCCCACGCGCGAGGTGCGCGCCGTGGACGACGTCAGCCTCGCGATCGAGCGCGGCGAGACGCTGGGACTAGTGGGCGAGAGCGGCTGCGGCAAGAGCACGTTGGGGCGCGTCATGCTCCGGCTCATCGAGCCGAGCGCCGGAGAGATCGTCTTCGAGGGTCGTGACATCGCCAAGCTCGGCGAGCGCGAGCTGCGGCCCCTGCGGCGGCGCATGCAGATCGTCTTCCAGGACCCCTACAGCTCGCTGAACCCGCGCATGACCGTGCGCGCGACGCTGGCCGAGGCGCTGCGCATCCACGGTCTGGTCAGCAGCCCGAGCGAAGAAGAGCAGCGCGTGGCGAGCTTGCTCTCGCGTGTGGGGCTCCGGCCCGAGCACATGCGCCGCTATCCCCACGAGTTCAGCGGCGGGCAGCGGCAGCGCATCGGCATCGCCCGCGCCCTCGCGGTGGAGCCCAGCTTCATCGTGCTGGACGAACCCATCAGCGCGCTCGACGTCTCCATCCAGGCGCAGGTGGTCAACCTGCTGGGGGACCTGCAGGACGACCTGGGCCTCAGCTACCTGTTCATCGCGCACGACCTGAGCGTGGTGGAGTTCATCAGCGATCGCGTGGCCGTCATGTACTTGGGCCGCGTGGTGGAGAGCGCGCGCTCCGAGGACCTCTACGGCGCGCCGCGGCATCCCTACACCAAGGCGCTCCTGGCCTCCGCGCCGGTGCCAGACCCGACGCGGCGCCGCGAGCACCCACCGCTCAAGGGCGACGTGCCGAGCCCCCTCGACCCGCCGCGAGGCTGCACGTTTCACCCGCGCTGTCCCCTGGCCGAACCCGGCGTGTGCGACCAGCAGGCGCCGCCCTTGGTGGAGCTGCGTCCAAAGCACTTTGTGGCCTGCTTCAAGGCCTGACCGCGTCGTCGCGCGGCGGACCCGTTTCGCGGGTGTGTCGGCGGCGTAAATTGCGGCACGGTGAGCAAGCTTTCGTGGTCCCGTGGTCCGTGTCTCCCTACAGTGAAGCGCTAGGGATTCCTGATGGTCGAGTACGCCGCGTTCGTCCGCGAAGTCGAGGTCTGGTCGCCGCTGGGAGGCGGTGCCTACACCTGCATGATGGCGAACCGTGCGGGCCAGACCATCTCGGAGGTGGGTGCGCCGCAGGGCCGCGAGGGGGCCGCTGCGTTGGTCACGCGCACGGTGTCCCACGGGCGGCCGGGCTTCGCGACGGAGGGGCGTGAGCACGTGCGGGTCGCGCTCCCCTTGTTCACAGGCGAAGAGGTGTCCTCCGTGGTCGTGCTGGGCTGCTACAGCGAGGCGGGACGACGCGGGGGCGTGGAGGTGTGGGAGCCCTCGCCAGAGGACGACTTGGTGCGGGTCGAGGGGTTCTACGGTGGGCTGAGCGGGTTCGAGATGGCGAGCCGCTCGACGCGCTTCGCGCGCGGGATCGGGCTGCCCGGCATCACGTGGGACCGCCAGCTACCGCACATCATCGACGACGTGCGCTTCTCCCCCCTGTTCCTGCGCGCGGCCCACGCGCGGGAGCACGCGCTGGTGCTCGGCCTCGGGGTGCCGATCGGGCGCGCCGGGCACGTGGAGCACGTGGTGTTGCTGCTGACCGCGCTGAGCACGCCACCGGCGCGGGCGCTCGAGGTGTGGGTGCCCGACGACCAGGGGCGCTTGTGGCTGGATCAGGCGGTGCACGACGTGGGGCTCGAGACGCTCGGGCGCACCAGCCGCACCACGTGTCTGATGCCGGGTGAGGGTGTCGCGGCGCAAGCGGCGCTCACGGGGCAGCCGCGGGTGTGGACGCCCTCCGGTGAAGACTGCGGCGTGACGGACCAAGACGCGACGCGCGCTGGCTTGGCGTTCGGCGTGGCGATCCCCATCATGGGTGAGGAGCGCGCGCGCGCCGTGCTGCTCTTGCGCTCGTAGGGCAGACCCGAGTCGCCTGGGTCAGCCCTCCGCGCGCAGCTTGAGGGACCGCGCGAACTCGTCGAACGAAGGCTGCAGGTTGGGCATGGAGCCCTTGAACATGCCCAGCAGCGGGCCGCTGAACACCTCGCGCATGCTGAACTGCGTGCCCTCGCCGGCGGGCTCGAGAGTGAAGGTGCGCACGCCCTTGAACAACCCGAGGGGCATGCCCCCCTGCCACACCATCCGCCGCCGGGGGACGAGCTCGGTGACCTTGGCGGGGAAGGCGCGGCCGGGGCTGATGGTGGCGACGACCTTGATCTTCTGGCCTTCGACGATGTCGCCCTCCACGCGGACGACCGTGGGGTTCCAGTTCGGGTAGTCTGCGGCGTTCGTCAGGAGGGCCCACACGACGTCGGGGGAGGCGTTGATCGTGGCTGCGGCGCTGTACTCCATGGTGGGCCGAGTCTAGCAGGCTGGCGGTGGGCGCGCCGTTCGGCTCGGTGCCCGTCTGGCTGGGTGTGGGCCGCGCGTGCTGGTCGTCGGCCCCCCGTCTCCGCGACGTCCGCGTCCGACGCTGCTGGCTCAGCAAAGCCGCCCCGTGCTACGGGTCTCGCATGAGCATCAACGCGCGCGCGGTGCGCATTCGTGAGCATGGGGGCCCCGAGGTCCTCGCGGTCGAAGACGTGCAGGTCCGGGACGCTGGAGCCGGGGACATCCGCGTGGCCGTGGCCGGGGCGGGGCTGAATCGAGCCGACACGCTGCAGCGGCGTGGGTTCTATCCCGCGCCCCCCGGCGTGGCGCCCGACGTGCCGGGGCTCGAGTTCGCCGGCGAGGTGGAGCAGGTGGGTCCCGGCGTGAGCGAGTGGAAGGTGGGCGACCGCGTCATGGGCATCGTGCCCGGGGCGGGTATGGCGACGCACGTGGTCACGCCCGCGCGCGAGGCTCTCCGCGTGCCGTCGTCGCTCTCGCTGACGGACGCGGCCGCCGTGCCCGAGGCGTTCCTGACGGCCTTCGACGCGCTGTTCGAGCTGGGCGGTCTGCGCCAGGGGGAGCTCGCATTGATCCACTCGGTGGCGAGCGGGGTCGGCACGGCCGCCATCCAGCTCTGCAGGGCCGCAGGGGCCCGCAGCGCCGGGACGTCGCGCACGGCCGAGAAGCTTGCGCGCTGCACCGAGCTGGGGCTCGACTACGCGCTGCACACGACTGACGCGCGCTTCGCCGACGAGCTCGCCCGGCTCGCGGGAGCTGGCGCCGACGTGGTGCTGGACACCGTAGGGGCCGCCTACGCCAACGAGAACATCAAGGCGCTGGCGCTGCGCGGCCGCGTGGTGGTGATCGGCCTGATGGGCGGCGTGAAGGCCGAGTTCAACCTCGGCGCCCTGTTGCCAAAGCGCGCGCGGGTCGAGGGCTCCGTGCTGCGCAGCCGCGCGCCGGAGGAGAAGGCCGCGCTGGCGCAGTCGTTCGCCAAGCACGTGCTCGGGGGCTTCGACAGCGGCGCGTACCGGCCCGTGATCGACGCGACGTTGCCCATGACGGACATCGTCGCGGCGCACGCGCGCATGGACGCCAACGAGACGTTCGGCAAGCTCGTCATGGCCTGGTGACGGCCTCCGAATCGGACCGCGGACCGGCGCTGTGCGCCTCATGCGCGAGCGCATGGTTGTCGAGGCGCCGCACGGCAGATCCCTGACGGGGAGCGTGCGGGATGGGCCGCCGTGTAGACTGCCAGGATGCCCACCGGACCTACTTCGCTGAGTCCTTCTCACATGGGTGAGGCACTCGTCGCGGGGCTGATTGGTTCTGCCGACAGCCTCGGGGACCTCCCCGTTCGCAATCCGGCGCGTCCAACGGTCGCGATGGTGCTTTCCGATTTCGTCGACTGCAAGGTGCGCCCCCGCGCCCTACCGAATGCGTCGCTCGAGAGATCGGCCAACTCGCCACGCTTCGATGGACAGCATCAGATCGACTGCGCACTGGTCCTCGAGTGCGAGGTCGTCGCGATGGAGCTGAAGCTTGGGCGCACGCGACTCAGCCCAGCCGACTTCGCGGATCGCTTCGTGGGCAACGAGGTACGGCTCACGCACGGAAACACTGCCCTCGCGGGGAGCATGGTGGCGCTCTTGGACGCGAATGGGCGGGGAGGGGCCGCGGTTGAGCTGAAGCTCCGCGCATGTGACCGACCAGTACGGCAGGAGTGGTTGCTGGTCCTTCTCGAGGATGTCTGGGACGCGTGGACTCGCGTCCCGGACCTACTGGCAAGGCTGAAAACCCGTCAGATGGCGGGGGTCATCACGCTGGAGGACCTCGTCCGCCACGTGGGGGTCGAGCGTGCCCGAGAGGTTGGGCTGGGAATCGCGAAGGCGTCGATCGACTCTTGGTTCGAAGGACTGACGTTGTGACTGAGCGCTTCGGAGAGGTTGGTGTTCGACCCCGCGCCATGCGCCGTACGACGACCCGTGTCTAGCAGCCCGCTGAAGAACTACCCTTTCCATCGCGCCAGCAACCGGGGCTCAATTGCCGCACGGTGAGGGAGCAGAACCTCGATGGTTCTGCGACCGAGGCGTGCGGCAAGTGGGCCTCGGGCTGCAAGCGAGAGGAAGGGAAGGTTCTTCAACGGGCTGCTAGGGCGCCGGTATCCCGCTGGTCGTTGCATCCTCCACCCTCGAGGCGGTCTCGGACCAGTGACAACGCCCCGTGCGACTGCGCGTTGGCTGACCGCTCACCTGCGGCGCGAGCTCGACCGGCGCTTCTTGGGGTCCAGCGTGAGGCCCGACTCCACCAGCTTGCGCAGCGCCTCTTCCATGGCGCGCGCGAAGAGCAGGCTGACCGCGCTCCGCGCCGGGGCGCGCACGGCGGCGATGGTCTCGCGGATGGCCTCGGGCGTGCTGGACGTGCCGAAGCCGCGCCCGGCGTGCGCCATGAACAGCTCCACGAGGTCCCGCGTGAGGGCCTTGGCGTGCTTCTCGATGATGTCGCCCGCCTCGGCCGCGAGGTGCACGTCCACCCCGGCGCCGTGGGCCTGCCGCAGCACCTGCAGCATGCCCGGGCTCTGCACCAGGTAGCGGTCGCCGCGGCGCTCCACGAGGCCGAACTCCACGGTCAATGCGAGGGTGCCCGTGGGCAGGCCCGTCAGCGCTTCGTTCAGCTCGTCGGCCGACATGACCACGGGCGCGTCCTCCGACCAGGGCATGGCGAGCTTCTCCTCGAGGCCCAGCCACTCGCCCAGGTCGAGGTCGCCGCGGTCGATGCGGCTCATCAGGTCGCGGATGGCGCGGATGCTCAGCCCGCGGTCCTTGAGCATGCCGATGGCCTCGAGCCGCTCGACGTGCGCAGGCCCATAGTAGGCGGTGCGCCCCCGGATCTCGGGCGCCATGAGCGCGCCCTTGGCCTGGTAGAAGCGGATGGTGCGGCTGGGGGTGCGCGTGTGCGCGGCCAGCTCGTCGATGGTCATGCTCTCGGGGGAGGGCTCGTCGGACCCTGCGCTCATGCTGTCTCGTACACCATCGCGCGGGTCTGGCGCTACGCCCTCGGCCTCATGCGCCGCGTCGTGGACGTCCGACACGTCCGGCGCGTCGTCCGTGCTCACCGCGCTGGCTGCGGTTCCTTCGGCCAACATCACGCGGCCGCCCGCAGGGCTTCGACCGGCCCGCTCAGCCGCGCGATCTGCGCGAACGCCTTCTTGAGTGTGCGGGGCCAGCTGTCCGTGTGGTAGCGCACGCCGTGCTCGGCGCAGATGGCCCGCACCTCGGGCGCGATCTTGCGCAGCCGCTGCGTCGGGAGCTTGGGGAACAGGTGGTGCTCGATCTGCCGGTCGAGCGCCCCGCAGAACACGGACAGCACGTGCGGCACCTCGAAGTTGTTGCTGGCCTCGATCTGCATCTCGTACCAGTGCCCCTTGCTCTTCGGGCGTGTGCCCTCGGGGTAGGTCGCCACGTGCTCGCCCACGTGCCCGCAGTAGATGGTGGCGGCGCTGTACACGTCGCGCATCACCTCGCTGAGCCAGTTGCCGAGCAGCACCTTCCAGAAGAAGGGCCCCGCCAGCAGTGGGAACAGCACGTACTCCTTGGCGTAGTAGGGCACGTACTTGCGCATCACGCGCTTGAGCACGTCCTTCTTCGTCGCGGCGCTGCGGTCGTGGATGAAGTCGAACTCGCTCTCACGACCGTTGCCCTGCAGCAGGTCGACCGCTCCGGTGAAGTGCAGGTTCATGAGCGCGCCGAAGTTCGGGAACAGCACGAACAGCGTGTAGAAGAGCTGCAGGCGATGCGAACGGGTCCAGGGCGTGTCCTCGGTGAGCCGGACCGGTCCGAAGTGGATGTCCGGGTCGCGCCCCGCCACGTTGGTGGCGCCGTGGTGGCGGCCGTTGTGCCCGCGGTGCCACGAGCGCTCGTCGATGGGGACCTGCCAGTTGAAGCCCTCGGAGTGGTAGCGGTGCTCACCGGGGATCTTGTCGAAGGCGCCGTGCAGCACGGTGTGGCCCACCTCGGTGGCCTGCAGCTGCTTGTGCACCCACAGGGCGCCCACCCCGAGGCTGAAGAGGATGGGCTCGAAGCTGAAGTGGATCAGGGCGCGACCGATCACCTCGGCGCTGCGCGAGATGCGGTCCACGCGCCGGATGTAGAGCAGGTCTTCTTCGCCCACGGCGGCCTCTTCGCGCAGGCGGATGGCCTCGAGGGCCTTGGCGAGGCTGTCATAGCGCTCGCGCTCGTCGGCGAAGGTGCGCTCCGAGCGGCTGTTGGTGGCGAGGGCGACCTGATCGTGGCGGTTCAGGGGGAGGTTCATGGGTGTTCTCCTTGTCGGCGGGCCGCGCTGGCGAGCTCCGCGGGAACGGACGCATAAACTGCGTCATCTGTGTATGAGACAGTTATGAGCGTGACAGTGAATAGTGTCAAGGTTGTTTGTGTCACATTGTGTGAAATTCGCCTTGCGGGGTTGGGCGGCTACACTGGCGGGATGCGCCACGCCGCCACTCTGGGGATCTTGTTCGCGGCTCTGCTGGGGCCCTTTGGCTGCGTCGACTCGTCCGAGGCTCCGCCCCCGCCCCCTACCGTCGATGGGAGCACGGACGGGTTCGTGCGGCCGCCGGTTGGTCCTGGCCAAGACCAGGGACACCCGTCGGACGGCGGCGGCGACGGCGGCGGCGTGGGGTGCCTCAACGACCCGCAGGACGTGCGCGTGCTGTTCGTGCTGGACCGCTCGGACACGATGGCGGAGTTCACGACCGGCGGAGACGGAGCAGCGCTGAACGTCGTCGCCAGCACCGCCGCAGCGGACTTGATCGCGTCATTGCCCGATACGTCCCAAGCGGGCCTCCTGCTGTTCCCGAGCCAGACCTTCGACGAGCCCGACTGCCCCGGCGTGGACGCGCTGGCTCAGCAGTATCCTTTGCGTGAGGCGTCTTCGATGGAGGGAGTCCTGCGGGCGCTGTGGAGCATGCAGGGCGTCATCTTGGGCAAGCCCCGCGCACGCGCCATGCAGCGGGCCGCAGAGGGCCTGACGGAGACCGACCTGAGCGACACGCTCGTGGTGCTGTTGACGGACACCTCCAGCGGCTGCGTCGTCTCGGGCACCACGGACGGGGTCCTGGATCTGGAAGCGCGCGGCGCACGTGTGGTCACCGCCACGCTCGCCACGTCGTCGGCCCCCGCCTCGGGTGTCACGCCCGCGCGCTACAGCACGGCGAGCGAGGTGTTGGCGGCGCTGCAGCCGGCCCTCGATGCCGTGCGCTATCGCTGTGAGACGCCATGACCCGACTCGAGCGCGCCCGCGCGCCGTTGCGGATGGCGCTGGCAGCCGGCATGGTCGGCATCGGCGTGCTGCACTTCGTGCTGCCGGAGCCCTTCATGCGCATCGTCCCACCCTCCTTCGGCGACGCGCGCTTGCTCGTGCTCGTCAGTGGTGCGTTCGAGGTGCTGGGCGGCGTGGGGCTGCTCCTTCCGCAGACGCGCCGGGCGGCGGCGTGGGGGCTCATCCTGCTCTACGTGGCGGTGTTCCCGGCGAACATCTACATGGCGCTGGAGGGCATCCAGATCTTTCCCGAGCACCCCGCGCCCGAGTGGGCAGCGTGGCTGCGGCTCCCGTTCCAGGCCGTGTTCATCGCCTGGGCCTACCTCTTCACGCAGCCGGAGCCCGCGGCCGTGCAGGCTGGGTCAGGGGCACCGCCCGAGTCGGCGTGATGGCCGGGCTCGGCGCGCGATCGTCCCACAGTCGGTCTAACGCGGTGGCTGGCGCCTGTCTCACCCGAGCCGCGCTGGTGCTGTGCGCGTGCGCGGCCTTCGCGTGCGATCGCCCCGCCGGGGAGGACCACGCCGAGGTGGTGGTGCCGAGCGCGCGGGCGCAAGCCCCCACCCGCATCGCGACGCGCGACCTGCCCGCAGATGCACGCCGCGTGGTAGCGATTGGCGACGTGCACGGCGACCTCGCGGCTGGTCTGACGGCCCTGCGCACAGCCGGGCTCATCGACGGACAACAGCGCTGGAGCGGTGGCGACACGGTCATGATCCAGGTGGGTGACCTCCTGGACCGCGGGGACGGCGAGGCCGAGCTGATGGACCTCTTCGAGCGGCTGCGGGACGAGGCGCCTTTCGCGGGCGGGGAGGTGCACCTGCTGCTCGGCAACCACGAGCTGATGAACGCCGCTGGCGACCTGCGCTATGTGACGAGGGGCGGCTTCGAGCAGTTCGCGCGCACGCCGCCGCACCCCACGCACGAGGCCGATGTGCGGCGTGCCCCACAGCTGGCCCATGGCCGCCTCCGTGCGTTCCTGCCGGGTGGGCCCTACGCCCTGCGCTTGGCGACCTACGGGCTGACCTATCGCAGCGGTGATGCGGTCTTCGTGCACGGCGGCGTGCTCCCCGAGCACTGGAGCGAGCTCGCCGGGATGGAGCGCGAGGCGCAGGCTTGGCTGCGCGACGAAGGTCGGGTCCCCTCGGGGGTAGCGTTGCATCCCGACAGCCCGCTGTGGACGCGCCGGTATTCGGTCCGCCCAGACGCGCGCGTCTGCGCCGAGGTGGGGCGCTCGCTCGACGGGGCCGGGCTGCGACGCATGATCGTGGCCCACACGGTGCAAGACGACGGCATCACGGCCTATTGCGGGGGGCGCGTGATCGCCATCGACTGCGGCATGAGCTCGCACTACGGCGGGCCCGTGGAGGTCATCGAGCTACGCGCGGGGCGGGCGCGGGTGTTGTCTGCGCGCGGGGCGCCTCGCGCGCTCCCCGAGGTGGTCGCGGACTGAACGGTTCCCGTTGCGGATCCTCCGGTGGCGACGCGCACTACGCCGACGGAACGCGTCATGGGAACCGGTGCGCAGGTGGCCCTCACGCCTCGCTCGCGGTGCGGAGGTGCCCGTAGCGATGGTGGATGCGGCTCACGGTCTGCTCCCGCAGCATGCTCAGCAGCTCACGGCGTCCGCTCGCCAGCACGGGTTGGTCGAGCACGTCGACGCGTCCCACCTGCGTTGCAGCAGCGTCGCGCAGGCCGGGAGATGCACCCAGGACGCGCACGCGTCCGACGACGTGTCCTTGAGCCACCCGCGCCGCAAACGCGTCGTCGGACTCTGCGCGCGGGCCCTCGGCGTAGCTCACGCGCGGACCCACACCGGCCGTCTGCGCTGCGCCCAGGACTCGCTCGACTTCGACCGGGAGCGCGCCGCGGCCTACACGCACGGTCATGTCGTCCACGGGCACGTAGCGCAAGAGATTGGACTCCGACGAGAGACCGCTCGGGTCGTGCGGAATACCCAGGTCGGTCGCCCAGCAGCGCGCGTCGTCTGCAAAGGCCCACGCGAGCCATGCGCTGGGGTCGCGCTCTCGATCGGGCACCTGGTGCGCGTCGTCACACCACACGCCGAGCTGGGCGACGTAGTTCGGGCCGCCGGCCTTGGCGCCAGGCCCCACGCACGACGCCTTCCAGCCTCCGAAGGGTTGCCGTCGCACGATGGCCCCGGTGATGGACCGGTTGATGTAGGCGTTGCCCACCTGCACCCGCTCCAGCCAGTGCGTGATCTCCGCATCGTCCAGGGAGTGGAGCCCACCCGTGAGCCCGAAGCGCACCGCGTTCTGGAGCGCGAGGGCGTCGTCGAGCGTGTCCGCCGTCATCAGGCCCAGGACCGGTCCGAAGCACTCCGTGAAGTGGAAGTGCGAACCCGGAGTGACGCCCTCCTTGAGGCCAGGTGTCCACAGCGTCCCGGCGGCGTCGATGCGTCGGGGAGGCACCAGCCACCGCTCGCCAGCATCGAGGGTCGTCAGCGCGCGCAGTAGCTTCCCGTGTGGCGGTTCGATCAGCGGACCCATGACGGTCGCGATGTTCGTCGCCGGCCCCACGGCGATCGAACGCACGGCGTCGACCAGCTGGCGGCGAAAGCGCGCCCCGGTCGCCTTGCGGGGGTCCGCCACGGACCCGACCAGGATGACCAGCGAGCACGCGCTGCACTTCTGCCCCGCGTGACCAAACGCCGAGCGAACGACGTCCGCCACCGCGAGGTCCAGATCGGCTGCGGGCGTTACGACGATCGCGTTCTTGCCCGAGGTCTCGGCGAAGACGGGGCGCTCTGCCCGGAGCGCGACGAAGCGTTGCGCGGTGTCGATGGCGCCCGTGAGCAGCACCCGCGAGATGCCTTCGTGTGTGACGAGGTGCTCGCCGAGCGCGTCGTCGGGGACGCGCACGAGCTGTGCCACGAGCGGGTCCACGCCCCGCTCCACGAGCCCTGCGTGGACGCACTCCATGGTCACCTCGAGGCAGCGTGGGGTGGGCGGGGGAGGCTTGGCGATCACGGCGGACCCGGCCGCGAGCGACGCGAGCACTCCGCCCGCGGCGATGGCGCAGGGGAAGTTCCACGGCGGTGTGACCAGCGAGACGCCTCCGGGTACGAAGCGCGCGCCTCGCACTGTGTCCAGCTCGAGCGCGCGGTCCGCGTAGTAGGTCGCGAAGTCGACCGCCTCGCTGACCTCGGGATCGGCCTCCGCCACGGTCTTGCCCGCCTCGTGCACCATCACGCGCACTAGCTCCGAGCGAGCGCGTTCGAGCTGCCGGGCCACCGCACGGAGCGCCTCGGCGCGCTGCTCGCCCGGAGCGCGTGCCCACGCGACCTGCGCGCGCAGCGCGTCGTCCACCGCTGCATCGACGGCCGCGGTGGACGTGAGCATGGCGGTCCGTAGGGCCAGCGCGTCGGGGGGTGTCGAGACGAGCGCACGCGCCCATCGTCGATGCTCGGCGACCGTGGGGTCCGTATCTTGCGCGTTGCGAAACGTCGTGTGCTGTCCTACGCGACGGAGACCACGGTGGGGCGTGACATGTGCAGGTGGTGATGACGCGCCCGCGGTGACGGAAGCGACGAAGGCGCGCTCCTGGGCACACATCGCAGCGTTGGGCGCCCCCGTGTCGTGCTCCGTGGCGTGCATCGCAGCGTCGGATGCCTCTGCGTTGCGCTCCGTGTGGGCCCGCGGGAGGTCGTCCGAGACGAGCGGCGGGACGTCGACGTCCGGCGCGAAGAGCGCGTACAAGAAGTTCTGCCGCGCGGCGTTCTCCTCCAGTCGGCGGACGAGGTACGCGATGGCCACGTCGAAGTCCGAGGCCGCCACCACGGGCGTGTAGAGCACCACACGGCCCCCATGTACCGCCATCTCGTCGCGTACCGCGCGCGCCTGACCCGGGGCCATGCCCTGCAGCATCTCGACGTCGAGCATGGCGGCGATGCCGCGCGCACGCGCCGCCAGGATGGCGAGGGCGACGTGGTAGAGGTTGTGGCTGGCCACACCCACGCGGAGGCCCTCGTGTTCCGAACGCAGCGCGAAGTCGAGCAGGCGGACGTAGTTGGCGTCGACGTCGGGCTTGTTGTCGTAGGGGGCCAGCGGCCACCCGCGCAGCTCGGCCTCCACGCGCTCCATGGCCAGGTTGGCCCCCTTCACGAGTCGCACCTTGATGGGCGCGCCTCCGGTCCCCGCGCGTTTCGACGCGAAGGCCGCGAGCTGGTGCAGCGCGGGCAGCGCGTCGGGCAGGTAGGCTTGGAGCGCGATGCCAGCCTGCAGTCCGTGGAGCTGCGGCTGGGACAGCACCTCGACGAACGCTTCCAGGGTGAGCGCGAGGTCGCGGTACTCCTCCATGTCGAGGTTGATGAACGTGCCGTGCTGCAGGGCCGCGGTGTAGAGCGGAGACAGGCGCTCGACCACGCGTGCCCGGGACCCCTCGAGGTCCCACGGGTTCAGCTGCGAGACCACGGCGGAGACCTTCACCGAGACGTAGTCCACCTCGGGGCGTCGCACGAGCGCGAGCGTCCTCTCGAGGCGGGCGCGCGCCTCGTCCTCGCCGAGCACTGCCTCACCGAGGAGGTTCACGTTCAGCGCGAAGCCTCGCGCGCGCGTCCGGGCGAGGTGCCCGCCGAGGCCGCTCCCCGCGTCAGCCACCAAGTGCCCCACGAGCTGACGCAGCCGCGCACGCGCGGCTGGCACCACGAGCCAAGGCGCGAGGGTTGCCACGCGAGCGCCGAGCTGTAGCAGCCGACGGTCGACGGGACCGAGGATCGCGCGCGCGCCCGTCGTCCGGGAGGCGAGCCGGCGCAGCGCGCGCGCCGAGACCTGCACGTCCTGTGGCCGCGCCACGTCGTCCACGAAGCGCAGCGCAAACTCGAGCCCCGCGGGGCTCGCGACGAGCGCGCCCAGCCGCTCGGCGGTCTCACGGTCTCTTGCGTCGACGCCCAAACATCGGTCGTCGCTCAGCCACCTCCTCGCGAGTGCGATGGCGCTGTGCGCCAAGGAGTGGAGCGCGGCGAGCGGGGGGGCGGAGGGTTCGGGAAAGGCGTTGGGGTCGGAAGACTCGCGGGCAGCGAGCTTCGCTGCGTCGACGTGATTCACTCCTTCACTCTGGTGGCTCAGAGGATGTTTGTCGCGCGATTTCGTGGGCGCGGTCGTTTAGGCGATCACCCATGACCGCTTCGCAGATGCGGAGCGCCCGCGTCCGCCTCAGCGGCCGCCCACGGGTATCAGGTGCACGCGCTCTCGTCCGTCACCGCGGATGAGTTGGGTCGACTTCTCGCGCGTCTCGCCCACCGCGAAGCTCGAGACGCGCGACAGCGCGCCAGTTGCATACGTGCCCGAGACGGCGACGACGAGGTGCGAGCGCTCGTCGCCTGGTGTGAAAGCGACGTCGAGCGTGCGCACGTCACCGCGCGCGACGTCGCCCACGTCGAGCATGCCTCCACGCGTGACGACGAGGCCGTCGACCCCACCGACGTGCACGGTGACGTCCTGCGCGTCGGCGTCGAAGCGCAGGTGGACGCGCGCGCTGCTCGCTGCGAGCGCTGCGTCCACGGTGACGGCGGCCCCGGGCTTGGCGTGTACGTCCTGCTCGGGCGCAGGCGTCGACGACGCGGCGTGAGGGCTGCTGCACGCGCTGGTGGCGAGCGCGAGCGCGCCAGGGAGACCGAGGAGCGCGAGGAGTGTCGTTTGGTTCATGATGCGCTGCTCCTCAGGGGGCGATGGTGAGGTCGACGGTGTAGCTTCCGGGAGCTCCACGGAAGCCGGTCAGTGTGAGCACGTACGTCGCCCCCGAGACGGTGGGAGCACTCAAGCTCTCCGTGCCTCCGTCCAGCCATGCGTCTGCGGAGGCGACGAGCTGCCCCGTGCGGTACAGGGAGATGCCGACGTCTTCCGACGCGTGGCCGGCAGATACAGTGAGCGTGGCGCCCGTCCCCATGAAGACGAAGTACTGGTTCTGAGCGCGCCGGTTCGCGTCCTGGCCGCCCACCAAGTCATGGGTGCCCGTGAACGGGACCGTGACGTTCGTGTACATCGCCGCGAGGTCGGGGTCGCCCGCGCCGAAGTCGCTCGTGATCGGACCGATGTCGTAGAAGGCGAGCAGGGTGTCCACGTCGGCCGCGTTCACGCCCGGCTGCGCCTTCAGGCCCGCGATGAACGAGCCAATGGTCCCGAGCGCGTCGGTCGTGCGGTGCGGCCCGGCGAGCGCGTCGTAGAGGGGCCCGAGCCCGAGGGCGACCGTGTCATGTGCCTCGCTCGCGCCCGAGTCGAAGAGGTCGTAGACGATGCGCATCACGCTGAACTCGGAGAACGGACCGGGCGTGGTGTCGTCCGTCGGCGTCGGTGGCGTCTCCACGTCCAACGAGAAGCCCGTGAGGGTGCTGCCTGCCCAAGCAGTGTCCGCATACACAGGGACCCCGAGCGTCAGGCCCGCCATGGCGTCGGCGAGGCCCTCGTCGAACGACAGTCGCGGGTCCAAGACGGCTCCGGGCGCGTGGTCGCCCCCGAGGCCGTCGACGCGCCCCAGCTGATCCTCGAAGTAGTGTGTCCACTCGTGGGCGAGCACGCCCGCGTCGAATTCGTCCGTGTCGACGCCGTCCTTGCCGAGCACGTAGATCTCGCGGTCTGCGCGCCTGAAAGACGAGGTGCCGATGAAGCCGTTCGCGTGATCGCCGGCCTCTGGCACGTTGTCCGGGCTCCAGTTCACCTTCAGCGGCTGGAACGTGACCGTTCGCACGGCGCGGAAGGCCTGGGCCGTCGCGTATATCGTGTCTAGGATGGCGAAGGGCGCCGCGACGCGCGTCCCCGCGTCGAAACTCGTGCCGTTCCACCCGTGCGTGGCGTGCAGATCGAGCGTCCCGTTCTCGGCCTCTGCGAGGGGGCGGACCATGCCCCACACGGCGTCCCCGTTGGTGTTGTCCTCGACGCGAATCGGCGGCAGCGTCGTCTCCGACAGCACCGCGACCTCGAGGCCCTCCGGGGCTGCTTGGAACTCGAGCATGTACTGGCCTTGTTCGTCCGTGTTCGTCGTCGCGATGACCACGGCACCGCGCCGCACCTGCACGATGGCGCCACGCACCGGCCTCGCGCTCGCGTCGGCGAACGCGAGCGTGACCGCCGGTGTCGTGGTCACGGGCACGTAGTCGTAGGTCGCGCTGCCCTGGACCGTGATGGTGTCGACGTTCGGACCCGCGTCGACGTTCAGACCCGCGTCGGGGTCAGGATCGGGTTCGGCGCTGCCCTTGCAGCCGAACGTGACGGCGGACGTGACCGCCAGCACCGAAAAGAGCACCGCGCCGCGGCCGGCACACCGCGGTACGCGAATGGGGGAATGCATGCGCCCCGATAGCACGGACGGCCCCGGCCCTGTTCCCCAAAACATCGGGGCGTCCACGTGTCCGCGGGTGTCCTCACGCTTTGGGGCAATGGCACCACGCCAAACGCCCGTGACCGCGGCGGGGCTGGGTGGCGCTCGGCGTCCGCTTCGGGCGCGTCCACGTCGTCGGACCTCAGCGGGCCGCGGCGACCCGGCGCTCGGCCTCCGCCTTCAGCGCGCGGCCCACGTCGTCGAAGCCGCGCTGCATCGCGCCCCCGAAGAACCGGATGATCACCGGCCGCAGGAGCCCACCGATGTTGTCTTCGCACACGTAGCGGCAGCGGCCCTCGCCGAGCGCGACGACCTCCTGGGTGCGGTGCCCGCGGCCCCACTCGGGGCGGCCCATGTGCATGCCCCACGCGACGCGGCGCCGCTCCGCGCTCAGCTCGGTCACGAACTCGCGCTGCGCCTTGGTGTAGTACGGAAACAGGCGCACCTTCATGTCGATGGGGGCACCGAGCTCGAGGGTCGAGACGGCCACCGGTGTGAACGGGTTCCAGTCGCGGTAGCGGGGCAGGTCGGTGATCAGGGAGAAGACGAGCTCGGCGGGCGCGTCGATGTCCGTCACGCTGCGGACGATGGTCTCTTCGGGGGTCTGGGGCATGGCAGGATCTGCTATCACGGCGTGAAGGTTCGCGGCGCACGAACGTCTCCCGACCCATCGGACCTTGACACGGTGTCCCCATTTGGGGAATAGAGCCCTCGAACCCGTTCCGGATGAGCCTCATGAACTCCACTCGCTCCCTCCTCCTGGCCTCCATCACGCTGGCCAGCGCGCTCACCTCCGGGTGCTACGGCTTCTTGCCCGGTCTCGAGGGCACCCAGGCTCCCCCCGATCCACCCGGCGTCAGCGTGGCCGAGGTCCGCCTCACGCAGATGCCCGATCGTCGGCAGCTGGGCGCGTACTACTGCGCCGAGCGCCTGGGGCGCTTTCTCTGCGGCTTCATCGGGGACGTGCCGGCCGAGAGCGAGATCCAATTCCTGTTCGACCTCGAGCTGGTGCTGACCAACCGCAACCCCATCCCGCTGCCGGTCGTGTCCGCGCTCGTCGGGTTCACGGCCTTCCCCGAGACCGAGGCCAACCAGACGCTCGGCAGCGTGTGCATGACGTTCTGCGAGGACCCCAACAACTGCGCTCAGTCGGCCAGCTCGTGCGACTCGGACGAGCCCGAGATCCGCAGCCGCGAGGACTTCGCCAACGCGGCGGTCAACTTCCTCATGTCCGTTGCCGTGGGCGAGCGCAACTTCAGTGACCTGCGCGTGCGCACGGTCCCGGCGGGAAGCGAGCTGCGCTTCATCGTGCGCCTGCAGCTGGACCCGCGGCAGATGATCACGCTGCTCCGCGAGGCCACGCGCAACCTGATCGACCTGCTGCGCAACCGGCAGATCCCCGAGTTCGTCATCCCGTACCGCATCGAGGGCTCGGTGTGGGTGTCGGTCGAGAACTTCGGCCGCTTCGCCGCAAGCTTCGGGCCCTACGGCAACGAGTGGCGCCTGCGCGACGCGGTCAACAACTGAGCTACGCCCGCGCCCGCCGACCGTCTCCGCGCCGGGCCGCGTGGGCATTTACAGGGCTTCGCGGGCGCGCGATAGTCCCGTCCGTGCACGTCGCCATCTACGCCACCAAGGTGGGTTCCGAGAAGCTCCTGCGGCCCGGTCTGGACGAGCTGGCCGCGTACCTGGCCGACGAGGAGGCCCACGTGTGGGTCGACATCGAAGGCTCCACCGACGAGCAGATGGTCATGATGCGGGACGTCCTGCACATCCACCCGCTGCTCATCGAGGACGCCTTCAAGGCGCAGGACACGCCCAAGCTCGAGGCGCACGACGACTACATCTACTTCATCATCCTCGGGCCCGAGGAGCCGGATCCGGTGCCCGACGAGATCACGCTGCGCGACCTGGACCTGTTCGTGTCCGAGCGCTTCGTGGTGACGCACCACGAGGGCAACGTCCCTGCCATCCCGTTCGTGCGCCAGATGGTGGAACGCAACCCCGCGCTCCTGCGCCAGGGACCGGCGGTCATCGCGCACCGCGCCGTGGACCACATGGTGGACCGCTTCATGGTGCGCATGAACGCGCTGGGTGAGCGCATCGACGGCCTCGAGATCGCGGCGCTCCGAGCCGACTCGGCGTCGGTGCTCGAGACCGTGCTCGACGCCAAGCACGACGTGCTGCACCTCGGGCGTCTGGTGCGGCACCAAAAAGAGGTGCTTCGTCAGCTGGCGACCGGGCCCGTGCCGTTCATCCCCGGCGAGGTGCGCCCCTTCTACCGCGACATCTACGACCACTTCGTGGGCATCGCGGACCAGGCGGAGGCCTATCGTGACGCCATCAGCGGGTCGCTCGACGCGTACCTCAGCATGCAGTCGCACCGACTGAACGACGTCATGAAGGCGCTCACCATGATGTCCACCATCATGCTGCCGCTGACCTTCATCACGGGCCTCTACGGGATGAACTTCGAGTTCATGCCGGGGCTGCACCACAAGTACGGCTACCAGGTGGCGTGGTTCGTGATGATCGGCACGGCCAGCGCGATCTTCTTGTTCTTCAAGCGTAGGAATTGGTGGTGATGCAAGGTGAGCTGGGGTTTTCAGCGAGCGACGCAGGGGACGCGCTCGCGGAGCTAGACGCTCTGCGCGCGCAGATCGCGCATCATGAGGCGCTGTACCGCAAGGGCGCGCCTGAGATTCCGGACAGCGTCTTCGACGAGCTCTTCGACCGCTATCAAGAGCTGGCGGACTCGCTGGGTGTCGCGGCCGACGAGCGCATCGACCGCAGCCCAGGAGTGGACCACACCGACGGGTTCGAGACGGTCGCGCACCATGTCCCGATGTTGTCGCTCGAGAAGCTCACGCCCAACCGGCGCGACGCGGAAGGTGTGCCCGTGCCCTACGAGGTGCAGCTCGACGCGTGGTTCCAGCGGCGCCTGAAGGACCTGGAGCTGCCACCGGGGAGCGAGCTGCCGTTGTTCGTCGAGCCCAAGATCGATGGCATCAGCGTGTCGCTGCTCTACGAGAGCGGGCGGCTCACCCGGGCGGTCACGCGCGGCGACGGACAGAAGGGCGACGTCATCACGGCGCAGGTGCTGGAGGCGCGCGCCGTCCCGGCGCGCTTGGTGGGAGTCGGCGGCGGCGAGCTCGAGGTGCGTGGCGAGCTGTACTGGCCGCGCGACGCGTTCGACGCTCACAACGCGCGCTTGGCAGCTGCGGGCGAGAAGATCATCGCCAACCCGCGCAATGGCTGCGCCGGCATGATGAAGCGCAAGGATCCGAGCGGGCTGGGCGAGGTCGGCATCCGCGCCTTCCTCTATCAGATCCCGTGGAGCGAGGGCGTCTCGCTGCCCGGGCGCCAGAGCGAGATCCTCGGATGGCTCGCCGAAGCCGGCGCCGAGGTCTACGCCGACGAGGTGTTCCTCGCGCCCGACGCGGCCGCTGCGTACGCCTACTGCGCGAGCTACCACGAGCGCCGCGACCAGCTGCCCTTCGACATCGATGGGATGGTCATCAAAGTGGACGAGCTCTCGCACTACCCCGCGCTGGGCTCCACGGGCCACCATCCGCACTGGGGCATCGCCTACAAGTTCCCGCCCGAGCGGCGCGCCACGCGGCTGCGCGCCATCAGCGTCCAAGTGGGGAAGAGCGGCAAGCTCACACCCGTGGCGGAGCTCGATCCTGTTCCGCTCGCGGGCACCACGGTCAGTCGGGCGTCGTTGCACAACTTCCCCGAGCTCGCGCGCAAGGACGTGCGCGTCGGCGACCAGGTGTACGTCGAGAAAGCGGGCGACATCATCCCGCAGGTCGTGGCCGTGGATCACGACAAGCGCCCCGAGGGGACCGAGCCCTTCGTCGCGCCCGAGGCCTGCCCCACGTGTGGCAGCGCGGTGGTGTGCGAGGAGATCTTCATCTACTGCCCGAACCCCGCGTGCCCGGACCAGGTGCTCGAGCGCTTGAAGCACTTCGCGGGGCGTCAGGCGATGGACATCGAGGGCATGGGCGAGGCGCTCATCGTGCAGGTCATCGACAAGGTGGGGGTGCGGCGCCCAGACGACCTCTTCCGATTGACGGTGTCCCAGCTCGCGGGCCTCGAGCGCATGGGCGAGAAGAGCGCGGCCAACGTCATCGCCGCGCTCGAGGGCGCCAAGGCGCGCGGCCTGCCGCGGGTGCTCGTCGGGCTCGCCATCCGGCACGTCGGCGTGTCCATGGCAGAGGAGCTCACCAAGCACTGGCGCGATGCAGACGCGCTGCTGGACTTCGCTGCGCGCTACGTGGCGGGCGACCCCGAGGCCGTGGCCTTCGTCGCCCCCGAGAAGTCGAGTGAGCGCGGCGCCGTCGAGGGGCTCGGGCGCAAGTCCGCGGACAGCATCTTCGCGGAGCTCGACGCCCCGGCCGTGCGGGCCGTGTTCGAGGGCCTCGCGGCGGCGGGTGTGAGCCTCGCCGCGCCGGAGACCACCACGCGCGAGGTCGAGGGGGTGGCCGGCAAGTCCTTCGTGCTGACCGGCACGCTGCCCACGTTGAAGCGCTCGGAGGCTGGCGCGCGCATCAAGGAGGCCGGCGGCAAGGTGGTCGGTTCGGTGTCCGCCAAGACCGACTACGTGGTGGCCGGGGAGGAGGCCGGCAGCAAGCTCGAGAAGGCGCAGAAGCTGGGCGTGACCGTCCTCGACGAAGCGGCGCTGCTGGCGATGCTCGACGGGTAGGACTACGCGGCGGCGCGTTCCTGGACGTCGACTGGCGTCGGGGCCTCGAACGCTTCGGAGCGCAGCGCGAGGATGCGCTCGCGTCCGGCTGGCTTGAGCGTGAGCCATACGAAGTCGAACACGTCCAGCTGGTCGCGCGCCTCGAGGCCGTGCTCGCGCAGCCGAGCGCGGATGTCCGTCGTCATGCGCACCAACCGGGCGTACAAGATGCCCATCGGGCGCTCGCCGACGCGCAGGCCCGGCGCCATGAAGCGCGCCTGGCGCTCGAACGTCTTCGGTCGCACGACGGGGAGGGTCGTGGGGTGGAACGCCGCGAGGAAGAACGTGGCCAGCTCCCAAGACGGGGCCGTGCCGAGCGCGGCCTCGAGCACGCGTACCCAGCCGTCGAGCCGCTGTGGCACCGATGCCTTTCCGTGTAGCAGCTCGTGGACGCCCTCCGCGATGGGCGCGTGGTGCGCGACGTCGACGGCGGCGAAGGCCGCGCGCTCCTGGGCCGTCACGATGCTGGAGCTCTCGAGCACTCGTCGGAGGGCCCCGTGCACGGCGCTCGGTCCGTTGGTTTCGTGCGCCTCGCGCAGGGCATCGGAGCTCAGTAGCTTGGCCGCCACCCGCACCATGCCGTCACGGTGTCGCTTGAGCAGCCGCTTGCGACCATCGCTGCGGTGCTCCTCTGCGTAGGCGGCGTCGCGGAAGCCGCCCTCGAACAGCTCGCGGAAGTAGGCCACCTGCTCCGCCAGCGCGATCGGTCGGCGACCCTTGCGCATGCTCGGGCGAAGCTCTTCGGGGGCCATGGCATGCAGCGCGCTCACCAGCGCGTGCGCCGCATCGTAGGTGCGGTCCGCCGGCTGCAAGAGCTCCCAGTAGTCGAGGTGCATGGCGCGCGCCCGACCGTCTTGGAACTGCATGGTCACGCGGTCCACCCGCCGGTCGAGGATGACGCCGAGCCCCCACTCGCTGCGCTTCGCGTGCCGGTAGAGGGATGGCATCGCCGCGAAGTCCGCGTCGGTGTCGTGCTGGTTCTGTGTGTCTTTCGTCTGGGTGTCGATGGATGTCTGCAAAGGAAGTCCTCGGGAGTGGGCGCTGGTTCTGTGGGTGCTCACGCGCGTTCCGCGCGCGACGCTGCACGCAACCACCGCCTTGGCGCCATCGGATGGGCGGCGATTGGCGAACGTGCTTCTCGGACTGGATCAGGTGACGACCTCGTACGCCATGAACCATGTGTTGTTCGATGTGCGCGGGCCGTGCAGGACGTCTGATTGAGTCGACCGTCAATATATCATTAATCGAGCCAGAATCAAGCGTTGAGACAAAGGTGTGTCGAGTGAGTTCCACTCGGACTATCGTTGGCCCCACCCATGAGCACCCCGATCATCGAGCCCAGCACGACCGGTATCGCCGCGCGCGACTTCCAGTGGGCGCTGCGCAGCGTCGTCGGCGACGACGTCTTCGAGGACATCTTGCGGAGCATCCCGCGTGAGGCGCGCGACGCCGTGCGCTCCGCCCCCACGGCCGCCTGGGTGCCGCTCGTCCACATCGGTGAGGTCATCGACCAGGCCTGCCAGCGCACCGGACTCGACGAGGACGCGCTGCTGACGCGCACGACCCGCATGTCCACCGAGCGCACGTTGAACACGGTCTGGCGCGTGCTGCTCCGCATGACCAGCGACGACGCGATCATCACGCGCACGCCGCTCTTGTGGAAGCGCACCCGCAACGTAGGCGAGCTGTCGGTGACCGACCACGGGCGCGGCTTCGGCACCCTCGAGGTCATGGGCTGGCCAGGCATGACACGGCGTTCGGCCCTCATCCTCTCCGTCAACATCGAGACGGTGCTGAAGTGCGCGGGGCGGCGGGGCGTGCGCGTCGAGTGGGGCAGGACCCCGGACGGCGCGCGCTATCACGTGACGTGGAGGGTGTGACCGGCGAGGTGCCGGCCGAACAGCGCCAGGCTTCCGCGCGCCGCCCTCGCGTCCGCGGACAGCCGATGGCGGGGACCGAACGCGGCGCTGTGGTCCGCGACCTGTCGGTTCATCTACGCAGCGCAGGCAGGGCGGTCGCCAGGCGCTCGAGCGCGCGTGTGATCTGGGCCTCCGACGTCGCGTAGCTGAAGCGCAGGTGCCCCTCGGCGATGGCGCCGAAGTCGCGACCGGGGCCCACCGCGACGTGCGCTTGCTCGACGATGCGCATGGCCATGGCGAGCGAGTCCTCGCTCAGGTGGCGGGCGTCGGCGAGGATGTAGAACGCGCCCGTCGGTGCGGTCGGGATGCCGAGCCCCAGCGTGCGCAGGCCTTCCAGCAGTAGGTCGCGTCGGCGCTCGTAGATGCCGCGCATGTGCAAAACGTGCGGCGCGCCGTGCGTGAGGGCGGCCACACCCGCGCTCTGGACGAAGTGCGTGGCGGAGATGAACTGACTCTGCTGGAGGCTCTGCAGCGCGCGCGACGCCCAGCGTGGGGCGATCAGGTACCCCAGCCGGAAGCCCGTCATCGCGTAGCGCTTCGAGAAGCCATCCAGCACGAAGGTGTCGTCGCTGTACGCGAGAGGGGAGGTGACGCGCTCCCCGTCGAACAGGAGACCGTCGTAGATCTCGTCGCTCAGGATGGGCAGCCCCAGCGCTGCGATGGCCGCGATGGTCTCGCGCGACTGCACGGCCCCCGTCGGGTTCGCTGGCGAGGCCACGATGACCGCCTTCGTGCGCGGAGTCCTCGCGGCCGCGAGCGCCTCGACGTCGATGCGGTACCCGTCCCGCGCGAAGGTGGGCACGAAGCGCGGCACGCCTCCACAGGCCACGATCATGTTCGGGTAGCAAGGATAGTGCGGCGTCGGCACCAGTACCTCGTCGCCGGGGTTAACCAGCACCTGCAGCGCCATCAAGATGGCCGGAGACGTGCCCAGTGTCACGAGCACCTGATCCGGGTCCGTGGCCACCCCACGGCGCGCCTCGGAGTCCGCCGCGATGGCCTCGCGCAGGCCCCGTAGCCCGCGGCTGTCCGTGTAGTGCGTCTCGCCGCGCTGCAGCGCCTCGACGGCCGCGCGCACCGCTTCGGGCGGCGCGTCGAAGTCGGGCTCGCCCACGCCCAGCTGGATCACGTCGTGCCCCTCGCGGGCCAGCGCCATGCCGCGCTCCATCACCTCCATCGCCAGGAAGGGCGCGATCTGTTCCGTGCGAGCGCTCAGGCGGGCGTCGTGCATGCGCCGCAGGGTGTCAGCGCGTCGCGACGCGCGCCAGTGCTGGGGTCGCCGTGCGGGTCACAAAGCTCGTGCTGGGCCGTACGGGCCAGCGCGCCAGAGGCATCGGCATCGCCGTGCGGGTCACTACGCCGCCTGAGGCGTGGTAGATCCCCTCGATGACCGCCAGCCACCGTGAGGTCCACCGCCGCTCCCTCGAAGACGCCGAGTCGTTCTGGCTCGAGGCCAGCCGCGCCATCGACTGGGTGACGCCGCCCACCCGCGCCCTCGACGACAGCCGCGCCCCCTTCTACCGCTGGTTCCCGGATGGCGTGCTCAACACCGCGTACAACTGCCTCGACCGGCACGTGGAGGGCGGGCGCGCCGAGCAGGCGGCCCTCATCTACGACAGCCCAGTCACGGGGAAGCAGCGCACGCTCACCTACCGCGAGCTGCGCGACGAGGTGGCGCTGTTCGCGGGAGCCCTGCGCGCGAACGGTGTCGAAAAGGGTGACCGCGTGATCCTCTACATGCCGATGATCCCGGAGGCCGCCGTGGCGATGCTCGCCTGCGCCCGCCTGGGCGCGGTGCACTCCGTCGTCTTCGGTGGGTTCGCCGCGGCCGAGCTGGCGACACGCATCGACGACGCGCAGCCCGTGCTCATGGTGTGTGCGTCGTGCGGAATCGAGCCCACGCGCACGGTCGCCTACAAGCCGCTGCTGGACGAGGCCATCGCGCTCGCCACGCACAAGCCAACGCACGTGATCGTGAAGCAGCGACCGCAGCTGGAAGCCACGCTCGTTGCGGGGCGTGACGTGAGCTGGGACGACGCGCTCGCGGCGCCCGGGCTCGAGCCCGCCGAGTGCGTCCCCGTCGCGGCCACGGACCCGCTCTACGTGCTGTACACCTCGGGCACCACCGGCCAACCCAAGGGGGTCGTGCGCGATCAGGGCGGCCACGCAGTGGCCCTGCAGTACAGCATGCAGGCCGTGTACGGCGTGCAGCCAGGAGAGGTGTTCTGGGCCGCCTCCGACGTGGGCTGGGTCGTGGGCCACAGCTACATCGTCTACGGGCCGCTGTTGAACGGGAACACCACGGTGCTCTTCGAGGGCAAGCCGGTGGGCACGCCCGATGCCGGCACGTTCTTCCGTGTCATTGCCGAGCACGGCGTGAAGAAGCTCTTCACGGCGCCCACGGCGTTCCGCGCCATCAAGAAGGACGACCCGGACGGCGTGCAGCTCGCGCGCTACGACCTCGGGCACTTCGAGGCCTTGTTCCTCGCGGGCGAGCGCAGCGACTCTGCCACGCTGGAGTGGGCGGAGCAGCACCTCGGCGTGCCCGTCATCGATCACTGGTGGCAGACCGAGACGGGCTGGCCGATCGTGTCCAACTGCCTCGGCATCGAGCCGCTGCCGGTGAAGCACGGTTCGCCCACCCTGCCCGTCCCGGGCTGGGACATCCGCGTGGTGGACGAGGCCGCGCGTGACGTGCCCGCCAACACGACCGGCGCGCTGGTGGTGAAGCTGCCTCTCCCGCCGGGCGCGCTGCCCACGCTGTGGAACGCCGACCAGCGCTTCCTGGACGCGTACCTCACCGACTACCCGGGCTTCTACAAGACCGCGGACGCGGGCTACGTCGACGAGGATGGGTACGTGTACGTCATGGCGCGCACGGACGACATCATCAACGTCGCGGGCCATCGGCTCTCCACCGGGCAGATGGAGGAGGTGCTCGCGCAGCACCCCGCGGTGGCCGAGTGCGCCGTCATCGGGGTGGCCGACGAGCTCAAGGGCGAGCTACCGCTGGGCCTCTTGGTGCTCAAGGCGGGCGTGACCCAGACCCACACCGAGGTGGTGCGCGAGGTGGTGGCGGCGGTCCGTGAGCACATCGGCCCCGTGGCGGCCTTCAAGCACGCCGTGGTGGTGCAGCGCCTGCCGAAGACGCGCTCGGGCAAGATCCTGCGCGGCACCATGAAGAAGATCGCCGAGGGGCAGGACGCGCCGGTGCCCGCCACCATCGAGGACCCTGCGGTGCTCGACGAGATCCGGGCCGCCCTCGAGGCGCGCTAGCCCAGCCGGCCTGCGCGGAGGGCGCGCGCGCTGACGAAGCCCGCGAGCCCGCCGTGCAACGAGTTCGGGCCCACCCTGCAACGAGTTCGGGCCCACGCGCCCCGCGCTTCCGAGCTCAGAGGGACATGATCCAGCTGTTGCCCGTCGAGATCTCGAACTCGTAGAGCTCGCCCGAGCCTCCCACCAGGAACATGCGGTCTGGGTTGCTCGGGTGCAGCGCCGCCGTGCCGTGGCCCAGGTAGTTGCCGTTGCGCAGCGCGCCCGCGTGGCCCTGGTCCACCGGGTATTCGCCCGGCAGCAGGCCACCCGGGCTGACGCGGAAGGGAGACTCACGGTCGCCCGTGGTCAGGTCCACGGCGAACCCGAGGTAGGGCGCGACCTGTCCCATCACCCACATGAGGTTCCGCGACCCGTCCCAGAAGATGTTGTTCTCGCCCATGGCGTGGTCGCCCTCGCCGACGGAACCCGCGACCGACACGGCTGTGCGGTTGCCCGTGCTCAGGTCGTACGCCACCAGCGCCTCCTGGAGGATGTGCACCACGTAGAGCTTCCCTTCGTGGACGTGCATGCCCGAGAGCGACGTGTACTGCGGGCTGAAGCCCGTCCCGATGTCCGGCAGGGCGGATGCCCAGCTGCGCGAGAGGATGGTGCAGGTCGATCCATCCGCCGCGATCTCCACGACACCGATGCCGTCCGAGGGGTTGCGGAAGGCGAGGTAGAACTTGCCCGTGCTCGGGTCCATCGCGAACGCGCGGTGCTCGTATTGCACGGGGATGCGTCCGCTCGCGGTGCTGCTGATGGTGCGCGAGCCGTAGCACTGCCCGAACGGCGAGGTCTCGCCGTTGCGCTGCTCGACGCGCCACACGAGGGTCCTCGCGCCCGTCGTGGGGTGCACGCGCACGATCTCGACGTTCTCCAGCGTGCCGTTGCCGTAGGCGTAGAGCATGCCGTCGGCGCCCAGCTCGACGTCCTCGATGTAGTTCAGCGCGGTGGTCTCGCGCGGCACGCCCGACACCATGCGCTGGCTCTTGTAGCCCGAGCCGAACTCCGTGTACCCGCTGCTCGGGTCCGCGTAGATGCCGCTCACGATGCGCCGCGCGCCCGTCGTGTAGTCGTACGCGACGATCAGGCCCCCGCCCGTGTAGCTCGGGTCGGTGTACTGCATGGCGGAGAACAGCTCACCCTGCGTCTCGCTGAGCACGCCGCCGTACACCGTCGGCGCGATGGGGTACAGGTGCGGCCCGTCGGCCCAGCGGAAGCCCTGGTTCCAGGCGTCTCCCACGGGCCAGCAGTTCAGGATGGAGCCCTCCCGGCTGTTCGGGTCGCTCTGGATGTCCTTGCGACAGCGGCAGTCCATGTACAGGTCGGTCTGCGCGTCCGTGAACATGCCGAAGCTGCACGCCTTGAGGTAGTAGGGGCTGCTGGTGTCGGTCATGGAGTTGAGGCAGGTGGGCGTCCCGTCCCGCGCCGTGCACAGCTCGCCGTCGGCGCAGGTCTCGAGCACGGTGCTGGTGCGCGCGCCACACGCGTCGGTCTCCTGGATCAGGCTGACCCCGCTCAGGAAGCGCGGCGCGTCCACGTTGTTGCAGGCGCTCCCGATGGGCTCGGCGCACACCGCGACACACTGGCCGCCGTTGCACGTCTCGCCAGACGCGGCGCAGTCCACCGCGACGTCGTCGGTCAGCTCGCCGCAGCTGTTGTACCAGCGCGTGGCCGAGAGGTCGGCGGGGTCGCAGCCGAGCGTCGCGTGCGCCGTGCCGCAGGGGTCCACGACGTCGCGGCAGGTGTTGGACTCGCACACCTGGTTGGCGGCACACGTGCTGACGATCTCTCCCGTCGGCACACCACACGCGTTGATCCACTCACGGCCGCGCCCGTCCGCGGAGCAAGCGATGGTGTTGTGTAGTGGGAAGCACGGGGGCCGACAGACCGGGTTGGTGTTGGCGGGGTCGATGGTGCACACCTCACCCGGATCACAGGCCCGGAAGATGCCGTCGTACGCGCCGCACGAATCGACGTAGTACACGGCGCTCAGGTCGTCCTCGTTGCACGCCTTGTCGAGCGTCTGCGTGCACCCTGCCGGCGGGCGGCAGACCGGGTTGGTGTTGGTCGGGTCGATGGTGCACACCTCACCCGGGTCACAGGCCCGGAAGATGCCATCGTACGCGCCGCACGAGGTGACGTAATACACGGCGCTGGGGTCGTCCTCGTTGCACGCCTTGTCGAGCGTCCGCGTGCAGCCCGGCGGCAGCGTGCAGGTGGCCAGCGACGTCGGCGTGCGCTGTGTGCACACGCGTCCCGGGTCGCACGCCTCGCGCACGCCCGTGACGTTGCCACACGCGTCCACGTTGAACACCTGGTCCGGGGTGTTGGGGTCGCAGGCCGTCCCGCCCGGGCCGGTCGCCGTACACGTGCCACCGTCGGGGTTGGGCGTGGGCCCGCCGTCGGCCGGGGTACAGGCCAGCGGGAGCAGAGCGAGCACGAGGAGGCCCGAGAGGCGCGCGCAAGGAGTCATGCCTCGAGCCTACGAGGGGGCTTCCTCACGGACCCCCCGACAGCGTGTAGAGAGATCGCTACGCGCCAGGGGGAGCACGTCGGCGCGCGCCCCGGACCAGGAACGGCAGGGCGACCACCACCCAGCTCGCGCCGCAGCACAACCCCGTGGCGGGGGGCACCACGAACGCCGCGATGCCCCGCATGATCGCCACGAAGAACATGAGGACGAGGTCGATCGGGACGGTCAGGAGGTAGAAGACCGACCCGCCCCACCCGGCGTGCTCCCACAGCCACTTGGTGGTGACGAAGCCGACCAGCTCGTCCTCCCCCAGCGCCGATTGCAGCGCCTGCTCGCTCGCGAACACGAGCGCCACGGTCAGCCCGACGGCCAGCCACGCCACCACGCGCCCGCCAGCTCCGTACTTGCGCGGCAGGGCGCGGAGTAGCGCGCCGAGCGGCAGGGCCACCACCAGCGACCCCAGCGCTACGAGGAGCGCGAGGAGCAGGGACTTGGCCGCGTCGTGAGGCGTCTCGCCCGCGTTCAGCACGATGTACGTGTGCACCCCCACCGCGCTGGCGAAGAGGGCGCTGGACCCGACGAGGATGGCGCGCTCATGGGGCGGCGATGGCGACATGGTGGGCCCATGGTGCCACAGCGGCTCCCGTAGGGCGTGCGACCGCTCGCGTCTCGGTCCCGTCGCGGTGCTCGACATCCCGTGCGCGTTCACGTATTCGACTCGGGGAGTCAGAGACATGGGTGGCACACAGACACAGGTGGTCCGAGCGCGCGCGACGCGGCGGGCCTTGGCCGTTGGCATGATGCTCGCGCTCGCCGCGTGCGGGGGCGGTGACGACGACGCGGAAGTGAGCGCGCCTGCCTCGCCGGTGGCGACAGCCGCAGAGACGCCCACGGCGCAGGCGCCGACGCCAGAGGTCGCCGAGGCGCCACCCATGCCCGAGCCTCCCGTCGAGCCCGAAGCAGCCACGACGGAGGATGCGGGTGTCGACGGTGGTGTCGAGGTGGTCGCGCCCGAGTTCGACGTGCCCGCCTATGCGGCCGAAGCGCCCGCGTGCGAGCCACACCCCGAGCTCGCGCCCGACCCACCCATCAGCATGCGCGACATGGACCGCGGAGTTCCATCGTTTCCCATGGCCGCGGCGCTGAACTCGGCCTGTGAGCACGCCCCAGCCGACCTCTCGGCCTCGTTCAATCGAGGCGGCCTGCGTCGACATCGCACGCGCGACTACGTGCAGTCCAAGCACTACTTCGGTCAGGCGCTGGTCGCCGACCCGAGCCAGCTGGGTCCGCGCTTCAACCTCGCGTGTGCGCTCGCGCAGCTCGGTGACATCGACTCGGCCATCGCGCAGCTCGAGGAGCTCGACCGATCCGGGCCCGAGGGACGCGCCTCCGCCGCTCGCGCGCAGACCGACCGAGACTTTGCCGCGTATCACGGCACCCCGCGCCTCGCCGCCCTGGTGCGCGGCCTGCCAGCGGCCGTGGAGGCGCTGCCCGCCTCGGGCGACCGCGCGCTCGCGTACGACGACCAGCCGTCGGCCGAGATGCGCGACGCGGACGTCGTGGCGGGCGAGCGCGTGTGGCAGAGCGGCGTGCTGGACGCGGCCGCGTTCCAGGCGTTCGTGCTGGCCCTGGAGTCCGACCGCCGCCGCTTTCACTTCTTCAGCGAGCGCGTGTCCGACGCGGGCCGGCAGGCGCTCACGGCGCTCGGCCTCTCGGCCCTCACGCGGCACGCGGCATGGACGCCGAGCGAGGACCACACGTACCTGGTGGTCGCCGTGTCCAGCCGCGACGAGGTGCGTCACACCCTCTACGTGGCGGAGCTCGTGGCGCCCGACGCCGTCCGGCTGGTCGAGGTGGTCGAGCTCGCAGCCCCCACGTGCGCCGAGGGCGTGGAGCCGCTCGCCACGTTCGTGGTCAGCCCCGACCACCGGGCGTTCGGTCACGTGAGCGGCTGTCTCGACCAGGCACCTGCGACGCTGGAGCGCTGCCTCTTCTACTTCGCGGAGGGCCGCGTCATGCGTCGCTGCGGCCATGGTGCCCCGGCGGCCCCGGCCGAGTAGCCCGCCGGGTTGGCGATCCGCGGGTCCCCCCTCGCGTCGCTCGGTCCCGCGGTCACGCGCCGCGCCGGCGACGTCGCCTTCGACACCGTGGTACAACCGCCCCATGACCGACCGCGTCCTCATCGAGCGCCACGGGGCCGTCGCGCACGTGCAGCTCAACCGCGCCGACAAGCGCAACGCCCTCGACGTCGCCATGTTCGAAGGCATCGTCGCCGCCGGCGAGCAGCTCCGGACCGACCGCTCGGTCCGCGCCGTGGTGCTCTCGGGCGTGGGCCAGGCCTTCTCGGCCGGGCTCGACTTCAGCGCGTTCAGCGCGTTCGCGAGCGGCGGCGGGAGCAGTCTGCTCGCGCGTGACGCGGCGGTGAGTCCGGCCAACCTCGCCCAGCGCGTCGGCTGGATCTGGCAGGAGCTCGAGGTGCCCGTCATCGCGGCGCTGCACGGTGTGGCGTTCGGTGGAGGCTTCCAGATCGCGGCAGGCGCGGACATCCGCGTCGCTCATCCCCAGACCCAGCTCTCCATCATGGAGATCAAGTGGGGCCTCGTCCCGGACATGAGCATCACCGCGACCACGCTGCGCTCTGTGCCCCTCGACGTCATCAAGGATCTCATGTTCACCGGTCGTGTCGTGGGCGGCGAAGAGGCGCTCGGCCTGCGCTTGGTCACGCGCCTCGCGGATGACCCCGTCGCGACGGCGCTCGAGCTCGCAGGCACCATCGCCACCAAGAACCCGCACGCCATCCGCGCGGGCAAGCGCATGCTCAACCAGGCGTTGGATCTGGACATCCCGGCGCGCTTCCGCCTCGAGACGGACGAGCAGCTGGCCCTGCTCGGCAGCGCGAACCAGATGGAGGCCGTCATGGCCAACATGCAGAAGCGCGATCCGGTCTTCTCCGACTGACGACGGCGCGGACATCGCGAAGTCGCGCGCGGACGTCTTCGAGACCGAGCGCGCACAGAACTTTGACAATGCGAGGGGTGAGGGCTGCTACCATCCGCGCACCGTGAAGTGGCTCATCGTCAAGACTATGCAGGACCTGTATCCCGCCTCGGGGGACTTCCCCGGGATCGTGGACATGGGTCTCGACGCCTACCTCGATCAGTTCAAGGCCGAGGCCCCCGCGATCATGTACACGGGGCTCGTAGCGGGCTCCACCCTCTACCAGTTCAGCACCATGCTGACGGTCGGGAAGCCCGGCCCCGCCATGCTGCTCAGCGACGAGCTGCGTGAGGAGCACGCCCAGAAGATCACGGCGACCTCCAACTACCCCCTGCGGCAGAGCATCTTCCTGGTGAAGATGGTGGCCGGCATGTGCTGGGGCAAGGACGAGCGCGTGCGCCGCAAGATGAACCTGGCTCCGTACGAGGGTGACCCGGGCACCTGGAGGTCCGAGTGACTCACATCGCTTTTCGTGAGGTCGGGCAGGACGTCGCCCGCGACGTGGACTACGTGGTCGTCGGCAGTGGCGCCGGCGGTGCAGCAGCCGCGGTGGCGCTCGCCCGTGGCGGCGCCCAGGTAGCCATCGTCGAGGCGGGCCCGTGGCGGGACCCGGACGACTACCCCGTGACGGCCTATGGCGCGATGCGCGACATGATGGACGACTGGGGCAACTCCATGGCCATGGGCGAGGCCCTCTGGCCCATCGTGCAGGCGCGCTTGGTCGGCGGAACCACCGTGGTCAACTCCGCCATCTGCGTGCGCACGCCGGGGGACATTTTCCGCCAGTGGCGTGACTCCTACGGCGTCGGCGGCGACGCGTACGCCGAGCGCATGTGGAAGTACCAGGACCTGATCGAGAAGGAGCTGTGCGTGGAGGAGGTGCCTGAGCGCGCCCTCGGCCGCAGCAACAAGCTCGCGCTCCTGGGCGACGAGCGGGCGGGCCTGGGCGGCCACGTCATGCGCCGCTACGTGAAGGGCTGCGAGGGCTCGGGTCAGTGCCTGCAGGGCTGCAAGGGGCTCAAGAAGCAGAGCACCAACCTGAACTACGTGCCCGAGACCATGACGCGCGGCGGCGTGGTGCTCTCGTGCGCGCCCGTCGACAAGGTGCTCCTGGACGGGCAGCGGGCCATCGGCGTCACGGGCCACTTCCAGCACCCCACCACCAAGAGCAAGGGCGCACGCTTCACCATCAAGGCCCGCCGCGGGGTCTTCGTGGCCTGCTCGGTCACCCACACGCCGGTGCTGCTCATGCGCTCGGGCGTGAAGAGCCGCCGCCTGGGCGACTTCTTCCGCGCCCACCCGGGCACAGGCATCTTCGGCGTCTACGACGAGCCGGTCGACATGAACGTCGGGGCCACCCAGGGCTGGGCCTCCACCAAGTTCCGGACGGACCCGGGCATGAAGCTCGAGACCCTCGCCATCCCGCTGGAGCTCGTGGCCAGCCGCCTGTCCGGGGGCGGTCATCAGCTCATCGAGCGGCTCACCAAGTACCGCCACCTCGCGATGTGGGTGCACGCCTGCCGCGCCGAGTCGGTGGGCACCGTGCGTCCCACGGCGTTCGGGCTCAGCAGCAAGCCCATGATCCGCTACGGCCTCAACCGCGCCGACATGGAGCGCTTCCGCGAGGGCATGAAGACGGTGGCCCGCATGCACTTCGAGGCGGGCGCGAAGGAGATCATCCCCGGCATCTCGGGCATGCCGTACTCGCTCACGCCGGATCAGCTGCACCTGATGGACGACGCGCCCCTGGACCCGCGCGCCTACGTGGCCATCCTCAGCCATCTGTTTGGCGGCGCCGTGATGGGCCAGAACCCACGGGAGTCCGTGTGCGACGAGAACGGTCGCGTGCACGGCTACGACGGGCTCTACATCGCGGACGCCAGCGCCATCCCCACCAACCTGGGCGTGAACCCGCAGCACACCATCATGGCCCTGGCCATGAACGCGGCCGAGCGTGCGCTGGAGGGGCGCTGACGGACCCGAGCACGCCGAGCGGTCCTCCCCGGGATCCGACGGAGGCCCACGGCGCGCCTCTGCCGGCGACCGAGAACGATGTGCCCGCGCGCGGGGACCAAGGGGCACCTGGCACACCCTCGGCGACGCACGCGCCTGCGCGCGACGCGCCGGGAGCAGGCGTGCCCTCGCCGGACGCTGTCGCAGACCCACGCGACACCCACCCGGCGCGCGCCCGGAACCGCCGCTCACCGTCGTGGCTGCGCTTCGTGCTCGTAGGCTGCTCGCTGACGGTGGCCGGGAGCGCCGCGCTGTGCACCCACCGTGTGCTGCGGGTCACCGAGCCCACCCCCGAGCCGCCGACCACGGTCGAGGTCCTGCGCCCGACGGCCAGCGTCGTCACTTCGCTGCGCGACCTCGCGCGCCTCGAGTCGGCCGAGGCGCACGTCGAGCGCGTGGTCGACCTCCGCGACCGGCAGTCCGTCATGTTCGGGCTGGTCGACGCGGACGACGCCATCCTGCTGATCGCGGCGGCGGACGTCGTGGCCGGTGTCGATCTGGGGCGGCTCACGCCCGAGTCGGTCGAGGCCGACCCCACGATGGGTCGCGTCCGTATCCGGCTACCCCCCGCCGAGGTCTTCTCCGCGCGATTGGACAACCAGCGCACGTACGTCCACACCCGCGAGACGGATGTGCTGGCCACGCGCTCCCAGACGCTCGAGACGCGGGCGCGGCAGGAGGCGGAACGCACGCTCCAGCGCGCCGCCGTGGAGAGCGGGGTGCTACGCCGAGCGGAGCAGAACGCTGCGCGCACCATCGAGTCCCTTGTCCGGAGCTTGGGATACACGGACGTGCAAGTGGAGTTCGCCCGCTGAGCCTCATCTGTAAAATCCGCTGTGAACACCCTTGCTGCGGCGTCTCGGTCATGATTCCATGTGTCTATGGGTGGTGACACCGTCCGTACGAATCTCGACCTCGCCCTCTGGCCCATCGTCATCCTCACCGTGCGGGAGGGCGCACGCGAAGCCGACTTCAATCACCTGTTCCAGCGCTACGAGCGCGAGGTGTTCACGCGCCACGAGCGCTACGTCTCCATCACGAACCTGAGCATGATGGACGGCGTCCCGAACGCGCACGACCGCAAGCAGCTGGCCGAGTGGATGGGGCGCCACGCGGACTACGTTGGCAAGTGGGCGCTCGGAAACTCCACCGTCATCCGCAGCGCGGTCGTGCGCGGTGCGCTCACGGCGCTCTATTGGGTGCAGAAGGCACCCACGGCCCAGACCTCGCACGGCACCTTGCGTGAGGCGGTCGAGTGGGGCCTCGGCACGCTCGACGCGGCGGGCATGCCACGCCCCGGCAACGTCGACGCCTGGTACGCTGCGGAGACGCGCGCCGGCCGCGGCGCTGCTTGATTTATTTCGTACGCGAAATATCATCCTCCGCACCACGCGGCGGGCACGGCCCGCCCCCTCGCGGAGCTGCCGATGGCCACGTACCTGTTCGAGACCGAAGAGCACAAGACGCTGCGCGCCCAGGCGCGTAAGTTCGCCGCAGCCGAGGTGCTGCCCCACGCGCACGCGTGGGAGGAGGCTGGCATCTTCCCGCGCGAGCTCTACGGCACCATGGCGTCGGCCGGTCTCTTGGGCGTCGGATATCCCGAAGAGCTGGGCGGGCAGGGCGGTGATCTCGGGCATGTGCTCGTCGCCGCCGAAGAGCTGGTGCTCGCCGGCAAGTCCGTTGGCACCTGCGTCGGGCTCGGCAGCCACGGCATCGCGCTGCCGCCCATCGTGAAGTTCGGCACCGCGGCGCAGAAGGAGCGCTACGTGCGTCCCGTGCTGCGCGGCGAGAAGGTGTCCGCGCTCGGTATCACCGAGGCCGGGGGCGGGAGCGACGTGGCGGCCGTTCGCACGCGGGCCGTGCTGGATGGCGACCACTACGTGGTGAACGGCAGCAAGACGTTCATCACCAGCGGAACCCGCGCGGACTTTGTCACCACGGCGGTGCGTACGGGGGGGGAGGGCCACGGCGGCATCTCGCTGCTCATCATCGACGCGGACACCGAGGGCTTCAGCGTGGCGCGTAAGCTCGACAAGATGGGCTGGTGGGCCAGCGATACGGCCGAGCTCGCCTTCGAGGACTGTCGCGTGCCCAAGGAGAACCTGATCGGCGCGGAGAACGCCGGCTTTCTCATGATCATGATGAACTTCGTGAGCGAGCGGCTGCTGCTGGCGGGTCAGTGTGTCGCCATCGCCGAGCTCGCGCTGCGCGAGACCCTCGCGTACACGCGGGAGCGGCAGGCGTTCGGCAAGACGCTGAACGGCTTCCAGGTCACGCGTCACAAGCTCGCCGAGATGGAGACGCGCCTCGCTGCGGCGCGCGCGCTCACCCACGAAGCCGTGCAGCGCTTCTTGGCTGGGGACGGGGACCCCGCGCTCGCGGCCATGGCCAAGAACACGGCGACGGACATGTGCACCTACGTGTGCGACCAGGCCGTGCAGCTGCATGGGGGCTATGGCTACATGCGCGAGTATCCGGTCGAGCGTCTCTATAGGGACGCGCGCCTCTATCCGCTGGGGGGCGGGACGCGCGAGATCATGAACGAGATCATCGCCAAGACGCGGCGCTACTGAGCGAAGGCTAGGCTCACGCGGTGCGCAGCGAGGGCGTCGCCATGAACGCCTGCACGCCGCGCGGGGTGAGCATGCCCACGACGCGCCCGGCCATCACGACGGGCGCAGCGCCGAGCGCCCGGGCCTGGATGGCGCGCAACGCCGTGAGCAGCTCGTCGGTCGGGCGCACGCACAGCACCTCGCGGGTCATGACGTCCGCTACGTAGGCGCGGGGGCCCAGCGCGTGGAGCCCGTCGCGCAGGGCGTGGGTCGTGACGAGCCCCACCACCGCGCCGCCGCTCGAGACCGGGAACACACCGTCCTCGAGGAGGTGCAGGTCGAAGTCTTGCTGCGCGAGGTCACCCAGCGTGGTCCAGGGGGAGAGCGAGAGGAACTGCCGCGACATCGCTTGCTGTACGGAGGCGCCCTGCAGCTGCTCCTCGCGCACGGTGGAGCCCGCCTCGGCGCCCGCTCCGAACCACACGAAGGCTCCCAACAGCATGAGCATCGGGTTGCCGAACAGGCCCGCCACGACGAAGCCTGCCGCGATGAGGCGCCCGACGCGCGCGGCCCAGACCGTGGCGCGGACGCGATTTCCCGATGTGGCGAGCAGCGCGCGGAGGATGCGTCCGCCGTCCATGGGGAAGGCAGGCACCAAGTTGAACGCGCCCAGAATGAGGTTCATCGCGGCGAACTTCAGCGGCCACGCCAGCTCACCGCTCGCGGTGAAGGCGCCCAGCGCGGCCTCTGGGCGCAGGGTGTGGAACAGCGCGAACGCAAAGGCGAGGGCGAAGTTCACGGCCGGGCCGGCGCCTGCGACGATCAGCTCTGCGGCCGGCGAGCGCGGCATCCCCTCGAGGCGCGCGACGCCGCCGATGGGGTAGAGCGTGATGTCGCGCGTGCCGATGCCGAAGTAGCGCGCGGCCAGCGCGTGGCCGTACTCGTGCAGGACGACGCTGCCGAAGAGCGCGACCGTCCACAGCACTTCGCTGACGCCGGCGGCGAGCCCCTGGCCGAGCCCCGTGCTCAGCCCGAAGAATGCGAGCAAACCCAAGAAGGTCGCGTGCACATACACGTCGATGCCGAGCCAGCGGCCGAGGCGGTACGTCCAGCGCCCACGTGCGTTCGAGCCGTGGCCGCGCGAGGACGGACTGGGGACCGAAGGGGTGGAGTTGGACATGGGACACGAGTGCGCATCCCCCCGGGGTTCGTCAAGCCTCGCCCCTTCGCGGTCTTGGCGCGCCGGGCTTCTCTGGGCCTACGCGTCGCCAGGCGGCCAGCTGCTGGGAGGCAGCGCGCGCGCATCGCGTTCGCGGAAGCGGTCCGCCAAGGTGCGCACGAACATGCTCATCCATGGCTTCATGGTGCTCAGCTCCTGAGCCAACGCCGCGCCGTTCACGACCTCCACCGTCACCTCCGTGACGGCGCGCACCGTGGCCGTGCGCGGACCCGGGCTGAGGATGGCCATCTCGCCGAAAGCGTCGCCAGGGCCCATCTCGCGGATACGGCGCCCCTGGATGTGCACCTCGCAGGTGCCTGACACGATGAAGAACGCCTCGTCGCCTGGAGCCCCCTCCTCCGTGATGACGCTGTCTGCCGGATACACCCGCGTCGGGAACTCGCCGCCGCCGCGTGAAAAGCGCACCAAGTCCTCGCGCAGCTCCTCGACGCTGCGGTAGCGCTCGGTCAGGTCGGGGTGCATCGCTCGCTTCACGATGCGCGCGAGCTCCGGCGGCACGTCGGTGGGGCCGAGCAGCGACTCGAGCGGAGGGTGGCGCGCGGACGCGGCCATGACCAACGTCGCCAGGACGGTGTCCGCCTGGTAGGGCGGGCGGCGCGTCAGGATCTCGTAGAGCATCGAGCCGACCGCGAACACGTCGGCGCGCCCGTCGATGCGCGGGTCTTCGCCGAGGGCCTGCTCGGGCGCCATGTAGCTGGGCGTGCCCACGATGGCGGGGCCGTACTCCACCAGCGGTTCGGTGGAGCTGACCCGCGGCGCGTCCGCCGGCGGGGCGCCATGGGTCCGCTCGTTGAGGATGCGGGCCACGCCCCAGTCCATCAGGTAGACCTCACCGAAGTCTCCGACCATCACGTTGGAGGCTTTGACGTCTAGGTGAATCACGCCGCGGCTGTGCGCGAAGGCCAGCGCTTGGCAGACCTTGATGACGATGTCCACCAGGTCGATCAGCGTGTGGTGCGACAGGCGCTTCTCGGGCAGCGTCCGGATCATGGCGCGCAGGTTCGCGCCGTCCACGCGCTTCATCGTGAAGAACAGGCGGCCGTCCTCGCCGAGGCCGATCTCGTGCACCGGCACGATGTGCGGGTGCTCGAGCTGTCCGGTCACGCGCGCTTCCCGCACGAACGAGAGCAGAGAACGCGAGTCTACCATCCCCTTGTGGATGGTCTTGCGCGCGACCAGGCGCTCGAGACCCGTGTCGCGCACCTCCGCCACCTCGCCCATGCCACCCGACGCCAGATGTCGCCGATACACGAGGCGCGAGGCCGGGGGGCTCGTCACGGTCGAGATCAGGCCGTCCAGCTCCTCGGGCTGGCGCGGCACGGCCACACGTCCGAACGTGTTGGTGTCGGGGATGCTGGGGCGCGCCTCGCGGATGGTGGCCGCGGGGGTCTTGGGCGGTGGCGTGGACGTGGCCATGCGGACAGTCGGACTCTAGCAGGGTTGTCCTCTCGTGTGGCCCAACGCAGACCTCGAGTGGGGCCGTGGGTGGTGGAGGCGCGCGGGTTGGGCTACGCACGAGTGCATGACCCAACCCGTATGGGAGTTCCCGATCGAGCTCCCGCGCCACGCGTTCAGCATGCGTGACGCGGCGCGCGCCGGCGATCTGTGGCGCGCGTTCCAGGAGGCGGCGGTCGGGGCGAGCAGCAGGGCGGGCTGGTCGGCGCGGCGCTTTCGCGAGGCGGGCACCGCGTTCGTGGTCCGCACGATGACCGTCTCCCACCAGCGCGAGACCTACTACGGAGAGCCGCTGCACGCGCGCACCTGGGTGTGTCGCTTCCGGCGGGAGATGATCAGCAGCCGCGAGGTACGCATCCTGGACGACCACGGGGCCCTCGTCGTGGCCGCCACGCAGGAGTGGGTACACATCGATCTGGCCGCCCGGACCCCCGTGCGCGCGCCCGAGGCGGTCACGCTCGCGTTCCCCGAGCACGACGAGGGCGAGGGCGTGTCGCTGCCGCCCTTCGATGCGGTCGAGGGGCCCACGGACGTGTTCGAGCTGCGGCCGTTCTACACGTCGATGGACCCGCTCGGCCACGCCAACCACCCGGCCTACGTCGACTGGTGCGACGAGGCGACATCGCGTGTCATGGTGCGCGCCGGGCTCGACCCGCTCATGCTCCAGCCGGTCGCCGAGCAGGTCGTGTTCCGCGGCGGTGTGGGGCCCGACCAACGCGTCGAGGTGCAGACGCGTCCGGTGGGCATCACGGGGCGTGGCGACCTGGTGTTGCGCCACCGCGTCCGCCTCGACGGAGACGTGCGCGCGGCCGATGCGACCACCGTGCGTCGACTCCACGAGGCGGATCCGGCGCTCCTCCAGCGCGCGTTCGGGCTTCGCTGAGCGGAGGAAGCGCGTATGCTACACAGCCACGCTCGGCGCCGCGGCGCCACGAACTCGGAGCCAACATGCAGTCCCTGGTGATCACTATCGTCGGACCGGATCGACCCGGTCTCGTTGAGACCCTCGCCCGCACCATCGCGAACCACGGCGGAAGCTGGGTGGAGAGCAGTCTCTCCCACTTGGCGGGGCAGTTCGCGGGTGTGGTACGCGCCACCGTGGAGGACGAGTCCAGCGCCGCGCTCGAGAGCGCGCTCACGGGCCTCACGACCGACTCCCTGCGCGTCGTGGTCCAGCGCGGCAGCGCCCCCGCCGATGACACCCCGCGCAAGACGGTCGAGCTCGATCTCGTCGGTGGTGACCGCCCGGGCATCGTGCAGGCGGTCTCGCGGGCGTTGGCAGAGCTCGGTGTCAACGTGGAGTCGCTCGAGACGGCGTGCGAGGGCGCGCCCATGTCGGGCGGGCAGTTGTTCAAGGCCGCCGCGACCCTCCACCTGCCCGGCGATCTCCCGTTGCGAAACGTGCGCGCGGCCATCGAGGCAGTCGCTGCCGACCTGATGGTCGACATCGTCCTCAAAGGCGACTGATCGCTTCGTCCTCCGAGCTGGCGCTCGGCGCGGGGCCCCGCTCCAGCAAGCCCTCGAGCGTCAGCGCAAGCGCGCGCGCCTGCGGAGCCGCCGCCGCGTCCAAGCGTCGCAGGGACGCGATCCCTGCGCGGGCGGCCTCGGCGTGCCGGCGAAGCCAGCGACGCAGCAGCCGCACCTTCTCGCGGGAAGGCAGCATCATCCGCAGCGTGGCGTAACGGTAGAGAGCTCGCAGGCTGGGTAGGGTGGCTCGGTAGACGCTGCCCGCGTGCTCGTAGGCCACGGCGTCCAAGAGATACGCGAGCGTCTCGTCGCTCGCCGGAGGTTCGCCGCTCGCGGCGAGCGCGTGGGCCAGCGCGAAGCACGTGTCGACCGCGTCGTCACCGGTGCGCAGGGCGCCGCGCGCACCCTCGAGCCAGGAGAGCGCGGTCGAGCCCGCAGCGCCCTCCGGGTTGAACGCGCGGAAGCGCCCCATCCAGTTCTTGCGCCAGCGGTGGTCCCACGCGTAGAGCGCGAGATAGTCGAAGCAAAAGAGGGCCATCAGGCGACTGAGCCGGATGCAATGCAGGATGGTGTTCGGCACCCGCGCGTTCAGCCACGTCACTTCGTCGCGCGTGACGTTCGCCGGGGTGTCTCTGCCGCCCGACGCGAGCGCCAAGTGCTCGCCCAACCAGGCGTACTCACCAGGGAACAGCGACGCAGCCGTCTGAAGCGCATAGTTGGGCTGGAAGCCGAAGTCCACCCACACGTCCTTCATGTCGTCGAAGACTTGAAACGTGGCCAGCAGGTAGCCCCAGCGCTGGAGGGAGAGCGCGTGGGCCGCCGGGTCGAGCCCCGTCAGTCGCGCGCGGAGCGCCATGTAGCGCATCATCACCACGTTGTTCTTCCGGAAGAAGTGCCACTGCACGTCGGACAGGGGGAGCTGGTCGAGCGTGGCCGACCCCCTCGCGACGGTGGGCAGGTAGAGCTCGTCCAGGTACGTGCCGAAGCAGTGGTGGAAGAAGTCCTGCAGTTCGCTCGCGACACCTGGGAAGCCGTCGGCCTCGGCCCGCTGGGTCTCGACGAGCAGCAGGGCGCGAAGGTCGCTCAGCAGCGCGAGCATGCCGGAGAAGCTCACGCGGTACTTCGGGATGGGTGTCTCGGGCGGGATCCCGGCGGCCTCGAGCGCGGTGTCATCCAGGTTCTCGAAAGGGATCAGGAGCGAGGAGCGCAGTGAGCGCGGGTAGTACTCCGCTACCAGCCGCAGCACGCCCTCGGCGCCCAGATGGTGCACCAAGTTGTCCACCAGCTCGTCGGCCATCTGCATGTAGAGAAACGCGAAGTCCGCGACGCCCACCGCGCGCCCCAGCTTGGTTCCGCGCGCGCGGAACACGAAGCCGTCGATGATGGGCCCCACCTGCTCGATGGCAAAGTAGGTCTCCATCACCACGGGGTTGCTCCGCAGCGCGTTGGTCAGCGCGCTGCGGATCCGCCTGCGGCGCCACCAGTAGGCGGGGAGGCTGAAGCCGTGCCGGAAGAAGTCTGCGTTCTGGGCCAGCTTCTTGCGGACGTACGTCCCGAACGTCTCGGACGCACGCGCCTCCTCCCAGCGGGCGACCAGCGCGGCCACGGGGCCGGGGCGAAGCGCGTCCTGTGGTGCCACCAACGTCGTGACCGCGCTCGGGTCCGCGACGTCCTGCTGCGGGGCGATGGCTGCAGGTTCCATCCGGTCGCTGGGCGTCTTCTCGTCGGTGCGGAGCAGGGCGAGCGGCAGCGGGTTCAGGGCAGCCAGCGTATCGTAGCGGAGGCCGACGACGTCGAGGAGACGCCGTCTTCCGTGTCCCGCTCGCTCACGGTGCGCCTCCCGCTCGCGCTGCTCGCGTTCGAACAGGAACACCGCCAGCCTGCGCGCGCTGTCCACGGTGTGCTCGCTGGTGACCAAGGGGTTGAGCGACTCGTGCATCACGTGCAGGCGCAGGCTGAGCAGCCCCGTCAGCAGCGGGGCCTCGTCTGCGCGCTCGCCCAGGGGATAGACCCGGTAGGGCGCGTCACGCAGCGCCTCCGTGGACTGCGCGAACAGCAGCGCCTCGTCCTCGCGCAACGCGGCGAGGTCGTCGCGGAGGGACTCGCGGGTGGCGACCAGCCATTCTGGGAGCGCACTGAGCGTCATGGGTCGAACCCCCGAGCAGGGGGTCGATGCATGGTAGTCTGCCGGCTCGCGCGCGCACGCCGAACGCGGGCACGCGACCTCCAACGCCGACGGAACCCCTGCATGCCGAAGCCCAGCCATGAGTCCGCCGCCCCAGGCACGTCCCCCATGTCGCTCAGCGACCGCTTCGGCATGGGCGCCCAGAACGCCCTCGAGCTGCTGCGGGTGGGGCGCTTTGCCGACCCCGAGCACGCGCCCTTCCGAGTGGTCCACAGCGACCGTGTGTACAAGCTGCGCCGCTACGGCGACGACCAACACCAGCCGCGCCTGGCCGCCCCGATCGTGCTGGTGCCGCCGCTCATGGTGACCAGCGAGGTCTACGACATCGCGCCCGACATCAGCGCCGTCCACGCGCTGCTGCGCGGCGGGCTCGACGTTTGGCTGGTCGACTTCGGGGCACCGGAGCGCGAGGAGGGCGGCATGGACCGCACGCTCGACGACCACATCGGGGCCGTCGACGACGCCATCGAGCGTGTGGTCGCGACGACGGGGCAGTCGGTGCATCTGGCGGGATACTCCCAGGGGGGCATGTTCTGCTATCAGACGGCGGCGCTGCGTCGCAGCGAGGGGATCAAGTCGCTCATCACGTTCGGTAGCCCCGTCGACCTCTACCGCAACGTCCCGGGCCTGAACGACACCGTGGCTGGTCCGCTCATCCAGGCCGCCGCGGCGGCCGTGCGGGAGCCCCTCGACCGTATCGCCGGCCTCCCCGGGTTCCTCACGAGCACGGGGTTCAAGCTGCTCAGCGTGCGCAAAGAGCTCTCGCAGGCGGTCGACTTCGTCCAGAAGCTGCACGACCGCGCCGCCCTCGAGAAGCGCGAGAGCCGGCGGCGGTTCCTGGGGGGGGAGGGGTTCGTGGCGTGGCCAGGCCCGGCGCTGCGGGACGTCATCGAGCAGTTCATCGTCCACAACCGCATGACCTCGGGCGGCTTCATCGTCGATGGCCGGACGGTGTCGCTCGCGGACATCACCGTTCCCATCTTGGCTTTCATCGGGACGCGTGACGCCATCGCGCAGCCCCCGGCCGTACGCGCCATCCGCCGAGCCGCGCCGGACGCCGAGGTGCACGAGGTCAGCGTGAAGGCAGGGCACTTCGGCATCGTGGTGGGCTCTCGCGCCCTCAGTCAGACGTGGACCACCGTCGTCGACTGGATGTTCTGGCAAGAGGGCAAGGGCGGACGGCCGCAGCGCCTCGCGCTGCGCGAGGAGCGCCTCGAGGGGGACGACGCCGCGTTCGAGGACATGCAATTCGACTTCGAGCTATTCTACGAGGCGCTGGCGCGACGCGTCGGCCAAGCGGTATCTCGCGCGGGCGACTCTGCCGAGAACGTCACCCGCTGGGTCAACACGCTGCGCTATCAGGTCCCGCGCATCCAGACGCTGCGGGCCATCGAAGCGGACTCCCTGGTGAGCCTCGGCCGGACGCTCGCGGAGCAGCGGCGTGAGGTGCCCGACGCTACGTTCTTCTTGTGGGAGGGACGCGCGTTCTCCTACGTCGACGCCGACCGTCGCGTGGACAACGTGGTGCGCGGACTGATCGCCTGCGGCGTGCGGCCTGGGGAGCGCGTCGCGGTCCTCATGGCGGGGCGACCCAGCTACTTGTCCGCGGTGACTGCGCTGTCACGCCTGGGCGCGGTGGCCGTGCTCCTTTCCCCCGACGAACGCCGCGTCAGCGTGGCCCGCGCCCTCGCGCGCGTCGAGGTGCAGTACATCGTGTGCGACCCCGAGAACGTCGCGCGCGCCAAGGAGGCGCTGCCCGGTGCACGCCGCTCGAGGCGCGTGCTGGTGCTCGGCGGCGGCGGAGAGCAGCGCGCGCTCGATCCCGACATCACCGACATGGAGGCCATCGACCCCGTCGCGGTGGCGGTGCCCGAGTGGTATCGCCCCAACCCGGGCCGCGCCTCGGACCTGGCGATGATCATCTTCACGGCGGGTGCCGGGGAGGAGCCCCGGGCCGCCCGCATCACGAACCGCCGCTGGGCGTTCTCGGCCTATGGCGCAGCTGCGGCCGCGTCACTCACGCCCAAGGACACCGTGTACTCGTGTCTTCCGCTCCACCACGCGGCGGGCATGCTCGTCACCGTCGGCGGCGCGCTGGTGGGAGGCGCGCGCCTCGCGCTGGGGTCTCCCTTCTCCGCCGACAGCTTCTGGCCCGAGGTGCGTCGGTACGGCGCGAGCGTGGTGTTCTACGCGGGCGAGATGGTGAGCGCGCTGCTCGACGCCCCGCCATCGGCGTCGGACAACAACATCCCAGTGCGGCTGTTCGCAGGCAGCGGCATGCGCTCCCACCACTGGCGCCGCCTGCGCGACCGCTTCGGCGACGTGCATGTGCTCGAGTTCTATGCCTCCACGGAAGGCAACTGCGTGCTCGCGAACACCCTCGGTCGCAAGGTGGGATCCGTCGGTCGCCCCTTGCCCGGCAGCGCCGAGATCGCGCTGGTGCGCTACGACTTCGACGCAGACGAGCCCCTCGAGGACGAGCGGGGGTTCCTCGTTCCAGCCGGTGTCGGGCAGCTGGGGGCGTTGCTCTCGCGCGTCGATGGGGACCAGCCCATGAGCGCGTTCGACGGCTACGTCGAGAAGGGAGAGAGCGAGCGGCGCCTGCGCAAGGGCGTCTTCGAGCAGGGTGACACCTGGTTCGTGACGCGCGACATCATGCGGCGCGACGCGGACGGCGACTATTGGTTCGTCGACCGCGCTGTCGACGTGCTGCACAGCGCGGCAGGCGACGTCGCGTCGCGGGCCATCGAGGATGCGCTCTACGAGCTCGACACGATCCGTCGCGTCGTGGTGATCTCGAGCCGGGAGGGCAAGTACGACGAGGCGCTGGCGCTGATCGTGCCCCGCGACCCGGCACGCTTCGATCTCGCGGCGCTCAGCGCGTTCGTCGCGCGTCTCCCAGAGCTGGAGCGGCCTCAGCGCGTGCGCGTGGTGGACCGCATCGCCCTCACGGACGGCTATCGCCCTTTGAAGTCGCCGCTGCGGCGCGCGGCCGCCGAAGGAGATGGCCCCACGTTGACCTGGGACTCCGCGCAGCAGCGATACGTCTGACCACGGAGAGCGCGTTCACGGGTCAGCGCCGCGCTTCGACGCGACCCGAACGGTACGCGTAGTAGTGGCGGAGCACACGCTGCACGTAGCGGCGCGTCTCGGCATAGGGGGGCACCCCGCGGTAGCGCGTCACGGCGCCGCCCCCTGCGTTGTACGCAGCGACGGTCAGCACCAGGTCCCCGTTGAACGAGTTCGCCAGCACGCGCAGGTAGCGGGTGCCACCCAGGATGTTCTGTCTGGGGTCGAACGGGTCCCGCACCCCCATGCTGCGCGCCGTACTCGGCATGAGCTGCATCAGGCCCATCGCCCCCGCGTTCGAGACCACGTTGGGGTTGAAGTCCGACTCCACACGAACGACCGCGCGCACGAACGCCTCGGGCAGCTGGTACAGCTGACTGGCTTCTCGGATGTGCGCGTCGTAGCGCGTGTAGCGGGCAGGATCGCTGGAGCGTTCGTTGGCGTTCGCGGGGCGCTGGAACGCGGCAGCGCCGTCCATCGCGGGTCGGTCGGGCGCCGTCGCGCGTGGGCGATCACTTCCCCGCACCACCACGCGGCAGTTGCGCTCGCCCCCAGGCGAGTTGGTGTAGTGGGTCGTACCATCCGCCCGTCGACACTCGTAGATGTCCGCGCGCGCGTCGCCCGGGGCCACGAGAGCCGGCAGGCACAGCGCCGCCAAGGTCGCCAACGTCAGACGAGCGGTGGACATCAGCGCAAGCTTATCGGGAGATCGTCACGCTGACAAAAACCGGCACGCCACGAAATCGCCACGAGCGCGCCCGCGTTTCTCCTCATCGCCGTCCCATGCCCGCGATGTGCGTGGGCGAGGCTCGTCTGGTGTCCCTCGCCACCAACCTCGCCCGCCGCGCTGCCCGCGCCTGCTTCTTTGCGGTCATCCTCGCCGAGAGCGTCTACGTGGTCGCCTGGGCGCGTCTCTCGGAGCTTCCGTTGGCCCGACACGCGCTCGCGCGTACTCTCACAGCCATGTTCGTCCTGAGCGCCCTCACGACCTGGCTGATCGGCCGCGGTCTCGAGCCGCCGCCCGCAGGGCCCTATGACGCCATCGTCGTGGCCGGCTGTCGCGTGCTCCCCAGCGGCCAACCCAGCCGCGCGCTCGCTCGACGAGCGGCGCTGGCGACGGACCTCCACGGGCAAGGGCTGGCCCCGCGCGTGCTGTTCACCGGCGGCGTGGGGCAGCACGGCGAGAGCGAGGCGTCGGTGGCGGCGGCGTACGCGGTCGCCCACGGATTGCCGGCGGGGGCGGTCCTCCTCGAAGAGCGCTCCACGTCCACTCGGGAGAACGCGGAGCAGGCTGCACGTATCCTGGGGCGTGATGCGCGCGTGCTGGTCGTGACCGACGCCTACCATGTCTTCCGCGCACGGCGCGTGTTCGCCCGGAGCTTCGCGCGGGTCGAGGCCGCCGGCGTGCCGCTCGCCGAGGAAGCGCTGGCCAGGGCCGTCCCCCGCGAACTGTTCGCGGTGCTCATCTATGGGCTCCGCGGCGACCTCTGAGCGCCGATCGCCGCGGGCACCGCGCTCAGCGGAACTCCCACGTGAAGTCCAGGCGTCGGCGCGCGCGCTCCATCTTCAGCGTGACCTGCGTGCTGTTGGCCGTCAGGTAGCCCTGGTTCTGGAAGCACACCTCGCCCGCGGCCGTCGTGACCGTCACGATGGCGGGCAGCCAGCGCGACTCGGTGATGGGGCGCGACTCCCAGCGTCCGCAGGGATTGGCCTGCGTCACCGTGTTCGCGGGTCGCTCGCGGCCGCGCTCGTCCACGCACACCCGGCGCTCTCCGACCACGACCGTCTGCAGCGACACACCCTGGTACTGTGCATGCTGGGGCGGGTGGAGCTCGATGTTGGGGTCCACCATCTCGACGTTGTCCACCAGGAGGCTGACGTTCCAGTTGCGGAGGTCGGTCCAGGTCTGTCCGTTACCCTCGTCGATCGCGCGCAGCTCGACGTGGAAGCAGGCCGCGCTCTCGTCCATGCGTGTCAGCGAGGCCTGGTCCGTGAGCGACCCCGCAGGAATGCGCCGTTGGTTCTCGGTGGACGCGTGCAGGTGCTGCACGTCGTTCGGCATCACGCCTCCCGCGACGAACGGGTTGCCGATGGTGGTGATCACCTCGGCGTGGCGAAAGCACCCGCCCAGCAGGGCGCTGGTGGCCGCAAGCAACAGAGACAGGGCGAGGGGAGCGCGACGAAAGGTCATGAGCGAGATCTCCGAGGGGTCTACTGCGCGCGCGGGCCCAGCGCGCGGTGCGGTCTTGGACGCAGCCGGGAGGCTCTGATTCAACGGGACGTGCGTCAAGCACGGATTGCCGCTCTGGCGCATCGTCTCGCTCGTGTTGCCGACACTCCCGGCTCGGGGTAGCCCACTCCGCGTGCTCCCGTCCGACCCCACCTTCGTGCCCCGCGGTCTGGCGACACGGCTCTTCGGAGATGGCGTGGCGGTGTGCGAGCTGGACCCCCGCACCGTCGACCCCGACCGCGGGCTGCTCGCAGAGGAGCGTACGGCCATCGCGCGCGCGATCGAGAGCCGCCGACTCCAGTACACTGCCGGTCGTGTGTGTGCGCGAGACGCGATGCGCGCGCTCGGCGAGCCGCTGGGGCCCGTGTTGGCGGGGGAGGACCGCGCGCCAACGTTCCCGGATGGCCTCGTGGGGACCATCACGCACACCCAGTGGTGGGGCGCGGCGGCCCTCGCACGCGCCGAGACCCACGCAGCCCTCGGCATCGACGTGGAGCCCGACACGCCCCTCAAGGCACAGCTCTTCAGCAGCGTCCTCACGCCTGATGAACAGCGGGAGCTGGAGCTCCATCCCGAGCCGCTCCGCGGGCTGTTCGGGAAGCTCATTTTCAGCGCGAAGGAGTGCGCGTACAAGTGCCAGTACACGGTCTCCCGAACCTTCTACGGGTTTCACGGGATGCGCATCGAGCTCCCCCCGGGCCTCTCGGAGCTCCCCGAGGACGGCACGTTTCGCGCCATCTTCTTGCGCGACGCGGGTGAGTTCAGGACGGGCGACGCCATCGAAGGGCGCTTCGTGCGCGCGGCCGGGTACGTCATGACGGGCGCCGAGCTCCTGCGGGACTCCCGTGGGCGCTGAGCGCACCGGGCGCGGCGCGAGCGGCCGGGGCGGTCCGGGCTGCGGCCGAGCGAGCGACCCCATGCCGCGAGTCGTCCGCGTCCGCATCGAAGTGCCGCGCGGGTCGTTCACCAAGCGCGCGGCGGACGGCCGCATCGAGTTCGTCAGCCCACTCCCGTGCCCCTTCCACTACGGCTCCGTGGTCGATGTCCAGGGCCTGGACGGCGACGCTCAGGACGCTCTCCTCCTCGGGCGTGGCGGTCCACGAGGGACGGTCCACGAGCGCCCCGTGCGCGCCAACGTGCGCTTCGTCGACGAGGGGGTGCCCGACGACAAGTGGGTGTGCTCCGCTGCGCCCGTGAGCGTGGCGCAGGAGCGCGCGTTGGTGGCCTTCTTCCGCTTCTACGGCGTGGTGAAGCGGGTGCGAGACCGTCTACGTGGGGAGCGGGGGGCGACGGGCTTTCTCGGCTTCGAGCGACTCCCCGAGCCCGCAGCTCCCCTCACACGTTGAGGTCCTTCGCGGCCTTGTGCAGCGCGACGGACATGTGGTGCGCGTCGGGGTAGCGGTGCTCTGGGTTGCGGCGCAGCGCGCCAGTCACCACGACGCTCAGCGGGTAGGGGCAGTCCGGTCGGAACGTGGTGATCGGCGGCGCCGGCTCGCGCGCGATGCGCACCAGCAACGTGCTGAGGTTGGTGTCCTGAAACGGAGGGCGGCCCGTGAGCATGTAGAACAGGACCGCGCCCGTCTGCCACACGTCGGTCGCCGGGGACACGGGGTGGTCGCTGTGGATCTGCTCGGGGCTCATGAACGACGGCGACCCGAGCACCATGTCGTCGTCCGTGATGTTGCCAGCCTTCCCGTCTTCGAGCAGCCGCGCGATGCCGAAGTCGATCAGCTTCACCTGCAAGCAGCCGTCGTGACCCTTCGTCAGGAAGATGTTGTCGGGCTTCACGTCTCTGTGCACGTAGCCGTGCAGGTGGACCGCGGAGAGGGCTGCGAGCAGCTGCCGGGTGATGTCCACCGCCGGAGCGAACGCCATGGGGCCCTTCTCTCCGACGGCGTCGAGGGCGCGCCCCTCGAGCAGCTCCAGCACCTGGTAGGGAGTCCCGTCGGGTTCGAGCCCTCGGTCGAGCATGCGCACGATGTTGGGGTGGTGGACGGTCGAAGCGGCTGTGACCTCGCGCTCGAAGCGGAGGCGGTCGTGGGCGGACGCCTTCAGCTTCTCGTGCATGACCTTGAGGGCGACGGCGGCGCCCGTGCGCCGGTCACGCGCTTGGAACACCGAGCCTGCGGTGCCCGTGCCCAGCACGCTCACCAACTCGTAGCGTTGGCCCAGCACCTCGCCCAAGCGCCCGGCGGCTTGGCGGTAGGCTGGCGACGAGTGCCCCTCGAGGTTGCCGAACGCGAGCCCGAGCGCTGGAGTGGGGCGCCGCATGCCCCACGCGGGCACATCGTCGCTCTCCGGCACATCGTGCACGTCATCGTCGTCGTCGACCCCGACCATCTCGCTGACATACTGCCAGACGTGACCGGCGCGTGTCGAACTTGCTCCTCACGCCTCGCAGCGGCGGGCCCTCCATCCACCTCGGGCGGAAAGGGTCTCGTCCGTGGACTCCCACTGGCCGCTGGCGCTCGTCAGATCTCGCCCTTGGCTTCGTAGTGCGCGCTGAGCGCCTCGTACGCACTCATGAGGCGGTCCACCAGCGCCTGGGCGACCTGTCGCTTGTCGTCACTGGCCTGCTTCCTGGGGTCGTAGCGCTCGCGCAGCCGAAAGTACTGCTCGCGGATGGCGTCGAGCGTGGCGCCAGGCTGGAGCTCGAGGTTCGCGAGGTACTGTTCCAGCTCTCGACGTACCAGCAGCTTGCCGACCGGTGCGGGGCGGTCGGCTGGTCGCGGTTGCGTCAATGGCGCGGGCGTACGCCCAGCCTGCAGCTGGGGGGCGCGCGCGCGGGCGTTCCGTCGAAGCGTGGCCTCGGCCTCCAGCTCGGCGTCGCTGAGCTGGGCGACCCGTCGACCGCCGACCGTCAGCGATGGGCCTGCCCCGGTTCCCTTGTCGCTCATGTCTCGGACCCGCCGCTGGCAGGGGGAGGCGTGCTGCGGGACGATGCGCTGGGCGGGGCCTCGGGCATGGCACGCGGCAGCGTGAGGAGGCGGCCGATCAGCTGCTGCGAGTATTGGCTGAGCTCTCGAAAGACGACGCCCATGCCCGGCGGGTCGTCTTGCACGCGCACCACCTCGCCGACGCCATGAATGGTCTCCACGTCGTCCATGAACACCGTGAAGCGCAGGTCCACCAGCGTGCCGATCGCCAGCGGGTTGTGAGACTTCACGAACGCGCCCGTGCGCGAGATGTTGGTCACGTACTCGTGCACGAACGCGTCGAACGACTCGAACTCCTTGTTGATGGTGACGCGCTGCGCGCGCCTGGCGGCGTCGTCTTCATCGGCCCCGGCCGGGGGAGGGGGAGGGCTGGTCTGGCTCACGTCGGTAGGCTCGGAGATCTCACGCGCATCGTCAATTGGCTCGTCCGTCAGCGCGCAGCGTCAGTCTGCCGCGAGGTCGAACTGCTCGAGGTGATAGTCGCGACGCGGCCGGAGCACGATGCGGCGCTGCAGGCGCTTGGCAGCCTCTTCGAGGGCCTTCTTCTCTTCACGCTCGAGCAGGTCACAGACGGCCGGGTGCGCGCTGATGGTGATCTTGTAGCCCGGGAGCGCGTCTTTCTCGCGCCGCATCTGCCGGAAGATCTCGTGGCAGATGGTGGTCTTGCTCATGAGCTGACCAGTCCCATCGCAGAAGAAGCACGGCTCGTAGAGCGTGCGCCCCAGCGACTCGCGGGTGCGCTTGCGCGTCATCTCCACCAAGCCCAGCTCGCTGATGCGCACGGCGGTGGTCTTGGCCTTGTCCTTCTTGAGCGCCTTCAGGAACGCCTTGTAGACCTTGTCGCGGTGCGCGGCCTTCTCCATGTCGATGAAGTCCAGCACGATGATCCCGCCGATGTTGCGGAAGCGCAGCTGGTAGGCGATCTCGTTCACCGCCTCCAGGTTGGTCTGGAAGATGGTCTCCGCGACATCCTTGCCCTTGCCGGTGAAGCGCCCTGTGTTCACGTCGATCGCGGTCAACGCCTCGGCCTGGTCGATGATCAAGTACCCGCCCGAGGGCAGCGGCACCTTGCGCGACAGCGCGCGCGTGATCTCTTCTTCCACGCCGAACTCGTCGAACAGCGGGTCGTCCCCCTCGTAGAGCTTCACATCGCCGGCGCGCTCGGGGAGGAACAGCTCGAGGAACTCCTTGAGCCGCTGATACTCCTTGGGATCGTCGATGATGATCTCGCCGATCTCTTCGGTGAACATGTCACGCGCGGTGCGCAGGATGATGTCCGGCTCTTCGTAGAGCAGCGTGGGCGCGCGCTTGACGGTCTTCTGCTTCTCGGTGGTCTTCTCCCAGACCTTGACGAGGTAGCCGATGTCCGACTTGAGCTTCTTCTTGGTGAGCCCCGCCGCGAGCGTCCGCACCACGACGCCTCCCTCGGGAGGCTTGATGGCGTCGATGACCTCTTTGAGGCGCTTGCGCTCCTGGTCTTTGCCGATGCGCTTGGACACGCCCACGTGGTCGATGGTGGGCATGTAGACCGCATAGCGCCCGGGCAGCGCGACGTGCGCCGTGACGCGCGCGCCCTTGGTGCTGATGGGCCCCTTGGAGACCTGCACCAGGATGTTCTGCCCTTCGCGGACCACCTCGCGGATGGGCGTGCTGCGGGAGACGCGCTGGCTGTTTGTGGAGCGGTTCTTCGCCGCTCCTTGGGCACCCTTGTCCTCCACGTCGTCGGCGTCCAGCAGGTCGCTCGCGTCCTCGTCCGTGGACGTCCGGGCGCTGGGGTCCGTGGCCGGGAGGAGGTCTTCGACGTGCAAGAACGCGGCGCGGTCCAACCCCACGTCCACGAACGCGGCCTGCATCCCTGGCAGCACGCGCGTGACCTTGCCCAGGTAGATGTTGCCGACCGGCGAGCGGTCGCGTTTGCGCTCTACATACAGCTCCCCCAGGAGCCCGTCTTCGATGAGCGCGACCCGCGTTTCACCGATGTCCACGTTGATGAGCAGACTGTTGTTCGCCATGCAGAGACCTTTGGGGGACGCTCGGGAAGAGGCAGTGAGCGTCGTGGTGAGCGCGCCAGGGGCTCGAGGGAGCGGATCCGCCGGCACGAGGAGTGGAACGTACGCGAGGTTGTGGCGTGTCGGGTGTATCGCGACCACACAGTCGCGATAACCATCCGCACCCTCCGGCGGTCGTGCGTGTCGCCCGTGGCGCGACCGGAGACGCATACGCGTTCCGTCACATCGACGCTGGAATGAGGAACAACCATCTCGCGACCGCAGGATATACGATGCCGCCGCGCAGATGTAGACGGACGAACATTATTCGTCACTGTGCGGCTGGCGCTGGAGGCGGATGGCAGGTCAGACCGCTTCGTCGAAGATCGACTCGATCTCGGCCTGGATCTTTTCTTCGTCGCGGCCGCGGGCGACCGAGATCTCTTTGACGATGAGGTTTCGGGCGGTCTCCAGCATGCGGCGCTCGCCGAACGAGAGGTTCTTCTCGCAACGCAAGCGGTACAGATCGCGCATGACTTCGGCTGCGTCGAAAGGAGAGCCCGTCTTGATCTTGTCCATGAACCCCCGATAGCGGCGGTTCCAGGTCTGGTTGTCGAAGGCCACGGGCTCTTCGTTCAAGATCTCGAAGATGTCGGAGATGTCCTCTTCGGACAGGAGCGAGCGCAGGCCGACGTTCTTGGCGTTGCTCACGGGCACCATGATCTTGTCCGCGCCGGTCGGACCGCTCGGATCGTGCCCCAGCACCTGCAGGATGTAGAACTGCATCTTGTTCCCACCGATGTCGCGCTCTTCGATGGCCACGATCTCGGCCACGCCGCGGGCGGGGTATACGGCCTTGTCGCCCACCTTGAACTGGTGCTGCGTCTGCATGAGGGCTCCCTCAAGATAAAACGTATGTAATCGCTATGGTTTACGTCCGAGCGGGGGCTTCGGAAGGGCCACGCGTCGTGCCTCGGGGCGGCTCGTGGGGTGAAGACGATCGCGCCGAATACCAAAGCCTCAGGGACCCTGAGGGGCACCTGAAGCCGGTCTATGTTACCGGATGACGGAGGTTTCGTCAAACAAAGCTGAACGCCAGTTCAGCTTTGTGCGTCACTGCTCGAGGGAGGTCAGGTCGGGCAGCTCGTCCAGGTTCGGCAGCAGAACGATCTCGATGCGCCGGTTCAGGGCTCGACCCTCTTCCGTTTCGTTCGACGCCATGGGCTGGGTGTCCGCGTGACCAGCCGCAGAGATGCGGTTGGCGGGCACCCCCTGGGAGATCATGTAGCGAGCGACGACCACGGCGCGTTCGGTGGACAGCTCCCAGTTGTCGCGGAAGTTGCGGTTGTGGATGGGGAGGTTGTCTGTGTGGCCGGCGATCTGGAACTCGCGGTTGTCGATCTCCGTGAGGACGGCCGTGACCTCGTCGAGCGTCGAGAGGCCCTCGGGCTTGAGCTCCGAGCGGGCCGAGTCGAACAGGATGCCCGTGGGCAGCTCGACGACCATTCGGTTGCGAACGATGCGCACACGCAGCCGGCCGCTCTCGATCATGGACCGGAAGCGCTCGATCAAGCTGCGGAAGGTTGCCACGCGCGCCTGGGCCTGGCGCTCACGCTCGCGTAGCTCCTCCAGGGCCCGACGCGTCTGGGCCAGGTTGGCGGCCAGATCGGTGCGCTCCCCCTCCAGCTCCTCGACGTTCTGGCCGAGAGCCCGCAGGCGCTGGGAGAGATCCGCGTTCTGCTCGGTGAGCTGCGCCAGGCGGGCATCGACCTCGGCCCGCTGGGCGTTGGCCGTCTCCAGCTCGGCCTGCAGCTCCTGAACACGGGCGCGCTCGGCGTCCAGCTCCTCTTGAGATGGGCCACACGCGGTGATGGTGAGCGCGGCGACGAGGGGTAGGGCGCGGGCGTATCGATAGGGAAGTGCGGACATGGTCGATCTCCAGGTTGCGCGCACGGTACGAGCCGAGATCGGAGGTGTCAACGCACGGCCGGGCTCGTCGCACGAGCTCTCGGTCTCGTCGCGTCCGAGCGAGGCCCGGATCGGGGGACAGCCCCATGGATCGCCCTCGACACGTCGAATTTTCTCTTTTTCGACGTTTTCTCAAAAGTGAGCAATTTCAATCGCTTGTTGCGATATATGGCTCCTTTCTGGGTCAAAAGACACGAAGTTATGTATAAATTATGTTCGCTTGTGCTTGACACGTGACGTGACGTGACAATACGGTACGTTCGTTCTGCTGACCCCATCTGGAGGAGGTCCACTATGGCTACCAAGAAGACAACCGCTCCCAAGAAGGCCGCCAAGAAGGCTGCCCCGAAGAAGGCCGCCAAGAAGGCTGCCCCGAAGAAGGCCGCCAAGAAGGCTGCTCCGAAGAAGGCCGCCAAGAAGGCCGCCAAGAAGGCCGCCCCGAAGAAGGCCGCCAAGAAGGCCGCCAAGAAGGCTGCTCCGAAGAAGGCCGCCAAGAAGGCTGCTCCGAAGAAGGCCGCCAAGAAGGCTGCTCCGAAGAAGGCCGCCAAGAAGGCTGCCAAGAAGCCGGCGACCAAGAAGGCTCCTCCGGCTGCTCCGGCGGCCTGAGCGTTCCCGGCGGGCGCCCCATGAGATGGGTGTCCGCGTCGCGGGCTTTCCGCGCGTCACCACCCAATCTGTGGAGCCGCCGCCGTAGCCCAGCCCCGTCTCGTCGCCTGGCAGTGTCGCTTGGCGGCGGCGCGGGGCCGCCCGGTGGGAGGTAGAACAAAGAGCGCCTCGACGGAAACAGACCGTCGGGGCGCTCTTGATCGTTGTGCGCCGCGCGATCCGACGATCAGATGCGGGCCTCGCGCGCCAGGAGCGCGGCCAAGCGTGCCGGCTCTCGACGCAGGACCAAGGTCTTGTGCCGATCCACGCGCACCGCGCCCGGGGCGTAGCCACGCGGCTTCACGACGTACCGCCGCTCGGCGTGCATGACCTCCACGACACGTTCATCCGTCGCTCCACTGAAGTGCGCGGCCAGCGTGGCGGCGTCGATCAACAGCTCGCTCGATGCCACCGCGCCCCGCCCGAGCGGCACGACCACGTGGGAGCCGGAGCGACCTTCCACGTGCAGCCAGAGGTAGTGTGGCTTCGCGTGTCGGAGCGTGAGCTCGTCGTTGTCCCGAGCGGAGCGGCCAACCCAAATCGGCTGCCCTGTGGTCGACTCGAAGCGGCGGTACGGGAGTCGTCCGCCACCACGGCGCGACGCTTCGGCCTGGCGGCGGTGTCCCCTCGTGCGATCGTCGAGCGCGTCGTCCAGCTCCCGCACACCGAGCGCGATCGCCTCCCCCGCCACGCGCTCCACCTCGTCGTGCGTCTCGGCGGACCCCGCCATCGCGTACAGCTCGCGGACGCGGTCGAGCTGCGCCTCGGTCATGGCCCAACGCTCCTCCGCGACCTGCGCACCGCGCTGCATGCGTCGAGCTTGCTTGTACAGTTGCGCGGCACGGCTCGCCGGAGTCTCGTCGTGTCGTAGCGTGAGCCGCCGCGGCCGGGGCGGATCGGCGTGGAAGTCCAGCACGTCGATCGCGCCGCCTCCGTGGGGATCGCGCTTCAGCTGCGCCCCGTGCGCGAGCCAGAGATCGGCCTCTGCCCGGAGCGCGCCCGCGCGAGCACCACGCTCAGCGTCCGCGAGGATGGCGTCGCGCTTGCGAGTCAGTCGCTTGAGGCTCTTTTGCAGCGACTGCGCGAGCGTGCGCCGGGCGCCCTCGATCAGCTCGCCCGTCACGGCGCGCACCAGGGTGTCCCCCTGCGTGACGAGCTCCGCCCGTGACACCCGCGAGTCGTCGTCCTCGTGCGGTCCCGCCGGGCAAGGGGCGGCGGGATGTGTGGTGAGCACGACGCGCTCGTCGACCACGAGCCAGAGGCCGCCGCTGCGGCGTTCTGCCATCAAGAACGCCCGCGTTCGCACGGGGGCGCTCGCGTCGGGCACCGTCGAGCCCACCAGGGTGACACACAGCACGCCTCCGAGGGCATCGACGCGGGACACGGAGGCGCCGGTCAGTCGCCTGCGCAGCCCCTGGGTGAATGCGTCTGCGGCTGCGCCGCGCGGTCGACGCGGGACGAGCCCGACCCCGAACGCCGTGGCGCGGGGACCCAACACCAGCACCTCGTCGCCGTGCGCAGCGTGCAGGCTCAATGCGATCAGGCCGGGGCTCGGCCGGTCGACGCGCACCACGCGCCCCAGCGAGCTCATCGCGCGGCGTCGAACAGCGCCTGGAGCTCGGTCGCTCGCCGAAACGACTGCGACGACTCGATGGCTACGTAGGCGCGCTCGGACGTCGCGAGCGCCTGGTCGATCTCGTACAGGAGCCCCTCGCTGATGCGGGCGCGCTGACCCACCGTACGCACGCGAGCGTAGTCGAACGCTCCCACGCGAGGCGCGGGCGCCACCAGCGGGTCGAAGGCGGGCACCACGCCGAGCTCCACCGCGCGTGCGCTGAGCTCCTCGGGCTCCCACATGCCGCGCGCCTCCCACACGAGCTGCACTCCGTCCACGCGCAGCAGGTCGAGGCAGGCCGCGAGGCGGTCGCGGTCGCGCTTGCTGGGCGTCACCTCGGCCGACGTGCGCACGACCAGCGCGAACGCGCGCAGCGCCGACACGGCGTCCCTCAGCCACACGACCCGCTCGTGCACACCGTCGTCGATCCGCAGCTCGCCGGCGGCGCTACGGAAGGTCCCGAGGGGGGCCTCGAGGGCCAGCTCGAAGTCGTCCGCCAGATCCTCGCGCCACCGCGCGAGCGTACCAGCGCGTGGAACAGGCAGCGGCGGGCGGATCTCGGCAAAGCGCAGGGCGCTGGCGTACTTCTTTCCGGGGGGGCGCTCGACTTGAGCGCCAGCGAGGCGTGACATGCGAGCTCTCCGACTCCGACGAGGGGCTTCTGCGTCCGCTCGAACCACGCGGCGGGGCATCCGACGTGCCTCTAGTTAGTGCACGGACCTCGCTCGGGCAACTCAGGCACGGCGCGCGATCCCCTGCGGGGGGCGGAAATCCCAGCTATCCTGGCCGCGTGTCCGACCTCGCGCGCTCCTCCCGCTTTCTCGTCCACGCTTCAGTCGCAGCGCTCGCGTGGGCCAGTGGGCTCGGCGCGTCCTCGGTCGCCGCCCAAGACTGGGGGCTGACGATGCGACCCGGACCCACGGGGATGCAGCCCGGCGTCATGCGCCCGGGAATGCGACCAGGCGGATCGCGGCCCGGGGGCATGCGCCCCAGCGGAGGACACGCGAACATGGGCGGCACGGACGACCCAGCACCGACGGGCACGGGACGCCCCGGTCCCGCGGGACAACCGAGCGGGGGGGCGCCGGACGCCGAGCGCACGGAGACCCTCATCGCGCGCTATCGCGCCATCCTCGAGAGCGACCCGCGCGAGACCTTCGCGTTCCAACGCCTGATGGACCTCTATCGGGAGCGGGATGGGAGCGTCGACCGCTTCCAGGCGGACCTGCTCGCCGAGGTCGCGGCCGACGAACGGGAGTACCCGGCCCGCATGCTGCTCGGGCACCTCTACAAGGCGCAGCAGCGGCGCGCGGAGGCGCTCCGCATGTACCGCGAAGCGGCCGTGCTGCGTCCCAACGACCCGGCGCCGCACGGCGCCGAGGGGCGACTCGCCGCCGCGGGGGGCGACGTCCCCGCGGCCCGTACGGCCCTGGCGCGCGCCCTGACGCTCACCCGCGAGGACCAAGCGCGGCGTGAGCTTCACGAGGAGCTGGCGCAGCTCGCGCTCTCCGCGAGCGACTTCGACGAGGCGGCCGCCCACTATGGCGAGCTGGCGCGCGGCGCCGACGCTGGCATCTATCAGCGCACCGCGTACGCGCGCGCCCTGCTCTCGGCGGGGCATCACGAACGGGCCATCGCCGAGTACGAGCGGGTGGTCGCCGCGCTGCGCGGCGACAACCGCGTGTTGGCGCCCGTGCTGCGGGAGCTGGGCCAGGCGCAGCTCGCAGCGGGTCAGGTCGACGAGGCGATCGCCACCTTCCAGCGTGCGCTGCGCGTGGCAGGGCGCGAGTCGGGCGTGCGCGCCGAGATCTATGACGGGATGGTGGATGCCTACCGGCGCTCCGATCGCCTCGCAGACCTCATCTCCGAGCTCGAGGGGAGCGGGCAGGGGGGCTTCGAGGCGCTCGAGCTCATCGCGCGTCTGCATGACGAACTGGGCCACGAAGAGGAGGCGCTCGCAGCGTACCGCAGGGCGCTCGGGAGCAACCCACGCCACATCGATACCCGGGTGCGGTTGGCGCAGCTGCTGGCGCGCTCCGGGCGGCTCACCGAGGTCATCGCCGAGTATCGGCAGCTCATCCGCAGCGCGCCCCGCGAGCCTCGCTTCGTGGTCGAACTGGCACAGCTGCTGATGCAGACGGGGCAGCGCGACGAAGCGCTGCAGCTCGCGGCGCGCTCGAGCCGACAGTTCGGGAGCGACCCCGCCGTTCACGAGGCGCTGGCGGAGCTCTACACGCGCTGGGGCGAGGTGGAGCTGGCACAGCGGGAAGTGGAGCAGCTGGTGCGCATCGACCCGAGCGATCCTGCGCACCTGATTGCGCTCGGTGAGCAGCAGCTGGATCAGGGGGACGAGGCCGGTGCCGTGCGCACCTGGCAGCGTATCCTCTCGGCCGAGCCAGACCGCGCACGCGCCTACGCGACGCTCGCGGGCGTCTACGCCGACCACGCGATGGACTCGCGCGCGGAGGAGGCGTACCGCGAGGCGCTGCGGCTCGCGCCGACCGACGTCGACAACGCGCGCGGGCTCGCGACCGTGCTCGAGCGACCCCTCGAGGGAGAGTCGTCCCAGCAGCGCGCGGCACGTGACATGGAGGCCATCGAGGTCTGGCAGCGTGTGATCGGCCTGGATGGCGTGGAACGCGCGGCGCGCCGCGAGGCCCGTCGACGCGTCGTCGCCATCTATGCACGACGACGACTCCTGCCCGCGCAGCTCACGGCCTGGGGGGCAGCCTTCGAGGCGAATCCTCCCGACCTCGAGGCCGGTCGCTACCTGTCCGAGGCGCACCTGCAGCGGCGCCCACGCGACCTGCCCGCCGCGCGCGCCACCCTGGCACGTCTCATCGAGCTCGCCCCCGGAGACGTGGAGAGCCTCATCGCGCTCGAGCGCGTGCATGTGGTCGAGGGAGACCGCGCCGCAGCGATTTCGGTGCTCCGCCGCTTGGTCGAGGCGGACGCACGGCGTGCGCCACGCTACCTGCAACAGATGGCCGAGCACGCCCACGCGCTCTACCGCGACGAAGACGCCGTCGCCTATGCCGCGGAGGCCGTCCAGCGCTCGCCCGACGACGCAGAGGGGCATCGACGGCTCGGCGATCTCTATCGGTCGCGTCAGGACACCGCGCACGCCATCGAGAGCTATCGTCGCGCCATCGAGCTGAACGAGCGTCTGTTCACGACGTACTTCCAGCTGGCAGAGCTCCACTTGGCGGAGGGCGACAGCCGCGCCGCCGACGCGCTGCTGAGGCGCGTGGTGCGCTCCTCCCCCGACGACGAGCTGGTGTCGCAGGCCGCGCGCGTGTCCATGCAAATCAACCTCGGCGAGGGGACACTCGAGGTGCTCGAACAAGAGCTGCTGCCGATGGCGCTGGCGCACGTCCAGCGGCCCGTGTTTCGCAAGCTGGTCGTGGACCTCTACGACCAGATGACGTCGCCGTGGATCCAGCTGGCGAGCAGCTCGGGCCCGTCCCGCGAGCGCGCCGAAGCGGACCTGCATCGCTTGGGGGCGCGCGCCATCAAGCCCTTGCTCGAAGCTCTCGCGGACGATGACCCACGGCAGCAGCGTATCGCCGTCGAGATCCTCGGCCACCTTGGCAACCCCAACGCGGCCGGACCGTTGCTGGCGCTGGCGGAGAACGCGGAGCGGGATGGAGACCTGCGCATGCGCGCGCTCACGGGTGCCGGCGCCGTCGCCCCCGAGAGCCTGGCGCCGCGCTTCGCGGCGCTCGCCACCGGCCCCGAGAGCCGCCTGCGGGCGACGGCGGCGTGGTCTCTCGCGCGCATGGGCGGGCGTCGCGCGGCCCCGGTGCTGCGTTCCCTGCTGGGAGAGGGAGACCGCAGCGTGCGCGCCTTCGCGGCGCTGGGTCTCGGGCGCGTTCGCGAGCTGGGCGCGGCGGCCGCACTGCGCACGCTGCTCGTCGACGATCCAGACCCGAGCGTACGGGCGTGCGCCGCCTGGGCGCTCGGTCGCTTGGGTCAAACGGACGACGTGCCCGCCTTGGTGACATCGCTCCGCAACGCCGGGGAGGCGCTGCTGGCGCGCGCCTCGGCCCACGCGCTCGGACAGGTCGGCTCGCCGGACGCGCGGGATGCTCTGGCTTACGCGTTGTTCGACACCGCCGAGGGGCAGCACCAGGCCGCGGCTCAGGCCCTGCGTGCGCCCCACGATCCCGCCGCGCTGAGCGCCCTCGGACCGTTCCCGGTGCCGCAGGGGGTCGCAGCTGCGTCCGAGTACCTGCCGTTGCTGCTCGACATCGCGGCGGCTGGAGAGGCGGTGGAGCTCGAGCCCCTGCGCGACGCCCTGGTCGGTGCGGCGCAGGACGCCTTGCATGGGCCGGTGGAGTCGGTCCGTGGCGCGCTGGCCCTGTTGGCGGCCAGCCCTCAGGTCGCCGCGTCCGACGCCCGTCCCACCATCGGTCTCGGGATGCTCACTCGAGATCTCGGTCGCTGGGAGTCGGGCACACGCGCGCGTGCGTCCACGGCGCTCGAGGCGCTGGGGGCGGCCTTGGTCGAGGACATCGCCGCCGTGTCGCGGCACCCGGACCGTACCGTACGCGAAGGCGCCCTGGCCGTGCTCGCGAGGCTCACGGGAGACCTGGCCGAGCAGGCCCTCGTCGCTGCGTTGGGGGACGACGAGCCCACCGTGGTGGGGGCGGCGCTGCGCGTCCTGCGCGATCGTCCCCCGACCGCGCAGACGGTCGCCCAGGTCACGCAGCTGGCCAACGAGCACGCGCACTGGCCGACGCGGCTCGAGGCGGCCCATACACTCGCGAGCTACGCCTCGGGCGCAGCGCCGGGGCCAGCGCTCACGGCCGCACAGCGCGCGCAGGTCGTGTCGCAGCTGGCCGAGCTGCTGACGAATGACCGCTACGCGTTCGTGCGCGAGGCCGCCGCCCAGGGGCTCGGAGGGGCGGACTCGCCCAGCGCTCACGCCGCCCTCGAGCGAGCCCGAGATCACGACGCCGACGAGCGGGTGCGGCGCGCAGCGACCGTCGCCCTCCAACGTTGACGTGAGTACGCACAATAACGTACTACTGCGCTGCGTCGGTCGCGCTCTGCGACGAGCACCTAGGATTAGCCGTTGGCATGGATGAGTACGTTGGCATCGTATGTGGACAGTGCGACGCGTTTTGCCCCATGGGCGCGCCTCGTTGCGTCAACTGCGGGGTCGCGCTCGGTGCTGCGGCAGCGTTGAGTCCCCAGGCGGGGGCGGAGGAACCGATGGAGCAAGCCCGTAACTACGTTTGCAAAGAGTGCGCGAGCCCGGTCCCGGCCGGTCACAAGTTCTGTGGCGGGTGCGGTGCCGAGGTGCCCATTCAGGTCCAGACCGGACAGGTGGACTTCTTCGGAGCGATGCAGACGCCGGGCAAGGCCCGCCTCATCCTCATCCGCGGTGACCAGGGTGTCGACGGACTGAGCTACGTGCTCCAGGGCAGTGAGCACATCGCGGGCCGCGAGGAGGACCAGATCCTCTTCCCCGAGGACGCGTGGCTCAGCCCGCGTCACGCAAACTTCCTGTACGAGGGCGAGAAGCTCGTCGCGCGCGACGAGAACAGCACCAACGGCATCTACCTGCGCATCAAGCAGCCGGTGGAGATCGCGCCCGGCGACACCTTCCTGTGCGGCGATCAGGTCTTCCGGCTGGACGCCAGCCCGCCCGATGCGTCGAGCCCGGCAGACGACCAGACGTACTTCTACTCGTCGCCACGTCGGCCGAGCCCCTTCCGCGTCACCCAGGTGTTGGTCGGCGGCGTGGACGGCATCGTCTTTTGCGCACGCGAGGCCTCGGCCGTGGTGGGGCGTGAGGACTGCGACTTGAACTTCCCCGAGGACATCTACATGTCCGGCAACCACGCGCGCATCGACAACGCGGGCGGCCGCTTCATGCTCACCGACACGGGCTCACGCAACGGCACCTATGCGCGCATCAAGGGCCAGGCCGAGCTGCAGCACGGCGACTATCTCTTCCTCGGCAAGCAGCTGCTGCGCGTCGAGGTCACGGCCTGATCGAGGCGCACGCGGCCTCCACCGCAGTGCGCGGCGCTCCAACACTCCCTTGACCCTTTCTCGTGAGCCTGACTATGCTCGCACCCACTTTCGGGTCTTCGCAGGACCCATCCGATTGAGGAGACTTCCGTGATCGAGTGCCCCCGCTGTGGCAAGAATAATCAGCCCCATTACAAGTTCTGTCTTGGCTGTGGTGCTGAGCTGCCGCGTGACAACGCGCAGCCCAAGAGCTTCACGGCGCCGACGCCTCCCGCCGGGATCCCGGTGGGTGGTGGGGCTCCGGCGATGGCGCCCACCCCGGCGGCTCCCGTTGCCCGCCCCGCGCCCGCTCCTCAGCCGGCGCCGCAGCCCGCCCCCGCTCCGGCACCCGCCGCCGCGCCGGCCCCTGCGGCCGCTGCTGCGGACGGAAAGGTGCCCTGTCCGCAGTGCACCAACCCGGTGCCCGCGAACTTCAAGTTCTGCGGCAGCTGCGGCTTCGACATGACCAAGGCTCCAGCCGCTGCCCCTGCAGCGGCGCCGGCGCCCGTCGCGGCGCCCGCACCCAGCCAGGGCAATGGACAGCTCGTCCTCATCCGGCCGGACGGAACCGAGGGCGACCGCTTCCCGCTGTCGGGCACCACCACGGTGGGCCGTGACTCGAGCGGGCCGTTCGCCGGGGACTCGTACCTCAGCCCGCAGCACGCGGCGTTCGAGTTCCAGGCCGGCGGCGTGGTCGTCACCGACCTCAACAGCCTCAACGGCGTCTACATCCGCATCGCGCATGACGTGCCCACCGAGCTCGTGCCCGGAAGCGTCTTCCGCATCGGTCAGGAGATCATCCGGTTCGACGCCATGCCCGCGCCGCGGCGCGGTGCGGATGGGGCGGAGATCATGGGTAGCGCCAACCCGGGCTTCCTGGGGCGCATCTGCCTCATCATCGGCCGCGACACGGTCGGCAATTGCTACCCCATCCCGTCCACTGGCTTGCACCTCGGCCGCGAGCGCGGCGACGTCATCTTCCCGGATGACGGCTACGTGTCGGGCCTGCACTGCCGCGTTCACGGGGAGGGAGGACGCATGTTCCTCACGGACGTGGGCAGCTCCAACGGCACGTTCGTTCGCGTGCGCGGCTCGGGTCCCGTGCCCCGTGGCTCGCTGCTCCTCATGGGTCAGCAGCTGTTCCGCGTCGAGTACTGAGCCGACGCCCCCGCTCCCCGCACGAAGCCCTCGGTTGCCCCCGCACCCGGGGGCTTCGTCGTTTCCGGTCGTCGCGTGCTTGCTTCTGCTCGCGACACGCTTCCATGTAGGCGCGGATGTCCCCGCGACATGGAAGGGCCCGTCGTCGACCCGACCGCGGCGCGTAGGCGAAGCAAACGCCCTAGCCCAGCTCGATGGACGTCAGGCCACCACCGGCAGACGCTTCTGTCCGGAGCGTTCACGATGCAGCCGCATCTGCGCGTCCACGCCCACGTACTCGCCGGGCTCGAGGGGGATCCAGACGTTCTCCCCGCCCATGCGCTCGCTGCTCAGCACCAAGTGATTCACGAAACCCGACGTGGTGGGGGCTTCGCACTCCGGAGACAGCGAGCGGCACTCGTCGCGGTCGGAGCAGCGCGTCTTGTACGTGGACACGAACAGCTCCTTGCCGCCTTGTGTGGCGGCCATCAGCGTTCCGTCCGTGACGATCATGGTCAGCAGCGCGTCCTCTTCGGGGGCCCCCGTGTCGCACCTCTCACGGACGAGCGCGACGGTCTGGCGCAGCGCGGCAAAGACGTCTTCCAGCGCGAAGCGCGCGTACAAGGGCGCGCGTCGGCGCAGCGCGCTGAGGAACAGGAAGAAGATCACCTCGCTGTCCGTGTCGCCGAGGATGTAGCGTCGTAGGCCAGGGTCGACCAACTCGCGGAACGCCGTGCGGTGCCGCTCGAAGTCTCGGATCTCGCCGTTGTGCGCCATGGTCCAGCGCCCGTACTGGAAGGGGTGGCAGTTGAGCACCGAGTTGGAGCCGACGGTGGCCTTGCGCACGTGCGCGAGCACGGTCTCGGAAGCGACGATGCCGCTCACGCGGTGGAACAGGTGGTCGTCGATGGCGGTGGCCGGGCTGCGCGTGATGTGCGGCGCGTCGTTCACGTAGAACGCGACGCCCCAGCCGTCGGGGTGCCTGTCGCTCTGCACGGCGAGGGCGTTGTCGGCCGCCATCAGCGAGCGGTGCACCTGGCTGGGGATGACACTACGGAACGCGAAGAGCCTGCACATGTGCCGTGGAGCATGGCACGTGGGGCGCCCACGGCGCCATCCGAGTGGTCCCACCCGACAGTCGTGTGGTAGGGGGGACGCCATGGAAGACGTCGTCGTCTTGGGTCTCGGTCAGATGGGCGCCGTGTTCGCCCACGGGGCGCTCCGGATGGGGGCGCGGGTCACCCCATGGGTGCGGGGGCAAGCTGCGGCCGACGTGCTCGCGACTACCCCAGCGCCGCGCTCCGTGGTGGTGGCCGTGGGGGAGGGCGAGCTGCCCGACGTGCTGGCCCAGTTGCCCCCCGAGTATCGGGGCCGTGCGCTGCTGCTCCAGAACGAGCTGCTTCCCTACGTGTGGGAGACGCAGGCGCTCGAGCGGCCGACCGTCGCGGTGGTGTGGTTCGAGAAGAAGGCGAACACGGGCATCCGACCCATCCGCAGCACGCCCATCGCGGGCCCCGAGCAGCAGCTGTGGCTCACTGCGCTCGAGGGCATTGGCGTCCCGGCGCACGCCGTGTCGGACGACGCGCTGCTGTTCGAGCTCGCTGCGAAGAACGTCTACATCCTCACCGCGAACGTTGCGGGGCTGCTCGTGGGGGGGAGCGTGGGGCAGCTCCTGAGCGAGCACCGTGCCCTGGCCGAGAGCGTCGCGCGCGAGGTGGTCGCGGTGCAGTCCGCCCTGGCGGGGCACGCGCTCGACTTCGACGCGCTGTGGGCGCACTTCGAGGAGTCCGTCGCGTGCGACCCCGAGCACGGCTGCCGCGGACGCACCTCGGCGAGCCGCCTCGACCGGCTTCAGCATCACGCGCGTGAGCATGGGCTCGAGACCCCGCAGCTCGACCGCATCGCGGCGCTCTGTTGAGCCGGGTGATTCTGCTGTTCGTGGAACACAGGACACACTCGAGCGTGGCGGCGCACGGCTACCGTCGGGACGGGCTGAGGTCCGTTCCCTCCCGCGACGCTCCCACATGGGCTCGGCTGGGTGCGGGCCGGCGCGCTTGACTTGCGCGGAGCGTCACGCCGCGCGACAAGGGGGGGCGGTCCCATGAAGCGCTACATCGTCCAGACCTTCGGTTGTCAGATGAACGTGCACGACTCCCGGCGCATCGAGGAGGTCTTGCACGCGGACGGATTCGTGCCGACCGACGACGCGACCCTGGCTGACCTGGTGGTGATCAACACTTGCAGCGTCCGCGAGAAGGCCGAGCACAAGCTCATGAGCCTGCTGGGCACGCTGCGACCGCTGAAGGAACAGCGGCGTGGCGTGATGCTCGCCGTCGCGGGCTGCGTGGCGCAGCAAGAGGGCGAGCGCCTGCTCGCCAAGGCGCCCTTCGTGGACCTGGTGCTGGGACCCGACAACATCCCCGAGCTGCCGAGCCTCCTGCGGGAGGCGGAGGGCGGTGCGCCGCCGCGCGCGCGGACCGTGTTCGACATGGAGGAGCCGCAGTTCCTGCACGCCAAGCCACGCGCCGGGCTGCGTGAGGTCACGTCGTTCGTGACGGTCATGAAAGGCTGTGACGAGCGCTGCACCTATTGCATCGTCCCGTACACGCGCGGCAGCGAGCGCTACCGCTCGGGCGACACCATCGTCGAAGAGATCGCGCGGCTCGTGGATGGGGGCGTGCGCGAGATCACGCTGCTGGGGCAGACGGTCAACTCCTGGTACGAAGACGGCGTGGCGCCCTCCAGCCGGCGTGCCCAGAGCCGTTCGCAGTTCGCGGACCTGCTGCGGCGCATCGCAGCCGAGGTGCCGGACTTGGCGCGGCTACGCTACACCTCGCCGCACCCGCGGCACCTGACCGACGCGCTCATCGCGGCGCACGCCGAGCTGCCCATCCTCCCCGCGCACGTCCACCTGCCCGTCCAGTCCGGCTCCAACGAACAGCTGCGCCGCATGGCGCGCCGCTACACCCGCGAGGAGTACATCGAGCGAGCGCACGTGCTGATGCAGGCCCGCCCAGGCCTGACGCTGTCCACCGACATCATCGTGGGGTTTCCGGGTGAGACCGACGCCGACTTCGAGGACACGCTCGACCTCGTGCGGCAGGTGGGGTTCGTCGCAGCGTTCGGATTCAAGTACTCGCCGCGGCCGTACACGCCAGCCCTCAACCTCGCCGACGACGTGCCCGAGGAGGTCAAGGGAGAGCGCCTGACGCGCCTCTTCGAGTTGGTGGCGGAGCAGCAGAGCGCGCACCTCGAGAGGCTGGTGGGAAGCCGCGCGCACGTGCTCGTCGAGGGACGCAGCCGCGGCGAGACCGGGCGCTACAGCGGCCGCACGGAGCGCCACGAGATAGCCCACTTCGACGCACCCGACGGTCACGACCCCACCGGACACGTGGTGGAGCTGGCGGTCACCCAGGCCTACAAGCACAGCCTCCTCGGAGACCCGGTCGGCGATGTCCCACGTACGCCACGCGCGGGGGCCGCAGCGAGGGGGAGGCTCGCGCTGCCGGTGGTCGCGTGAGCGAGCACGCGCCGTTGGGCGGCGGGGGCGAGAGGGGCCATGGGCCGCCGAGTCGGCGTGACGTCCTCCGCGCGTGGGCCCCTGCGGTCGCGTACATGGGGCTGATCTTCGGGCTCTCGTCCATGCACCTCCAAGCGCAGATCATCGAGCAGCTGCCTTTCCGCGACAAGCTCGTGCACACCATCGAGTATGCCGTGCTCGGTGGGCTCTGCGCCTATGCCACACGGCGGACCTGGCCGCTGCACGCGGCGCTTCGCACGTCGCTGCTGGGAGCCTTCTTGGCTGTGGCGTTCGGCGTGAGCGACGAGATCCATCAGAGCTTCGTTCCTGGACGCAACGCCGACGTGAACGACATCCTCGCGGACGTGCTCGGCGCGTCTCTGGGCGTGCTGGTTGCGGCGTATTGGGAACGCCGCCACACGCGGTGAACGGCTGAGGGGGACCCAAGGTGTGGCGCACGCGAACACCGTAGTCGGCGCGACCCTCGCGACGACGCAGCCCCCCGCCGCCTACGATGACACGGATGACGACTCGGCCTCGGCGATGGCCGCGGAGAGCGCCTGCACGAGACTGCCCGCCGTGTCGAAGCGATGTTCCGGCTCTCGCCGCATTCCACGCGCGAGCACCGGGGCCAGGGTCGGCCACCGCTCGAGGGGTGGCGCTGCACTACCCATGATCTCAGCGAGCAAGCGCCCGGGGTGCCGTGCGCGGAACGGGGGGTGGCCTGCCAGGCACTCGTACGCGGTCACAGCCAACGCATACACGTCCGAGCGATGGTCGAGCGCTCGCTCGCCCGCGATGACCTCGGGCGCCATGTAGCGTGGTGTGCCCGCCACCTCTCCTGTCGCGGTGAGGCGGGGAAAGCCGTGTACTTTGGCGCTGCCGAAGTCCACCAGACGCGGCCCCGTCGGGGTGAGGAACAGGTTGTCGGGCTTGAGGTCGCCATGCAGGACGCCGTCCGCGTGCACACGGTCGAGCGCCGCGGCCACCGGGCGGAGCCAAGAGAGCGCCGCTGTCGGCGTCTGGGCACCGCGCTGGAGAGCGCTCCTCAGCGTGACGCCTGCCAGGCGCTCCATGACCAGGTACGGGACGGAAGGGCCACCCGGGACGAGCGCCGCTGCGCCATGCGCCCACACGCGCACGATGGCTGGATGCTCGATGCCCTGCAGTATGGTCGCCTCGCGGCGGAAGCGGGCGCGGAGAGCCAAGTCTGCGGCCAGCTCGGGCCGCAAGACCTTGATCGCGACGCGGGCACGTTCGGGCGCAGCGTGGTGCGGGTCGTGCGCCGCGAGCACGGCACCCGCTGCGCCCACACCCAGGGTCTCGTCGATGACGTAGCGGTCGGCGAAGCGGGAGCCCGTGGACAGAGCGTGCACCCCGCGAGGGTACATGAGCGTCCGTACGTGGTCGGCGCGAGAAAAAACCTTGGAGGCGACGGAATAGGTCCCGGACCCCCGCGTTGTACCCACGGATGCCGGGGAACGAGCCCCGCAACGAAGCCTCCTCACCGTCCTACTCCACTCCACACTCCCACACACACCCTCGGCTTCGTTCCCTCGTTCCCCGGCACTCCCATCTACCAACGAGCCGTCCGCGCTGCTCGCCTGGGCAGCGGTCTTGCGGTTCACAGGCATTTGCGTATCCTGACGCCCCAATGCGAGCCACCTCCACGTACAAGCATTCAGCGGACTCGCCCTCCGGCGCGGTCTGCGTTGCTCGTGTGAGGACGCCGCGTTCGGTGACGTGGTGCGCAGGGCTCGCGCTCCTCGGGGTACTCGTCGTCTCGGCGGACGCACGCGCTGATGCGCGGGGAGCCTGTGTCGAGCAGAGCGCAACGAGCGCGCCCACCCTCGCCCCCCTGGCGTTGGACGCGGACCGGGCGGCTTGGGTGTCCGGTAGGCCCCTGACGGGCGTGGCGCTTGGCCTGCGTCTGCCTGCGGGTCGCTCGAACCCCGCGTGGTGTGATGCGGAGGACGGCGCGCAGTGCGATCCCGGGCATCAGGCTCCGGTACAGCAGGAGCAGGGCTCGACGTCGGGCGCGGGCCTAGCGCTCTTCACCACCACGCAGTCTGGCGCTGCGGTCGTGTGGCGGCGCGTCTGCGCCCATCCCCCAATCAACGTTGGGGGAGGCGCGCTCGGTACGCGTCGGGCCCTCGAGCGTCCGCCGCGCTGACCTCGAGCACGACCCACTGAGCGCGCGTCCATGGTGCCGTGCGCAGAGGCGACGATGTGGTTCCTCGAGTGGAACCCACGCAGGTCTCTGCGCGGAGAGGCCCGCTCGAGGTGCGTCTCGGACTCTCGCGTCGTGCTCTCCCGTCCAGTTCACCATCCCACGACAACGAGTTCATGCGCCCCGTCTTTCTATCGGCGGGCGCCGAGAGGTACATACCAATGAGTAGAGGTTCAGCAATCATCGCGATCTTGATCGCGTCCATCGCCAGCTTCAGTGTTGGCAACATGGTCGGCCAGCGCAGCGCTGGCGGCTCGGCCGACGGGGCCGAAGTGGTCGTCGCGCCGCCCAGCGAGGGTGGTGAGGCGCCGGGCGTCGGGGCAGCGCGTGGCGGTGCCGCGGCGGACCCGGGCGGCACCCCCCGCTACAACATCCCGGTCACGGCCCAGCAGCCCGCCAAGGGTCCGGCCGACGCGCTCGTGACCATCGTGGTCTTCAGCGAGTTCCAGTGCCCGTTCTGCTCCCGCGTGCTGCCCACCATGGAGCAGATCCTGCGCGAGTACCCCAGCCAGGTCCGCGTCGTGTGGCGCAACCTTCCGCTCGGCTTCCACCCCAACGCCATGCCGGCCGCCGAGGCCGCCATGGAGGCGTTCGCGCAGGGCGGCAGCGAGAAGTTCTGGCAGCTCCACGACGTGCTGTTCCAGAACCAGCGCGAGCTCACGCGTGAGAACCTCGATCGCTTCGCCCAGCAGGTCGGTCTCAACATGGCCCGCTACACCGCGGCCATGGACAACCACACGCACCAGCGCGCCATCGAGGCCGACGCGGCCCTCGCGGGTCAGATCGGCGCCAACGGCACGCCCAACTCGTTCGTGAATGGCATCCAGGTCACGGGCGCCCAGCCCTTCGAGGCGTTCAAGACCGTCATCGACGCCGAGATCGCGAACGCGCAGCGCTTGGTGCGTTCTGGCACCCCGGCCGCTCAGGTCTACGCCGCGATCACCCGCGACGGCCTGACCCGCGCTGCCCCCCCCGCGGCGGCTCCCAACGCGGCTCCGCAGCAGGCGCGCCCGCAGCCCGACCCGAACGCCGTGTACCGCGTGCCCATCCAGGGCCGTCAGCCGCAGCAGGGTCCGGACGACGCCCTCGTGACCATCGTCCAGTTCAGCGAGTTCCAGTGCCCGTTCTGCAAGCGCGTCGAGCCCACCGTGTCCCAGATCGTGCAGGAGTACGGTCGTGACGTGCGCGTGGTGTGGATGAACAACCCCCTCGGGTTCCACCCGAACGCGATGCCCGCGGCCATCGCGGCGATGGAGGCCTTCGAGCAGGGCGGCAACGCGAAGTTCTGGGCGCTGCACGCGCTGCTCTTCGAGCACCAGACGGAGCTCTCCCGCGAGAACATCGAGTCCTACGGTCAGCAGGTCGGCCTCAACATGGCGCAGCTGCGCGCCGCGCTGGACAACAACGAGCACCAGGCCGCCATCACAGCCCAGCAGCAGCTGGCCCAGGGCCTCGGCGCCACTGGCACGCCCTCGTTCTTCATCAACGGCCGCAACGTGCGCGGCGCCGTGCCCTTCGAGGCGTTCAAGAGCGTCATCGACGAGGAGCTCGCCAAGGCGCGCGCCCTGGTCGAGCGTGGCACCCCGCGCGCTCGCGTCTACGAGGAGACCATCCGCAACGGCGCGACCTCGCAGCAGATGCTCGCGGCGCCCGCCGGCGCAGCGCCTTCGGCTCCGGCCGCCCCAGCCGCGCCCACGCGCACCAACCTCGCCATCCCCGACAACGCGCCCACCCGCGGCGCGGCCAACGCCCCAGTCGTGATCCAGGAGATCAGCGACTTCCAGTGCCCCTTCTGCTCGCGCGTCCTGCCCACCATCGAGCGCCTGCTCGAGACCTACAACGGCCGCGTGCGCATCGTGTGGCGTGACCTCCCGCTGCCCTTCCACCCCAACGCCAACCCCGCCGCGCAGGCCGCGCGCGAGGTCTTCCGTCAGGGCGGCAACGAGAAGTTCTGGGCCTACAACGCGCTGCTCTTCGAGAACCAGCGTGACCTCACCCGCGAGACCCTGGAGCGCCTCGCGCAGCAGGTCGGTGGCATCAACATGGCGCAGTTCCGCCAGGCCCTCGACACCGAGCGGCACAAGGCGGCCGTGGACGCCGACATGGCGGCGGCGCAAGCGGCCGGCATCAACGGCACGCCGGGCTTCGTGATCAACGGCGAGATCCTCTCGGGCGCCCAGCCCTACGAGGCGTTCCAGGCGGCGGTCGACCGCGCCCTCGCCGCCGCGCGCTGAGCGACGACGCAGACCCACGCACGCGGGCTGGCTCTTCGGAGCCGGCCCGTTTGCGTTCGAGGGCTCCGTAGGCGGCGACGGCGCGCTCGGGGGAGGACGGTGCGGCGTCGGGGTGTCCACGGGGTCGCCGCGGCGAACGTGCGTGGTGCGGTGAGGGCTGTGAGGGAGCCCGCTCAGTGCGCGCCGAGGTGCACGTCCAGCACGCCCTCGGCGTCGTTGACCGAGTGCATCAGGTAGCGCGCCATGAGCGCGCGGACGTCCGCCTCGTCCACCGTCCGCTGCGCGCGACGGGTGACCGTGTAGAGCGTGGTGGCGGCGGCGACCGACACGTTCAGGCTCTCCACGAAGCCGTCCATGGGGACTCGGTAGGTGCCCGTCGCGCGCGTCCGCATGGCCTCCGAGACTCCCTCGCGCTCGTTGCCCATCACGACCGCGATGCGCTCGCCACGAGCGACGCGCTCGCCCAGCGCCTCGGGGGTCTCTGCGCCGTCCATGACCGCGACGAACAGGCTGTAGCCCGCCGCCCGCACGGCGTCCGCGCAGCTCGCCGCGTCCACGTGCAGGTGCAGATCGAGCCAGCGGCTGCTGCCCTTCTCCACCGAGCGGGCGGCGCGGAAGCCATAGGGACCAGGGACCAAGTGTACCGCCTGGACGCCGAACGCTTCGGCGCTGCGGAGGATGGCGGACGCGTTGTGTGGGTCGCTGAGGCCGTCGAGCACGGGGATGACGCTCAGGGTGCGACCCCGCGCGGCTGCTTCGATGCGCACGAGACGGGCCGGCGTGACCATCGGGGCGAGCACACGAATGACGTCCTCGGGGGGACGCGTCAGCGCGGGCGGGCCCGCGAGCTCGAAGACGTCGTCGGAGTCGTGCCGCATGGGGCCCGGTCTAGCAGCCCCATCGCGAGCGGGCACGCCCGCCGTCAGGGCTTGCGACCCTGCGTCCCCGGCACGCCCAGCACGAAGCTGTCGCTCACCAGCGTCTCGTCGGGCTCGCCGTCCTCCATCGGGAGCGACACCTCGATGTCGAGCTCCAGCTCGCCGGTGCCCGCATCGCGCGCGACGCGCGAACGGCGCAGCGCGTCGAACACGAAGCTGTCGCTCACCTCGGTGGGCTCGTCCAGGTCGGTCGTGACGCTCAGCTCCGCGTCGCCGAGGTGCACGTCCGTGGAGACCAGCGTGCCGTCGTCGTCCTCGGTGACGTGGTCGCGCCCTGCCCGTGTGCGCGCTGCGGCGGGCGCCACGCGAGAGGCGCGCTCTTCGCGCGGGGGGATGCGGCTGATCGCCTCCAGCATCGCCTGCGCCGAGGGAAAGCGCTGGTCGCGGTCCCGCTCCATGGCGCGCAGCACCACGTTCTCCATCTCGAGGGGGATGCTCGGGCGCACGCGCGACGGGGGGATCGGCGTGTTCATGAGGATCTTCACCAGCAGCGCGTTGTAGTTGTCGGCCGTGAAGGGCAGGCTCCCCGTCAGCATCTCGTACAGCACGACGCCGGCCGCCCAGATGTCCACGCGGTGGTCGATGCCCTGGTCGCCGCGCGCCTGCTCGGGCGAGAGGTAGTAGGGGGTGCCGATCACCGCGCCCGTGCGCGTCAGCGCGAGCGTGTTCTCGTCGAGGCTCTTGCTCACCCCGAAGTCCAACAGCTTGGCCCGCGTGCTTCCGTCGTCTTGGCGCGCGAGGAAGATGTTGTCGGGCTTGAGGTCGCGGTGGATGATGCCCTTGTCGTGCGCGGCGGCGAGGCCCCCCAGCACCTGCGTCATGATGGTCACGCACTCGGCCACGTCGAGCGCACCGAAGGTCTCGACGCGGTCCGCCAGCGACTCGCCCTTCAGGTACTCCATCACCAGGTAGGGCGCGCCGTCCTCGCGGTGCCCCGTGTCGAAGACCTTCACGATGCTGGGGTGACCGATGGACCCAGCCATGCGCGCCTCGCGCTCGAAGCGCTTGCGCGCCGCGCCGTGCAGCTGTTGCGGCAGCAGGAGCTTCACGGCCACGACCTTCTTCAGCAGCTGGTGCTCCGCAGCCCACACGGTGCCCATGCCCCCCTCGCCCAGCACGTGTGTCAGGCGATAGCGGCCACCCAACACCACGGGCTCGCTCTCGGGCTGCGCAGACGGAGGGCGCCCGGTCGGGGCGGGCGCAGGCGCGCTCGGTGCCGCGCCGCTGGGGGCCGGGTCCGACGCGCTGCGCTTGCCCCCGCGTGCCACGGGCTTCCCCGTCACTGGGCAAAGCTCCTCCGCCGCGTCATGCGGGACGCCGCAGTGAGGGCAGCGGATGAAGCGGTTCTGCATCGGCGATAACGCTACCACGAACCGAGGGCGTGTGGGTGCCGCGCAGCGGGGGCTTTCTGGCGAGAGCTGCTATATGTCCTGTCGAGAGACCGCCCGGCGACTGCACACGATGCCCGCACCCAGCAAGCGCAAGACCGTACCCGCCCGGCCCCGTGCCGCAGACAAGCTCCCGACCACCCGGGGCGCCGAGCGCACCGTTCGTCGCCGCCCGCCGCCGCCTCCCCGCCCGAGCCGCGCCCGCAGGGTGCTCTCGGCGTCGCTGAAGGTCGGGGCCGTGCTGTTCGTGTTGGGGCTCGTCGCCGTGGTCTCCGTGGTCGCCTACTACAGCCGCGACCTGCCCGACGTGGCCACGTTGCGCGCTTACGATCCGCCCCAGATCACCCGTGTCGTCGACCGGCACGGCGCCGTGATCGGCGAGCTGTACGACGAGCGCCGCACGGTCATCCCCATCGAGCGCATCCCGCGCGTCATGGTGCTGGCCATCCTCGCCAGCGAGGACGCGGACTTCTATCGGCACCCGGGCGTGGACTACGTCGGCATCCTGCGCGCGATCCTGCGCGACCTGAGCAGCGGGCGCGCGGCCCAGGGCGCGTCCACCATCACACAGCAGGTGGTCAAGCTGCTGCTGCTCTCGCCCGAGCGCACGTTCTCGCGCAAGGTTCGCGAGCTGATCCTGGCGTACAGGGTGGAGGCCGAGCTCACCAAGGACGAGATCCTCCACCTCTACCTGAACCACATCAACTTCGGGCAGGGGCGCTACGGCGTCCAGGAGGCCGCCCAGTTCTACTTCGGCAAGAACGCCGAGGAGCTGACGCTGGCCGAGGCGTCCTTGCTGGCGGGCATCCCTCAGTCGCCCACGCGCCTGAACCCGCGGCGTCACCCCGAAGCGGCACGTCGGCGACAGCTCTACGTGCTGGGGCAGCTCGAGGCGAAGCGCGAAGACTACTGGCCGGACCTCTCGCTCGAGGACATCACCGCCGCGCGCGAGACCGAGGTTGCCCTGGTCGACCTCCCCGAGTCGGGCGCTGGGGCGCCCGAGGTGATGGCCATCGCGCGCCAGGCGCTGCGTGAGCACGTCGACGCCGAGGCCTACCGTCGCGGGGGGTTCACGGTGCACACCAGCGTGGACCTCGAGCTCCAGCAGGCGACCCGCGCTGCGGTGCGTGGCGGGCTCGAGGCCATCGACGGGCGTCACGCATACCGTGGGCCGCTGCGCGCCTCGCGGGGTCGCGGCGAGGCCGCCGGTGACCTGCGCTTGGGGCGCACCTACGTGGGACGCGTGGTCGAGCGTGACAACCAGGGCGCGCAGCTGATCGTCGCCATCGGCGAGACACGCGTCGCGGTGTCGCTCGAGGACGCGGCGCGCTACAACCCGAGCGGACTCTCGGCCGAGGCGTTCGCGGAGGAGGGGGCCAGCGTGCACGTGTCGCTGCTGCAGCTCCCCGGCGAGGATGACGAGGGGCTCGCGCCGGCGCGCTTCGAGCTAGGGCCGGAGGCGGCCGCCGTGGTGATCGACCCACGCACCCGGGACGTGCTCGCCATCGTCGGGGGCTACGACGACGGCGCTGGCTTCAACCGCGCGCTGCAGGCCGTGCGTCAGCCGGGCAGCACGTTCAAGCCCTTCGTGTACGGTCTCGGTATCCAGTCCCGACGCTACACGCCCGCCACGCTCGTCATCGACGCCCCTGCCGTCTACGACCAGTGGCAGCCACAGAACTTCGAGACCTGGCGGCACCGGGGCCCCATCCGCCTGCGCGACGCCCTCGCCGGGTCCGTCAACGTGGTCGCCGTGCGCGTGATCGAGGACCTCGAGCCGAGCGCCGTGGCGGCGTTCGCGGCGCGCCTGGGGATCACGACCGAGCTGGACCCGTCCATCGCGCTGGCCCTCGGGGCGAGCGGGGCGCGCCCGATCGAGATGACCAATGCATACGCCACCTTCGCGGCGGGCGGACGCTGGGCGCCCACGCGCATCGTGACCCGCATCGAGGGGCCTGCGGGTGACATCGCGCTGCCTGCGCCCGAGCCAGCGCGTGACGTCATGACACCGGCCGAGGCCTACGTGCTGACCAGCATGCTGACCAGCGTGGTGGAGAGTGGCACGGCCCAGCGGGCGCGCGCGCTGCGACGCCCGGCCGCCGGCAAGACCGGCACCAGCAACGACGCGTGTGACGCGTGGTTCATCGGGTACACGCCGAGCGTCGTGACGGGCGTGTGGGTCGGCTTCGACGACCGCCGACCCATCGGGCGCAACGAGACGGGCGGGCGCGCGGCGTTGCCGATCTGGCTCGAGATCATGCAGGCGGCGCACCACGGACCGGCGGTGGACTTCCCCATGCCGAGTGGGGTGGTCACGGCCTCCATCGACCCTGCCAGCGGCCTCTTGGCCTACTCGGGCATGGAGGGAGCGCGCAGCGAGGTCTTCGTCGACGGGACGGTGCCCACCGAAGAGGCGCGGCGCCCCGAGGTCGCGGCCCCCGACGCCTACCTGCTCGAGCAGTTCGGTGGGAGCCCATGAACGTGCGCGGAGCGTGGGCGCTCGTGCTCGCGCTCTCGGCCGTGGGGCTCGGGATGCCTCGCGGCACGGCGCAGCGGCCGGCGACGGCACAGGGCCCGACGACGACACAGACCACGACGACGGCGCGGGGCCCGAGGACGACACAGGCCGCGACGACGCCGGCAGCGACTGGAGCGCCGCGGGCGGGAGCTGCGACTGCCGCGTCTGGACCGCCGCCGCCGGGAGGAGCCGGTGCAGCGCAGGCGTCCCCGACGTGGCTCACGCCCATCGACGTGCCCGCGTGGCTCGACCAGGGCGGGACGCTGATGCTCGTGCACACGGCGCCACGGGAGGCGCGCGCCGCCGCACCCCTCGCGGCGCTCCTGCAGCGCGCGCTGGTGCCCGGCGTGCCCGCGGGGCGCATCCGCGTGGGCGCGTCGGCCGATGTGTCGCCAGTCAGCCTCGCGGCCGCGGCGCGCCAGGCGGGCCACGACGCCGTGCTGGGCGTCAGCCTCTCGCTCGAGGCGCAGCGCGTGCGCGTCGAGGTGGTGCTGGTGGACCTCCGCGCGACGCCCGCGACGGAGCACGAGAGTCGCTTCACGGGGCCGCTCGACGCGTTCTTCGCGCGTGTGGTCGGTGGTCCACCCGCCGTGCGTGGTAGCGCCGTGCGCGCGAGGCACCTGCGCTTCCAGGCCGCGGCCCTCCTCGGCCTCGCGGCCATCGACGTCGACGGAGATGGTCGCGACGAGCTGGCGGTGGCTCGCGAGCCCCACGTCACGGTGTACTCGGTGGTGCAGGAGGGGTCGCGGCTGCGTCTGGTGCGGCGCGGTCGGGCGGGGTGGCCCGCGGCGGCCCGCCGTGTGCCGTTCGCGCGGCGGGCGGAGGCGTGGTTCTCCGTGCAAGGCGGGCGCGTGCTGGTGTCCCGCTCCGACCGCCAAGGCGAGCATGCGCTCTCCCTGCAAGGCGACGTGCTGCGCTTCGAGCCTCTCGTGTCGGACTGCCCAGGGGGTCTCGCGTTCGCGGACGGCTGCGCGCACTGGGTCGCGGGGCGCGACTACTTCGACGGGATGCTCTCCGCGCGGCGCTCCGGCACGGCATCCGCCGCGGCAGCATCGGACGACGTGGACGACGAGACCGACGCGGACGACTCCCGCGCGCGGGCACCTCGCTTCTACACGCGGACGCTGCACACGCTGCGGCAGGCGGACGGTGCGCTGCGCACCTTCGAGGCGCTCGTCACGCCGCACGGAGCGCTGGTGGGGCAGGTCGCGGGACAGCGGGCCTCCATCGGGGGGCAGGGGGCCGCCCTGGCGGGCGCGGACATCGACGCCGACGGATCCCTCGACCTGCTCACGAGCGACTACACCCGGGACGGGCAGGAAGACCGGCTGCGTTGGTTCCGGCTTGGCGCCGATGGGCGCATCACGCTCGTCTGGGAGGGGGCACCCGCCCGCGGCACGATCCTCCATGCCGCCGCCGGCGATCTTCTGGGGACCGGCAGACCCGTGTTCGTCGCGTTCGAGGCGCGCGCAGGCGGCCCGTCGCGTCTGTGGGTGGTGGACTGATGGCGACGCGACCTGCGCTCCCCGTGCTGTGGCTCGCCGCGTCCTTGGGGCTCGGGGCGCTAGGCGCACGCCTGCCGGACGCCCACGGTGCGTTGCCGCCCGCCTATGGGGGCACGGCTGTCTTGCCCGCGGATGGGGCGCTCGTGCGACCCCTGCCGGGCGACGCTCTCACGCCCCTCGCGGCAGCGCTCGAGAGCGCCGTGTACGACACGCTCTACACCACGGACGGCAACGGTCGCCTGGTGCCGCTGCTTGCGGCGGAGATGCCCACGCGCGCGGGCGGCGAGCTGCGCATCACCCTGCGCGAGGGCTTGCGTGTCCACGGCGGGGCCTCGCTGACCGCTGCGCACGTCGTCGAGTCGCTGGACGCAGCTCGTCGCGGTCGGCACGAGTGGCTGCTGGCTGGCATCCCCGTGGTGCGCGCGCGTGGCCCGCTGGAGCTTGGCCTACGCACGCAGCTCTCGGCGCGGGAGGTGGCGCATCGCTTGAGCGCGAGCCCCCTCGCCATCGTCGTGCAGCAGGGCGTGCCGCGCGGCACGGGGCCCTTCGTGGTCGACGTGCAACCGAACGGTCATCTGCGACTGCGCGGCACGCGCTTTGCGGCGCGCGGCGCCCCGTACCTCCGCGAGCTGCAGGTGGTGGCGGCTCGCAGCAGCGCGGACGAGCTGCGCGCGTTCGAGCTGGGGGAGCTGCACGCAGCGTTCGTCGGGACGCGCGGCAGCCCCGAAGTGCAGGCGCGCACGCTCTCGCCCGTGTTGCTGATCCCGAACCGCTCGCGCGGCGCCTTGGCCAGCGCGGCCGTGCGCGCGGCAGTGGAGGGCGCGCTCGACCGCGCGCGGCTCGAGCGCGTCGGCGTGGTCCCCGGCGCGCAGTTGGGTGTCTCCCTGCCCGCGTGGCAGCACCCTGGGGCCGCTTCGGCGCGGGCGGGCGGGCCGCTGCGCATCCTGGTCGCCGCCGAGGACCCGTTCGAGCGGCGCGTCGCCGACGCGCTGGCAGCTCAGCTGGACGCGCGTGGGTTCACCGTGCAGGTCGTGGGCGTCGGGCGCCGCGAGCTCGCCGAGCGCGTGCGCGGCGGCGTGTGGGAACTGCGCCTCGCCACACTGTTCCCCCCGTTGTCCGGCGATCGACCGCTGGTCGCGGCTGCGTTCGCCGCGACCGGCCAGAACGAGCGCGCGCGGGCCCTGGCGGAGCGCACGCTGCGCGGCGACACCGACGCGCGTTCGGTGGACGTGGCGGCGTGGGTCCTCGGCGGGCGGCAGCAGGTGCTGTATCACCGTGCCACGCTGCACGGCGCGAGCTTCGACGCGCTGGGCCGCTTGCGGCTCGACGCGCTGCACCGGCCGCGCGAGGTGCTCGGCGCCGGAGCGCCCTCGAAGGGCCGGGCACGTACCCGCGAGCAGGACGCCGCGCGCGCACCGACGCCGAGGAGGGCCCGGCCGTGAAGAGCCTGCGCGTGCGTCTCTCGCTGGCCTTCGTGCTGGTCGCGTGGCTCCCCATGGCGGTGGTCGGGCTGTTGGCGCAGCGCGGCATCGAGGCACGCACGCGCGAAGCGTACGCACGGCAGCTGGACACGCGCACCGAGGCGGGGCGGAGGTTGCTCGCGCGCCACGCGGCGGACATGAGCGCCACGCTGGTGCGCCTGTGCGAACACGACCTGCTCGTCGACCGCGTCATGCTCGACCTGGCGCGCGCGCACTTCCAGGGGCCCGAGCAGGCGGAGCTGGAGCGCTCCCTGCCGCCGCTGATGCAGTCGGTCGGGTTCGATGCGCTGCTGCTGCTCGACGCGCGGGGCGCGGATCGCGGGCGTGTGCTCGGTGCGGGCCACTATCCATCGTTGGCCGGCGCGCGGGAGCTCGAGCTGCTCCAGGAGCTGGAGCGCAGCGGTGATCAGCCGTTCGTCACCACCATGCGCGTGCGGGACTCGGCGGCGCCTGCGCGCGACGAGCGTGTGTGGGTCACGGGCTGTGCGGTGGAGCGCGACGGCGTGCGCGTGGCGTTGCTCGGCGGATCGTTCCTGGACGCCGCCCGCGCCGAGCGCTGGTTCGGCGCCGACAGCGCGGTCCGCACGGCGCTCGTCCGGCCGGGGGACGCGCTGCCTGCCGAGGTGCGCGTCGGCGGCGGGCGGGCGCACGTCTACACCTTCCGCTCGGCCTCGGGCGAAGACCGCTACGAGCTGCTGGCCGCCATCGACGACGCGGACCTCGAAGCGCAGCTGGACGGACTGTTCCGCGAGGGGCTCGTCGCGGCGGCCGTCGCCGCGCTGCTCGCGCTGCTCTTCGCCACGCTCGTCGCCATGCGCCTCTCGCGTCCGCTGCGCGCGCTCGAGGACGCCGCCACCCGCATCGGCGAGGGCGACCTGGAGCAGGCCATCGACGAACGGGCGGGCGGCGAGGTGGGCCGGACGTTCAGCGCGTTCAACCACATGACACGCGAGCTCAAGTCGGCCCGCCAGAAGCTGCGACGCGCCGAGCGCATCGCGGCCTGGCGCGACATCGCGCGGCGGATCGCCCACGAGATCAAGAACCCGCTGTCGCCCATCCAGGTCTCCATCGAGACCATGCGCAAGACGTACGCCAAGCGGCACCCCGACTTCGACGAGATCTTCGAGGAGTCCACGTTGACCATCCTCGAAGAGGTCGAGCGGATGAAGCGCATCGTGAGCGAGTTCAGCGAGTTCGCCCGCATGCCGCGCCCGAGGCTCTCGGACGTGGACCTGGTGCGAGTGGCCGAGCAGGTCACCACCCTCCACGCGCACGACGACCTCGCCCCCGAGCTGCGCGTCGAGGGGGCCATCCCCAGCGTCCGGGCGGACCGCGAGCAGCTGGCGCAGGTGCTGGTCAACCTGGTGCAGAACGGGCGCGACGCGGCGCTCGCGCGTCACGGTGCGCGCGGCGGTGTCGTGCGCGTGGTGCTGCGCGCGGAGCGCGAGGGGGTGCTGGTGTCGGTGCTGGACAACGGCCCGGGTGTGCCGCTCGACCAACGCGACGCCGTGTTCGAGCCCTACTACACGACGAAGGCCACCGGCACTGGGCTCGGCCTTGCCATCGTGCAGCGCATCGTCGAGGACCACGGGGGGAGCATCGACCTCGGCGCTGGCCTCACGGGGGGTGCGGGCTTCCGCGTCTACGTGCCGTGCGCGGGGCCGACCCCGGACCCCGGCGAGTCGCAAGGGGACGCGACGCTCTCCGAGCTCACACGCAGCTGAGCGCCGCGCGCCACGCTCGCCGAGCTCACACGCAGCTGAGCGCCGCGCGTGAGGGTGCACCTCGGGGACGCGACCGCGCCCCCGCGTGTTCAGCGCCGCCGCCGGCGGACGCCCGCCGCGACCACCGCGAGCGCCAGCAGCCACACGGTGCGACCATCGGTTCCGCTACCCGCGCTGCACGCTCCGCCGCTCATGTCGCCACCGGGCGGGGGCGTCGTCGTACCGCCGCCGAGGTCCACGGCCACGCTGGCGTCGCCCGTCGGGAGGGGGCGTCCCGACCCTGCGTCTGCGCCCGGCGTTCCGGCGTCCTCGCTGGGCGGGATGATGAACTCTGGGCTGCGGTCCTTCAGCTGGGTCGCGGGGTCGCCCAGCAGGTTGTAGATGGCGTACATGTCGCGCGCGCTGCCGTGGTTGTCCGCGAGCGCGCCGTAGGCCCCTTCGATGGCCTCACCCACCGTCCGCGCGTCTCCGTAGAGGGCGCGCGTGAAGCCCTGCAGCATGGGCTGGGCCTGCTCCTCGGCGCTGAGCCCGGAGGCGCCCCACACACCGATGGACGTCTCGGAGTTGCTCATCGCCTCGCCGAAGCTCGTGAAGCCGGGCAGCTCGAAGCGCGACGTCGTGCACGTCATCGTCGTGAAGAAGGGCAGCTCGGCAGCGCTGAGGGTCGGGACGTCCGCGGCCGTCAGGAGCCCGTCGCTGGCCAGCGCGTTGAGCGCTCCGTGGCCCGTGTAGTTGACCCAGAAGACGCCCTCGTCGAGGGCCTCGAAGAGCCGCGTGCGCGTCAGATCGAGGCTGAGGTTCGAGCGGTAGAGCTGCTCGACCGCCGCGGCGTCCGAGAGGACGTTGACGAGCGCGGTCAGCGCGTCGGTCGCGACGTCGAAGCGCGAGTCCGAGCCGTCCGAGAGGAACAGCGTCCGGTCCGTCTGCGCGTCGAGGTTGGCCTCGTACGCGGCGATGCGCGTGACGAAGGCCTGTAGTTCGTCGTCGCTGACCACCGGCAAGCGTCCCAGCAGGAGCTCCGGCCGACCGTCGTCGTTGAAGTCCGCGAACGCCGTGTCGCTCGCGTAGAGCCCGTTGTCGGTGTTCACCATCAGGGCGGGAACGAGGTTTCCGTTCAGGCCGAGCACGTTCTTGTAGTCGAACGAACCCGTGCCCGCGAGCACCACGTAGCGTGGGGGGGTGGTCCACTGCTCGCTGGCGTGCTGCAGGAACGCTCGGATCGCGTGCGGATCGGGCGTCCCGAAGGCGAACTCGTCGTAGACGTCTGCGAGGTCCACGAGGGCCGTGGACAAGCCCTGCGCCTCACGGTGCGCCACGAGCGCACGCGCGCCCGAGAACACCGCGCGGGGCGCGATCACGACGTACTCGGCGCCGGGCGCATGGCGCAGGTCCGAGGCGTAGTCGACCGTCAGGCGCGGCGTCCGCACACCTTCGCTCGTCGCGGCCACGTAGCGCGCTCCGGCGTCTGCAGCGAGCCGTACCGCCACGCCAGCACCGTCGACCTCTTCCGTGAGGCCCTGCAGCCGCACGGGCGCCGCGGGGTCGCTGACGTCCAGCACCAGGATGTCGGCGCCGGTCAGGCCGCCGAGGCGCACGGTCCCGTCGGCTTCGGCCGTGAAGCCGGCACCCGAGCCGACGCTCGCCAGTGAACGCGTGTAGCGCGCGCTCACCGCGTCGACCCAGACGATGCTGTGCGACGCGCCGCCGCCCGTGAGCCGCACCGTGTTGGGCCCGTCGCGCAGGAGAGCCGCGTCGATGTCGAGCACGAGCTCGCGACGGACCATGCCCTCGAACGAGATCGTGCCGACGTTCGTGCCGTTGACGAGCACGGTGGCGCTGTGTTCCCCGATGGCGTCGGGTCGCGTGGTGGCGCCGTGGACTTCGAACACCAGCTGCGCATCGCCTGCACCCGTGGGGGACGGCAGGGTGATGGGGAAGTCGGCGTTGCGTCGCGGAGCCAGGTACTGCCAGAACCAGAAGTCCTGCTCGGCGTCGGGGTTCATCACGGTTGCAGCCGTGACGTCCACCTCGGCGCGCACCAGCTGCTCGGACGTGCTGCCCTCGCCGCCGCTCGCGGCCCCCGCGTCGCGCACGGAGACATCCGAGCCCGCGCCGACGGAGAGGCGGTACAGGTTGTCCGCCAGGTACATGCTGTCGCGGGCTTCGCCGTAGAACAGCAGGCTGCTCGCCCCTGGCTCGCTCCACCACGCGACGGGTTCGCCAGCCACGGTGAGCGCGAGCGTGTGCGCCGCGAGGTGTGCCTCGGCGTCTACGAGAGACAGCTGGAGCGCCGCCGCGATCTGCGTGGCGTCGACCCGATACACCCCGGTCGCCCCGACACCCAGGTAGAGCGCGACCGGAGCCGTGTCCGGCTCGTCACCGGCCTTCGGCGTCGCCGCGAGCACCGCTACGGGCGTGTGCGGAGCCGCGAAGAGCCCGTCCGTCAGCGTCACGTCGGCGACCCCACCCTGGGCCACCGTGCGCTCGCCCAGCCCGTGGCGCTGTCCGTCCACCGTGACCTCGACGAAGCTGTAGGTGGCCCCCGCGCGCAGACCGGCGTCGGCGACGTAGTACGTCCCGCCCTGCGGCGCGCTGATCAGACCCGGCACCAGCGCAGGCCCCACGGGCACGAGCGCCTCACCCTCGCGTCGGAACACCTCGAAGCCCTGTGTGCCCGCTTCGCTCTGCGTGGTGAAGCGCAGCGCGGCGCGGCCGTGCACCGTGACCGCCTCCACGTCGCCGAGCGTGGCGTACGTCAGGAGCGCGTCGCAGCTCGTGAACGTGTCGCCGTCCGCGGCGGGACCCGGAGGGCCGGTGCCCGAGCCCACGGACGTGTTCATCATGGTGTCGACCTGATCGCCGCTGTTGCAGAAGTCGTCCTCGGTGCCGCCGTCGAGGTCGTCCTGGCCCACCCCGCCGAAGAGGTTGTCGCGGCCCGCCTCGCCGAAGAGGTCGTCGTTTCCGGTGCCGCCGTGCAACGTGTCGTTGTCGGCCCCACCGCGGATGACGTCGGCGGCGCCGCCACCAAAGATCAGGTCGCGCCCTGCGTCGCCGAAGAGCGTGTCGGCACCACCGTCACCGAAGATGCGGTCCTCGCCCGCGTCGCCGTGGATCGTGTCGGGACCCGTGCCGCCGGAGAGCTGATCGTTCCCGTCGCCACCGTTGATGATGTCCGAGTTGGCGCCGCCGTTGATGATGTCGTCGCCCGCATCTCCGTTCAACGTGTCCATGTCGTCGTCGCCGTTGATCGTGTCGTTCCCGTCGCCGCCGTTGATCGTGTCGGCGCCGGTGCCCCCGTTTAGCGTGTCACCGCCATCTCCGCCGAAGATCACGTCGTCGCCAGACTCGCCATCAATCGTGTCGGCGCCGAGACCTCCCGTAAGCACGTCGGAACCCTCGCCGCCCTGGATCTGATCGTCACCGTCGTCGCCGTTGATGATGTCGACGCCCGTACCCGTTCCGCCCAGCAACGTGTCGTCACCATCACCACCGTTGATCGTGTCGCCTCCCGCTCCGCCATCGATAGTGTCTGCCCCGGGCCCGCCCACGAGCGTGTCCATGTTGCCTTCCCCAAAAATCTGGTCGTCGTCAGCTCCGCCATCGATGATGTCGTTTCCGTTCCCACCGCGGAGTTCGTCCGCGCCGTCGTTGCCGAAGATGGTGTCCACGCCTGTCCCGCCCACGACCGTGTCATTCCCCGCGTTGCCCGAAATCTGGTCGTTGCCGCCTCCGCCGTCGATCGTGTCGTCACCATCGCCGCCGGAGAGTACGTCCGCACCACCGACGCCAAGTATCGTGTCCGCGTCACCTTCGCCATTGATGGTGTCGTTCCCCCTATCTCCGATCAGGGTATCGCTGCCGTCGCCGCCGAAGATGACGTCGTCGCCGCCATTTCCGTTGACGACGTCGTTGCCGCTCCCGGCCCAGATGGTATCGGCGCCGCCTCCGCCGTTGATGATGTCTTGGTCGGGGCCGCCGTAGATGCAGTCCGCGCCTCCGAGTGCGTTGATGAAGTTCGTGCCACCGAGCCCGAAGATGCAGTCGTCTCCGGCGGTCCCCATCAGCATCTCCGCACTGGGCGTGCCAATGAAGACCATGTAGCCGTTCATCGTGCATTCGTTCACGAGGGCGGTGATGTCGGCTCCGGCCGGTCCGACTGGACACTGCGCCGATGTGACACTCGCGCTCCCGAGGGCGAGCGCCCCCCACACTGCACAGAACAATCCCAGTCTATTGGCTCTCATCGCTGCCTCCGTAAGGACCCCGGGCTTGGTAGCGCGCGGCCGCGGGAACATTCATCCCCGCGTGATTTCCGGACCCGAGGCCTTGTGGTTAGCACGATGCGCGGTGATCAACCAGGGATGTGGCCGGATGAGCTGTCGCTTCGGACGCTTGTTTCCGTATTGAAACAGGGTCGGAGCGTGTATTTTTGCGATGGGATTGCGCTATCGAGCGCTGCGGGCTGCATGTTGTCGCGCGTGGTGTACGAAAATTGCGCTCAGATCCCATGGCCTGCTTCGAACTTGGCCGGAGTGGCGATCAAGCGCCGTGCGGTCTCGCCACAGCCGAGCCGGTCGGGCAGCGCGCGGGGGTCCGGGTCCAGCTCCGGGTCTCGACCGACGAGCGGTTCGTGGCTGGTCGCGCGCACCACCGCCTCGTGCGTACCGAGGAAGATGCGCCCCGTGCGGGCCAACCGCTGCAGCATGGTCGTGCGCGCCAGCACCTCGCGCACGGGGCCCTTCACGCGCGACATGAACAGCCGCACGCCCGCCTGCTCGAGCTCGAGGTCGAGCGCGTCGAGCGTCTCCGCCGCCGCGCTGTCGAGGTCGTTCACCCCCGCGGCCTCCAACACCAGCGTGTGCAGCGCTTCGCCGCGCTCGCGGTGATCGCGGACCAGGTCGCGCACGCAGTCCTGCAGGAACGTCACGTTGCCGAAGTACAGCTGCGCGTCGATGCGCAGCACGGCGACCCCGTCGGTCGGTACGGCGTGCGGATGCCGGTCGACGTTGAGGTAGCTCTGCGTGCCGGGGATGCGCCCGAGCAGCGCGAAGTGTGGGCGCGACGTGCTCACCAAGAACGCCCCCACCGACAGCGCGACCCCCACCAACAGGCCGGTCTGCGCGCCGAGCAGCGCGGTCGCGACGAGGGTGAGCCCGAGCACGACGGCGTCGCGGCGCTTCGTGCGTGCGATGCGGCGCGCCGCGGACACCTCGATGAGCTTCAGCACGGCCACGATCACCAACGCCGCCAGGCTCGCCATGGGCAGCGCGTACAGCGCACCGGTGGCCCACACGAGCGCCGCAGCCACCAGCGCCGCGCTCACCATCCCGGCGACCGGGGTGCGCGCGCCGGCGCCGCGGTTGATGGCGGAGCGCGACAGGCCACCCGTGACCGGGTAGCCCCCACACAGCCCAGCCGCCAGGTTGGCGACGCCCAAGGCGGCCAGCTCACGGCTCGGGCGCACCACTTGGCCCGCGTCCGTCATCGCGCGCGCAGTGGCGATGCCCTCGGTGAACGCCACCAGCGCGATGGTCAGCGCGGCAGGCAGCAGGAGGTCGAACGGTGCGTCTCGGACGAACGCGGCGTCGGGCAGGCGCGGCATGGGCAGACCGCGCGGGAGCTCGCCCACCACACGCACCCCCAGCGACGCGAGATCCAGCAGTTGGGACGCGCCGAGTGCGGCGCCGAGGACCAAGGGGGCGGAGGCGCGGGGGAGGGGCTTCCGGAGCACGAGCAGGAGAGCGACGCTGCTCGCTCCGACGATCAGGGTGGGCAGGTGCGTGCGCGGCGCGGCCTCGATCACGGAGCGCACGACCCCGGGCAGGCCTCCACCCGAAGGCACGCGCACACCCAGCAGGGGTCCGAGCTGCCCCGAGGCGATCAGCAGCGCGGCGCCCGCGGTGAAGCCCAGCACGACCGGACGCGAGAGGAAGTTGGCCACGAAGCCGAAGCGCAGCGTGCCCAGCACGAACAGCACGGCTCCCACCATCAACGCCAGCAGTGCGCCATACGCGACGCGCTCGCCGACGGCCACGGCGCCGATGCTCGCGAGCGTGCCGGCGACCAACATGGAGTCGAGCGCTACGGGGCCCACGGCCAGTCGCCGTGAGCTCGCCAGCAGCGGATAGAACAGGGGGGCCACCGCCGCGGCGTAGAGCCCCACGATGGGCGGAAGGTTGGCGAGGGTGGCGTACGCCATGGCCTGCGGGATGAGCACCGCAGCGACGATGGCGCCCGCGATGGCGTCGGCGCGCAACGTGTCCCGGTCGTAGCCCCGCGCCCACTCGGGCAGCGGCAGCCTCGGACCCGGGGCACGTGCGGCACGCTCAGACATCGCTGGTTGCTGCTCCTCGCGCGGTGTCACTCGGCGCCTCACGTGAGAGGTCCCAGCGCCTCACCGCCCACAGGCTCGCGATCATCGCGACAACGAACAGCAGGACGTCGACGCGCCCGGTCGCAAGCGACGTGAGCGCCGGTCCAGGGCAGAGCCCCACGAGACCCCAGCCCACGCCGAACAGCGCCGCTCCTCCGACGAGGCGCGGCTCGATGGCGGTCTTCGTCGGGGGGTGGAAGGTGGCGTCCAACACGGGCCGCGCGCGGCGCCGCGAGAGCAGGAAGGTGGGTGTGGTGACCAGCAGCGCGCCACCCATGACGAACATGAGCGTCGGGTCCCACGCCGCGAGGTCCAAGAACCCGATGACACGCGCGGGGTCGGTCATGCCCGACAGCATCAGGCCCGCGCTGAACAGCACGCCTGCGAGCAACGCGACGAGGTTCCTCACGAGAGCCCCCCCGCGAGCCGCAGGCACGCGACCGTGAGCATGCCCGCTCCGATGAACGTGAGCGTGGCGACCAGCGAACGACGCGAGAAGCGGCCGAGGCCGCACACGCCGTGTCCGCTGGTGCAGCCGCCACCCAGGCCCGTGCCCACGCCCACCAAGAGCCCCGCGACGACCATGCGGCTCCCGTCGACGGGCGCAGCGGTGCCGAAGACGTGGGGCGCCACGAGGGCGCCGACGACGGAGGTCAGCGCGAGCCCGACCAAGAAGGCCGCTCGCCACGAGGCGTCGCGCAAGGGGCCCGCAAAGAGCCCGGCCGTGATGCCGCTGATGCCAGCGATACGCCCGTTGAAGAACCAGAGCAACGCACCCGCGAGGCCGATGAGCAGCCCGCCGAGCAGTCCGTGCAGGCTGGCGCTCGAGAAGAAAGGAGAGACCATGCGGACCGGATAAGCACGGCGTGTGCCAACGTGGAGCGCGGCGCAGGAGGCGCGTGCCAGGCGTTTTCCACGCGCGTCTTGCGCCTGGAGCCTTGCCGCATGTTGCACGGGCTGATCGCAGGTGTTGCAGCCACGTCTCACGTTGTTGCAACGTGTTGCAGAAGCACGCGAAACAGCCGTCGCGCAGCTGGCACGGGTCGTGCTGTAGTCAGCGCTCGGAGGTCATCATGCTCTTTCGACAGCTCTTCGATCCGGAATCCAGCACCTACACCTACCTCGTGGCCGACCCCGAGACGCGTAAGGCCGCGCTGATCGACCCGGTCATCGACCAGGTCGAGCGCGACGCGCAGCTCCTCCAGGAGCTCGGTCTCGAGCTCGTGCACACGCTCGAGACGCACGCCCACGCGGATCACATCACGGGCTCCGGGCTGCTGCGCCAACGGCTCGGGAGCCGCTCCGTGGTCAGCGAGAGCGCTGGCGCCGCGTGCGCCGACGTGAAGGTCGGGCACGGCGATCGCGTGCAAGTGGGCGGCATCACGCTGGAGGTGCGCGCCACGCCGGGTCACACCAACGGCTGCGTCAGCTACGTCACGGCGGATCATCAGCACGTGTTCACGGGCGATGCGTTGCTCATCCGGGGCTGCGGGCGCACGGATTTCCAGCAAGGCGACGCCGGGACCCTCTACGACTCGGTACAACAGCAGGTCTTCTCGTTGCCCGACGACACCCGCATCTGGCCCGGCCACGACTACCGCGGGCGCACCATGAGCACCGTGGGCGAGGAGAAGCGTTGGAACCCGCGCCTGGGCGGGGGCCGCACCAAGGAGCAGTTCGTCGGCATCATGAGCGAGCTCAACCTCGCGCTACCGTCCAAGATCGACGTGGCGGTGCCCGCCAACCTCGCCTGCGGGCTCGCGCCTCAGGGGGACACGGCCCTGCCTGCGGAGCGTGGCTGGGCGCCGGTGGAGCGGCTCAGCGACGGAACACCGGAGGTCAGCGCGCAGTGGGTGCGCGAGGCCGAGGCCGAGGTGCGGCTGGTGGACGTGCGCGAGCCCGACGAGCTGGTCGGCGAGCTGCCCAAGATCGCGCACGCCGAGTCGGTGGTGCTGGGTGAGCTCGAGACGCGCATGGCCGACGCGCCGCGCGAGCAGCCCGTCGTGGTCATCTGTCGCAGCGGGCGGCGCTCGGCGGGTGCGGCGCGCACGCTCGAGGCGATGGGGTTCAAGCGGGTGGCGTCGATGCGCGGAGGCATGAGCGCGTACCACGAGCAGGCTGCTGCGGGAGGGACCTGCGCGGGGTAGGCCGGGGCGCCGCGCCAGTCGCGCTGACGCTCACTCGTGCAGTCCGAGCGCGCGCATGCGGCGCCAGAGCGTCGCCCGGCTGACCCCCAGGCTCTGCGCGGCGCGACCGCGATGGCCGGACGCGCGCTCGAGGGCATAGCGGATGCGTGCGGCCTCGTCGCGCTGTGCTGCGGCCCCGTACGCGGCCCGACCGTCGCTCGGCGCGGGACTCCCGCCGGGGTCCCGCGGTGGTCGCGGGACGTTGACGTGCGCGCGGCCGTCGTCGTGCGGTGCGCCGTCGTGCTGGGCGTCGGCCGCCTGCGCCTCGCGCAGCTCGGGGGGCAGATCGGACTCCATCAGCACCGGGCCGTCGCCCATCGTGAACGCGTACTCGATGACGTTCTGCAGCTCACGCACGTTGCCCGGAAACGGGTGCGCGAGGAGGCGTGCGCGCGCGCCGCTCGAGAGGCTCAGCACCTGCCGTTCCCCCTGGGCGTTCTGCTCTTCGATGAAGCGTCGCGCGATGTGCAGCACGTCGTCGCCCCGCTCGCGCAGGGGCGGGATGAAGAGCGGCACCACGCGAAGGCGATACATGAGGTCCGCGCGGAACGAGCCCTCCGCCACGGAGGCCTGCAGCGAACGGTGCGTGGCCGAGACCACGCGGACGTCGATGGGGATCGAGTCGCGGCCACCGACGGGCACCACCACGCGCTCTTGCAGCACGCGCAAGAGCTTGGCCTGGAGCTCGAGCGAGAGCTCCGCGACCTCGTCGAGGAAGAGCGTGCCGCCCGTGGCGAGCCGGAAGTGACCCGGCGCGTCGCGCACGGCGCCCGTGAACGCGCCCCGCACGTGTCCGAACAACTCGCTCTCGAGCAGGTGCGGCGGCAGGGCCGCGCAGTTGATCGCGCGGAAAGGCCCGTCGCGCCGGTCGGAAGCCGCGTGGATACCGCGCGCGACGAGCTCCTTGCCGGTGCCGGTCTCGCCCCGCACCAGCACCGTCGCGCTGCGCCGCGCGACGCGCTCGATGTCCCGCAGGAGGCGCTTCATCGCGCGGTCCGCCGTGAGCAGCGAGAAGCGCTCCACCGGCGCGTCGGGGGCCTCCTGCTCCCAGCCGCTCTCTTCGAGCAGCAGCACGAAGCCCTCGATCACGCCGGCGCGGCGGATGGGCGTCCCGCGCACGTAGAGCACGCGGGTGCCGCCCTCCGGATGGACCCGTGGCACCTCGGCAGCGACCGGCTGGCCCGCGGCGAGCGCCTCCGCGACGGGGCGCTGGTCGCCCTCGCCGCACAGCGCCTTGGCCGCGAACACCCCGCGAGCGAGCGGTGCTGCCATGAGCTGCTCGGCCAGGGGGGTGAAGTCGAGCACGCGCAGCTCGCGGTCGAGCACGATAGCGGCGCCGGCGATGTCCTCGAGCGCCAGCAGCGTGACGCTCGTAGGGCTGGGCCGCGGCGGGACTGCGCTCCCGCGTCCCTCACGCCGAGGCTCGGGGGCGGGAGCAGGGGGGCGCTCGGGCTTGCGGCGGCTGGCCATGCGGGACTCTACCAGCCCCTCCGCGGGCGTCACCGCCGGGCATCACGCGCGGATGACACGTTCACTCTTGACGTGACTGAATAGTCATATTATCAACGTCGACATGGCGACGTTGCGGATCGGGTCGGTGCTCGCGCTCGTGGTTTCCTTGCTGCAGGTCGGCTGCGACGTGCGGGTAGGAGATGGCCCGCCGCCCACACACGACGGTGGGCTGGTCCCGCGTGGTGACGCGGGGCTCGAGGACGCGGGTCCGACGGATGACGTCGACCTCGGCGACGGGGCGCCCGACGCGGGTGCGCCCGACGCGCAGCAGACGGACCCTGGCGTCGCGCCACCCGACCTGGTGACGGGGGAGGCGGTGCTCGGCGACGGGGTGACGGCGGTGACGCTCGCTGCGCACGAAGAGCGCGTCTACCGCATCGAGGTACCGCCCTCGGAGCACGTGGCCTTCCGCTTCGACTTCACGCCCACGCGCGCGGCCGTGGTCATGACGGTGGAGCGCTTCGATGGCACGGGCCCGGCGCTGCTCGGCCTGACCGACGGGGGCCGCGGGATTCGGACGCTCGCCGTGTTCGAGCCCACGAGTGCGCGCACACACTGGCTGCGCCTCACGGCCGCGGAGGCCATCGACGGGACCCTCAGCGTGACCCGCACGCCCTTCGAGGACGGCGAGGTGTGCGAGGCCGACTGCGCGCGGCTGCTGCAGCTGCCGCTGCCGATCGACCCCGCGGTGGACGGCTACGACTGGACCGCGGGGACGGTGATGCGCTACCAGTTCGGACGGCGAGACCTCGTGATGCTGGTGCGCTTCGCAGGTCGGTCCATGGCTGCCGCGGGGTACGCGCCGTTCTATCCAGAGGACTTCTCGCAGTGGGACGGCGAGACCCCCGGCACCGACACGGGCTACCCGCGCCATGCGTCGCACCAGCGCGGCAAGGACGTGGACATCTCGCTCTACGGCAGCGACGGCCTCGCGCCCTGGCGCAGCTACTGCCAGGTCATGTACGTGGACGGTCGCGAGTGCGTGCCGGGCACCGTCACGGGCTACGGTGCGTACGCGAACGCGCGCATGTTCGCGACCTTCTACCAGAGCGGTCGCGTCACGCGCGCCTTCCTCGACCGCGAGCTGATCTACCCGACGCGTGACGGCGCGGACGACGCCGTTTTGGACGGCTCGGTGGATGCGGCGCTGCGGCCGCTCTACTCCGACGGGGTGCACCTGCAGCACTGGCCGAACCACGACAATCACATCCACGTGCGGGTGTCCGAGGAGGCGTATCCCGCCCCGAGCGCGGCCGCCGCGGGGTTGGCCGTGAAGCGCGTCGCGCGGGTCCGCGTACAGGTCGCGAGCGGTGCGTTCGAGGCGCCCTGAGCGGCGCCCCGAGCGGCGTCAGAACCAGGCGATGAGCCCGATGGCGGGCTGCACCACACGCCCGTCCGGGTCGTACGCGAACTCCATGACGGTGCTGCCGCGCTCGCCCCTCAGCATGCCGTCGCCGCGCAGCCGCGCGATGGTGAGCTCGAGCGCGATCCAGAAGCGGCGCTTGCCGAGCGCGATCCCGAGCTGGCCGGCGACGTAGCGTAGGCTGCCCGTGCCCCGGAACGTGACCTGGTCGGCGCAGGCGTCGTTCTCTCGCACGCACAGGTGCCCGCGCGTGCGTACGCGGCTGACCAGCAGCTTGGGCCCCGCCCACAGATGCACGCGCGAGGAGCTGTACCCCAGCAGCAGGGGGAAGCCGACGTCCAGGCGCCGGTAGCGCTCCACGAACACGCGGTCGTTGAAGCGGTTGACGGGCAGCGTGGAGAGCGAGCTGGTGAGCTGGATGCCGATCACGCCGTAGATGCCCGGCGCCACGCGCAGCACCTGCACGCGTCCCTGGATGCCGATGTGCGATCCGCCGATGCGCGCGCCCAGCTCGACCAGGCGGTGGGCGCCGTACGCGAGGCTGACGGAGGGGTCCACCATCGGGGGGTTGAGGGCCCCGCCATTGACGGCCGCCGAGAGCAGCTCGATCTCCGGCGGGTCCAGCACTCCCTCGACCGTCGAGAGGTCGCGTAGGGTCTCGAGGGTATCCCCGGCAGACCCCACGGGCGCGTTGACCGAGATGGACGTGCTCATGCTCAGGTGCGACTCGGGCGTCAGCCGGGCGGGCTGGACGCCGCTGAGCGACGCGCCGCAGCCGCTCGCCAGAGCCGCCAGGCTCGCCAGGGCGCAGCGCAGGAGCACCATGCACGTGGAACGGCCCGCGGCGGCACCCGGCGTCTGCTGCGTCCTCCTTCGGGCGAGCCACATGCGGACCACGGTAGCAGTCCGTTCTCGCCCCTGCGACTTCAGTCCGAAAGTCGTGTCACCACCGTGCCGGCCGGAAGCTCGAGGTGTGCGCGCGCCTCCCAGGCGGCGTTGTCCACGGTGGCGGGGGGGAGCCCCTCGCGGGGGCCCTCGGCGCGCAGCAACTGGATGCCGGTCGCGTCCCGCCGCGCCACCCACTGGCACTCGCTCGGCCCCCACCAGCAGCCGATGCGCAGCAGCTCGCCTTCGCGCGCGGGGCGGTCGACGCAGCCGCCCGGCTCGGTGCCGAGCGCTTCCACGTGCGAGGGCGCGCCGGGGCTGTGCATCACGAAGTCGATGCGTGTCCGTGGAACTCCGTCGGCGTCGTCGCCCGCGTCCTGCAGCCGGAAGGTCACCACGTAGGCGGGCGGGGTGCTGGGCTCGACCGGCGCGCTCTCCGGCGGCGGTGCCGCGGCGTGCGCGCACCCCAGGCAGCTGGCGAAGCACACGCTCGCGGCCAGCTTGTGGAGACGCGGCGACGCGCGCTCAGTCCGTCTCCGCGCTGAGCCCATAGGCCTTGAGCTTCCGTTGCAGCGTGCGGCGGTCGATGCCGAGGGCGGTCGCGGTGCGCGTGACGTTGCCGTCCATCTGGCGGAGCACGCGCTCGATGTGCGCGCGCTCGACGTCCGCCAGGCTCGTGCGCTCGCCGCTCTCCAGCTCGGGGCCCGGCGCGCCGTTGACGGGCACGGGCGGGACGGTCGCCTGTGCACCGCTGACACTGATGGGCACGTGCATGGCCCTCGGCGCGGCGTGCCCGAACACGCTCGCAGACACCATGCGGCGCATCAGGTCACCCTTGATCTCGTCGTGCTCGGCGAACAAGGCGGCGCGCCGCAGCACGTTCAGCAGCTCGCGGACGTTGCCGGGCCAGTGGTACTCCACCAGCGCCCGCTGCGCGTCCGCGCTGAGCGTGACCTTCTGGTAGCCCAGGCGCGCCAGCAGGTGCGAGGCGAGCGGCAGGATGTCGTCGACGCGCTCGCGCAGCGGCATGAGCAGCACGGGGAACACCTGCAGGCGGAAGTAGAGGTCCTCGCGGAAGTTCCCCGCCTGCACCTCGGCCCACAGATCGCAGTTGGTGGCGGCGACGATGCGCACGTCCACGGCGTGCTCCTTGTTGTCGCCCACGGGACGCACCAGGCGTGTCTCGAGCGCGCGCAGCAGCTTGGCCTGGCTCTCGATGGGCAGCTCGGCCAGCTCGTCGATGAACAGCGTGCCGCCGTGCGCCTCGCGGAAGAGCCCCAGGCGGTCCGCCGTGGCCCCCGTGAACGCGCCGCGCTTGTGCCCGAAGAGCTCGCTCTCGAACAGCTCGCGCGGCACGCACGCCGCGTTCATGGCGACGAACGGCGCGCGTCGCCGGGCGCTGGCGTGGTGGATGTGCTGCGCGACCACCTCCTTGCCCGTGCCCGTCTCGCCGAAGATGGTGACCGTCTCGTCGGTCGGGGCCACGGTCGCGATGAACTGGCGCACCTCGTTCGTCGCGGCGCTCGCGCCCACTAGCGGCACCTGCTCGCCGTCGGTCGGGACCTCGGCGCGCCGGCTCTCGGCCACGGCCTGCTTGATGAGTGGGCGTAGGAGCTCGGCGTCCACCGGCTTCTCGAGGAACGAGAACGCCCCGAGCCGCATGGCCTCGACGGCGGCCTGCACCGTGCCGTGCCCGGTCAGCACGATCACCCGCGTGCGCACCGCCGAGCGGCGGCGCAGCACCTCGAGCCCGTCGAGCCCGCGCATGCGCAGGTCCAGCAGCGCGACGTCGGGCACGTCGGGGCCTCGCAGCGTCTCGAGCGCGCTCTCGCCGTCGGCCGCCTCGCTCACCTCGAACCCGGCGCGGCGCAGGGCCTTCTGCATCGCGAAGCGAAAGGCGGCGTCATCGTCGATGAGCAGGACGGTACCAGGGCTCATTGGGACACACCGTGCGCTGTGGGCGTTGCAAACGCAAGACACGTGCGTCGCGGATCTCATGAGTCCGACTGGCGTTGCGGGTTGCGAGGGGTGGGCGAGGTGATCGCGCGCGGGAGAGGGAGTCTTGGGGCACGGGGCTAGGTAGCGCTTGCTTCTCAGGACGAGAGCGTCCGTGGCCGAGTGGGCATGAGGACCTGGTCCATGATGTGAGCCGCGGTGATGGCCTCTTCGGGGAGGAGCGGGCATTCGCCGCGCAGCAGACGTCCTCCTTCGGCATCAAACCACTGCACACGGTCTCCGTGGAGCCAGCGCGCCACGTCGAAGTCGCGTACACGAGACGGCAGGTGCCATCCAGGACCCGAGAGGGTCTCGTAGGGTAGGGCCCCCGCGGGCCAGGGGGGAGGTCTCAGCGATCGCGGCGGGAGGGGAGCGGCATAGTAGGACACGGTGTAGACGGCGTGCCCAGGCTCGACGCTCGCGCGCGCGAGCACGCCTCGAATGTCTTCTTCGCGCTCGAGCAGGTCTGGGAGCACGTAGGGGCGGCTGGGACCCAAGTGCAGCTCGAAGGAGAGCTCGCCGGGGTCGAGGCCGAGGAGGTCCACGGCGCCGGTGGTGCCGATGTAGTGCGCGCACGCACGCGGCGCGGGTCCCTGGAAGAACGCTCGCCACGCGGGGCGGTCGAGCGCATCGAGATCGAGCGCGAGCAGCGTCGGCTTGTGGCAGTGCGGGCAGAGTGCCACGCGCGTCCAGCCCAGAGCCTTGGTGTAGGCCTCGAGGGCCTCGTCGGCCAAGTTGTGCGCCCAGCGCCACTCTCCAGCGTTGACCGGGGACCCCCAGCGCGCACGCTCGGCGTCTGCCTCGGCCAGGTGGGTGGCCAGGGTGCGGCTCGAGAACGCTCGTTCGTAGCGGCTCATGGGGCCTCCTTCGTGCCGAGCATCCACTCGGGGTCCCAACCGCGGGCCGCACACAGTTGCTCGAGGGTGGCGCGGTCCGGGACGAACGTGATGTCGTTGGGCATGTGCGAGATGATCATGGGGAACAAGCCTCCGGGGAGCATCCGCGGCCGCAGCACCTGCTCGCGTGCCTGCCACGCCATGGGTGGTGCAGGAAAGAGCGCGGCGGCCAGGTAGCGGTTGGCGCGCCCCAAGAAGAGCTGCTCGTCCGCGACCGTCCAGGGAGCGTCCCGCTTCTCGGTGAAGTGACAGGTGCGGTCGTAGGTCGGGTGGAAGGCACGCCCCTCTGCGTCCCGCAGGACGAAGTGCCCCTCGGCGCCGTCGACGCGAACCTGGAGCTCCGCCAGATCCTTGACGTACTGGTCGTACGTGAACACGCCGAGCGCCTCGCGCAGGCGAGGGTCGTCGGGAGGTGCGGCGAGCAGGCCGCTGAACGCTCCTTCCCGCAAGGTCACCGCGCGAAACCCCGTCGGCTTCGGGCGTACGTGCGGGTCTTGTAGCACTCGTTCGCTCGCGCCCGACGGGTCGGCGTACGCCATGAACCAACCCGCGCGGGCGTGACGCGCCGCGTTCTGGACCGCTTCACGGTCCTTCCAGTGCACGACGCCCAGCGGCGCGTCTCTGAAGCCGACTCTCGTCGTACCGCGCCAGGTGGTCCCTGCGAACGACGCCCTCGCTACATCGGCTTGGTCGATGCTCACGTCCTCGAGATGAGCGTCACGAAAGTTGGCGCCCCCCCAATCACCGGAAAGGTCGCACTGCGTGAGACGTGCTCGTGCGAGGTCCACGGGACCGGGGCTGGGGTGGAAGATCTGACTTTGTTCCAAGACGGCTTCACGGAACGTGGTGCCCTGCATCCCACAGTGTTGTATGGACGCTCGGGTCAGCATCGCTCCGTCGAACGACGCACCAGACAGGTCGGCATCCCAGAAGCTGTGGTCGATGCGCCAGCCGCTGAAGTCGAAGCCGCGCAGGTCGGCGTACTCGGGGTGCTCGGCGTGGGGGTCGGGAAACCCGGTCACTAGACCGTTGATCTCCAAGCAGCCATCGAACGCGCGAGCGCCGATGCGCTCGTCGATCATCCGCCGCAGACGCCCCGCGATCTCGCGACCGTCGGGTGTGGACCAGCGAGCTCTCAACGCCTCCATCTCACTCACCTACCAGCCCTTAGTGAAATCTGTTCCAAAGTGACGACACCACGGGCGTTGCAATACGCGACCCACACCCCGATGATGTCCTCTGGCTCCACCCTGCGCAGGATAGCCCACTCGTTCTCAGCTCTCCCTGCATAGGGCGGCGCCCCGTGATGTTCAGCGTCACGGCTGACGTCACGAACGTTCCACGCGTCACGCTCTCTCAGCATCACAACAACGCCGTAGTCCCGCGCCCGGTCGTGTACCGCCCACAGCCCCGCGGCCATGCGATCCTCCACTGCACCGCGGAACCCGCTCGCGTCGCCCAGACTGGTGGCTGTGTGGCGCTGCAGATCTAGGTTGTCGCTCCCACCAGGAAGTCCTTGCTCTAGCATCCGGTGCGCAGCTGCGATCTGCCCTTCGCGGGTGTCCGGGAAGTCGCGACCATGCGTGCCGTGATACAATCCGCCACGCCGGTCGGGCGGGTAGGATTGAGTGCCCCACGTCGCCCGGAGCGGTCTCGCCGCGGTCGCCGCGGGCCGCCCGGTGACCTCGGCACGGCCCCCCGCAGTTCGCTGCGTCGTCCCTTCCAGCGGCGCGCCCTCGCCGATACGAATGGGCGGCGACGCTTCATCTCCAAGCGCCGTGAGCTTGTCGCTGATCGACTGGTGCGCACCTTCGTTCGGCAGGTGGGACGGTGTCGTGGTGTGAGACGAGCCGCCTCCGGGGTCGCGCAGCGTCAGCCCGATGGCGACCGTCTGCAACCCCATGCGTCGCATGGCTTGTTGCATGCGGTGCAATCGCTCGGCTCCCGTTAGATCCGGGTCGTTCGCGAGTCGATCGAGCTCCTCGTAGGCCTGGGTCGCGATCAAATACCCCGTGGCCCCCGCGGTGGCGACGTCCACCGACGCGTGCCCCCAGAACACGTAGCGTTCTAGCGTCCGTCTGCCGGGCCTCAGGAAATGCACCTCGGCGCCGCGGCGGAACTGGCGCGCTCGGCCAATTGTCAGCAGATCCGACATCAACCCGAGCAGATCCACGCTGTCGACCAGAGACCACTCGAGACCGCGATGCCGGCGCTCTGCGATGCTGAGTGTCCCCGCCGCCGTGCTCGAGAACATGGCGGTCCCCAACGCCACTGCAGCGGCTGTCGTGCCTGGGAAAGGCGCGAGGAGCAGCGCGACGCCGAACGCTCCCGTGCTAATCCACGTCAGCCACTCGATCAGCGCGTCCAAGCCCGTGCCGCCCGTCGTGGTCATACGATGGGTGAACCGGGCGCCGCCGATGGCTGCAGCTGGGATCTCCAACTGAATCCGACCGGGCGGGTACTTGTTCCCAGAGACGAACCCTGAGCGCCAGTCCGCTACCAGCTCCCGCATCGCAGCGTGTGCGTTCGGGGCCGACACTTCATGAGTGGAGTGGAGCTGCGTGTGGGGGGATGTATAGTCACAGAGCGTCCAGTCCTGATCACCGTCCCCAGAGTTGGTGCGACATACGAAGACGTTGAGAGGTCTGGCTTCCTGCGTCTCCGTCGCAAAGTATAGGGCCCGAACACCGTGGCGAATCTTGCCGTCCGTCGATTGGAGCTGGTTGGCGAGCGCCGACTTGTAGCGTCGCATCTCGGCCACCTCATCGTTGTGCTGACGCAGCTTACGGCCACGTGGGGGCGTCCTCGACGCTAGCTCCTCCACCACCGACAGCATCATCTCCGTGCGCGGCAAGGCCGCCGAGGGATCGACGATGGCCAGGCGGCGCATCTGCCGACCCGTCTGCAAGATCACTTGCTGTGTGTTGATGATCTGCGAAACCGCCAGCCACTGATCCACGGTGCGATTGGACGAACCCGCCGCGTTGAGAATCACACCGCACAGGACGACGTACGTGCCATCGTCCTCGTCCCAGGTGACGTCGAAGCGCTGGTGACCCGACGGCGGTCGCACCTGAAGCACCTCGTGCTCCGCACCCGTGAGCCGCCACTTCACCCACATGAACCAGTCGCTCCCGACTTCTCCTTGCGCGGTCACGGTGGTTCGTGGCGTGCCGATGGGCTCCGCGTGATATGAAACGACTGCGCCTTCCGTAATCACGGAGACATCGGGTGTCCTCACGAGTGTGTAGGGCACCATCATGGCTCGTTCCCCGACGTGTCGGGTGTGACGAACCCGACACGCCGCCTAGGTCCCGCATTCGCCAAACCCATGAGACTTTCGAACAGGCTGCGCTGATCGTCATCTTGGACGAGGTGATACACGTCCTCCACGAAACCGTTTCCCGTGAACGTGTTGAAGTAGTGATCGTACGCGTCGATCGCCGCGGCTGCCAGCGTTGACCCCATCATGAGAAGACGGAGCGCTGGGTGCAGGAGTTCACCATCGAACCCCGCACGAGCTTCCGTTGCCAGTGTTTTCGCCAGCACGTCTTCGGTGTCGGGGAACGACACGGCGTATGGACCACGGGAGTACTCCGCGAGGGCGACGATGCCTGCGCGCGAGGTGCGACCCGCCCGAATCTCACCCCCCGCCAACTCGATCCGAAAAGGGGTGTCGGGAATCGGCCACCCGTCGGCGTGGAGCCGATGCACCAATGGTTTGGCCCAGCGCACGGGGAGCAGCTGACCTGGCGCACCCGCGACATCTCGGGCAAATGGAGCGGGGACGTAGATGACTCCAGGGTCTGCATCCGCCGTCAGACTCGGTCGATCGGTATCCGGGTCACGCTGCACACACCCAACGCTCCATACGAGCCCTTCATCCACGAGGTCCGCCGAGGTGCCTCCAAAGTTGAACGTGAGCAGGGCGTCTTCGCTCAACCCATGGATCGTCGCGATACTCGCAAGGGAGTCCCCCGCGCGTATGCGGTGCGGGGTTACCGCAGCCAAGCTCCACGACTTGCCGTCAGGTGCATTCTCCCACTCGGCGGTGTCCGACACCGCCGTTCCTTGAGCGTGAGCCGCCTGAACCACCGTATGCTCCAGCGAGAGGGACTCGGCGATCGAACTGCTCACGTGGCATGGTCCCATCGGGATACTGGAGATCTCGACTCGCCCGCCGCTGTCGGTGGTCAGGTCGTGGGTAGTGCCCCCTGCATCGCGAACTTGCAGCACCACGCCAGAGATGGGCGCCCCCGAACGCGCGTCGAAGACGGTTAGGTCAAAGCTCGTTGTGACGGGGAGGTTCTCGGGCTGCTCCTCCTGGAGGACCGGCACTGGCGCCGGCAGCGCGATCTCCCGGACCCAAAGAACGAGCCGATGATGGAAGGCGTCTTGCTCATCGAGTAGGGCATCAATCGAGCGCCCACCGCCAACCTCTCGTTCCAGACCGTTGAAGGCCCCCAACCCCCGGCGACGCTCGTCTTGGACGATGAGGCGAGCTTCATGCCCGCTGACTTGCGTGTAGCCAGTCCAGTCGCGACCATGATCGTCACACCTACCCAACACGTAGACGCGCCCTCCACGGATGAATGGGACGTACATCCCTATCGCCCCCCGGTGCGAGCCATTCGATTCCGCGCGCGGTCCCTGACGCCCATCGGGCGGTACCATCCCGGACGCTGCGCCGGATGTCAACCTCGAGGCAAACCCGATGCCGATCGTTCGCGCCACGGACGGCGGGCGCGTCGCGGCGCGGACGCTCCCATCAGAAGTAGGTGGTCACCGCCGTCTCCGGTGGGTCCGCGGCCGGGAGGCGGAGCGTGGCACGGGCGCCGCCTTCGGGGCGGGACTCGAGGGACAGGTCGCCGTCCATGGCCTGGACGAGCATGTACGAGGTGTAGAGGCCGAGCCCGGTGCCTTCGCCGGGGGGCTTGGTGGTGGCAAAGGGCTCGAACAGGCGCTCGATGATGGCCGCGTCCACGCCGGGGCCCTCGTCGTCCACGTAGAGGTGCACCTCGCGGGCGTCACCGTGGCCGTGCACGCGGATGGTGCGTCCGCTGCCGGGGTGCGCGCGCATGGCGTCCACGGCGTTCTGTAGTGCGTTCACGAGCACCTGCATGAGGCGGTCGGCGTCGGCGGCCACGTGTAGCGCGTAGACACCGGGGTGCACTTCCAGCGTGGGCCCCTCGCGTAGACCTGCCCAGACGAGCGCGCGCGCGCGCTCGACCACGGCGCCCATGGACACGCCTTGCTCCAGCTTGGGCCGCACCAGGTCGCCGCCCGCGAGCAGCGCGTGGGTGATCTTCGCCAGGCGCTTCGTCTCGCTGCGGATCAGCGCGGCGGACTCCTCGACGTCGGCGGTGACCTCGTTCGCGAGGCGGGCGCGCTCGTCGCTCTCGGCCGCTGCGCTGCGGTACACGCCGATCGCGTCGCGCATGTCCGTCGCGAGCGTGCGGATGGTGGCGAGCGGCGTGTTGAGCTCGTGCGCCACGCCCTGTGCGATGCGCCCCAGGCTCGCGAGGCGCTCGGCCAGCAGCAGCTGCCGCTCCTGCACCATCGCGGCGCTGCGGTCCACGTACAGGTTCATGACGCGCTGGTGCCCGGCGCGGCCTGCGAGCGGGAAGGTCATCATCTCGAACGCGCGCTCGCCGCGGTCCACGGACAGCGAGAAGCGACAGCGTCCGCTCTCGCCCGCGTCGAGGGCCCGCACCACGGGGCACTCGTGTGCTTCCTCGCCTGTGTCGTTCACGCGCTCGCAGGCGCGGCTGCTGGGGCAGGTCCACGGGCCTCCGACCGCGAGGTCGGCGTTGAGCTCTTCGGCGCGGCGGTTGCGCCAGGCCAGGCTGCCGTCGGGGTCTACGACCTCGAGGCCGGCGGCCAGCTCGTCGAGCGTGTTGGACATCACCTGGTACTCGAGGGCGGCGCGGTCACGGGCGGCCTTGAGGGCCTCTTCGCGGTCGCGCACCTCTCCGGCCGCGTGGCTGACCACGTACGAGGCCGCAGCCAGCGTGACCACGAAGGCCGCGACGTGCGCAAAGGTGTCCCACCCGGGCAGGGGGGTCCACACACCCAGCTGAAGCGCGGGCACGAACGACGTGAGCCCCAGGAAGCCCGCCATGGCGAACGCTGCAGCGGCCGCGACGAACGTGGCGCGCGGGCCGCCCAGGATCGCGATGAGGGCGACGTGGAAGATGTAGAAGCCCATGAACGGGTTGTCGATGCCGCCCGCCGACCACAGCACGATGGTCAGCATCAGCATGTCGATCAGCGCCTGCGACACGGCGGCGACCGTGCCTGCGCGCACGGAGCGGCGCTGCAGGCGTCGACGCAGCACCGCGTTGTACGAAGACCCGAGCACCACCACGCCCAGCATCACCGGCCAGTTGATGCCCGGGTACTTCCCCGCGAACGCGAACGCGGCGGCGATGAGCACCCCCAGCATGGCCAGAAAGCGCAGGTCGATCAGCCAGCGCAGCCGCTCGGTGGTGAAGTCCCCAGGCGCGTGCGGCTCTCCGAAGAGGGGCGAGGAGGCGCGGTCAGGGGCTCGCTGGGACACGGTCCGCCCCCTAGTAGTCGTCGTCCAGGAGCTGCTCGTCGTCCCCGTCGAACGCCTCGGGGGCTTGCTGACCCGTGCCCGGCGCGCCCTCGCGCTTGCGCCGCTTGAAGGGCGTCACGAACGACTTGTGGATGGCGTCCAGCTCCTTCTTGGTGAGCAGGCGCTGCTGCCCCGGGCGCAGGCCCTCCGTGGACACGCCGGCGAAGGACAGACGCGTCAGGCGCTGGACGCGGTGGCCGATGGCGTCGCCCATGCGGTGGATCTGCCGGTTCTTGCCCTCGCGCAGCGTGATCTGGACCCAGGTGGAGCGGTCTTCGGTACGCAGCACGAACACCTCGGCCTTCTTGGTGACATAGCCGTCGTCGAGCTTCACGCCGTTACGCAGCGCGTCCAGCTGCGGCACGTCCACGTGCCCCTGCAGCTTCGCAGCGTAGACCTTGGGGACACCGACGCTGGGCCGCAGCAGCGCCTCGGCCAGCTCGCCGTCGTTGGTGAGCAAGAGCGCGCCGCTGGTGTGGTAGTCGAGGCGCCCCACGGGGAACACGCGCTCGGGGAGCTTCTCGATGATGTCGGCGAGCGACTCGCGCCCCTCCGGGTCGTGCAGGGTGCTCACGACCTCGCGCGGCTTGTTCAGCACGTAGTAGACCGGGGCGTCTCGCACGAGGCGCCGGCCATCCACCTCCACGCGGTCGAGGTGATCGTCCACCTTCACGCCCAGCTCGGTCACGATCTTGCCGTTGACCCGCACGCGCCCGTCGGTGATGTACTTCTCGGCGCCGCGCCGCGAGGCGATCCCCGCCTGGGCGAGGACCTTCTGGAGTCGTTGCTGCGCCATGAGAGCTGCTTACGCGCCGCGCCGACCGTCGTCGCGGTCCCAGACGTCCACGCGGCCATCGCCGTCGAGGTCCGTGCCCATCCGGATGAGGCGGCCGTCCTCGAAGTATTCCCAGCGATCGGGCTGCCAGGTCTCGGCCGTGCTGCGTCCCGCGAGGTCACGCTCGGTGCGTACGGCTTCGCCGCCCTCGTAAAAGATCTTGGTGTCCACGCGGCCATCACCGTTGGTGTCCTGCTCGAGGCGCGCCACGCGCCCGTGCTCGAAGTAGGTCACCTGGTCCATGCGGCCGTCGAAGTCGCGGTCCGACTCTTCGGAGCGGGGACGCCCCTCGTCCGTGTAGAAGCGGACGACGTCCTTGACCCCGTCACCGTTGAGGTCCGCCTCGCGGCACACGAGCACGAGACGGGAGAGCCTACCGCTGCCAACCGTGAGGAACACCTTCCGCACGTCGGGGATGTCGTCGCCGGAGGTGTCGTACTCGCTGACCTCGTACTGCGGACCGTCTGCCTGACAGCGGCCTTGGTCGTCGGGGCGATCGGTGAGGCGTGTGGCCTGCTGGGGGGTGGTCTCCGTGCCACCCCGCTTGCAGCCGCTCACACCAGCCAGCGAGAGCAGGCAGACCAACGAACAGCACACGGAGCGGAGCAACGGGCGCATCGCGCGCGACGATCTCGAATGCATGATCAAAGGCCTCCCTTGGCGTCTTCGGGGTCAGGCACGAACAGCTCGTCCTCACCGTTGGTGTCGTCGCCGCGGGTGTCCTCTCCACCCGAGGTGGAGTCGTCGGCGGCCGGGGGCTCCGGCGTCTCGGAGGTGGGCGTGGCCGGGGCTGCGGACATGTCGCAACGCAAGCGTTCCTCGGGCGGTCCGGCGTCGTCGGGGTGGACCGTGTCGGTGCGGTCCACCTCGCCGTTGTTGTCGAGGTCGTAGCGCACCTCGATCAGGCTGCCGTTGCGGAACATCTCCCACTTCTCGACCTGCCCATCGTTGTTGTCGTCGTAGCGCGCCTCGACGAGCATGCCGTCCGCGTAGATCTCCCACACGTCCGGGCGGCCCCGGTTGCGCCGGTCGCGCTGGGCCCGCGACACCAGGCCGTTCTCGCACCACATCCACGTGTCCACGCGGTTGTCGAAGGTGGTGTCGAGCTCCTTGCGGCGCATCACGCCGCCGCTGTAGTACGCGATCTCGTCTAGGCGACCGTCGAAGTCGTAGTCGTGCTCTTCACGCGCCACGGTCGTTCCATCCGCTTCGAAGAAGCGCGTGACGTCCACACGGCCGTCGAAGTTCATGTCGATCTCGACGCACACCAGGCGCCCACCGTTGGCGTGCTCCTGGATGTCGGCGCGACCATCGTTGTTGACGTCGATGCCACGCGTGACGGGCGCGACGCTCTCGCAACGCACGCGGTCTTCCATGCTGGTGAGCACGTCCTCCTCTTCGCCGTCGGGAGTGGTGCCCTCGCCGGCGTCCGAGCCACGGCCCTTGCAGCCCACCCCGCCCATCATCAGGGCGATGACGGCGAGGGTCAGCGTCAGGCGGGAAGGCCAGGCGGCGCGGAGGCTGGCGCCGCCGACGACGGGCGCGACGGAGGCGTGCGATGGGAAGAGGTGAATCATGAGTGGTTCTCAGGATGCCGGACGGCCGCCCGCTGTGCGAGCGAAGAGGCCCCAGCCGCAGCGCAGCATACGACCAACGGGACCCCATCGGCAAGCCGCCGCGAAGGAGCCTACGCACACGGTTGACAGTACACGTCATGCCATGTATGTTCACTTCGCTCGCAGATCGCGGGCACCAACGCGGACAACGGTGCAGATGGCGCGCAAGAAGATCTCCACGACCGTGTACATCACCCCCGAGCAGAACGAGCAGCTGAAGCTCCTGCACGACCGCACCAAGGTGCCCATCGCGGTGTACATCCGCGAAGGCATCGATCTGGTCCTGCGACGTCACGCGGACGAGCTACCGGGTCAGCTGTCGTTGACCGCCGCCGACGACTGACGCGCTCCCTGTCGCGCCGGTCGTGTCTCCTGGGTCTTGCGGTTGCAAGAGGGCCGGCTGCGCGCCAAGGTCCCGGCCGCCCGGCCGCCCGACGCGACGTCGCATCGCAGCGTGAGCCGTTGCCCTCAAGGGCGCCTTCATGAGCTACGACCCCGCACGCATCCGCAACTTCAGCATCATCGCGCACATCGATCACGGGAAGAGCACGCTCGCCGATCGCATCCTCGAGGTCACGGGCGCCATCACCGCGCGTGAGAAGAAGGCGCAGCTGCTCGACCGCATGGAGCTCGAGCAGGAGCGCGGCATCACCATCAAGGCGCAGGGCGTGCGGCTGCCGTACATCGCGCTCGACGGCACCGAGTACCAGCTCAACCTGATCGACACGCCGGGCCACGTGGACTTCTCCTACGAGGTCAGCCGCTCGCTGGCGGCGTGCGAGGGCGCGCTGCTGGTGGTGGACGCCACGCAGGGGGTCGAGGCGCAGACGCTGGCCAACGTGTACCTCGCGCTCGAGAACAACCTCGAGATCATCCCGGTGTTCAACAAGGTGGACCTGCCCAGCGCCGACGTGGATCGCGTGCGGCGCGAGGTGGAGGACGTGATCGGCCTCGACTGCTCCGAGGTGCTGCCCTGCAGCGGCAAGACGGGCGAGGGGGTGCGCGAGATCCTCGAGGCCATCTGCCGCCGCGTGCCGCCGCCGAAGTTCAACACCGCGGAGAACGCGCCGCTGCGCGCGCTCATGTTCGACAGCTGGTACGACACCTACCGCGGCGCGATGGGCATGGTGCGCGTGGTGGACGGGACGCTGCGCAAGGGCGAGAAGATCAAGATGATGGCGACGGGGGCCGTCTACGAGGCCACGGAGCTGGGCGTCTACTCCCCGTTCCCGGTTGCCGTCGATCACCTCGGCCCAGGCGAGGTCGGCTTCTTCGGCGCGAGCATCAAGACCATCCGCGACACGAAGGTGGGCGACACCATCACCCAGCTGCACAACCAGGCGACCGACGCGCTGGCCGGCTTCCAAGAGGTGAAGCCGATGGTGTTCTGCGGCGTGTTCCCGACGGACGGCGAGCAGTACCCCGAGCTGCGGGACGCGCTCGACAAGCTGCACCTGAACGACAGCGCCTTCCAGTTCGAGCCGGAGAACTCGGACGCCCTCGGGTTCGGCTTCCGCTGCGGCTTCCTCGGCCTGCTGCACATGGAGATCGTGCAGGAGCGCTTGGAGCGCGAGTACAACCTGGACTTGATCACCACGGCCCCGAGCGTGGTGTACCGCGTGACCAACGAGAAGGGCGAGACCTTCGAGGTCGAGAACCCGTCGCGCCTGCCCGACGGGCGCGTGAAGATCGAAGAGCCGTACTTCACGGTCTCCATCCACGTGCCCGAGGCCTACGTCGGCGCGGTCATCAAGCTCTGCCAGAACCGGCGCGGCGAGCAGAAGAACATCCAGTACGCCTCGACCGACCGCGTGATCATCACCTACGAGCTGCCGCTCGGTGAGGTGCTGTTCGACTTCTTCGATCAGCTCAAGAACGCGACACGCGGCTATGCCTCGATGGACTACGAGCTGGCGGGCTACCGCGAGAACAAGCTGGTGCGCCTGGACATGCTGATCAACGGCGAGAAGCTCGACGCGCTCAGCGCCATCGTCCACATGGACAACGCGCAGCACATCGGGCGTGCGCTGGCGAGCAAGCTCAAGGGCATCGTGCCGCAGCAGCAGTTCGAGGTCGCCATCCAAGCGGCCATCGGCACCAAGGTGATCGCGCGCGAGACCGTGCGCGCGCTGCGCAAGGACGTGACGGCCAAGTGCTACGGCGGCGACATCAGCCGCAAGCGCAAGCTCCTCGAGAAGCAGAAGGAGGGCAAGAAGCGCATGAAGTCGGTGGGGCGCGTGGACATCCCGCAGGCGGCGTTCCATGCCATCCTGAAGGTCAACGACTAGTCGTCCCCGAGGCCCCCATGGACCAGGTGCGCGCGCTCGCCGAGCGCCTCGACATTCCCCTGACCGACGCCGCTGGCGAGCGCCTCTCCGCGTTCCTGGCGCTGACCTCGCTGTGGGGCAAGCGCATCGACCTGACCAGCGCGCGCGACGACGCCGCGCTGGCCGAGATCTTGTTCGTCGACGCGCTGCACATGGTGTCCGAAACGCTGGTCCCACGCGGCGCTCGTGTGTTGGACGTTGGCGCCGGCGTCGGTGCGCCCACGCTCCCCATGCTGCTGCTGCGCGACGACCTGCGCGCGCTGCTGGTGGAGCCGCGCCGAAAGCGGGTGGCGTTCTTGCGCACGGCGGTCGGGAGCCTCGGGCTCGCGTCGCGCGTGCAGGTGGTCGAGGCCAAGCTGGACCTCGCGCACCCGACGGCGCTGACCGACGCGCACGGGTCGGTGGACGTCGCGCTCGCGCGGGCCACGTTCTCGCCGCCCGTGTGGCTGGGGCTGGGCCGGCAGCTCGCTCCCCGCACGCTGGTGTTGACCGCGCAGGAGGCTCCGCCCGAAGGGGCGCTCACCGCCGTGAGCTACGCGGTGCCCAGCAACGGGGCCAAGCGGGTGGTCAGCGCCTACGCGTCGGGGTGACGCGGGCGCGAGCGTGTCGCTCGGTGTCTTCGGGCTGAGACGCGCCGATCAGCGCGTGCGCGCCGGGATGATCTGGATGCGCCGGCGCATCCCCTCGCCAGACGACGACGTGGTGACGCCCTCCAGCTTGGCCAGCGACAGGTGGATGACGCGCCGGTCGCGCGCGCTCATGGGGCGCAGCGTGACGACCTTGCCCTGCGTGACGGCGCGCTTGGCCTCGCGACGGGCCATGCTCACCAAGCCCTTGTCGTGGCGATCGCGGTAGTCGCCCGAGTCCAGCACGATGTGACGCCGACCCTCGGGGTCGCGGTTGACCACCTTGTTCAGGATGAACTGCAGGGCGTCCAGGGTCTGGCCCTTCTTGCCGATGACCATGCCCGCGTCCGGCCCCACCAAGTCGAGCACGATGCGCTCGTCGTCCTCGCGGATGTCCACGTCCACGTCGAAGTCCATCAGGTCCAGGATGTCCTCGAGGGCGTCGGCGGCGAGCTCGGCCTTCTTGTCGTTCTCGGGGCGCGGGGTGGCGGCGGGGGCCGGGCCATCCTCGAGGAGGAGGGCGCCGTCGTGGAGCTTGGGGTCTCGGTCGCTCATGGGCTTGACGGATCCTACAACAGGCCGTGGGAATCGGCGATGAACTTGGTGGCGCTCAGGCTGGCTTCTCGGCCGCCTTCTTGGCGGTGCTGGCGGCCAGCTGGACGCGGATGTAGTGCTGCTGCGCGATGCTCAGCACGGAGTTGGTGACCATGTAGAGGCACAGGCCGGCAGGCAGGAACAGCATGAAGCCCGTGATCATGATGGGCATCATGTAGAGCATGATCTTCGCCTGCGTGGGGTCCATGGAGGCGGTGGGGGTGAGCTTCTGCTGCACGAACATCAGGCCACCCAGGAGGAGGGGCAGGACGAAGTAGGGGTCGCGCGCCGAGAGATCGGTCCAGAACAGCGCGAACGGCGCGTGATACAGCTCGAGGTTGGTGGAGAGGCTCTGGTAGAGCGCAAACCAGATGGGCATCTGCAGCAGCATCGGCAAGCAGCCCGCGAACGGGTTGACCTTGTGCTCGCGGTACAGGTTCATCGTGGCCTGCCCCTTGGCCTCGCGATCGTCCCCGTACTTCTCGTTGAGCGCCTCCATGTGAGGCTTCAGCTCGTTCATCTTCGCCATGTTCTTGAAGCTGGCGGCGGTGAGCGGATAGAGCACGAGCTTGACGAGGAACGTCAGCAGGATGATGGCGAGGCCCCAGTTGCCGACGAGCGCGAAGATCGAGCGTAGGAGCCAGACGAGCCCCTCGGCGATGAACGTGAACCAGCCCAGGTCGACCGCCGCGCTGGCCCGGTGGCCGAACGCGTGCATCAGGTCGAGGTCCTTGGGCCCCATGTAGATGGGGGTGCGCACGACCGTGTCGGCGCCCGCCGCGAGCGTGACGCGCGGGTAGCGCAGCGCGGCCTCGAAGAGCGTTCCCACGGCGGTGGGGCGCCCGCGGTTGTCCATGAAGATCTGGCAGCGCTCCGCGGAGTCGTCTTCGGCTGCGATGAGGGTCGCGAAGTATTGGTTGCTGATGGCGGCCCAGCCCACGTCGGGGCCGAAGCCGAAGCTCATGCTCGACGGATTGTCGTCATCGAGCTTGTTGCGGTCGAAGCGCTCCTGCTCGCTGTTCTCGTCGTAGGAGCACTGCCCGAAGGACGCGAACGGGGAGGGGCGCCCGAGGAACGTGCTGCCTTCGGCCTCGCGCGAGACGTAGTGGGCCGTGCGCACGTTGACGCGCACCGGGCGGGAGACGCGCCCGTCGTTCTGGATGCGCACCGTCGACCACAGCTGGTAGGGCGAGCTGCCGGCTTCCCACTGGCGCGTGACGGTGAAGCCGTCGGCCACCAGCTCGAAGCGCACCTTGTTGGGCTCGGGCTGGCTCATGGTCCAGACCGCGTCCTCCGGGATGTCGATGCCGCCGAGGTCCAGGCGCAGCGGGTAGTAGCGCTCCTGGTCGGTGCTGACCATCTCGTGCAGCTCGCCGCTCTCGCTCGCGAAGCGCTCGCCCTTGATGCGCATGCTGCGCACGGCCGTGTTCAGGTTGGTGAACGTGGCGATGAAGTGCTCGGTCTCGATGCGCGCCTCTTGGGCGTTCGCGGCGCGAGCCTCCATCGCCTCGGCGCCCACTCCGCGCGTCTCCGTGGCGTCCGCCGGGCCTGCTCCCTCGCCGGCGGCGATCGCGGCCTCGGGTGGGGCCTCGTCCGCGCCGAAGAGCTTGAGCGCGGCGTAGGCGCCACCCAGCACGAGCGTGAGGGCGAGGAGCGGGAGCAGTTGCGTCTTGGGATCGTCAGACATCGTGAGGTCGGTCTTCGGGGGGCGCGGGGAGAGCCGGCGGGGGGTCGTAGCCACCCGGGTTGAACGGGTGACAGCGGCAGATGCGTTTGGCCCCCAACCAGCCCCCGCGCAAGGCGCCGAAGCGCTCGATGCACGTGGCGGTGTAGCGCGAGCAAGAGGGCTCGAAGCGGCAGACGCTACCGATCAGGGGAGACAAGGTCCACCAGTAGATCCGGATCAGGACCAGGAACAGCCACTGCAGCGGGTTCTTTCGAGGGGCGCTCATGTGGAGGACCCTGATCTAGCAGCTCCGCCGGTCGGCGTCGGCGCGGGCAGGCGATCGCGCTGTCGCACCAGGGCCTCGCGGACGCCCTCGAGGTCGCGCAGGAGCTCGCCATAGCGGACGCGCTCGGCGCCCTGCTTGGCGATGAAGACTAGGTCGGTGTGGCGCGGGAACAGCGTCAGGTTGCGCCGAAACACCTCGCGGACGACGCGCTTGATGCGATTTCGCGTGACCGCGTTGCCGACCTTCTTGGTGACCGTCACGCCCAGCCGCGGCGCTTCCACCGGGCTGCTGGCCAGGACGATCAAGAATTGGCGTGTGTGGACACGCCCGCGGCTCGACTGGATGCGGCGATAGTCGGCCCGCCGTCGCACGCGGGCGCTCGGCGGGTACGCCTCCGTCATGTTGCCGCTGGGGCGGGGGCGCGCGATGGGCCCCCGTCCGGGCTCACTTCTCGAAGGTGGTGACCACCAGGCGCGTGCGGCCCTTGCGGCGACGGGCGGAGAGCACCTTGCGGCCTCCCGCGGTCTTCATGCGCGCACGGAAACCGTGGGTGCGCTTACGGCTGGTCTTGCTGGGCTGATAAGTCCGCTTCACGGCACATTCTCCGAAAATTATGGACCGATGCCGTCGGGCGGCTTCGGGGCCGCGCAATCAAGCATGCGGCATGGGTCGTGTCAAGCGTGCGCCGTGGGGCGCGGGTCTCACGAGTCCGGCTGGAGGGCGGTCCTCGCGGAGCGAAGCGGTCGTGAGCGGGAGAGGGGAGCCCCGGGCCCGGGCTCGGTCGCGCTGGCGCTCCCTGCGGTGCCTCCCCCATTTGAGCGCGCTGCGGAGCAGCGCGCGAAATGGGGCCCCCCCGACACCCGGGCCCGGGGCTCCCCTCTCCCTCGGCGACGTCTGGGCTTGTGGGGCGCGGCTGAGTCGGGACGGGCGCGTGGGATCCGCTGGGGCGCTGGAGGGCTCGACTGTGCGCGGGGGAGTCGGGATGGGGGGTGGGTTGGGGGGGGGCGGGAATGACATGCGTCTGCGTGGGGCGGACCCGACGAACACGATGGCGAGGACGACGGGCGAGGACGATGGACCATCACGAGGACGCGCACGCGCACGCGCAGGAACACGATCACGATCACGCGCACGAACACGATCTCGCGCACGAGCACGCGCACGAACACAGTCACGGGCACGAACACAGTCACGCGCACGAACACGAACACGCGCACGAACACGAATACGTGGACACGCATGCGTACGCGGACGAACACGCGCGCGACGGGTGGGGCGAACGCTACCGAGACTGGGGGGAGTCCGCTGGTCTAGAGTGTCGGGGTGTCCAGCGTTGCTGTCTCCTCTGGCTCTGCGCCGACCGAGTCCCCGACTGCGGGGGCTCCGGTGTCCCGTGGGCTCCTGATCTTGCGCGGGATCCTGTTCGGCAGTGTCGCGCTGGCGTTTCCCGTCTCGGCGGGCTTGGTCTTCGGGCTGGGGGTGGACCGGCATGCGGCGGCGGACGGGCTGTCGGTCGTCTACGGCGTGGGCTTGGTGTCGGCCGTGTTCGCCAGCTTCTTTCCGCTGCCCAGCTTGCGGACGTGGACGCGCGCGCAGCGGGTCGAGTCGTTGGTGCTGGCCTTCCTTGGGATGTCCTACGTCACACACCTCAGCTGGGAGCTCGGCTGGCTCGTGCTGCGCGACGCGATCGCCGCGAGCCCAGACGCCCCGTGGGCCTACGTGTGGTGGGCTTACATCGATGGCGGGGACGCGCGCTATGCGGTGGGTGACCCGTTGTTGATCGCGATGGAGACCCTCTCGGTCTGCAATGGGCTGGTGGGGGCGACGGCGCTGGTCCGCTACCTGCGCTCGGGTCGCACGGCCACGCGGGCGCGCCTCGTCATGGGCGGCACCGCGGTGGTGCACCTCTACTCGGCTTCCCTCTACTACGCGAGCGAGCTGCTGACGGGCCTGCCGAACGTGGGGGACGGGTTCATCGCCGTCTACATCAAGTTCGGGTTGGCGAACGCGCTGTGGGTGGTGGCGCCGTTCTTCGTGTTCGCCTGGTGCCTGAACGGCGTCGCGCCGAGGCCCGAAGACCCCGGCGCGACGTTGCCGTAGTGGTCGCCGTGCGGCGCGTCAGGGCGCGTCGGTGGCCGTGAAGCGGACGTTGTAGTCCACGGTGAGCGAGCTCTTGGGGGCCTCGTCGATGCTCAGCCCGTCGAGCGCGTGCTGGATGCACGCCACCAGTTCTTCGTCGTCGACGTTCGAGTGCGTGACCTCCACGCCGCTGATGGTGGTCTCGCTCTTGGCGAGGCTCACGCGCAGGCTCAGGTCGCCCCCGAGGGTCTCGTCGCGCGTGAGGGCCTCGCGGTAGCACTCGTTCAGCGTGGTCTGGCGCGCGTCGATGGCGCTGCGTAGGTCGGCCTGCGCCGTGCCCACGCCGCCGCAGCCTGCGGCGACCGCCGCGAGCGCGAGGGCCCCCACGAGCACGAGGAGGTGGGTGGCGCCCAGTCGGCGGTTCGTGATGGTGTGCTGCATCTTGCTCACGGGGTAGCCTCCCCGCCCTGCGGGGCGCGCTCGACGATGTTGAACTCCACGCGGCGGTTCTCGGCCCGGCCCGCGTCCGTGTCGTTGGTGGCCCGCGGCCGCGTCAGGCCATAGCCCTCGCTCGTGAGCCGCGCGGCATCGACGCCGTGCTCCGTGAGGTAGCGCATCACGGACGCGGCGCGGCGCGTGGACAGCTCCAGGTTGTAGCGCGCGGTGCCCACGTTGTCGGTGTGGCCCTCGATGCGTAGGCGCAGGATCTCGGGGTGCTCCTGGATCACGCTCACGATGTTGTCCATGAGCCCGAAGGAGCTGGCGTCGATGACGTCGCTGTCGAACGCGAAGTTGATCGTCTCGCGTACCTCGATCGCGGTCTCGGTCACTTCGACGACGGGCGGGGGAGGCGGAGGAGGCGGGGGTGGTGGCGGCGCTGGTCTCGCCGCGGTGACCCGGATCGGGTCCGTCTCGACCAAGGGTGTGACACCACCACAGCCGACCGCAGCGAGCGACAAAATCGCGGCTGTGGCCAGGCACGTGGGCTGACGGTACTTCATGGGAACTCCTTCTGTGGTTCATGTGCGCGAGTTGCGCACACCTGCCCCTGTGTTGAGACACTGGGGTACAACGTCACCGCCCAGGATTCAACCCTTGGTACCCGGTCGGACGACCTCCCATCCCCACGCAGGAGGCGAGCCCCTCCCGCACGACGGCGCTCAGGCTCGGCCGCGGAGGCCGGCGAACACCGTGTCGCGCACCGTATCCACCTCGTCCTCGATGCGAGCGTGCGGGACGTCGAGGTGGGCCAGCGCCTGGCGGGTCATCTCGAGCCCGGTCTCGACCTCGGGTAGGACCACGTCGCGCACCTCGAGCTCGCGGAACACGGCCATGAAGTGCGGGTCCGAGGTGCGCGCCACGACCTTCAGCGCGGGGTTGCGGGCCCGCGCGTGGACGACGATCGAGCGCGTGACGACCATCTCGGGCGTGCTCACCACCAACAAGCGCGCCGCGGAGATGTGCGCGGCGTCGAGCACCACCTCGTGGCTGGCGTCCCCGTAGATGACCGGCATGCCCGCCTCTTGCGCCTGCTCCACCCGCCGATGGTCGAGCTCGACGATGACGATGGAGAAGCCGAGCCGGTGCAGCACCTGGGCCACCTGCAACCCCACGCGGCCCCCCCCTGCGAGCACGACGTGGTCGTGGAGGCCGTCGTCCGGCAGGTTCTTCGTCTCGAACTGACGGACGGGAGCGCGCTTGCGGAGCCACGCATAGACGCGCGCCGTCTGACCCGAGATCAGCGGCGTGAGGGCCATCGTGATGATGGCCGTCGTGAGCACCAGCGAGTAGAGGCTGTGGTCGATGGAGCCGGTCGAGACGCCCACCCGCGCCAGCACGAAGGAGAACTCGCCGATCTGGAACAGGCCGAGGCCCATCGCGATGGGGACCACATTGCCATAGCGGAAGACGCGCGCGAGCAGGGCGAAGATGATGCCCTTCGAGACGCTGACGCTCACGACCAGCAGGGCCACCTCGCGCAGGTGTGCCATGAGGAACTCGAGGTCGAGCAGCATCCCGACCGAGGCGAAGAACAGCAGCCCGAACAGGTCACGCAGCGGGATGATGTCGCTGAGGGCTTGGTGACCGTAGTCGGACTCGCTCAGCACCAGCCCCGCGACGAACGCGCCGAAGGCGAAGGACAGGCCCACGAGGTGGGTGGCGTAGCCGATGCCGAGGCCGATGGCCGTGATGGCGAGCAGGAAGAGCTCGCGCGAGCCGAGCTTGGCGATGTGGCGTATCAGGCCGGGCAGGATGCGGGTGCCGAGCAGGACCATGCCCCCGATGAAGACCGCCGCCTTGAGCGCCGCGAAGGCGATTGGGAGCAGGCCCCCGTCAGGGCTGCTCAGCTGAGGCAGGACCACCATCAAGGGGATGACGGCGAGGTCTTGTACGATGAGGGTCCCGATGATGACCTTGCTGGACAAGGTCCCGAGCAACCCCTGGGCCATGAGCGTCTTGAGGATGACCATCGTGCTCGAGAGCGAGATGAGCGAGCCGAGCCAGACGGACGCCCTCCAGTCTAGTCCCAGCCAGGGTCCGATCAGGACGCCGACGCCGATGGTGAGCAGCATCTGGATGGGTGTCCCGATCAGCGCCACGTGGCGCACGGGCTTCAGGTCCTTGAGCGAGAACTCGAGACCGAGCGCAAACAGCAGCAGCGCGACGCCGATCTCGGCGAGGAGCTCGATCTCGTGCGTGTGCGAGACGGTGAGGCCCGCCGTGTTGGGGCCCAGGAGGACGCCCGCCAGGATGTAGCCGAGCACCAGTGGCTGGCCGAGCCGGTGCAGCACCAGGCCGCATCCGAATCCGAAAACGATCAGGAGAATGATGTCGGTCGCGATACCCAAGGGTGCGCAGCCTGCTCAGGGCTCACGCGAGCGTCAAGGTTCCTAGCCAAGAGCGCCTCGAGTCTGTTACAGTGAGAGTGAATCCCCTCGCAGTGGAGTCTCGAACGATGCAGCGCGCAAACCTCAACTCGGCTGGCCTCGGCCTGATGCTCGTGTCTCTCATCATCTCCGGGTGTGGCTCGGACGGAGGTCTCGGCGCCCCATGTGGCAGCCGCGGCTACTCGTGCGGACAGCTCTGTGATGGCGACACTCCACCTGCGGCGTGTGGGCTCGACTGCTCGAACGCAGGCTGCCCGACGGGCTACTACTGCGGCGCCGACGACACGTGTACCGCGGACTGCGCTGGCGCCGGCGACCGACTGTGTGGCGATGGCACGTGCTCGACCGACGGCGTGTGCGTGGGGCCGGACACGGCGGACCAGGGCACCGTCGACATGGGGCGGGTCGTGGATCTCGGGCCGCCAGTGGACATGGGCACCACCGACCAGGGCGACGGTGTCTGCGCGCGCGTGTCGGTAGAGGCGACGCGCGTCACGCCGAACGTCATCTTCCTCATCGACCGCTCCGGCTCGATGGGCTGGGAGCTGGACCTGTCGGACGGCGCGCAGTGTCCTGAGGACAACGACGGCAACTTCGACTGCTACGACAGCAACAGCAACGCGACGCGCAACCGCAGCCGATGGCGCGGATTGCGTTCTGCGCTGGTCGGCACCAGCACGTCTTCTGCCGTGGAAGGCCTGATCGGGGACCTGCAGGATCAAGTGCGCTTCGGCGCCGTGACCTACCGAGGTCCGAACAACGCCTGCGTCTCGCTCAACAACATGAGCCCCGTGAACGTGAGCGGGATGAACCGTGTCGGCGTGGTGGAGGCGGGCGCGACTCCGTCGGCGCGTGATGTCATCGCGGGCGACGGCACGGACAACCGCTACCTGGACCTCGACCCGACGGGGGGTACGCCCACTGGCCCCGCGATCGACTTCCTGTTGCAGAACCTCGACCCGGCGATCCTCTCGTCCGGCGACCCGACCATCCTCATCCTGGCGACGGACGGTGAGCCGACGTCCAGCAACGACTGCAACGGGCTCGACAACTTCGAGTCGAACGCGCGTGACTGGGCCGTCAGCGCGGTGCAGCGCGCGTTCACGGCTGGCATCCGCACCTTCGTGCTCACGGTCGCCGACGAGACCGAGATCCAGCAAGACCACGTGGACGATCTCGCGAACGCCGGACTCGGTCAGGCGCCCGACACCACGCCCGCCGCGACCAGCTGGCGCGTGTTCAACCCCGAGGAGCTCACCACGGCGTTGACGGGCATCATCGGCAACGAGATCTCGTGCACCGTGGAGTTGGCGGGCATGGTGCCCAACTGGTCGACGGACCCCTGCTCTGGCGGGACGATCGAGATCGTCGAGGGCGCCTCTCGCACGATGCTCGAGTGCGCTCCGGGCAATGGCTGGCAGCTGGTGGGTCCGAGCACCGTCGAGATCATGGGCGCGGCGTGTCTCACGTTGAAGGCGGCAAGCAACGCGACGCTGGACGCGAGCTTCCCCTGCGACACGATCATCTTCGGGTGACCAGGCTCGTTGACGCGGCGGGCGGACGCCGCGTCACTGCCCCGGACGCGGCATCAGCCCGCTGTCCAAGAAGCTGAAGTAACCCTCGGCCGCGATGATGATGTGGTCGAGGACGCGGATGCCGAGGAGTTCGCCGGCGTCCACGAGTCGCGCGGTGAGCGCCATGTCCTCCGGGCTGGGGGAGGGCTCGCCGCTGGGGTGGTTGTGGACGAAGATCACGCCGGACGCGGCCTCGCGCAGCAGCCGTCGGAACACCTCGGCGGGGTCGACCGGGCAGCTCGACCGGCCGCCGAGGGCGATGCGGAGCTCGCCGGTCGGCCGGTTCTTGGCGTCCAGGGGTAGCGCGAGGAACTCCTCCACCCGGGATGCCGCGAGGCGCGGCCGGAGCGCCGCGTCCACGTCGACGCTGGAGAGGAGCTGACCGCCTCGCGGGATGCGCCGCGTGGCCGCCCGGCGTCCGAGCTCGAGGGCTGCGCCTAGCCTCGCCGCCTTGCTGGGTCCCAGCCCCCGGATGCGCAGCAGCTCTCGTGGGCCGGTCCTCTCGAGGCCGTCGAGACCGCCGAGTTCGTGGAGCACGCGCGCGGCCAGCAGCGCGACGGGCTCGCGTGTGCTGCCCGTGCCCAACAGGACAGCCACGAGCTCCTCTGCCGAGAGGACCTCGGCGCCCAGCTCGACGAGCCGCTCGCGCGGTCCGCGACGGGCGTCCGGGGTCGTCGCGCGTGGTTCCGGGTCGTCGATGCCCGTGGATGGCGAGGGTGTGCGGTCGTCAAGCGTCATGCCCCCGCGTGTTGCAGGAGCTGCACCTCCATCCCTGTGTGGAAACGCGTGTCGAAGGGGCGGAAGACGGCGCACGCCCACCTCGGCCCGCCGGCGGCCGCCGGGAGCTCACGCGAGCGCGAGACCTGCCGTCAGCAGCGCGAAGCCCAGCGCGCTGAGCCCCACGGCGCGACCGAGCACCCCCCTGTTCGGTCGGTCTTCGGAGTCGAAGCCCTTGACGGCCACGCCCGCGAGTCCCAGCAGGAAGAGCGCGAAGCCGAGCCATACGGCCGCCAGGGTGAGCCGGTTGGGGCGCCCGTGCTCGCGCAGCGCCGCGAGGTAGCGCGCCCCACGCTCCGCCTCGGTGTCCTCGGCGTGCAGCTGCGGGGGATCCACCCGCGCCATCAGCGCCGCGATGCGTTGCTCGGCGGCGGCCCCCTCTGCCGCGTGCGGAGAGAAGAGGCTCTCGGACGCGACCGTCCCTGCCCGGATGGCACGGAAGGCGTACAAGGCCGTTGCGGTGTCTCCCTCCCCTTCGGCGCGCTCCCCGATCATGCGCAGGCGCTCCAGCGCGTCGGTGCTGCCCGGATCGAACGGCGCGTTCCAGCGGGCCGCGCGCCTCAGGTGCACCAGAGTCTCCCGCAGATCGGAGGCTGCGGCGGCCTCGTCTGCGGCCGCGAGCTCACGCGCGCACTCGAGATGCACGCGCGCGGCGACGAGTGCCAAGAGCACCAGCGCGGCGGCGAGGGCGCGCCACAGCGCGGGCGTCCGCACCCCGAAGCCGCCCAGGGAGCCCACTACAGAAAGTCTCGGCGCTGGAAGATGAGCGATGCGGCGATCAGCAGCAGGGCGGCGTACGCGACCCCGTAGGCGAGCGTCTGCGCGACGTATGGCCAGAGCCCCCCCCCTGCGACGAGGCCGACCGTCAACGCGCGCCGCCCTGGCACAAACAGGTGAAAGTTGGGCACGACCTGGACCACGGTGTGCAACAGGGCTTGCACCTCTTCGGGGACCCGCGTGCCGCGCATGGACTCCATCGTGTCGGCCGAACGACCCATGACCCACACGCCCAGCGCGAACGCCCCAGTCAAGAAGGGGGTCGAGAACGACGAGAACATCAGCGCCACGGCGGCGACCAGGGCCAGCTCCCCGAGGTTGAGGGCGAAGGCGGCGAGCAGGTAGGTGACGTCCGCGCCGTGGTGCGCGGCGAACCACGCCATGAGGGACAAGAACGCGGCCGACCACGGCAGGACCACGGCGGTGCGATCCGATGCGCGAAACGTGAACGCGCCGAGCGTGAGCAGCGCGCCGCCAGCCACGGCGAGGCCTACGGAGAGAGAAGCGCCCTGCTGGATGGCGGTGACCCACAGGTGCACGCCGCCCATGATGAGGACGAACACCCCTGCGGTCGCGACGATGCCGAAGTACTTGCCCAGCAGGAACTCGTACCTCGCGATGGGCTTCGGCAGAATCACGTACAGCGTCTTGCGTTCGATCTCCTTGTAGAGAAGCGACGACCCGAGGAAGACCGCCATGATGACCGAGAAGAACGAGATGGAGGCCATCCCGACGTCCGCGACGACACGATCGTTCTGGTTCAGCGACAGCTCGCCCAGCGCGAGGCTGAACAGGAGCATGAGGATGGCGATGCCCAACATGCCGTACAGCACGCGGTCACGGACCGCCTCGCGGAACGTGTTCAAGGCAATGGCATAGACCCGGCTCACGGGGACACCAGCCCAGCCGCAGAGGAGAAGTGGCTCACGATGCTCATGGTGAGGACGAAGAGGGTAGCGCCCAGCGCCATGGACGTCACCTGCGCTGCACGCGCGGCGCTCCCGCCCGGGCGCAGGCCCAGGGCGAGGAGGGCCCGAGGAAGTTCCTCCGCGACGTAGAGCGCGCTCGCGGCGCCGAGGACACAGGCCGCGCCCACACCGGGGAGCGCGGCGAGGAACGCGTCCAGCCTCTGGTACACGTCTGCGCCGCTCGCCCCGCCGAAGACCGCCGGCGCGACCACGGTCAACAGGGCGATCGTGGCGACCGAGCAGAGCACGCCGGCGCCGACACGCAACGTGCGGCCTTCGTCGTCTGGGTCGGGATCGCGCCGTGCCTCTGTCAGGGTCCCTGGAGGACCCACGTCTCCAGCAGAGGGGCCACCTTCCGCGCTCGGTCGGGGACCCGCGGCAACGGCTCCGGGACGGCGGGCGAGCAGCGCGCTGGTCGTCACGCGCGCAACCCACGCGAGGACCACGAGCGCCCACCACGCGAGCAGGGCGGGGCGGTGGCCCAACCAGTCCAGCGGAGGCGCTGCGCTGGGCGAGAGCCGCAGCCCCGCCGCGAGCGCGACGAGCCAACCCAGAACCAAGGCGGGCGCGCCCGTGGCGGCGTTCAACCGCGTCAGCGCGCGGTGACTCGGGTCGTGTACCACGCGCGCATGGTGGGCGATCTCGGGGCGCCGTGTCGAGCGTCAACCGGGCGGCGCGGCGCGGGCCTCGCACGGGTCGCACGAGCGCACCCGAGGCTTGCTCACCGGGCGCAGTCGGCGCAGGGTGGCGCGCAGGTGCCCCTCCTCCGCTCGACGCTCCTCGCCGCCTTTGCCGGAATCTTCTTGGGCCTCTCCGCGGCGCCGCACGAGGTCCCCTTTGGCCCGGTGCTCTTCGCCCCGCTGTTCGGGGTGGCGCTGGGCCTCGCGCCCTCGCTCGACACGGTGAAGCAGGGCGTCCGTCACGGGCTGCTCGTGGGCCTCGCCGCAGGCGCGGCGTGCAACGCCCTGGTGCTCTACTGGGTCGTCGGTCTCATGCAGGACTTCGCGCGCTTTCCATGGATCGCGGCGCTGCTGGTGGGCGTCCTGCTGTGGGCCGGGCAGGCCGGTCCCATGATGTTCGCCGGTGCGGTCGCGGGCGGGTTGCGGGCGCGCGGTGTGCCGCTCGCCGTGGGGGTGCCCGTGGCTCTCACAGTGGGCTTCGCGTTCGTGTGGCAGCTGTTCCCGTGGCACCCGGCCGTGGGTATGTTGCCGTTCCTGCCGTGGGTGCAGGCGGCGGACCTCGCCGGGCAGTCGCTCCTCGATGCGCTGCTCTTCGCGGGCGGGACGCTGCTGTGCGCCGTGTTCGACACTCCCTTGGGGCGGGCCCCCCGTACACGCCGCGCGCGCATGGGCATGGTGCTCGGCGCGGCCCTGTGCCTCGGGCTCCCGGCCGTCTACGGAGCGATCCGGCTGCCCGAGGTGCGCGCCGCCCGGGCAGCCGCCCCAACCGTGCAAGTGGGGGTGGTGCAGCCCAACGTGGGCATCTTCGAGAAGCACGACCGCCGCTACTTCCGCATGCAGATCGACGTGCTGCGCCGTCAGACGCGGGAGGTGGAGGCAGCCGGCGCGGAGGTGGTGATCTGGCCCGAGACCGCGTACCCGTACGGCTTCGCGCGCGGGGCGAGCACCGACCGCAACGGACCCTTCGCCGTGTTGCGAGACGGGGTGCGTGGACCGGTGTTGGTCGGCACCGCGACGTACGGCGACGGATGCGAGACCTGGAACTCGGTGCTGGCGCTGCAGGCCGATGGGCGCGTCACGGGGCAGAGCGACAAGGTGGAGCTGCTCTACTTCGGGGAGCGCGTTCCGCTCTGGGAGGTCCTGCCCCCGCTGCAGTGGGCGTTCGAGTGTCCGGGCGTGTATCCGGGCGAAGCTCCTGGGGTCCTGAACCTCGGCGGCGCCGACATCGGCGTCCTGAACTGCTACGAGGACGTGCTGGACCACTACGGACGCGCGGTGGTGCAGGAGCACCCCGACTACCTGGTGAACGTCACCAACGACGCGTGGTTCGGCGACAGCAGCGAGCCGGTGTTGCACCACATGGTGGCGCGCATGCGCAGCATCGAGACGCGCCGCGATCTGGTGCGGGCCGTCAACACGGGGGTCAGCGGGCACATCGCGGCCACGGGTGAGAACCTGGTGCTGACCGAGACCTTCGTGCCGGCCACCTTCGTGACCACCGTCGCCAAGCTGGGTGCCGCGGAGGGGACCATCGGGCGCACCGTGTACGTCCGGATCGGGCGTGCGTTCGAGTGGCTGTGCCTCGCGCTGTTGCTGGGCCTGGTGGTCTGGGCGCGGCGATCGCGTCCCGAGCCCAACAAGGGTGTGTCGGAGAGCCCACAGACCGGGTCCAGTGACAGCGGACGGGCCACGGAAGAAGCCGTAGCCAAGGGCGTTTAGGGCGCTCACGGATCCGGCCCAGTCTGTGCTACCCCCGTCGGCATGGGTCAGGAAAGTCACTCGCCGCGGCGCCTGCGGGCGCGCGCTCTCTGGTTCGGTTCGCTCGTGCTCGCGCCGCTGGGCGTGCTGTTCGCCAGCTCGTGTGGCGGCATCACCGGTCCGACGACGACCGAGCCGACCCACGCAGTGCCGCTCCCCACGGGCCTGCAGGCGCTCGAGAGCTTCCCGGGCGCACCGGGGACCACGCGCCCAGCGGCGCCCCTCGAGCCCCTGCTCGCGGCGGACCGCCCCGACGCGCTGGTGCTGCTGTCGCCGCGGGGCAACTCCATTCACCTACGTCGCGGGCAGAGCATCTCGCTGCGTTTCAACCGCCCGATGGTGTCGCGCGCCACCGTGGGCGACCGCCTCGAGGCCATCCCGCTCGTCTTCCGCCCGGCCGTGGCCGGTACGGCCTCCTGGACCAACCGCAGCACGCTGGTGTTCACGCCCGACGCGCGCGCCTGGCCGGCCTCGAGCGTCGCCGAGTCCACGCTGACTCTGGACGCCGCGTTGGCCTCGCTCGACGGCGTGCTGGTCGAGGATGGGGATGAGCGGCTGGTGGTGTTCGATGGAACCCCGCGCCTGCGCACCAGCGGCACCCAGAGCATCACGGCGGGCGAGCCCATGCCGCTGTTCTTCGACGCGAGCGTGTCCGCCAACGACCTCGCGCGCGAGCTGCTGGTGTTCGAGGCGGACGGCGGCCACCGCACGCTGCCGGTCACCGTGCGCGCGCGGGGCGTCCAGGAGCGCGGCTTCCAGGTGGACGTGGTGCCGACCCGCCCGCTGCAGCTCGGTGCGCGCATCCACATGGCGCTCACGCCGCGCTGGGCCGGCGGGACCAGCTCCTACCCGCAGATGGTCGCGTACTCCGTGCTGCCACGCCCGCGCATCGACGGCGTGAACTGCCGCACCTCGGGGCTGCGCTGCTCGGCCGATCGCGAGCCGGGTGAGGTGCTCGACATCGAGCAGGAGTTCAGCGTCCGTGCGTCGGAGCCCATGCGCGCACCCGCGCTCACGGACGTGCGCGTGCGGCCGACGGTGCCGAACCTCAGCCTGCGCTTCGACCCGGAGCAGCCACGGCGCTTTGGCATCGTGGCCGACTGGGAGCCCGACCAGGTCTACGAGGTGCGTGTGGGCGACGTCGACACCGCCAACGGCGTGCGGCTGGAGCGAACGCCGCCCTACGCCATCCGCAGCCGCGGGCTGGCGCCGGCCGTGCGCGTCCACGCGGCGGGTCAGCTCGTCGCGATGGAGGCGGACGCCGACGCGGACGTGCGCTTCTCGGTCGTGCACGCGGACACGGCTGTCGCGCGCTATGTGCCCGTCTCGAACGGTGGCGAGGCGCGCGCGGCCCTCTTCCCGACGCAGACGTCGGCGGGGTCGGGCGGGAGCTCCATCCCGCTGCAGCCGCTCGCGCCCGAGGCGCGGCCCAACCGCTGGGGCGATGGAAGCGTGCGCTGGCGTGACGGCTCGGGGCGCCGGGGGGACATGGCCGCGCTCGACTTCCGCGCCGCTGCGGGCGCACGCGCCCCGTCGCACGCGCTCTTCGTGCAGCAGACGGATCTGTCGCCGACGGTGCGCGTCACCAGCCAGGGCGCGCTGGTGTGGGTCACCAAGCTCTCGGATGGGTCGCCCGTGGCCAACGCGCAGGTGGAGCTTTACCGCGTCGCCCGCAACGCGACCTCGCCCGACGCGGTGGGCAACGCGGCCGAGCGTGCGCGCACGGACGCCAACGGCGTGGCGTTCCTGCGGGCTTCGGGTCTGGCCGAGCAACGCGTGGCCATCGTGGCGCGCACGGAAGGCGGGCGCGCGGTGGTCGTGGTCGAGCGCGGGCGCGCGATCGGTGCAGGCCAGTTCCACCTCGGTGGGGGCGGCGGCGCGGCAGACCTGCCCAGCGCGCATGTGTTCGCCGACCGCGGCGCCTACCGACCCGGAGAGCGCGTGCGTGTGCGCGCCACGCTGCGGCGCATCGACGGGGGTCAGGCGGTGCCAGCCCGTGGCGCCGTGTCGCTGCGCTTCATGGACCCGACCGACAGCCACCCGATCGAGACGAGCGACGCGCAACTGGACAGCTATGGGGCTGCCGCGGCGGACTTCCGCATTCCCCGCGACGCCGCCCTCGGCGAGCACCGCGTGGACGTGTTCGTGACGCGTGGCTCGGGTGACGGGGCGCGTGACGTGCGGGTGGGGAGCGTCACGTTCGACGTGTCCTCGTTCCGGCAGCCCTCGTTCCGCGTGGACGTGCGGGCGCCGGAGCACGCGTTCGCGGGGGACGCGTTGCGCTTCGAGGTGGACGCGAACTACCTGTTCGGCGGGCGCCTGACGGGCGGCGAGCTGCGCTACAGCCTCGCGCGGCACGGCACGGCCAGCTACCCGCGCGCGTACAACGGGTTCCAGTTCGGCGTGGGCGACGCGCCCTCGGGCCGCGGGACACTCGAGGAGGGTGTCGAGGTGCTGCGCGAAGACGGCAGCACGGTGGTGACCATCGCGGGCGACGCGCAGTCGTCGCAGCGCACACGCGTGGTCTTCGAGGCCAGCGTGACCGACCAGGCCGGACAGACCGTGGGCGCCGACAAGGTGGTCACGTTGTACCCCGCCGCGGTCGAGGTGGGTGTGCGGCGCGTGCCCGGGTGGACACCGCACGCGCAGCCACTGACCCTCTCCGCCATCGTGATCGACCGTACGGGCGCTGCCGTCGCGGGCCAGACCGTACGCGGACGCTTCGTGCGCGAGGGCTACCACACGTTCTGGGACCGCTCGGGCGGACAGGTACGTGAGCGCCGTGAGCTACGCCGCGAGGTCGTCCACGAGTGCAGCATCCGCTCGGCCGCCGAGGCCGCTTCGTGTGAGCACCGACCCGCGCGCGGTGGCACCTACGTGCTCGAGGCGGAGGTCACCGACGAGGCCGGCCGCCGTACCCTGTCGGCCGTTCGCACCTACGTGGCGGCGGCGGACGAGGTGCCCGATCGCGACCCGCCCGGCACGGCGGTCACCCTCACGTCGCGTGAGCGCGAGTACGCGGTGGGTCAGAACGCCGAGATCGCGTTCGAGTCACCGTTCGAGCGGGCCCGCGCGCTGGTGACCGTGGACGTGCACGGTGTGCCCGAGGTGGTCGCCGTGCGCGACATCACGCGCGGTGCACAAGAGCTGAGCGTCCCGCTGCGCAGTCAGATGGTGCCCAGCGCGCTCGTGACGGTGACGCTGGTGCGCGGACGTGTCGGCGCGCCCACGGCGACCCACGACCTGCTGGGGCCCGACCTGCGCCTGGGCGCCATCGAGCTGAAGGTGCGTCCGGCGCTCTCGGCCTTCGCAGTGAACGTGACCGCGCCCGAGAACGCACGCCCCGGCGAGCAGGCCACCATCGAGGTGGCGGTCACGCGCGACGGTCAGCCCGCGCAGGTGTCGCTGGCGCTGTGGGCCGTGGACGAGGGCAGCTTGCGGCTCACGAACTACGAGCGCCCCGAGCTGGACTTCCACTTCGCGAGCGCCGTGGACGGCGACTTCGCTTGGGAGGACCTGCGCCGCAGCCTCGCGTCGCGCGTGACCACCAACGTGGTCCGCGACGGCGGCGACGGCGCGGAGGAAGAGGGGGCGCTGCGCACCCTGCGTCCCGAGGACGAGATCCTCGACCCGACCCCGCTGTGGGCGCCGACCCTCACGACCGACGCGCAGGGACGCGCGCGCGCCACGCTCACGCTGCCGGCGCGCGCCACCGAGTATCGGGTCATGGCCGTGGTCATCGACACCGGCCTCGGTACGACGGGGGCCGAGGCCACCATCCGCACCAAGACGGATGTGCAGGTGCAGCCCACGCTGCCGCGCTTCGTGACCGAGGGCGACAGCTTCGAGGTGGCGGGCTTCGTGCACAACACGGGCGAGCGTGCGCAGGAGCTGGACGTGGTGCTCCGCGCGGGTGACACCGAGCTCGCCCGTCAGCACCTGTCGCTGGCGCCGGGGCGCTCGGAGCGCGTGGCGCACATGCACCGCGTGCCGGCCGGCGAGGGCACCCTCGCGCTGCGCTTCACGGTCAGCGGCGGAGCCAGCGCCGAGGCGGTCAGCAACCTGCCCATCGCGCCCCGCGCGGTCTACCGCCGCAGCCACGCGCGCGGATTCGTGCGCGGCACCGAAGACGCCGAGGCCCGCTCGCAGGTGACCCTCGACCTCCCGACCAACCTGCGTGGGCGGATGGACCTCGAGCTGGCCCCGCACCCCATGGTCGGCGTGGAGGCGCTGATGGGCGTGGCCGAGCGCGCGCAGTACGGTGGGCTCGCCCACCAGGCGGCGCGCGTGATGCTGTTCGCGGCCGGCGTCAGCACGTCGGACGCCGCACCCGACGTGCGCGCAGCGCGCCTGCAGCAGGGCGTCGAAGACCTGGTGGACGCGCTGCGCGGCGGCGGCTACCGGCCCTCGCTCGCCGACCACACGCGCGTGCTGCACGCCCTCGTGCTGGCCGAGCAGGCTGGCGCCACGGTGCCGGCTGCGCAGCGGGCCTCGGCGCTCACCGCGCTCACGCGTGCCCTCGAGCGCCCCACGCAGGGCCGGCGCTCGGCGGACGAGCTGACCTACGCGCTGCGGGTGTTGGTGCTCTCGGGCGCCACCGTGGCCGCCCCCATGCGCGACGCGCTGCTCGAGCTGCGCGACACGCTCAGCGTGGGCGGACGTGCGTCCATCGGCCTGGCCCTGCCCGACGACCACAACGTGCGCGCGACGCTGCTGGACGAGATCAAGTCCGCGCTGCCAGAGCAGATCGACGCGGTGGCCATCGACGCGCTCTCGTCGGTGCTGGAGTTCGCGCTGCGCGTTCGTCCGGATGACGCCGTCATCGGTGAGGCGGTCGCGTCGCTCCTGCGGCGCGTGGAGCCCCGCTCCCGCTACGGGTGGTACAGCCTCGCGGCCGCGGCCGACGCGCAGCGTGCCCTCTCGGCTTACGCGGCGCTGCTCGGCACGGAGTTCGCCGAGCCCCCGACGGTGCTCGTCGATGGGCAGCCCATCCGTCCGCGCTCGACCGAGGGCGGGCGGGCGCGCTACCGCGTCGCCACCCAGCAGCTGAGCGGCACGGGGCACTCGCTCACCGTGGTGTCGCCTGCGCGGCAGGCCGTCTTCTTCGCGGTGGACGCGGAGTGGGCCGAGCCCCTCGGGGACCGTGTAGAGGACGGGCAGTTCGCGGAGCCGCGCGGCGCCATCACGCTGCACCGCCGCTACGAGCGCGAGGACGGACGCACCATCGAGTCCGGTGGGCGCGTGGCCCTGGGCGAGATGATCCGCGTGCGCCTCTTCGCCTACGGCGAGGCCGACGGGCGCGTCTATCTCTACGACCCGTTCCCAGCAGGCGTGGAGGCCATCGAGACCCTCAACGACGACAGCCCCCGTTCGGCGCTGCGCGCGCTGCTGGGGATGGGACCCGAGGACGACGTCGTCGGCCCGAGCGGGCACCACGCCATGCGCTCGGTGGGCGACGTACACGACCGCTCGCTCGAGGCGAACGGGGCGCACTTCCGCCTGTCGCGTCTGGGCCGTGGGCTGCGCGAGTACACGTATGCGGTACGCGCCACGTCCGTGGGCCGCTTCGTGGCGCCTCCCGCGCAGCTCGAGGCCGAGGACGACCCCAGCGTGGGCGGCGACTCGGCGGCCTTCGTGCTGGAGGTGGTCCGCGAGTGAGCCTGCGCTCCCGCCTCGCGCGTGGGGCGCTGTGGGCCTTCGGGCTCACGTTGGGCGCGCTGACGCTCGGCTACCTCGCGTCGTTCTTCGTGAGCGTCGATGAGCGTCGCCTGGTGCAGCCGCCCGACGCCCTCACCGTACTCGACCGTGAAGGTGTACCGCTGCGTCAGGCCCGCGTTGACGGCGTCGACCGGCGCTGGGTGGCCCTGAGCGACGTGTCCCCTCGGCTGCTCGATGCGATCATCGCCGCCGAGGACGGACGCTTCCGTGATCACGTCGGGGTCGATCTGCTGGCCACGGTCCGCGCGCTCGGGCAAGCCGTGGTGCCCGTCGGGCACCGCAGCGGGGCGAGCACCATCACGCAGCAGACCATCAAGCTCACGCACGGGCGTCCCCACGGGCTGTGGAGCAAGCCGCTCGAGGTGCTGCGCGCCCTGGCGCTCGAGAGGATGCTCAGCAAGGACGAGATCCTGGAGCAGTACGTCAACAGGCTCCCCTACGGCGACCAGATCGTAGGCGTGGCCCGCGCGAGCGAGGCCTACTTCGGCGTGCCGGCCCGCGACCTCGGCGTGGCGGAGGCCGCGCTCATCGCCGGTATCCCAAGGGCGCCCAGCGCGACCGAGCCGCGTCGGCACTTGGCGGCGGCGCTGGTCCGACGCGACGAGGTGCTGCGGCGCATGCACCGGCGTGGCTTCATCACGGAGGCCGAGCTCGAGGAGGCGCTCGCGAGCCAGCCGCGCATCCTCACGGAGCACGTGCGTGCCTACCGTGCCGCGCGCTTCGTGGACCGCGTGATGGCCGACCACCGCGACGACCACGTCCCGGCGGGGGCGCGTTCGCGGGGGCGCGTCATTCATACCTCGCTCGATGCGACGCTGCAGGAGGAGAGCGAGGAGCTGCTGCGTGCGGCGGTCACGCGCCTCGAGCCACGCGGCGTGCGCAACGCGGCTGGCGTGGTCATCGACGCGCACACGGGGGAGCTGCTGGCCTACGTGGGCGCCGCGCGCGAAGGGGCCGAGCACGCGGGTGGGCAGCTGGACCTGCTGCGGGCGCGCCGGCAGCCGGGCTCCACTCTCAAGCCCTTCGCGTACAGCATGCTGTTCGAGTCCGGGGGGCACGCGGCCACGCTGCTCGACGACACGGCGCGCGGCATGACGGGCGCGGGGGGCACGCACTTCGAGGCGGAGAACTACGACGGCCGCGAGCACGGTCCGGTGCGCGCGCGTGCGGCGCTCTCGGGCAGCTTGAACCTCGCGGCGCTGGACGTGGTGCGCCGGGTCGGGACGCCCGCGCTGGTGAGCCGGCTGCGCGACCTGCAGTTCGACGAGGTGCCCTCCGCGGCGGAGGTGGGCGCGGCGGTGGTGCTCGGCGGGCTGGGCGTTTCCCCTCTGGAGCTCGGTCGCGCCTACACGGCGCTCGTCAACGACGGCCGCGTCGTGACCCTCGAGCGCTACCCGGTGGAGGCGTCCCGCGCGCATGAGCCGCAGGGCGACGCCGTACAGGAACGCGCGGCGGGCGATGACACGGACGCCAGTGACGACGCGTCCCCCCGCGCCGACGACGCGCCTGACGCGCCACCGCAGGCACCGCATGGGCCAGCCGACGAACAGCACGACGACGAAGCTGTCGTCGATGAACCGACGCCCGTCGCGCGCGTGTTCGCGCCTGCGGCGGTGGCGGTCACCGTCGACATCCTCGCGGACGGCGACGCGCGGCGCCTGGCGTTCGGGCGGGACCTCGAGGCCGAAGCCGGGGGGCTGCCGTTCGGGCTCAAGACCGGCACGTCCAGCGGCTATCACGACGCGTGGGCGGTGGCGTTCGACGCCCACGCGGTGGTGGTGGTCTGGCTGGGGGACCCCGCCGGAGGGCCGCTCGAGCGTGTCAGCGGCTTCGAGGGCGCGGCTCCCGTGGCGGCCCGCATCCTCTCGGTGGCGCGTCAGCGACGGTCGGCGGGCGCGCCCCTCGAGCCCTTCGCGCCTTCCCTGCTGACCGAGACGGTGCCGGTGTGCGCGCTCTCAGGCGAGCTGCCGCACACCGGCTGTCCGACCACCCTGGCCGAGCGCTTCGTCCCGGGGCACGTGCCCGACACCACGTGCGCGGTGCATGGCCCGAGCGGCGACGTACACTTCGACGAGCGCTACACGGGCTGGGCGCTGAGCGAGGGCTGGCTGGTGGGCGACGCGACACGCTCGGCGGAGCCCCTCCGTGTGGTGCACCCGAGCGACGCGGCCGAGTGGTGGGTCGACCCGCTGCGCCCCATCCCGACCGAGCTGCGCGCGAACGTGCCCAACGGCGAGGTGCGCTGGGAGGTGGACGGCCGCGCGCTCCCCGAAGGGACCGCCAGCTGGTTGCCGGTCGCCGGTGCTCATCGCATCGTGGCGCTGCGCGGGGCCGAGCGCGCCGAGGTCACGCTGACGGTGCACGCCCTCGAGCGTCACTGAACGGCGTGGTCTACGGCCTGTCCGAGCGTCGGACCGGCCGTAGCTGGCGCGCGTGCTGGGTCGGGTGCGTTCAGCGGCGGCGCTCGCTCGGGAAGGTGCTGCAGTCGCCCACGATGTAGCCGAGCGCGGCCAGCTGCTCACACAGCTCACGCGTCATCTGCGTGTTGGCGCGGAGCGAACGCGCGCGCCCCGGGCGACCGAGGATCCAGCCGCGGCGGTCGGCGGCGCCGAGGAACACGCCCGAGAGCGTGCGCAGCGTGCGCAGCGTGATCGGCGTCGCGCGGCCGTCGAGCTCACGTCGTTCGCCCGGATCGGCCGCCAGGTCGAACAGCACGAAGGTTCCGCTGTTGCGCAGGATCAGCTTGGAGTCGAGGCTGCGGATCACGCGTCGCGTCTCCTGGTAGTCGCTGAACGCCACGTGCGGCCCCGGGGGGGGCGTGCCGCGCAGGTAGCCCAGCAGCGAGCGCCCCTCGAAGTCCGGCGGCGAAGGCATGCCGAGCGCCTCGAGCATGGTCGGCGCGATGTCCATCGTGGTCACGACGTCGGGGATGCGCGTGCCCGCGGGCGCCACCCCTGGCCAGCGGATCATGAGCGGGACGTGCAGCAGCTCTTGGTACACGGAGTGGCCGTGACCCCAGCTGCCGTGCTCTTCGAACTCCTCGCCGTGGTCCGAGGTGATGACGAAGAGGGTGTTCTCGTTCAGCCCGAGCCGCTCGATGCGCGCGAGGAAGCGCGCCAGGTGGTGGTCGTGGTAGCTGATCTCGGCGTCGTGCAGCGCCGCGAGGCGGAGCTTGTCCTCTTCCGTGAACACCACGCGCGGCGGGTTCTGCTTGGCGCGGCCCAAGAGGTCCCCGGTGCTGCGGTTGCGGATCTGCCCCGTGTACGGCCCCTCGAAGTACATCTCGAGGAAGTTGCCCGGCGGGTCGTAGGGCACGTGCGGGTCGATGGTCTGGATGTACGTGAAGAAGCGCGGCGCGGACTCACCGGCTTCGCGCGCGGTCCGCTGCCGCTCCACCTGCGCTTCGATCCAGTCGCCTGCCTCGCGGAACACTGTCTCGGCCTCCGTGCTGCGCGTCTCGCGGATGTAGTTGACCGCGTGGTTGAAGCCCTGCGTGAAGCCGAAGCGGTCCGACACGTAGCCGTTGGCCGAGAATTGGGCCGTCGCGAAGCCCGCGCCCTCGAGCACCTCCGACACCAGCAGCGCCTCCGTGGGCAGCGAGGAGTTGTCGTACTTGGCGTTGTGGGTGGCCGGGTAGAGCGAGGTCAAGATGCTGGCCACCGAGGGCTTGGTCCAGTTCTCCGCGCTCTGCGCCCGCTCGAACAGCGTCGCGCTCTCGGCGAAGCCGTCCAGCGCGGGCGTGCGTACGCGCGAGCGCCGGTTGTAGGCGCGCAGCTTGCTGGCGCGCAGCGTGTCGATGGTCAGGACGATGACGTTGTGCGCGCTCTCGGCGATGGGCTCGACCACGGGCGCGGGCACGACCAGGCGCACGTCACTGAACGCGACCGCCCCGCCGATGCCGCGCAGCGTGATGCGCACGTGCTGGTCCGCGAACGCGCCGAGGTCGAGGGCGCGGTCTTCGAAGCGGTCCCCGAGCGGGATGGTCGCGAGCGTCTGCGGCTCGGCCCCATCCCGCGTCACCACGACCTCGGCGCGCGCTTCCCCCGCTGCGTCTTCAGCGCTCGCCCCTTGGGGCGTAGAGCTGCCGGCCGGTCGCGGGCTGGGCGCGCTGTCGGCCGCCTGGGCGCGGGACGCCACCTCGGCCTCGTGTGGGGCGTGCGCGGCGCCCACCACCAACGTGGCGTCGCGCGGGATGGGCAGATGATACGACAGGCTACCCGCCCCGGGGAGCCTCAGCGCGCGGCGGGACACGGCGGCGTTCACGGAGGTCAGGAGCGCGGGGAGAGGCTCCGCCGTGTCCCGGTCGGCGCGCGTGATGCTCATGGTGTCCAGCGCGAAGGACACGTCCTCGCCCATCACCGAGCTGGTGGCGTCCCCGCGCAGCAGGAGCGTGTTCTCCCCCGTGCGCATGGCGGACGCCGGCACGTCGAGGCGCACGTCGCGGTAGTCGCCGGCCTCGATGGGCCCACCGCCCACCTCCGTGCCGTTCACGAACGCGATCAGCCGCGTGCCACCGACGGCCTTGAGGCGCAGGTGGATGCGCCGCGCGCTCGCGTCCTCGGCGGGAAACCATACGCGCCCGACCGTGCCGAAACCGCTCCATGTGACCCCCGCCGTCTCGTGGTCGCCGGTGAAGCCGCTGCCCCAGTTGCCCGACGTGTACTTGAGTCGTGCCGCGGTGCCGAAGTCGATGAACAGCCCGTCGACGTCCACGTCGGCCAGGTGCGAGAGCGTCATCAGGTCCATGTACGTGCGGGTCCCGTCGGGCGCAGGGGCGCGCTCGGGTGGCGGCCTGCGGGGCGTGCTCGAAGGGCCGGCGGTTGGCGGCGCTGCCTGCGGTGGCGTTCCCGGGCCTTCGCCTGCCTCCGGGCCTTCGCCTGCCCCTCCCGAGGGGGTCGTCTGAGGCGCGGGGTCGGGCTCGCCACCACATGCGAGCAGTACCGCCAGCGCGGTCGCGACGGACGGCGTCAGCACACGCGCGGCGCGCGCGCCACGCTTCTTGGAAGGGTGGGACCAGCGGGGGCTCTGCTTCATCACGACTCTGCGGCTACCACGTACGAATTGACGCGGCCAACAACCCGCACCGGCGCGTGCCGTATTCCGTGTGCCCGCGGGTGCGCTCAGGCGTCGTCTGGCGCACGTGTCAGCACCTCGACGCCGTCCTCGGTGACCAGCAGCGTGTGCTCCGCCTGAGCCGAGAGGCGCCCGTCTGCGGTCACGACCGTCCAGCCGTCTGCGAGCACCCGCACGTGAGGCGCGCCCAGGCACACCATGGGCTCCACCGTGAAGCACATCCCAGGGACCAGCTGCGGGCCCGGGGTGCTGCACGCGTGGTGTGGCACGTGCGGCGCCATGTGCATCTGGCGCCCGATGCCGTGCCCGCCGAAGTCGCGCACCACGCTGCAGCCCTCGCGCTGCACGAACGCCTCGATCGCGGCGCCCAGCTCGTGCAGCGTTGCGCCGGGGCGCACGGCCGCGATGCCCACGGCGAGCGCGCGCTCCGCGACGTCCACCACGTGCGCTGCGTCGGGGCCTGGCGTGCCCACGCGGAGCGTCCGCGACGTGTCCCCGTGCCAGCCGCGCAGCTCGGTGGTCACGTCGACGTTCACGATGTCTCCGTCGCGTAGAGCACGTGGGCCTGGGATGCCGTGGCACACGACCTCGTTCACCGAGGTGCACACATGGGCGGGGAAGACCTGGCGGCCCACGCGGTAGTGGTACTGGGCGCAGCGCCCGCCGCGCTCCTTGGTGTCGCGCGCCACCAGCGCGTCGATCTCGCCCGTGGTCAGGCCGGCGCGGACGCTCGCGGCGGCCCGTGCGAGCGTCTGCGCTGCGGCGCGGCCTGCACGGCGCATGGCGGCCTGCTGTTTCTCGTTCAGGAGGGGGATGCGCTCACGCATGTGACGACCGTAGCCCGGACGCCGCGCGTCGCCTCATACCGTCTGGGTATGGGGCTGCGCGTGTCGTGGCCGTCGGAAACGGGCTACACTCGGGACGTGTCGCTGGAGCAGCTCGAGACCGTCGTGGCCATCGCGGAAGAGGGCGCGCTCGTGCGTGCGGCGCGGCGCCTGCACATCAGCCAGCCGCCGCTCACCCGCAAGCTGCGCGCGCTCGAAGAAGAGCTGGGCACAGAGCTCTTCGAACGTCGCGCGAGCGGCATGACCCCCACGCCCGCGGGGCGGCTGTTCGTCGAGCGGGCGCGCGCCATCTTGGCCTCCGTGGAGGACGCGCGGCGCGTGGTGGCACCGGGGCCTGCACCACGCGTGGGCTGAGCGCGCCGTCCGCCGTCGCGGGCTCCGCGGCGTTTCGGGTGGGGTTTGCGCGGCTTCTGGATCGTGCTCTAAGCTGCGCGCCCACCCCACAAGGAGTCCCTGGTGCCCAAGAAGAAGCCCCTCAAGTCCGCCGCCGCCGCTCCCGCCCCCCTCGTCGCCATCATGACCGGTAGCCCGAGCGACCTGCCCGTGGTCGTGCAGGCGCGTGACGTGCTCGACGAGCTCGGCGTGCCGAGCGACACGCGCGTGCTCTCCGCCCACCGCACGCCGCACGAGGCCGTGGCCTACGTGCAGGCCGCCGAAGAGGCGGGCGTGGAGGTCTTCATCGCCTGCGCCGGCATGGCCGCGCATCTCGCCGGCGTAGTGGCCGCGCACACCACGCGCCCGGTCATCGGCGTGCCCCTCAAGTCCAACGCGCTCGACGGCATGGACGCGCTGCTCTCCACCGTGATGATGCCGCCCGGCATCCCCGTGGCCACCGTGGCCATCGACGGCGCCAAGAACGCCGCCTTCCTCGCGGCCCGCATCGTGGCCGGCACGCGCCCCGAGGTCCGCGCTCAGCTGGTGAAGCAGCTCGAGGCCGGCAAGACCCGCTACGACCTGCCCGTCGTGGGCGCCCCCGCGCAGGCCGACTCCATGGGCAAGCGCGCCGCCAAGTCCAAGAAGTAGTCGTCGATAGCTCGGGGGCAACTTGGGCGAGCTGGGGGCTGTGGGGGCACCCCGGACTAAAGTCCGGGGCAGCATCCTTCCGAGCACCCGGCTACCGCCGGGCGCTCTCCAAAGTCCTCCCCACAAGGGGGAGGACTGTCTTGCTCGGCGCCACCGAAAATCCAAGAACGCAGCCGTCCCGCCCAACACCCGACAGCAGTTCACGAGACGCAGTCCGCCTCCGCAGGGGGCGGACTTCGAGCTGGCGATCACCTGAGATCGCTGCCCCGGACTTTCAGTCCGGGGTGCCCAAATCCGCGACGGTTTGCCGTTCTGAGCCAGCCTCTTCAGTCCGGGGTGCGTCTAGCTCGGTCTCCTCGGTCCGTGCCCCCGTCGCGGCGCTCAGTCCTCGAGCAGGCGCCGCGCGACGACGTGCGCCTGGATCTCGTTCGCGCCCTCGAAGATGCTGAGCACGCGCGAGTCCACCAGCAGGCGGGACGCGGTGTACTCCTCCGCGAAGCCGTTGCCGCCGTGGATCTGCACATTGGCGTCCGCCGACTCCCACGCCGCGCGCGTGGCGAGCAGCTTGGCCATGCCGGCCTCGAGGTCGCAGCGCTTCTCCTGGTCCTTCTCGCGGGCGCTGAAGTACGTCAGCTGACGCGCCGCCTGGATGCGCGTGACCATCCGCCCGATCTTCCGCGCCACGCGCGGGAACTGGAAGATGGGCCCGCCGAACTGCTCGCGCTCGGTGGCGTACAGGATGGCGTCGTTCAACGCCGCCTGCGCCACGCCCACGCCGCGCGCGGCCGTCTGGATGCGCGCGCTCTCGAAGGTGCGCATCAGCTGCTTGAAGCCCGCGCCCTCCTCGCCGCCCAGCAGGTTCGCGCCGGGCACGGTGAAGCCGTCGAAGCTGAGCTCGTACTCCTTCATGCCGCGGTAGCCCAGCACCTTGATCTCGGTGCCGGTGAGGCCCTTGTCCACGAACTCGGGCTCGCCGGGCTCGCCACTCAGGCGCGTCTTCTTCGCCAGGAACATGGACAGGCCCTGGTAGCCGGGCGCGTCTGGGTTCGTGCGCGCCAGCAGCGTCATGACGTCGGCGCGCACGGCGTGCGTGATCCACGTCTTGGCGCCGCTCACCACGTAGCTCCCGTCTTCCTGCTTCACCGCGCGGGTGGTCAGGTTGGCGAGGTCGCTGCCGTTGTTCGGCTCGGTGAAGACGGCCGTCGAGAGCACCTCACCGGACGCGAGCTTGGGCAGCCACTCCTGCTTCTGCGCTTCCGTGCCGCCGCCGATGATGAGCTCGGCCGCGATCTCGCTGCGCGTGCCGAGCGAGCCAACGCCGATGTAGCCGCGCGAGAGCTCCTCGGTGACCACGCACATGGCCACCTTGCTCAGCCCGAGCCCGCCGTACTCCTCCGGGATGGTGAGCCCGAACACGCCCAGCTCGGCGAGCTGCTCGAGGATCCCCATCGGGATGAGCTTGTCCTGCCGGTGCACGTCCTGGGCGATGGGGATCACCTTCTGGTCCGTGAACTTGGCGAACTGCGCGCGGATCTCCTCCAGCATCTCGTCGCCGAGGCCGGGGTCGCCGAAGCCGTTGTCGCGCGCGTGCTTCGCGATCTCGAGGTAGATGGCGCCGGTCGCGTGCTGGGCGCTGAAGGCCTGCACGTCGGGGTGCAGCAGCGAGTCCGCGAGGTCCGCGTCGGTGATGCCCAGGTCCGCGAGCGCGATGTTCTCGCAGGCACCCAGGTCCACGCCGCCGCGCAGGTTGCGGGCCAGCTCCCCGATGTAGGCGCGGGCGACCTTGCCCTCGAACTCGCCGCCCACCGTCTCCGCCCAGGCGGAGAGCTGGCGGCACGCCTCGAGCTCGGTGGCCAGGTAGGCCAGCGCGTGCGCCGCGAGCTGCTCGTCGTTCAGGAGGTTGCCCTTGAGGCGACCGCCGACCACGACCTTGGCCTTCAGGTTGTCGTGCGCCTTCTTGTAGACGGCGCTGACCGCTTCGATGACGTTCTGCATGGTCTGCTCAGCCTTCGTTCATGACGGCCAGGGTCTCGGCGTAGTTCTTGAGACCCGGGCGGGGGGCGCCGACGAGGCACGAGACCGTGCCGTGCAGCTTGTTCTCGTACATGAGCTGGTGCGCCTGCGGGATCTCGTCCCACGTGAAGAGGCGCGTCATGACGGGCTTGATCTTGTCCTGCAGCATCAGGTCGTTCGCGCGGCGGCACGAGTCCGCGTCCGCGAAGTGCGAGCCGATGATCTGCTTCTGGCGCATCCACAGGTGGCGCACGTCGAACGTGAGGTTGTAGCCCGTGGTGGCGCCGCAGATGACGATGCGGCCGTACTTGTTGGCCAAGAAGACGCTGGCCGGGAAGGTGGTCTTGCCGACGTGCTCGAAGACCACGTCGAGGCCCGTGCGCTCACCGAGGATCTCCCAGATGCGCTTGCCGAAGGCCTTCATGGCCTTCTGGTGCTCGGCCTCCTCGGCCGGGGTCATGTTGTCCTTGTACTGGAGGGCCGGGAACTCCTTGCGGTTGATCACGCCCACGGCGCCCAGCTTCATGCACAGCTCGGCCTTGTCGTCGCTCGACACGACCGCGATGGGGCGCGCGCCCATGATGGCGGCGAGCTGCACCGCAAACACGCCGAGGCCACCACCCGCGCCCCAGATGAGGCAGGTCTCGCCCGGCTGCAGCTTGGCGCGGTCCACCAGCATGCGGTGCGCCGTGTAGTACGTGAGGCCGTAGCTGGCCGACTCTTCCCAGGTGAGCTGGGGCGGCTTCTTCAGCACCTGCTGCGCCTGCACCTTCGTGAACTGCGCGAACGACCCGTCGGGGGTCTCGTAGCCCCAGATGGTCTGCAGGTCGGAGGCGCCCGGCTCCACCAGGTGGTTGCAGTGCAGCACCACCTCGTCGCCCACCTTCCAGTTGTGCACGCCCTCACCGACGGACCAGATGACACCCGAGGCGTCCGAGCCGGCGATGTGGAAGTCCAGGCCGTGCGCCTTGAGGATGTTCACCGGCTCGGCCAGGCCCGCCCAGATGCCGTTGAAGTTCACGCCCGCGGCCATGACCTGCACCAGGACCTCGCCCGGGCCGGCCTTCCACGTCTCGATCTCCTCGTGCACGAAGGACTTCTTCGGCTCGCCGAAGCGCTCGGGGCGGATGACGTACGCGTGCATCTTCTGCGGCACGGTGCCCAGCTCGGGGACCTTGCCAACGGGGACGATCTCGGGGCGCTCGCTCATGGGTCGATACCTCTTCAAAGACCGCGCGGGAGCGGCCGGGGTGGTCATGGGTTGGTATGGCGTACGTTGCGGTGCTTTACAGCTTCACACGACGACAGACCTTGCCGAACGGCGTAACATACGTGTCCCTTCGGTCAAGCCGGAGTGCGGGACAGCCTGGCGGCGGTTGTAAAGATGACGTAAATAGTGCGCCTGTGGCGGCGCTCTTGTAAAGCAGCGGCTACCGGAACGAGCACGGATGAAGACCAATCACGCCACCATGGGCGCGCGCGTGCGCGAGCTGCGGGTCCAGCGCGGCCTCCAGCAGGGCGAGGTGGCGCGCCGTCTCGACATCTCTCCGGCCTACCTGAGCCTCATCGAGAAGGGCAAGCGCGCCATGCAGCTGCCCCTGCTGTTCAAGGCGCTCGAGCTGTTCGAGGTCAGCATGGAGGAGTTCATGGCGTCGCTCGGGGAGCCGCGCGTGGACGACGGCCTGGCCCGCCTGCTGGACGAGCCGCTGATGCGCTCGCTCAACCTCACCGAGGACGACCTGGCGGGCATCGGCGCCGAGCCCAAGGTGGTGACCACCATCACGGCGCTCTTCAACCTCTACAAGAACACCCGCACGCAGCTGGACAACGTGCTCGCCAGCCTGGCCCGGCGCGAGGCCGATGACGACGAAGAGGACTCGCTGCGCTTCGACTACAGCCCCTTCGACGAGGTCACGGACTTCCTCGAGCGGCACGAGAACTGGTTCGCGCACCTGGAAGAGCGCGCGGAGGAGCTGCGGCGCGACACGGGGCTCACGAAGGGGACACGCAGCGCCGATCTCGTTCGCGTCCTGCGCGAGCACTTCGACGTGACGGTGCGTACCGCGAGCGCCGATCAAGACAGCTCGGTCATCCGGCGCTGGGACGCGGCCGCGCAGGTGCTCACCGTCAGCGACGAGCTCTTCGAGCAGCGCCTGCGCTTCCAGCTGGCGAGCACCATCGCGCTGCGCCTGTTCGACCGCGAGGGCCTGCATCAAGAGGTCATCTCCCGCTTTCCCGTGCGCCACAGCGAGACGGCGCGGCTGATCAAGATCCACCTCGCGAACTACTTCGCGGGTGCGCTGCTCTTGCCCTACGCCGAGTTCTTCGAGGCGGTGACGCGCACGCGCTACGACGTGGACCTGCTCACGCAGATGTTCGAGTCGTCGTACGAGACTGTCGCGCACCGCATGTGCAACCTGGCCGACCCCAAGCGCCGCGGCCTGCCGATGCACTTCCTGCGCGTCGACGTGGCGGGCAACATCAGCAAGCGCTACTCGGGCGACGGCATCCGCTTCGCGCAGCACGCGGGCAGCTGCCCGAAGATGGCGGTGCACCTCGCGTTCCTGAACCCGAGCGTGATCACGCGTCAGTACAGCGAGTACCCGGACCTGAGCACCTTCTTCTGCTTCGCCAAAGTGGTGGCCGAGCCGTCGCGGGGGAGCATGGCGCGCGGCACGGCCTACAGCATCGGCCTCGGCACGCACGCCGACGCCGCCAAGCACCTGGCCTACGCGGACGACATGCCCCTCGTGGACCGCAAGCTGGCCGTGCGCGTGGGCACCACCTGCCGCTTCTGCGAGCGCACCGACTGCAGCATGCGCTCCGCGCCCAGCTACAAGTTCGCGTTCCGCGTGGACGAGCACATGAAGAAAGACAACTTCTTCTCGCCGCTGGTGAGCGGTGACGCGACCGTGCCCGCCTCCCGTCTCGCGGCGAAGCGCACGTCGCGGTAGCATCGCGGGGCGCATGCTCTCGGTCCCTCCCCAGTCGTCGACGCGTCGCCTGTGTCCGGTGCGCGCCTCGTGCTCGCTACGTCCCGCACGCACCATCCGTCCGGCCCGCTCCGGGGTCGAGTCGGGCTCGTGGCTCACCGCCGTCGGCGTGCTGTGCGTCCTCACGTTCACGGGCTGCGGCGGTGCGTCCCCGGCGGGGGCGGGGACGAGCGTCGAAGACGGCGATGCCCTGTTGCTGGAGGGGCAGCGTCACCTGCGCGCGCAGGGCCGCCCTTACAACCTCCGCCAGGCGCGCGACGCGTTCCAGCTCGCCTGCTCGCGCGGCTCACAGCGTGGGTGCGCCATGTTGGGGGAGGCGCTGATGCGTGGACCCGAGGCCTTTCGCGACTTACGGCGCGCGCTGCAGCTCACGCGGGACGCCTGCGCGGCGGGAGAGCCGCTGGGCTGTACGGAGCACGCGTGGTTGCAGCTGGAACACGCCGCCGAGTCGGTGGACTTCGACGCTGCGTGCCAGGTGCACGCGCGTGCATGCGACGCGGGTGAGTTGGTGGGGTGTCACTACTCCGGTTGGTGCCTCGAGGCGGACGCCCTGGGCGAGGGCGAGGTCCCACGGGCTGCGGCGACGCTGTACCAGCGCGCGTGTGACGGGGGCGTGGTGCGCGCATGCACGTCGCTGGGCACGCTCCATGACGAGGGGATGCTGGGCGAGGCCGACCACGAGCGGGCGCTCGCCCTGTTCCGCCACGCGTGCGACGCGGGCGACCCGGACGGCTGCGACAACGTCGGCATGGCCTACGAGTTCGGCCGGGGCGTGCCAGACGACATCACGACCGCGCAGTCCTTCTACCGACGTGCGTGCGAGCGCGGGGAGCCCTATGGCTGCTACCACCTCGGGGTGCTGTACGCGGAGGGGCGTGGCGTCGAGAAGGACGTCCCTCGCTCGATCTCGCTGCACCGGCAGGCGTGTGATGAAGGCGCCGGGCTCTCTTGTGGGGCGCTTGGCATCGCGTACGAGCTGGGCGAGGGGGTGCCGCAGGACACGCAGCACGCCATCGAGCTCTACGAGCGCGGCTGCGTGTTCGCGGCGGCTGATGCCTGCAATGATCTGGGTGTCCTCTACCTCAATGGCAATGGCCTGCCGCCGTCCGAGGACGCGGCGGCGGAGCTGTTCGCGCTGGCGTGCGAAGAGCGCTCGGGGCGCGGCTGCCTCAACCACGGCATCGTCCTGGCGTACGGCCGTGGTGTCCCGCGAGACTCCGAGGCCGCTCTGCAAGCGCTCGAGGACGCTTGCGCGCTCGGCGAGGCGCGGGCGTGCACGCTGCGCGGTCGTCCGCTCGTGCAGATGGCGTGGGACCTCGAGACGCACGCAGACCAGGCGGCGGCGCGTGCCCAGGCGCTGGCCTACTACGAGCGCGCATGCGCCTTTCAGTACGAGAGCGCGTGCCTGCAGCGCGACGTCCTCATGGGTCGCGAGGTACCCGGCGCACGCGCTTGGGACGTCGAGATCCTGGAGGCCCACAACGCGCCGGATTGGATTCAGGTGGGCGACGTGTGCGCCGCGACCGTCATGACCGGCACCGACGCGGTACGCCTGAGGGTGACCTGCGCGGGCCGCTACATCTACCCGCCCATGTCGGTCATCCACTGGCGCAACCCGGACCTCGTCGCGGACACGGAGACCACGCGCGGGAACCAGGACGCGCGCCTCGTCATCGACGTGCGCGCCGGCACGTTCAGCCTGGAAGACGACGAGCTGGGGTTCCTCCCGAACATCCGCCTGTTCGGGCGTCTGGGCGTCGCGCAGCGCCCCTGAGCCGAGCCGTGTGACCGGGGACCGGCACCACGTGGTGCGTGTTCGATCCAGGCGGGTCGTCGCCCTGGAGGTCGGGCAGTGGCGCGAGGTGTTCCTGAATTGCGCAGCATCCACGAGGGGTTATCCGTGACAATTCTATTACCAAACAGCGTGTTCGTTTTATGGTAGTCGACAAAACGAACACGCTGTTCGTTTATTGGCGAGCAGCGCTTCGTAGGTGGCCTTCGCGGCCATCGGAAAGGCCCCCATGAGGTCCCGCGCCACTCTCCGTCGTCGCTCGCGGCTCGTCGCCGCGACCCTCGTCTGCTTCGCCTCGTCGTTGTCGGGCAACACCCCCCGCGCACGCGCCGGAGGGGTCGAGGCGACGGTGGCGGGGGCACGCGCCGTTGGCCGAGGGGGCGCGATGACGGCCTCGGCCACGGGGCTCGACGCCCTGCGCTTCAACCCCGCGCGGCTCCACCTCGACGGACCGTTCAGCATCGGGTTGGACGCGCAGCTGCACATCGTGGACGTCTGCTACGACCGCCTCGACGCCGACGGACGCACGTACCCCTCGGTCTGCAACCAGGCGCCTCCGCTGGTGGTCCCGCAGCTGGGCGCGTCGTTCGCGCTCAGCGATCGGGTGGGGCTCGGCTTCGGCATCCTGCCGCCGCCGTCTGGGACATCGTCGCTCGCGTTCGGCTCCGCGCGTGACGGGACCATCCGCGTGGACGGGCAGCCCGTCGCGTCGCCCTCGCGCTACGCGAACGTGATCACCGACAACACGGGGCTCTTTCCCACGGTCGCGCTCAGCGTGGCGCCCCACGAGCGTGTGCGCCTCGGTCTGTCGTTCGGCGCAGGCGTGTTCATGGTCAACAGCATCTCGTACACGGCGGGCATCCCGGGCGCAGGCCCCTCGTACGACACGCGCACGGCGCTCTCCGGGCGCGACCTCTTCGTGCCGCGCGTGGGCTTCGCGCTCGACGTCGAGCCCGCCCCGGGCCTGAGCCTCGCGTGGGTCACGCACTACACCGCAGACCTGAACGCGAAGGCGGCGCTGTTTCTCTCGGGCGAGACCGGCGGGGGCTACTCCGTGCGCGTCCCGGGCGTGCGCGTGAACCAGGCGTTCGGGTGGGAGAGCACGCTCGCCGTGCGCTATGCGCAGCCGCGCTTCGACGTCGAGCTCGACCTGATGGTGCAGGGCCACGCGACGACGCAGCGCACGACGGTCGACATCCCGGACGATGCGGTCTTGCCCATCGACGTGAGCATCAACGGTGTGGCGCTGGGGGCCCTGCCCGACGAGCGCTACGTGGAGCGCCGCTGGAAGAACCAGCTGGTGCTGCGCGCGGGCGGGGACGTGTTGGTGATGCCCGAGCGCCTCTGGGCACGGGCGGGCTTCTCGTTCGAGAGCAACGGGAACCAGCGCGCGTACACCTCCGTGGAGAACTTTCTCGCGCGCCGCGTCGGTCTGCACCTGGGCGCGACCGTGCAGGTGCACCCCGCGCTGCGCGTCACCCTGGGCTACTCGCGCGTGTTCCAGCCCAACGTCACGGTCGACCCGGCCGACGCGCGCGTTCCGCAGCCCACGGCCTCGACGCCGCCGCCCCTCGATGACCCGAGCCGCACTCTCTACGTGAACGGTGGACGCTACCGCGGGGGCATGCACGTGGTCGCCCTCGGCCTGACCTTTCGACCCGCGTCGGCGCCCTCCGCGTCCACGCAGGAGGCCCCATGAACCGCTCTGCTCTGTGGACCCTCGCGCTCCTGGCCTGTCAGGGGTGCATCACCGACCTCGGCGTCGATGCGCCGCTGCCCTCGAACACCTGCGACCCAGACCCCCGCGATCGCGAGGTGCTGCTCGAGGTGTTCCCTCCGTGCGACCTCGCGATGTGCGGCGACCAGCCGGAGCACGCCATGCGCGGCCGCTGCGTGGACGACAACCAGCTCGACGACGCGCAGCTCGCCCTGCTCGGCGCGTGCGACCGACAGACGCCGTCGCACTGCGTGCCCGTCCCGCTCCTGATCTCCGACGGCCGGACCCAGCCCACGGTGTGCGCGTCGCTCGGCGGCGCGGAGGGCCGCTGCATGTCGCTGTGCGTGCCCAGCGTGCACGAGAAGCGCGACCAGCTGCCGCAGGACGTGTGCGAGGAGGGCGACCTGTGCGCGCCCTGCTACGACCCGTTCACCGGCGAGTCCACCGGGGCCTGTGACGCGAGCGTGTGCGACGCGCCGGTCGAGGCGCCGTACGTGTTCGAGCCGTGCTGCAGTGGGAAGGGTGGAGGCTTGTGCATCCCGCGCGAGGCGGTCCCGGACGACAGCGAGGAGAGCCTCGGCGAGGACAGCTGCACGGGCACGTCTCAGGACGACGTCTGTGTGCCGACGGGCTTCGAGGAGGACGACTTCGCGCCGCCCACGTGCACGAACAGCGTGGGCGCCGAGGGGCGCTGCCTACCGACCTGCGTGCCACTGGTGGGCACCGTGGGCGCGGTGTTCCTGCGCAACGACTGCCCCGAGACGTACCAGCGGTGCGTGCCGTGCTGGGCCAACGACATGTTCTGCGACTGACGGTCAGCCCCCGATCAGCCCGTGCCGCCTTCGAGGTGGGCCATTGACGCGTCGGAGGTCGAGCAGTATGGGTACCCATATGAAGACAACCATCGATATGGCAGACGGTCTTCTCGCGGACGCCCGCCAACTCGCGGAGCGCGAGGGCACCACCCTTCGAGCCCTGTTCGAGGAGGGCTTGCGACTCGTGCTGGCCCGCCGCGCCCAGAGGGAGCCCTTTCGGCTGGAGGATGCGTCGTTCCGTGGCGAGGGTCTCCAGGAGCCTTTTGTCGAGGCGGACTGGGCCAGCATCCGTGCGGCGGCCTACGAGGGCCGGGGGGCGTGATCGCGGTCGACACCAACCTCCTCGTCTACGCCCACCGGGCCGACTCGGACTGGCACGACCGCGCGGAGGCTGCCGTCCGGGGCTTGGCCGAGGGCGCGGAACCGTGGGCCATCCCCTGGCCCTGCCTGCACGAGTTCATCGCCATCGCCACGCATCCCCGCATCTACCAACCCCCTTCGCCCTTCGAGGTCGCGGCTCGACAGGTGGAGGCGTGGCTCGCGAGCCCCTCGTTGGTCCTCCTCACAGAGACCACCGCACACTGGCCCGCGCTCCGTTCCGTCCTCGGGGCCGGGCGTGTCGTGGGCCCCAAGGTGCACGACGCGCGCATCGCGGCGCTCTGCATCCAGCATGGCGTCCGCGAGCTGTGGAGCGCCGACCGCGACTTCAGCGGAATGGTGGGGCTCGTCACGCGCAATCCGCTGCTTGGATCCCTCGGGTCGCCACCGTGACTCCACGCGCGTTGCGCTGAGAGCTGCCGCCGCCACTTTTGCGTCGTTCGAGTGATCGCGCAGCGGCGCGGGCGTGCCCTCGGACGCAGACCGGCCTAAGGCCCGATGCTCGTAGTCGCAGCCCAGGCACTTGTGCTCGGTCGCTCGCACACGCGGGGCGTTCTGGATTTCGAGGCTCATGGCTCCGTGCTCCCCGTGAGCAGTGGTGGCTGCGGCGCCCGACCCTGCAGGCGACGGCTGCGCCGTTCGAGCCGCTGGGCGTCGCGCGGGATGGGCGGCCCACGTGCTCAGTGCGGCGTACGTCGACAGAGCCCCGCGTGGTTCTGGTACTCGGGGTCGACGCACAGGTCACCCGCCTCACAGGCCCCGTTGCCACATCGGGGACCGTTGGCAGTTTGGTAGGCGGAGTAATCGTCCGGCCCTGGGGTAGATGAGCAGCTGGTGCTGCCGACGCTGATGATGAGAGTGACCAACAGAACCAAGACGCGCATCGGACTCCTCCTGGTGACGGCGGGCTGTCCCGCAGGCGGGCTGAGTCCGCCGGTGACCGCAGGCTAGCCCCGGAGTGTGCTGCCCGTCGAGACGTGACAGCGACACCTCGGTCGCCTCGCCGCAAACGCTCGCTCTCTAGAACGCAAGGGGGAAGACGCAGGCGCATCCACTCTGGCAGCGCCTCGAGCGTGACGGCCGGCAGCGGCACGATGCGGTCACGACGGCTCTTCGTACGGCGGATGGTCGGCACACCGCGTCCCGAATCCAGGTCGGGAACAGGTCCTGCTCCATTCGGTCTCGTACTCCGCCCATCGCTCGCCTCCATGGCTTGGCCACGTCTCCGATGGACGGGCTCAATCCACAGGGTCGTTCCGATGAAGCAGTCGTGCGCCTGGCGGGCCATGCGGCGGCCGAGGCAGCGCGGGCAGAAGGCTCGCTGCCTACAGCTGAGCGCCACCAGCCGTCTCTGCGATGTTCTGCGACCGACGGACTGCTAGTACCGCCGCCCGGAAGTTCGATCCGCTTTTCCTCGTTCTCGACTCCGTGGGCGGCGTTGCCCTACCTCGAAAGGTCTACGGACCTTCCTTCGGCAGTGCGCCTTGCCCACGAAGCCGATCCCTTCGGAAAAACTAGGAACGCACTTCCGGGCGGCGGTACTAGCCGCTGATCAACGTCAGCGCCGAGCTGCGCAGCTCGTTCATCACCAGCGCCATCCCCTCCTCGGTGGGGGGGATGTCCGAGCGCTGGCTGACGCTGTGCCCGAGGCTCTCGATGCCGCTCACGAACGCCTCGACGACGTAGCGTGGGTACTCCGGTCGCCCGTGGATGCGCTGCACGCCGTTGACGGCCATGCGGTAGCCGTCCACCACGCCGTCGCGCGCGGCGCGCATCTTGTCGTTCGAGTAGCGCAGCTTGGCGAACTCCACGGTCAGCGGACCGCGGCTGCGCATCACCAACAGGTACGCGGCGGTCGCGCGCGTGAGCAGCTCGAGCACGGTGGTGGACCCGATGATGGCCTTCACGACCTCCATGCGCGCCGAGTTCACGTGGTCGATGTAGAGCTCGGCGATGACGTCGTCGCGCCCGTCGAAGTGCTTGTAGAAGGTGGTGCGCGACACGCCCGCGGCTTCGAGCAGGTCGGCCACCGTGATGGGCTCGAGGCCCGTGTTGCGCAGCAGCTCCTCGGCGGCCGCGAGGACCTCGGCGCGCACGTCGTCACGGGCGGGGCGCCCGCGGCGCCGCGAGGGTGTGGCTTTTGGACCCATCCCCCGAGTCAAGCACGGAACGCCGGCGGGGACGACAGGAGTCTTCCGCGGGCCTCGGCCTGCGCCGTCAGCGCTGCGCGCGGACCCGCATCTGCAGACCGGGCCCCTTCTGGCGCAGGGTGACCGACGGATTGAACGCCAGCGTCTGCCCTGGCAGCAGCTCGAAGTGAAAACGCCGCAGCACGATGGCCAGGATGAGCGTGGCCTCCAGCATGGCGAAGTGGTTGCCGATGCAGATGCGCGGACCACCGCCGAAGGGGAAGTACGCGTAGCGTGGGATGATCTTCGCGCGCTCCGGCTCCCAGCGGTCCGGGTCGAAGGCCTCGGGGTCCGGGTAGAAGCGCGCGTCCCTGTGCACCACCCACTGGCTCACCAAGATCTGGGAGCCGACGGGAACGCGGTAGCCGCCGACCATGACCTCTTCGTTGACCTGGCGCCCCGTGGTCCAAGCGGGCGGGTAGAGGCGCATGGCCTCCTTCAGCACGCGCTCCGTGTACACCAGCTGCTTGGCGTCCTCCGCGGTGGGCAGGCGGTCGCCCAGCACCTCGTCCAGCTCGGCGCGCAGGCGCTGCTCGACGTGCGGGTGCTTGCTCAGCAGGTAGAAGGTGTGCGCCAGCGCGAGCGCGGTCGTCTCGTGCCCGGCGAGGAACAGCGTCATGGCCTCGTCGCGCAGCTGCTGGTCGCTCATGGCCGAGCCACCGTCGTCCTGTGCGCTCAGCAGCACGTCCAGCAGGTCGCGCGTGGGCTCCGCGCCATCGCCTACCTTGCTGCTGCTGCGCGCCGCGCGGCGCTTCGCGATGATCGAGTAGATGAGCCCGTCCAGGCGCTCCACCGCGGCGTTCACGCGCATGTTGAGCGGCGTCGGGACCCAGCGCGGCAGGATCAGGATCGCCTCCGGGCTGTTCGCGTAGTAGGTGTTGAGCGTCTCCATGGACTTTCCCACCAGGTCGAACTCACGCTGCCCGATGGTGGCGCCGAAGAGCACGGCGGCCACGACCTCCATCGTGATGCGGGACATCTCGGCGTGGATGTTCACCAGGTCGCCGTCGCGGTAGTGCAGCGAGGCCTCGGTGACGCTGGCCATCGTGTCGCCGTAGCTGCGGATGCGCTTGGGCGTGAAGGCCTGCGACATCAGCTTGCGCTGGTGCTTCCAGAGGTCGCCGTCGCTCGTGAGCAGCCCCTCGCCCAGGGTGCGCTTAAGCGTCTCGATGTACTCGTCGCGGCCCATGGACGCGGCCTGCTTCACCAGCACGTTCTCGATGTCATCGGGGTGGCTGACGAGGAAGTACTCCTTGCCGAAGATCTTCATCTGCACGACGTCGCCGTAGCGGTCCGCCATGCCGCGCAGGAAGGGCAGCGTGCCCGTCGCGAAGCGCGCCACGTTGCGCAGGCCGATCCGGTCGCGCGGGCCGGGGGCGCGGCCGACGTTCGCCGTGGGGCGTGCGGGGGTGGGGCTCGGCGCGGGGGCCTTGCTGCGCGTGGGCGATGCGGGAGAGGGAGCGGCTGCCGTCATGGGGTTACCTCCGGGGCGGCGATGCGGCGGAGGAAGTCCACCATCATGGCCGCGGTCGATGTGACGCCGTCGTCGCTGAGCTGAGCCCAGCGCGTGGCGAGCCAGCGGTCGCCGGCGTCGATGAGCGAGAGGGCGCTGTGCACCAACAGCTCGGTGGGCACGTCGTCACGGACGGCGCCGATGGCCTGGCCGTGTTGCACGAGCGCCGAGACCCACTCCAGCATCCGCGCGTTGAGCTGCTGCACCACGGGGTGGTCCGCCAGCTCGGCGCGCGCCTTGGTGATGCCCACGCACAGCGCGGCGTTGCGAGGATCGCGCAGGACGAAGTGCAGGCTGCGCACGTACATGGTCTCGCACGCGCGCCAGAACGAGGGCGCGTCGTCGGCGCCGACGGGGAAGCCCACTTCTTCCAGCCACTGGTTGAGCGCGGCGTCCAGCACGGTGCGGAAGAGGTCGTCCTTGTCTGCGAAGTAGTAGTACATCGCGCCCTTGCTGATGCCCGCCCGCTCGATGATGCGGTTGTAGGAGGCGCCCTCGAAGCCGCGCTCACCGAACTCGTCGGCGGCGGCGTCGAGGATGCTGGTCTTGCGGGGTTCGTCGAGCTTCTCGAAGCGGGGCAGGGGCACGGGGGTCTCGCGGCTGGGTGTCTGACCGAGGGGTCGAACTCACTGGTTCGACCGAGTGGTCTAAAACATGCCCGGCCATTCCTGGCGTGTCAACGGCGAATCGGGGTACGCGCCGCGGCCCGCTGGATCTCAGCCAGCTAACGAGCTATAGCCGAGCATGAGCACCCCCCCGGACTACACCCTCGCGCCTCTGGACGGCCTCCGCTGTCTCGTCACGGGAGGGGCAGGGTACCTCGGCCAGAACCTCGCGCGCGCGCTGTTGGCGCGCGGCTGCACCGTACACGTGCTCGACACGGTCGACGGAGCGCAGGCGGCGCCCGAGCTGGCCGGTCACGAGCGCGTGCAGTGGTTCGTGGGTGACATCCGCAAGGAGGCCGACGTGCGGGCCGCGTGCGAGGGGGTCGATGTGGTGTTCCACACGGCCGCGCTGATCGAGCTCGCGCGACGCGCGCCCGAGTCCTTCAAGGCGCTGGTGCGCGGCGTGAACGTCGAGGGCACGCGCGTGCTGGTGCAGACGGCGGCGGCGTGCGGCGTGACGCGCCTGGTGCACACCAGCTCCACCAACGTGGTCTTCGGGCAGCGCTGCGTGGGGACCGACGAGACGCTCCCCTACAGCACCAGCCCAGACCTCTACTCGTCCACCAAGGCCGAGGCCGAGCGCGTGGCGCTCGCCGCGAACAGCGCGACCTTCCACACGTGCGCCATCCGCCCTGGCGGCATCTATGGCCCGGGTGAGCGCAAGACCATGGTCGGCCCGATCGTGACCTCCATCCAGCAGGGCATGCCGGTGATCGGCTTCGGGGACGGCAGCACGCGCCTCGACTACACGTACATCGACAGCCTCGTGGACGGCCAGCTGCGCGCGGCCGAGCGCCTCGTGCCGGGCTCGCCCGTGTGCGGCAGCGCGTACTTCGTCACGGACGATCAGCCCATCAACCCCGCAGAGTTCACGCTGCGCTTGGTGCGCCTGATGGGGCTCGGCACGAAGGCGCGGCGCATTCCCCGGCGCGTCGCGCGCGGCATGGCCCTCGCGTCGGAGTTCGCCTTCGAGCGCTTCGGCAAGCCCCGCCCCGCCATCACCGAGGTGGGCGTCGCGCTGTGCACGCAGGACAACTTCTTCTCCATCGCCAAGGCGCGTCGTGAGCTCGACTACGCACCGCTGGTCACGCTGGAAGAGGGCCTGCGGCGCACGGCCGAGGACGCGGCGCGCTTCTACCACGGCCTCGCCTGAGGCGAGACGCGGGCCGCGTCCGTTCGTGACGCGCATCGTCACGCAGCTGCCACCGACGACACCGTGACGTCGAGCAAAGGTTGCTCGACCCCACGCGCGCGGAAGGGAAGCTGCGGGCATGCACCTCTCCCCCATCACGCCCACCAGCCGCGCAGGCCTCACCCCCGAGGTCCTCGGTCGGCACCGTCTGCTCTTCCACATCGGCCGCGGGGGCATGGCGGACGTCTACCTCGCCGCAGCGCTCGGGCCCTCGGGCTTCCACAAGGAGGTGGTGGTCAAGGCGCTGCGCCCCGAGCTGGCGGAGTCCGAGGACTTCCTCGAGATGTTCATGGACGAGGCGCGGCTGGCGGCCCGCATGCGCCACCCCAACGTGGTGCAGACGCTCGAGGTGTCCCGTGAAGACGGCGTGCACTACATGGTGCTCGAATACTACGAGGGGCAGACGCTGGACCGGCTCATGCGACGCCGAGAGGGAGAGGGGCTGCCGCTCGGCATCGCGCTGCACATCGCGCGCGAGGTGACCAGCGCGCTGGACTACGCGCACACGCTGGTGGACATGCAGGGTCAGCCCATGCGCGTGGTGCACCGCGACGTCTCGCCGCAGAACATCATGATCGGCTACGAGGGGCGCGTGCGCCTCTTGGACTTTGGTGTGGCGAAGGCCAGTACGCACACCTCCGAGACGCGCGCGGGGGACTTCAAGGGCAAGATCGCGTACATGGCGCCCGAGCAGGCCGCGGGGACGCCCGTCGATGCGCGCACGGACCTGTACGCGCTGGGCGTCGTGTTGTTCGAGCTGGTGTCCGGGCAGCGTATGTGGGGCGGCGTCCCGGACGCGTCGGTCGCGGCGCGCCTGCTGGCGGGCAAGCTACCCATCGCCACGTTCGACGAGAGCGTGCCTGCGTCCGTGCGGCCGCTGCTCTCGCGCCTGATGGCGCACGACCCGCAGAACCGCTTCGAGAGCGCGGCGGCCGCGCGGGCGGCCATCGAGGCGCTGATCGATCAGCTGGGCGTGCACGTCGACGACCGGCAGCTGAGCGGGCTCATGCTGGCAACGTTCGCCGAGGAGCGCGACGCGCTGCGGGAGGCTGTGCGCACGCGGATGGCGCGGCTGTCCACGGGCGAGAGCTTGCCGCCCAGCCTCGTGCGAGGGGCCGTGTTCGGTCAGCCGACCGTCGCCACCGACACGGCGCTCACCGCCGTCACACGCACCGATCACGTCGGGGCGCAGGCACTGCGTACAAGCACGAGCGCGCCGCCGAAGCGCGCGTTCCCCGTGTGGGCTGCGCTGTTGGGCCTCGCGGCCGTGTTGGGCGCCGTGCTGTTCGCGATCGACCGCTACGCCATGCCTCCCGCCGCGTCCCCGGACGTGGCCAGCTCGCCGGAGGGCGACGGCGCTGCGGGCGGTGGACACAGCGCGCTGGTCGGTGCCGGTAGCGCCACGGGCTCCGGGGCGATGCCCGAGTTCCGCTGCGATGATCCCGAGCGTCCGATCGTCCAGCTGACCGGCGAGATCGAGACGAGCGCGACGCTGCGCTGCAACCGCCGCTACCTGCTTCGCCACAACACCTTCGTGAACCCGGGGGTGACCCTCACCATCGAGGCGGGCACGCTCATCCTGGGTGACAGCGAGACGCGCGGCACGCTGGTGGTGCTGCCTGGCGCGCGCATCGTGGCCGAGGGCACGGCGACGGCGCCCATCGTGTTCACGAGTGACAAGCCGGAGGGGCAGCGGCGCGCGGGCGACTGGGGCGGCGTCATCGTCCTCGGGCGCGCCAGCATCAACGCGCGCGACGTGAACGGCGCGCCCATCAGCGGTCGCATCGAGGGCCTCGAGCAGGTGGGCGAGGAGGCGGCCTACGGTGGGCAGCGCGACGACGACAGCAGCGGCGTCATCAGCTATGTGCGCATCGAGTACCCCGGTGTGGAGATCGCGCCCAACAACGAGATCAACGGCCTCACGCTGGCGGGGGTCGGGCGCGAGACACGCGTGGACCACGTGCACGTCTACCGGCCCCTGGATGATTGCTTCGAGTTCTTCGGGGGCACCGTCGACGCGCGCTACCTGGTGTGCGACAGCCCGGGCGACGACGCCTTCGACTGGGACCAGGGCTACCGTGGGCGGCTGCAGTTCCTGCTGATGCGCGGCACGCCCGACGCTTCGCTTGGGAGCAACGGGTTCGAGGGGGACGGCGACCCGAACGGGCTCGGCAGCGAGCCCCGCAGCGCGCCCACCATCTTCAACGCGACGCTGTGCGGCGGGGGTGGCTCGGGGGACGGCTCGAGCCACGGTGTGTTCGCACGGCGCGCGACGCTCGGGCTGCTGCGCAACGTCCTCGCGTCCGGGTTCCACATTGGCGTGGAGGCGCGCGGGGACGCGACCGGGGTGGACCTGGGCGGCATCGGCATCTTCGGCATCAGCCGCTACGACGTGGCTTCGGGCACGCGCTACGACCCGCCCGAGGTGGGCCAGCCGATCGACTGCGCCAGCGGCCGAGTCGCGCCCACCGAGCCCGTGCTGGAGACGGCCGAGGCGCCGCCCCAGGATGGGTTCTTCGACGCGCGCGCGCGCTATCTGGGAGCGTTTCGGGACGTGCGCGACACATGGCACCAGGGCTGGACACGGTCGCTGGCCGAGCCGGACTGACGCTGCGGCGGCCAGCGCGGTCAGCGCGGTCAGCGCGCAGCCAGGATGCCTTGCACCAGCACCACCACCAGCGCGAGCGGCGCGGTGTACAGCGTGGCCCACGCGATGGCCCAGCCCAGCGAGCGCACGAGGTCACCCTGGCAGTCGTGGGTGTCGTTGGCCACGCGTCGCAGCCCGCGAGACACCACGTAGTAGGCCGCCGTGAAGAGGAGCGGGAGCACGAACTCCGCCAACAGCCACGCCAGCAGCACCAGCGCAGCGAGCGCGATCAGCACCACCAGGACCCCGAGGACACCTTCGCCCCCAGCGGAGCCGCAGCCCTCGCTCGAGCTGCACCCGCCCGTGTCGAGGCTGCAGCCCGAGCAGCCGTCGCCGCAGCCGTCGAGTGAGCTCTTCTTGCGTGGCCGGCGGAAGTCCTCTCCCTCGGGCGGCCGCGCGTCGTCCAGGCTCGGTCCGTCCTCGGCCAGCCGGCTGCCGCGGTAGAGCAGGGTCGCGAAGACCAGCACGAACACGCCCCACCACAGCAGCAGCGTGGCGTCGATGGCCAGCCAAGCGGGCACGTTCAGCAGGCCGGGCGCGATGGCCACCGGCAAGGCCAGCGCAAGCAGGACGACCAGCGTCGAGAGCTCTCCCGACACGGGCGGGACGATGGCCACCAGGCGCCGCACGTGGGCGGCCGAGCGGTAGGCCCCCTGCGCGTCTTCGTGCGGGCGCCCCTCGGCCTCCGGACGCTCGACGATGCGGCGCCAAGAGGCTACCTGCAGGCCGCGGCGGTAGAGGAAGGCCGTGGTCACCAGCAGCATCGCGGCGCTGCCCAGCGCCACGTGCAGGGCGTTCGGGTGGTCGCGGAAGCGCAGCAGCAGCGCGGCGAGCAGCGTGCCCGTGCCGCCCAGGAACGCCAGCGGGAACGCCGCGGGAGAGCGGTCGTGCAGGTGCTCTACGCAGTGCGCACAGCTGGGCCTCTCGTCCACGTCGAAGCGCCAGCACGCCGCGCACAGCGGGCGCCCGCAGCTCGTGCAGGGCGTCTCGGCGCGGGCGTCGGGGTGCTGCGGGCAGCGCGGGGCGGGGTGAGCATTCATGGGGCGTGGTGGCCAGGATGCCGTCCATCCCCCCATCGTGCGCAACGAAAAACGGCGACCCGCGGGCCGCCGTCTCTCATGTGGGCGAGCGTCCGCTCAGTCTTCGCGGCGGCGGCGCAGGAGGGCGACCATGCCCAGCAGCATCAGCAGCGCGGTGAGCGGACGGGTCGCGTCGGACTCGCCAGCCACGGCGCAGTCGCCGCACCCGCCGCCATCGCTGGGCGGCGGCAGGCCACGCAGGGACTGCTCGCTGCTGGCCACGTTGCCGACCTCATCGCGCACCTCGACGACCACGTCTGTTGCGCTCGCGAAGCTCAAGCGGCTGTCGGGCATGACGGCCCACTCGCTCCAGTCCTCGCGCGTGGCGCTGCGCCAGCGGTACTGCATCTGTGCGGGTTGAGAGACGACGTCCATGGCCGCCACCCGCACGAGGCCCTCTTCGCGGCTGACCTCGAGCTCGGGAGCGAGCACGTCGATCAGGAACTCCGTGCTCGCGGGGATGATGTCGGCCGAGTCGACCGCACCCACGACGCGCGCGCGGGCCTCCACCGTGTGGCGGCCTTGCAGGAGCAGGACCTGGTCGTCGATGGTGGCGTAGGGGCTGCGGCTCCACTCGCTCCACCGGCCGTTGTCGAGGCGGTGCTGGAACTCGAAGCTCACGTTCTCGGGGCCGGTCGCCGCGAGCGCGATCTCGATGCTGGGGCGCTCACCCTGGCCGAGGCGCCCGGGTGCGAGCGCCGCTGGGTCGGGCACGCGGACCGAGACCAGCTCGAGCGTGGTGTCCACGCGGCCCACGAACGGGGTCGGCGCTGCGGGCATCGCGAGGTCGACATAGACGCCGAGGAAGCGATCGCTCCCCTGCGTGACCTGGCGCAACGTGTTGGGTCCGAGGTTCACGCCGATGGGCAGGGTGTCGCCCAGCAGGGTGTCGAGCGCGATCGGGGGGATCAGGCCGCCTGCGAAGCTGCTGATGAGCGGCAGGGCATCCTGGACGGCGTCCGACAGCGTGCCCGGATCCTCCGTGACCAGCTCGCTGTCGATTACCGAGGCATTCGTGACCGAGACCTCCTCGATGAGCGGCACGATCTCTCCACCGTCCGAGAACTCGATGTTGAGCGCCAGGTGGAGATCACCGCGGAAGGTCATGAACCGCACGTAGCGCTCGGTGCTCCACACGTAGAAGTCGATCTCCAGCGCGGCGAGATCCACCTGGATGATGGGGTCGCCGGCCGTGCCAGCGCCGATGGTGACATCCGGTGGGGTCTGCGGGCGTAGCCCGAGGGCCAGGGCGGCTTCGTTGTCCGGGAACGTGAGACGCTTCAAGGATTGGATGAGGAGTGAGAAGAGGCCGCTGCTGAGCAGCGGGCTCAGGCGTGTCCCGGCCTCGATGCAGAGCGTGCCGCCCTCCCAGAGCTGGTAGGCGCCCCAGTCCATCATGCGCTCCGAGACACCCACGACCACGTGCGCGTCCTCGCTGTTCTGGATGGCGTCCGCCAGCGGGATGTCGGTCGGGCGCGTGGGCGGGTTCTGCAGCGTGATGCCTGCCACGCAGCTGGCCGGCGCTGCGGCGTTCTCGAAGCCGCCAAAGAAGTTGAGGTTGTAGCCGTTGTTGACGGCGTGGGCTTCACCCTGGAGCGCGAAGAGCAGGTCCATGATGAACGTGCTGCCGGGGAAGATGTTGCTCAGCATCTCGCTCGCGTCGATCTGCGTCTCCACCCCGATGCGCATGGGCGCGCACGTGTTCTGGTTGATCATGCAGACGCCGTTCATGTTGCTGCTGCCGGCCGGGCACTGGCCCGCCTGCGGGACCGCGCAGAACGTGAAGAGCTTCGCCATGAGCGTCGCCACCGTCTCGGTGAGCGTAGTCTTCACTTCGGCGATGATGTCCATCGCCATCGACTGGCTGGCGTTGGCGGCCGGTGGTTGGTAGTCGCCCGCGCTGTTGTCGTCGAAGGTGAAGTACAGCGTCGACGCGAGGCCCGGGCACGAGAGCTGGATGTCGAGGCCCTGGAGGGTGCTCTGGTCCACCACCATCGTGGGCGCGGTGCCTTGTCCGTAGCCGTTCGCCTCCGTGAACACCACCTCCATCGACACGTTCAGCGTGTTCGGCGCGATGTGGTCAGTCTGGAAGTTGAAGTTGCAGGTCTGGCCGAGGACCGTCACCGGGGTGTTGCGGTTGCTCGACAGGTCGACCTGCACCGCGATGGCGAGGCGGTCCGGGTTTGCCCCACCGTCCACCGCTGTGATGGAGAGCGACGGCAGGCTGATGTCCAGCGTGCAGTTGTTGGCCGGGCAGATCGTGACCTGGACGGGGGTGCTGGCCCCGTCGAGCAGGCTGCTGTTGATGGGAACACTGAGCACGCCGTTGTTGACGGTGATCGCGACGGGCAGATCCTCGATGCCCCCGACCACCCCACCGAGCAGGTTCACCGCGTTGTCCTCGATGAAGTCGAGGCCCGAGCGGCTCAGACGCACTTGCGTCGCGTTCGGCAAGCGTTCTGCCGGCGGGAATGTGATGAGGCTCGTGGTGCAACCGTCACATGCCACACAGCTGGAGCAGTCGCAGTCCGTGCACGAGGCGCAGTCCGCGTCTTGTACGCAGCCGAGCACCGTGTCCCCCATGTCGATATCGCAGCCGGTCGACAACCACGCGCTGACCGATATTGCCATCACTGTGGCGAGCGTAAGACGATTCATGATCTGAGCCTCCAAAAGCCCCATCAGGCTATCAGCAAACGAATCGAGATCAATCGTGTAGGTCTTTGTCTTACACGGGTCCCGATGGGCGACGCATCCGGACTCGTGCAGTGTCGGGTGCAGGGATGCGAGGCGACGGCGATCCCACCACCTCCGCGAACCTACGTCCTTCGTTCCAGTCCGCCGCGGCTTCGATGATGTCCTCCGGCGTGCGCCCGACGAAGTTCCACCACATGAGGATCTCCTCACCGAACGGGGCACCGCCCACCAGCAGCAGGCGCGCCTCGTCGTTGCAGCGCAGCGAGAACGTGGACCGGCCGCGACCGAGGTACAGCAGGGTGCCCGGGGAGATGCGCTCGCCTTCCACGTCGACCTCGCCCGACATGGCCATGACCGCGTGCTCGAAGCGCGGGTCCAAGGGGGCCTCGGTCGCGGCCGGACCAGGCGCGTGGAAGTCCACGCCCACCATCGGCGAGAAGACCTCCGCCGGAGCGCGCTCACCGGCGTGTTCGCCCGCCAGCACGGTGGCCGTGACGCCGTCCCGTGTGACGCGCGGCAAGCTGGGATAGTGCGCGAAGCTGGGGGCGCGGTGGCGCTCGGCTTCGGGGAGCGCGATCCACAGCTGGGCGGCGTGCACGCGGCCCGCGTCTGGCGTGACCGTGTCCTCCGAGTGGGCGATGCCGCGACCCGCCGTCATGAGGTTCACCTGACCCGGCCGGATGATCTGCTCGGTGCCCAGGCTGTCGCGGTGGAAGATCTCGCCCTCGACGAGCCACGTGAACGTCTGCAGCCCGATGTGCGGGTGCGGCCCCACGGCCAGCCCGTTCCCCGCGCTGTAGGCGGCGGGGCCCAGGTGATCCAGGAAGCACCATGGTCCCACCATGCGCCGCTTGGCGGTCGGGAGCGCGCGCCGGATGACGAAGCCCTCGCCGATCTCCGCGCGGTGCGCCTCGATCCTGTCGAGCGCGGGGGTCCCGGTGCACGGGGGGCAGTCGGCCGAGCGCGAAGGATCATCGGAGTGCAGGGTGTCGGTCATAGGGGCCTCGCCCGCGAGCATACACACGTGCGGAGGGAGCGGCCGGGCAATCGCTGAGCGTCGGGTGTACAGTGCGCAGAGATGGACTGGACGCGGAGCGAGACGAGGGATGCCTTCCGGCGTCGGAGTTTTCGTGGACAGGCGTGGCTGGTCTTCGCGGGGCTTGCGGCCGCGTGCAGCGGTCATCCCGCGAGGGTCGACGCCCCGTCGCGCGACCTCCCGGTGGAGGGGGTCGTCGAGGGTGACGAGGGCGCGCTCCTGCAGTGCCTGCGCTCGGAGATGACCGTGTTTGGTGGGCGCCTTGTCGTGGGGCCCGGCGAGCGTGTGGGCGACACGTGGTCCGTCGCGATGGCCGTGCACGACGCGCGCTCGAAGTCGTACGTGGAGCTGGTTCGCCGACACCCGCGTTTCACTCAGGAGTTCGACGTGTCGGTCACCTTCACGTCCGCCAGGTCCCTCTTCGTGCGAGTCGAAGCACACGACGCGCGCGTGACGCAGGACGAGCACTTCTCGTGGAGCGGGGTCCACGCGTACGGCCGACAAGGGGAGGTGGTCACCCTCCCGGCGACCACGCGTGAGCCTCACGAGCTCCTCGAGGTCCTCGGCGCATGCATCGAAAGATCCTACGCGCTCGCGGCGACGTCACGCGCAGCGGGCGCGGATGGCCCGCCGGGAGCCCGTGACGAAGGCGCCCCACCGGCGCGCTGCGCACACCCTGGCGCCACCGAGTGCCTCCGCGCCAGGGGAGGGGTCGAGTGATGTGGGCTTTCCGTGCGGGTGGCGGGCAGCGTCGGGCTCGCGGACCTCGCCATCGGTCGCGCTCGTCGTGCGTGGCGCTGCTCGGTGTCGTGGCGCTGTGCTTGCCCACTCGGGAGGGAGCTGCTCACCGCGCGGAGCCCAGCCCCCGCGCGCGTCTCGAGGGCGCCATCGCGCTCGTGTCGCAGGCCTCGTTCGTGGATGAGGTGCGTCGGGTCGGTCCGGCCACGTGCTCGCCCGAGGCGGACGACTGCCGACGGGTGCGCGTCGCGCTCGCCAACCTGCAGGACGTCTACAGAGAGGCCGGGCCTGCGGCGCGGAGGCGCCTCGAGGGGGCGGCGCGCGTCCCGTCCGTGGGACCGTGCTCCGCGCAGTCGCCCGTCGTGCACGTCCTGTGGCAGATGCATCTGTTCGCGGTGCCCCGGGGCCCGGTGGTGGTGCGCGGTGACTGCCCGGACGTGCCCGTCTTCTGGGGAGTGCGAGCGGCACCGTCGGAGGTCGACGATACGGAGGCGACGGTCTTCGAGGATCTCGCGGGCGGACCGCGGGGCGTCGTGAGCGTCGCCCGCGTGCGGCGCATGCTCGACGGGAGCTGGCAGCACCGGGGGGGCTGCACGCACCGCTTGCGGCGTCGCGGCTCCGGCTGGGCGGACGCGCGCACCGTGTCGTGCACCAACCGCTAGCAGCAACTGTGTTCGCCCGGGCGTCGCCGCCCAGGTGTCCGTTGCCATCATGGGATCCGTCACCGCGCACGTTGGACGGCCTCGACGACGCTGTCCTGGATGGCGCGGCGAGCGATGCGGACGCGCGACGCGGCGGCCCTCCGCCGCAGGTCGGTGTCCGAGAGCAAACGTCCCGACCCATGACCAATGGCACATGTGCGCGCCTCCGCGCCTCGCGACGCTGTGGCCATGACACCACGACACCTGGCCCCCGCTCTCACCCTCGTCGCGCTGCTCGGATGCGCCGATCACACCCACTCGCCCACCGACGCCGGGACGGTGGACATTGCGGCGCTCCCTCTCGAGGAGCTCGTGACCTACACCGTCGACACCGCGGACGTTCCCTCGGTCGCCGTCGCGCTCGTCGATCATACCGGCGTGACCTCCATCGCCGCCGCGGGCGTGCGCCGCGCGGGCGACGCCGTGCCCGTGACCGTCGATGACCAATACCACCTGGGCTCCAACACCAAAGCGATGACGGCGGCGCTGGCCGCGATGGCGGTGGACGAGGGGGCCCTTTCGTGGACCAGCACGCTGGGCGACGTGCTCGGGGGTGAGCTCACCGAGCTCGACGAGGGGTACCTGGGCGTGACGCTGGTCGAGCTCCTCTCCCACACGGCCGGCATCGACGACGCCACGGTCATCCCGTTGGTCGAAGAGCTGGACGAAGACCCCTCGACGGCGCGTCGGGAGAGCCTCGGCGTGGTCCTGGCCGTGCCTCCGCAGGGCCCTCGGGGCACGTTTCGCTACTCCAACGTCGGCTACGTCGCGGCGGGGAGGATGCTGGAGGTCGCGCTCGGCGACAGCTGGGAGCGGCTGCTCACCGCGCGCCTGTTCGAGCCCCTCCAGATGCGCTCCTGCGGCTTCGGGCCACCCGGTGAACCTGGCGTGGTGGACCAGCCGTGGGGCCACGAGGTCCTCGGGCGTCGGCTTCGGCCCATCGACCCCGGCGCCGACGGAGCGGACAACGCACCCGTCTTGGGCCCGGCGGGGACGGTGCACTGCGCGCTCGGCGACTGGGCGCGGTTCGCAGCGATGATGCTGCGCGGTCTCGAGGGGAGCACGGACGAGCTGGTGTCCCCGGCCGGCTTCGCCGAGCTCCGCGCGCCGCGCTCCGAGGACGGCTATGCGCTCGGGTGGGTGGCGCGAGAGGACCCGCTCCAGCTCGTCCACGACGGAAGCAACACGCACTTCTACTCCCTCGCCATCCTCACGCCGGGGACGGACGAGGCGCTCCTGGTGGCGACGAACGTCGGCAGCCCGCGCGCCGAGGCCGCGCTCGAGCTGGTGCTCACGTGGTACGCGGCTCGGCAGGCCGAAAGCGAGTAGACTGGCGCCGTGAGCGAGCTCCGGGCCAGCACCGCCATCGCCTGGCTCGCGGTCGGCATCACCGCGATGCTGGCCGCGGTCGCTGCGCTGGTGGCCAGCGAGGGGGTCGGTCACCTCGAGCAGCTCGGTCACTGGCGCTGGGTGATCGCTGGAGCCGGGTATGGCACGGTGGGTGTGGGGTCGTTCCTCACCCTGCGCCGGGGCGCGCGATGGTCGCTGCGGGCACGGGTCTTCTCGCTGGCGCTGCAGTGCGTGGCGGCGCTGGTCGACGAGAGCCTCTACTACGTGCTCGCCGTCCAGCTGCCCTTCGTGCTGCCAGCGCGCTGGGCCCTCCGTTGGCTGCTCGCTCAGGTCTTGCTCTCGGTGTCGGCCTTCCTGACGCTCGTGTTCTTCTATGGTCAGTGGCGCGCCTCGCCTCTCTCCCCGTGGGCCGTCTTCACCATCGTGGGCGGCGTCGAGATCGGCTGGCAGAGCTTCGCGTTCTTCGTCGGTCGGATAGCGCACGTGGCCGACATGCGTCGCGAGGAGCTCGAGCAGATGCAGTCGCTCGTCGCCGAGCGCTCTCGCCTCGAGGAGCGTCTGGCCATCGCGCGCGACCTCCACGACGTGCTGGGCCACCACCTGGCGGCGCTGTCGGTCAACCTCGACCTGGCGCAGCGCCGAGACCCGGACGGTCCCGCCGCCGCGGTCATCGGAGACGCCCGCGTCATCGCGGCGTCGTTGCTGTCGGACGTCCGCGGCGTGGTGGGGTCCATGCGCGAGTCGCCGCGCACCACGCTGGCCGCGGAGCTTGCCGAGCTCACGGCGGCGACGCGCGGCATCGTCCTGCACCAGGCCATCGAGGCCGAGCCCGTCACCCCTCACGCCCATGCCCTCGCGCGCTGCGTGCGAGAGGCCCTGACGAACTCCGTCCGGCACGGCGGCGCACGCTCCTCGCAGCTGCGTGTGTGGCGTGACGCCGCGGGGGTGGTGGCCACCCTGCGCGACGACGGACCCGGGGCGGACGCCGTCGTCGAGGGCAACGGCCTGACCGGCATGCGGGAGCGTGTCGAGGAGCTGGGGGGCACGCTCGAGCTGCGCGCCGGCCCCGGTTTCCCCATCACCATACGCTTCCCGGAGCACGCATGACCCGCGTCCTGCTGGCGGACGACCAGGAGCTCTTGCGCCGCGGGCTGCGCGGGCTGCTCGAGCTCAGCGCCGCCATCGAGGTGGTGGGTGAGGCGGGCGATGGCCACGCCGCGGTGGAGCTCGCGCGCGCGTGCGAGCCCGACGTCTTGCTGCTCGACGTGCGCATGCCCGAGCTGGACGGTATCGGCGTCATGCGCGCCCTCGGCGACGGGTGTCCGCCGACGGTCCTCCTGACCACCTTCGACGACCCGGACGCTCTGGTGCGCGCGACCGCCGCGGGCGCAGGCGCGTTCCTCTTGAAAGACGTCGCGCTCGACACGCTCGTCGACGTCCTCGCGCGCGTGGCGAGCGGCGAGCGCTTTCTCGGGCCGGTGGTCCACCAGCCAGCCCGCGACCAGCTCCGGGGCGGCGGCGCGGAGCAGCTCGGTGGGATGGCGGTGGACCCCCTCACGCCGCGGGAGACTCAAGTGCTCGCCCTGATGGCGCGTGGGCTCTCCAACCGCGAGATCGCGGACGCGCTCGGGACCCGCGAGGGCACCGTGAAGAACCACACGTCGAGCATCCTCTCGAAGCTCTCCGTGCGCGACCGCACCCAGGCCGTGCTCAAGGCGCTGTCGCTCGGGTGGCTCTAGCGGACCCGGCGCCGCCGCCCGGCGAGCGCAAGCGCACACACGCCGATGAACGCGACGGAGGCACCCGAACCCGATGGGCCTGCCGTGCACGAGGAACCCGAGCTCCGGGTGGACCCGGCGTCCACACGCGCGCCCTGGTCCGCGCCGGTGGCCTGGTCTGGGTTGGGGGTCTCCGCGTCACCGCCGCCGTCGCCGTTCCCCATGTCGGTCGCCGCGCTCCCCATGTCGTCGACCGTCGCTGCGTCACTCGTGGGCATCCCCGTGTCGCTCGTGTCCGCGTCTGCCGCGCCCATGTCGCTCGCGCCGGTGCCCATGTCCGTGTCGACCACGCCCATGTCCATGTCCACGACGCCCATGTCGGGCGCGCAGCAGTCGCGGCGCACCGTCTGCACACAGCTGGATTGGTTGCCCGAGGGGTCCGTCGCCGTCCACGTCACCAGCGTGTCGCCCAGCGGGAAGCCCGCGGCCGGGGCGTCGCTGCCGACCATCGCCACAAAGCAGTTGTCGACGGCGGTGGGCGCGGTGAGCGTGGCTGGCAAGAGCGCTTCGTCGCTGGGGGGCAGGGTGACCGTCGCGCCGCAGGTGATCACGGGCGGGGTCGACGAGCCGCTGTCGACGACCGTCACCGTCGGCGTGCACTGCGCGCTCTCGCCCCCGATGGTGACCGTCAGCGTGGTGGCGTTCGCGCCGACGTCCGCGCACGTGAAGGAAGTCGAGGACAAGGAGACCTGCATGGCGCCCCCGCACACCCGGCTGGCGGACACGAGCGGGTCGTTCGGCAGGACGGTGACGATGCCCGAGCCGTCCAGGTTGACGGAGATGTTCTGACACGTGACCACGGGCGGCGGCGCCACTACCGTCACGGACGACATGCACGTCGCGGTCTGCATCGAGCTGGTCACGCTCAGCGTCACGGCGTGCGGGTTCGACCCGATGCTCGCGCAGTCGAAGGTGTTGGGCGAGACCGAGAGGCTCACCGGCCGCCCGCTGCCGTCGGACGAGCCATCGTCGACCTGCGCCGGGTCGAGGGTGACAGTGCCGTTGGCGCCGAGCGTGACCTGGACCGTGCCCCGGCAAGCCGGGATGGGCTGAGAGAGCACTTGTGCCGCCGGGGCGAACACGAGGGCGACGGCGAGGAAGGAGAGGGCAGGGACGACGCGCATGGCCTCAGACTACACGTCATCGTGCGCTCGGCCCACTTGCCGTCTGCACTGGACGTTGCGCGCCGCTAGCCGTCCCACGGGTCGCGCGTGCCCCAGAACGCTTCGGATGCGTCTTGGGTGGCGGGCTGCGTCGCGGCGACGTCGAGGGCGGGTACGTCGCCGAGGCAGGCTGTGTCGAACGGGTCGCTGGGGTCCGCCAGGAACCCACCCAGCCAGCGCATGGTGCACCGCTCGCCGTCGGCGCGCTGCGTGAAGCGCGGGGAGGCGTGCCCACCGTCCGGCAGCACGAGCGTGTGTACCTGCGCGCTCCCGAAGCGCGCCTCGACCGCGGGCAGCAAGTGCTCCGGGGTGAGCGGGTCCAGCGCGCCCTGCACCAGGTGCACTGGCCCCGTGTAGGCGTCGATGTCTCCGCGCTCCGTACGGTCGTCGAAGTCGTCCGGGAACTCGGCCCGACGCCGCGCCAACACGACCATGGCGCCGTTGTCGAACAGACTGGCCGCGGCGAGTGCCTCGAGCTCGGCGGGGCTGGCGGAGACGTGGTACAGCCCGCGGTAGATCGCGGTCCAGTTGAGCAGCGGGTTGAAGCGCGGGGACGTCGGCGGCGGTGGCGGCGCGCTCGCGAGCGCGGCCCGCAGCGCACGCTGGTCACCGTCCGAGCAGCGCTGCACGCGATGCAGCAGCGGTGCGATCAGCGCGCGCTCGCGCGTGCCTTGCAGCAAGCGCGAGAACAGGGCCTGTAGCTCGTCCAGCCCCACCCCCAGGGTACCCGCGCAGCCGACACCCAGAACGGCGTCCGCGTGGACCTGGTCGGCCGCCGCCTGGACGCCCCCGGGGAAACGCGCGGCACACACATCGTCGGCCTCGCAGCGGTCCAGCAGCGCGCGCCCGGCCGCGTCGAACCACGCGCCGATGTGCTCGAAGTCGGCGTCCAGGTCTCCCACGGCGTCCATGTACGCGCCGTGGAACAGCCCGGGCGCCACCTGCAGCGTGCGCTGCAGCCAGATGGTCCCGTACGACCCGCCGAAGATGCGCGCCGTGCCGGGCGCGACCGGCCGGTGCGCCGTCGCGAGCGCCGCCACATCACGGGCTGCCTGGCGCGCCTCGAAGTGCCGCAGCCCCGCGCCCCACTGCGCGTGCAGCGCGGCGACGCAGCTGGGCTCGTCCGTGGCGCCGGGGCACTGCAGCGTCGTGCCGTACGCGTTGCCCCGGTGCGTGGGCACCACCAGCTCGAACCCTGCGCCCAGCACCGTGTCGACGAGCTCGCCTTGCGACAGGCCATCTCCGGGCTCGCCCGGTCCCCCGTCCAGCGCCCACAGCTGCCCTCGAGGCGCGCCGTCCGGCAGGAAGCGCCGGGCGAACACCGTGATGGTCTCCCCCGTGGGCTCGTCCCAGTCGAGCGGCACCGTGACGTGCGCGCACTCGGCCCGCTCGGCGCCAGGCACGTCCGCAGGGCACGCGCGCCACGCGACGGACTCCCACCCGAGCGGCTGCGGGCGCAGCGGGGCCGACGCACACGCGCCGGAGGCGAGGACGCTCAGCAAGACCGCGCGTCGCAGTGCACGCTCCGCCCAGCAAGGCGCGCCGTGGCAAACACCCGAGGGACGCCCGCGGTCCGTCCCTCGAAGGGGCCTCGACACGTGCGCCTGCGTCCCCGAGCGCACGTCAGCCTCGCCGGCCCGCGCCATACTCGCGCTCGAAGGCGACCTCGGCGGCGTCGAAGCTGCCGTGGGCATCCAGGTACTCGCGCGCGCCTTCGTGGTGCTCGCGCAGGTAGAGCGAGCCGCGCCGCCCGAACTCCTCCTTCACCCACTTGGCGAAGTAGTGCTCCTCCTTGCCGCGCAGCGAGTCCGCGCGGTACGCGTCCGTTGCCTGCAGCAGCACCCCCGCCAAGCGGTCGAGGCCCATGCCCTCCGTGGCGCTGACCCGGTGGATGGCGATGTGGTCCCCGTCGAAAGGCCGCGCCAGCGCCATGCTGCTCTTCAGCGCTTGATAGCTGCGCCGCGCGGCGTCCACCGCGTCGCACTTGTTCAGCACGATCTCGTCGGGCACCTCCATGATGCCCGCCTTGAGGAACTGGATCTCGTCGCCGCCCATGGGCTGCACCACGAGGTACACGCGGTCCGCCAGGAAGCGGATGTCCACCTCGCTCTGGCCGATTCCGACGGTCTCGATCAGCACGCAGTCGAACAGGCGGTACAGCAGCCGGCACACCTGGAAGCTGCGCGGCGACAGACCGCCCAGCTCGGTGTCGCTCGCCTGGCTGCGGAAGAACAGGCGCGTGTCCCCGGTGGCGAAGCGCACGCGGGTGCGGTCGCCCAGCAGCGCCCCGCCCGAGAAGCGGCTGCTCGGGTCCACCGCCAGCACGGCGAAGCGCAGGTCGCTGCGGGTCTCGTGCATGCGCCGCGCGAGCTGCCCCGTGAGCGTGCTCTTGCCTGCGCCGGGGGTGCCCGTGATGCCCAAGAACGTGGCCCGCCGCGCGCGCGGGTGCGCATCCAGCGCGGCCAGCACGGCCGCCCGCTGGGGGACGGCCTCGGGGCGCTGGTCTTCGAACAGCGAGATCAGCCGCGCGGTGCTGAACTTGTGTGCGTCGAGCGCCGCGTCGATCCACTGCGCGTGCTGCTCGCTCAGCCCCGCGCCCGGCGCCTGCTTCTGTCCGTCACCGGGCATGCGGTGCGGCTCACTCGGCGGCGCTGCGCTGATGGCGCGTCTCCAGCAGCGTCACGATCTGCTCCATGATGTCGATCAGCTCGTAGTCGGCCGGCGTGAACACGCGCGCGATGCCCTTTTGCTGCAGCGTCGCAAAGTCGTCGCGCGGGATGATGCCGCCGAAGACCACCAGCACGTCGTCCGCGGCGCCCGCCTCACGCAGGCCGCCCATCAGCTGGTCCGCCAGCTCGAGGTGGCTGCCGCTCAGCACGGACGCGCCGATCACATCGGCGTTCTCCTCGACCGCGCTCTCCACGATCTGCTCCGGCGTCAGGCGGATGCCCGAGTAGATCACGTCGAAGCCCACGTGGCGCGCCGACACCGCGATGACCTCGGCGCCGTTGCTGTGCCCGTCCAGACCAGGCTTGCCGACCACCATGCGCGGGCGGTGACCCAGCGTCTGCACCAGGTCGGTCACGCGGCGGCGCAGGGCCTCGACGCGCTCTCCCTCGAGCGTCAGGCGCTGCCCCTCGATGCCGGTGGCCGGGCGGTACTCGCCGAACACCTCGCGCAGCGCGTCGGCCCACTCGCCCGTCGTCACGCGCGCGAGGGCGCACTCGATGCTGGGCTCCATCATGCTCTCGCCGCTCTTCGCGGCCGCCTTCAGCGCCTCGAGCGCCTGCGCCACGCGCGCCGCGTCGCGCTTCTTCTTCGTCGCCTCGAGCCCGGCGCGCGTCTCGTCCGCCTCGCTCAGGTCGATCTTGAATACGCCGCCGTCCTCGCCGCCCAGCAGGGGCGAGGGGATGCCGTCCTGCCACTTGTTCACGCCCACCACGGTGAGGTCACCGGTGTTGATGCGCCCCATGCGCTCGCTCATGCTGCGCACCAGCTCGGACTTCATGTAGCCGCTCTCGATGGCTGCTTTCACGCCGCCCATCTCGAGGATCTTCTCGATTTCGGCGTACGCGGTCTCCTTGAGGGACGCGACCTTGCTGGCGATGACGGGGCTGCCGTCGAATAGGTCCGGCATTTCGAGCAGGTCGTCTCGTACGCGAGATCTGTTGCAGGCGGCGACCACTGCTGGTCCCACGGCGCGGCGGCGAGAGCGCCTCGTTCCAGGCGGGGAGCTGCAGCGCGCGGCAGCGGGCGTTGCGGCTGAGGGTCACGCCCAGCGTCTCGATCAGGATGCGCCAGGCGTTGTTCTCCGGCTGGTTCTCGGTCAGGCCCAGCGAGTTCACCTGCACGCCGTAGCGGAAGCGCCGCATGCGCTTGTCCGCGACCTTGTAGCGCTCGGTGGTGATCTCCTCCCACATCTCCGCGAACGCGCGCATCTTGCACATCTCTTCGACGAAGCGGATGCCGCTGTTCACGAAGAAGCTGATGCGCCCCACGGCCTGCTCGAACTGCTCGGGCGTGAAGTGCCCGCGCTCCTTGAGCGTGTCCAGCGTGCCGATGGCGTTGACCAGCGCGAAGGCCAGCTCCTGTCCTGGCGTCGCGCCAGCCTCTTGCAGGTGGTACGAGCAGATGTTGCTGGCGTTCCAGTTGGGCACCCGCTCCAGGCACCACTCGTACATCTCGGCGATGATGCGCAGGCTGGCCTCGGGCGGGAAGATGTACGTCCCGCGTGCCAGGTACTCCTTGACGATGTCGTTCTGCGTGGTGCCGCGCAGCAGCTTCTCGTCCGTGCCGCGCTCGCGCGCCAGCGCCACGTACAGCGCCAGCAACCACATGCTCGTGCCGTTGATGGTCATCGACGTGTTCATCCGATCGAGGGGGATCTGATCGAAGAGCACGTGGAAGTCGTCGAGCGAGTTGATGGGCACGCCCACCTTGCCCACCTCGGGCCGCGCCAGGCTGTGGTCCGAGCTGTAGCCACACTGGGTGGGCAGGTCGAACGCGATGGAGAGGCCGGTCTGGCCCGCCTCCAGGTTCTTGCGGTAGAGCTCGTTGGACGCGCGCGGGCTGCTGTGACCGGCGTACGTACGGAAGATCCAGGGCGTCTCGCGGTCGAGGACGTCGCCGGCCTTGGTGACCAATTGGTGGGCCTTCGGGCTCATGATCTGCTCGCTTCCGGGGCTGCGGGTGGGTCCGCGCCTTGTTCCACGGAGCGTGTCACGTGGCGTGGGGTCGCGGCCAGGGGAGGGACGTGACGCACGGCGACAGCGGATGCCGCTGCGCGTCATGAGTCGAACGCTAGTGCGCAGGGGAGGGCCTGTCAATTCGCGGCGACGCCGGACGAATGGTGAAACGCGTTGCATTTCAGGTGCTTCGCCTTGCCGTTGGGGCTGCCCCACCGACCATCCGGGCGCACGCTCCGGATGCGCACCAGGCAGAGGGCGGGGCGCGAGTGGGGCTGCTACGCTGTGGGCGCTCCGCATGCGCGCGCGCTTCTGCTTCAAGGTCTCGCCCATCGACCCGTCGCGTCGAGACTTCGAGGCGCACTTCATCCCGGCCGACGCGCTCGTCCGAGCCGATGGCCGCGTGCGTGTCCGGCGGCTCCTGGACGCGTGGTGGCGCGTTCGGTCACCCACGCCCTACGACCTCTGTGGCGGTCTGCTCTTCTGGTCCACCGTCGGTCCGTGGGGTTTCGCCGAGGACCAGGCGGACTTTCTGCCGGTGACCCTCGACTACGTCAGCTACGCCGGGCTGTGGTTCGAGGCGGCCGCCGAGATGGGAGAGTGTGCTTCGGGCGAGCGCACGCTCCACATCCACGGCGCGCACCTGCTGCTCACCTGGCGCGACGGGGCGGGCACGCTGCGCTGCGTCCATCCGTCCGAGCTCGCGCCTCTCGAGTTCGAGAGTCTGCGTTTCGTCTCCGCCGTGCGAGAAGCCTCGTCGTTCTATCAGCAGGTGCGCGGTGAGCTCCTGCGCCAGCTGGACTACGCCTGGAACGACCCGCCCCGGCGCCCGCACGTCGGCGCGATGCGGGCCGGGCTCCCTTCGTACGAAGGACAGCACGGGCGACTGCTCGCGCTCCCCTGAGACCGAGACGTCCAACGACGCCGCGTGACGCGGGACACGAGCGGTCCATGGCGACACCGCACGTCCGCCGCTTGCGGACCCGCACGGTCACCGATACGGTGAGCCCCGCGTGTGCTCGGGTGCATGCGCGAGCGCGCTCCCGGCGACGCTCTCGACCCTTTCGAAGGAGCTGTTGCGTGCCGACATTCGACGTCGTGTCCGAGCTGGATCTGCAAGAAGTGAAGAACGCCCTGGACCAGGCCCAGAAGGAGGTGGCGCAGCGCTTCGACTTCAAGGGCACGGACGCGTCGGTGGAGCTCAAGGACCAGACCATCGTCATCCGCGCCAACAGCGAGAACCGTGTGGCCGCCGTGCTCGAGGTGCTGCACGGCAAGCTGGTGAAGCGCGGCGTGTCGCTGCTGGCGCTGGACGCGCAGCCCATCAAGGCGGTGGGCGGAGGTGCCAGCCAGCAGGTCATCAACCTGAAGCAGGGCATCGACAAGGACGGCGCCAAGAAGGTCGTGAAGGCCCTCAAGGACAGCAAGCTCAAGGTGCAACCCAGCATCCAGGGCGACGTCGTCCGCGTCAGCGGCAAGAAGCGCGACGACCTCCAAGAGGCCATCGCCTACCTGCGCGGGCAAGACCTCGAGATGTCGCTCCAGTACAAGAACTTCCGCGATTGACCTTCGGCCGGCGTGGCCCCCAGAAGCTCGCTCATGACCCACTCCTCCGTGAGACACGCGACACCCGTGAGCCCCACCCGGCATCGGTCTGCTCGGCACCCGCGTCGCCTCGGCTTCGCCGCCGGGGCCGGGGCCCTCGCGCTCGCGCTCCTGACGTGGGCCTCGCTGCCACTGGCCGCGCGCGCTCAGGCTCAGGAGGAGGTGGCCGGTCGCCGGCACCTCAACGTCTCGCGCTGGCCCCTGCGGGATGTTGGACAGCGAGGACGCCTACGACCCGTCGCTCGGGACCAAGCTCACGGTGCGCGCCGGGTACGCCATCGACATCCTGGTCATCGAGGGGCACGCCGGCTTCCAGCAGTTCGGCGCCCGAGACCCCTTGGGCTCCGGGCGCGTCACGGCGTACGGTCCGTTCGTCGGCTTCGGCGCGCGCCTGCGCTTCGAGGTGAACGAGACGCTGGTGCCCTACCTGATGGGCGGTCTCCGGCTGAGCTGGTGGGGCAACGAGCTGGACCGCACGCTGCGCTTCTCGCCCACCCTGGTGTCGCAGCTGGGCATCGAGATCCACCTGCGCGGCAGCCGCGACTGGATGATCCACGCGGGCGCCGACTTCGATGTCCACATGCCCGGCAAGGCGTTCGAGCAGCGCGCGTTCGGCGTGGGGCCATACGTCGGCGTGGGGCTTCGGATCTGACGCGCTCGCCTGCCTTCGGCTGCACCGCGCGTCCCTCCCGTCCAAGCAGCACGGGCTTCCGTCCGCCGACCACACTGTCGCCTGGGGAGCGGCCCGCGCAGAGCCTGGCGCGGCAGCGCGGATGGTGGCGCAGCGCATTCCTGCGCCACCCGAGTGGCCGGCTGTGATACGCCAGCAAGCCTGATGCCCGTCGCTCGCCCGCTGGTCGTGCTCGCCCTCCTCGCCAGCCTCGCGCTCACGCTGCGCCCCGTTGTTGCGAGTGCCCAAGACGACGCGCCGGCGGCGGCCCAGGCGGACGCGACGCCCGAGCCCATCTCGCTCACGGCGCAGCGTGGCGCGCCCGAGTCCACCGTCACGCAGCGCCTCACCAGCGCGTTCGGTCTGTTTGCGTTCGTGGGCCTCGCGTGGCTGATGTCCAGCGATCGGCGCCGCATCCCGAGGCGCATCATTGCGTGGGGCCTCGGCCTGCAGCTCCTGTTCGGTCTGTTCGCGCTGAAGACGCGGGTGGGCCTGGCGCTCTTCTCGTTCCTGAACGACGGCGTGGTCGCGCTGCTCGGTTACACCGACCGCGGCACGAGCTTCCTGTTCGGCGCGTACACCACGGACCTCTGGGTGGGGGCTCAGCCGGGGGAGGCTGGGACCTTCCTGGCGCGCGCGCCGCTGGCGCTCAAAGTGCTGCCCACCATCATCTTCTTCTCTGCGCTGATGGCGGTGCTCTACCACGTGGGTGTGATGCAGCGCATGGTCGCGGCCATCGCCTGGGTCATGCAGCGCACCATGCGCACCAGCGGCTCGGAGACCCTGTCTGCGGCCGCCAACATCTTCGTGGGACAGACCGAGGCGCCGTTGGTGGTCCGTCCGTACCTCGACGCGATGACCCGCTCCGAGCTGATGGCCATCATGGTGGGCGGGTTCGCGACGGTGGCTGGCGGCGTGCTGGCCGCCTACGTCGGCATGCTGCAGGCGTACTTCCCCGACATCGCGGGCCACCTCATCGCAGCCAGCGTGATGAGCGCGCCGGCTGCCTTGGTGATCGCGAAGGTCATGCAGCCCGAGACCGAGACCTCCGCCACGGCATCTGGCGTGGACCTGACTCTCGAGAAGGTCGACGCGAACGTCATCGAGGCCGCGGCGCGGGGGGCGTCGGAGGGGCTCATGTTGGCGCTCAACGTGGGCGCCATGCTGCTCGCCTTCGTGGCGCTGGTGGCGCTCGCCAACGCGCTGCTGGCCGTCCCCTTCGACGCCTACAACCATCTCACGGGGGCGAGCGCCACGGCAGTGACGCTCGAGCAGATCCTGGGCGTCGTGTTCTGGCCGGTCGCGTTCCTGATGGGTGTCGACGTCGGGGAGTGCGGTCTCGTCGCGGGGTTCTTGGGCGAGAAGATCGTCCTGAACGAGTTCGTGTCCTACCTGCACCTGGGGGAGACCCTGCGCACCACGCCCGAGGCGCTCTCTCCGCGCTCGGTGGTGCTGGTCACGTACGCGCTCTGCGGCTTCGCGAACTTCAGCTCGATCGCCATCCAGGTGGGCGGCATCGGGAGCATCGCGCCGAGCAGGCGCGCGGACGTGGCGCGGCTCGGTCTGCGGGCGATGATCGGCGGTGCGTTGGCGGCGTGCATGACGGCCAGCGTGGCGGGCGCCGTTTAGAGCGCGATGCTGGCGAGTTTGGCTTGTCCGAAGGCCCGCAGGCGGCGTTGCTCCTCCCCGCCGATGCACGCATCGACTCGTCGTCGCGCCTTGCCTGCAAACCTGTCGATGGGCCGAGCAAGACAGTCCTCCCCCTTGTGGGGAGGACTTTTCCGAGTGCCCGGCGGTAGCCGGGTGCTCGAAAGGATGCTGCCCCGGACTTCAGTATTGAAGTCCGGGGTGCCCCTGTTTCAGGATGGTCTGCCGTTCTGAGACAGCTCCTCAGTCCGAGGTGCCCATGAATAGGGACTCGTGGTGTCTCTGAGACGGCCTCTGAGAGTTCGGGTCAGCAACCTCAGGTGATCGCGATCCGCCCGGACATCACTGTGCGGGCGGGGCGGTGGGGGCACCCGGGGGCGGGACCGGGGCGCCGGGAGGCGGGACCGGGGCGCCGGGGGCGGCCGCGGGGGCCGGGGCGGGCGCGGCCGTGCCCGGGGGGCCAGCCGTGATCTGCAGGTTGTAGTCACCCGTCTGGCCCGCCGTGTTGCTGTTGGCGCGGACGATGAAATTGCCCGAGGTCTCCGCCGTGTGCGTGAGCGTCACGACGTGTGTCCCCGGTTGTGAAGCCAGCTGCTGGGCGTTCGACTGGTTGGGCGAGAGGATCCACACGTAAGGGTCGAACTGGGGGGCGCTGAGCACGGCCGTGATGACCCAGCCCTGCTGCACACGGATGGTGTAGTCGTCCTGCAGCGAGCCGTCCGTGGAGTTGATGTCATCACCGGTGGCAAGGCTCCCGTTGTGCGTCTGGTTGACGGGCTCGGGCGGTCCGAAGAGGCCGCAACCGGAGAGCGCGAGGGCCGTGAGGGCCACGAGGGCGCAGCCGGAGATGCCGTAGCGGGTCTTTTTCATCGTGTCTTCCTGGGTCGGACGGGCCATGCCCGTGTGGATGTGCGCGTCAGCGTACCCCGAAGTCGCGCCGAAATTCCATGCACTGTGAACTTCCGCGCTCGAACTCGCGGCACGTGGTGCCCCGCAGCGCGTAGATGCGGCAGGCGTTGTCGCTGGCTTCGGTCCCGAGGTGCACGCAGCTGCCGTCCGCGTGTGTCGCGAAGGCCACGAGGCCGAAGTGTCCTGGCTGGATCGCGTCTGCGATGTCTGTGCGGCCGAGCTCCTTCCAGCGCAGCAGGTCCTCGGGAGGTATCAGGATGCGCCCGTCGTGGCCGGTGCGACAGCAGGCCCCACAGGTGAGGCAGTCGAGCTCCGCCGGGTCGTCTGCGCTCATCGGTGCAGCCGCCTCCCGAGGCCCTCGAGGTCCACCGCGGCCAGCAGCTGCAGGGCGTGGTCCCGTCGATCGGCGGGCCAGACGCGCAGCTGGGCCAGCACGCCGCCAGGCAGCATCACCTGAACGGCGCTCTCCGCGTCAGCGCGCGTCCACGTCAGCAGCGCGTCCTGGCCCGCCACGCGTTCGGCCCGCACCAGCTCGTCCAGCGTATCCGACTCCAGCATCCGGGCCGCGTAGAAGCCTTGAGCCAACACCGCGGCCATGCGCGCGTCGAACACCTCGATGACGACCTCGCGCTCACCGTCCAGGTACTGCTGCCGGGCGCTGGGGATGTGCACCTCGTTCACCTCGGCGTGGTTGCGCTCGGTGACGCCGCTGCGCTCGTAGGGCCCGAGTCGCTCCGGGAACAGGGTGTCCAGGTCGCCGTATGGCATGCGCCCGCTCGGCGTCTGACGCGGCCCAGGCGGGATCTCCGGGGGCTCGTCGGGGGGCGCGGGCGGCCCCTCGCTGCACCCGATGGCGCTGAACGTGAGCAGCAGCGCGAGCCCCGCGTCGACTCGTCGCCGCGCCCTGCCCGTGGACGAGCGTCCCGAACGGGACCCTCGCGGCGCTCCTGCCCCACGCTCTCGCACCGTCTCGGAGGAACCCATGTGCGCAGTATGTCCGCCCCCGTCCCTCGGTCGAGCGGCACGTCGAGAATCGCGCGGGCTCTCGATGGGTTGCGCAGGGCGGCCAGGCGGCCAGGCCCCGCGTTGGCATGCCCTTCCGATCCGCGCCATGCTGGCCGCCAGACATGCGATATCTCTGCGTTCACTGCGATCACCGTTTCGACCACGAGGGCACCGAGCCTCCCAAGCGCTGCCCCTCCTGCATGCGCAAAGGAGGGCTCGAGGCCCGCGAGGAGCCGAAGGCGAGCGCAGCGTCCGGCGAGCGCAACGTGTGGGCGCCCGCGGCGGCGTTGCTCGCGGTGGCGTTGCTCGGAGGTGGCTATCTGTTGATGAACCGCAGCGCGGGGACCCCCGCCGTGGCGGGCGACGTCCCCATGCATCCGCTGTCGCGCACGGAGCTGCAGGGGCACCTCGCGGCGCGTGACGTCACGCCCGAGCCCTACGTGGGGTTCTTCAGCGCGAACGACGCCATCACCCACCTCGGGGAGCAGGGGACGGAGGGCAAGTCGGGGGCCCTCGAGAAGGCCCGTGGCGTGGTCGCGCTGCTGCGTGAGCGCGCTGCCGCGGGGGCGTTCGTCGCGTGGCCAATGGACGTCCCGCGCGAGACGGCGCCCAAGCTTCCGTCCGCCGTGGCGGACGACCTCGACGAGGCGGACCAGCACCTCTATCCGCTCGAGGTGGCGGGGGCGGCCGTGGCGGCGCTGCGCTCGGCCGGCGTTCCGGCGATGCTCGCCGAGGCGTGGAGGTTCGAAGGCGACCGTCGGCCCCCCGACCCCTCAGGGCAGATCGGCTACTTCGTGGTGGCCGTCTACGAAGGCGAGCCCGGAGTCGGCGACCCCACGTACCTGGACCCCTACGGGGGCCGCACGAGCGCGCCTGCCGAAGGGGCGGTGCGGGTCCTCGACGACACGCAGGCCGTCGCGGCCATGATGAGCCTCGACGCGCTCTACAGGAACGTGCATCAGCATGACGGCCCACGCGCCATGCAGCGCGCCGAGCACGCACTGCGTCTGGATGGTCGCGCCCCGTATGCGCGCGGCGTCCGCGCTGCCGTGTTGCTGAGCAGCGGCTCGCACGAGGAGGCCATCCGCGAGCTCAGCTCCGCCGCCGAGATCCGGGCGGACGCACCGCGGCGCCTCTCGCGGGCCGGTGTGCTCATCGCCACCAACGACTTCGATGGCGCGAGCCGCGAGGTGGCGGCAGCGCTCGAGGAGTTCCCCGACTACGCGCTGGCGCACGCCTTCAACGGCCTCATCTATCTCCAAGGCGGAGAAGACGGGCGCGCGCGAGACGAGCTCGAGGAGGCGCGCCGGCTCGAGCCGGGTTTGCAGAAGCTCGCCGTGTGGTTCGCGATGTTGGAGCTGGAGACGGGCAACCCGGGGGAGGCCGTGCGCTACGCGCGTCAGGCGCTCACCCAGGCGGGGCTCGACCCCCAGGCGCACATCCAGGTGGCGCAGGTGTTTCGCCAGGCTGGCGACTTCGACGCCATGCGACGTGCAGCTCGTCGTGCGGTGGAGCTCACGCCGGAGTCCATGCGCGAGCGGGTGAGCGCGCTCATCTTGCAGATGCTCGGGCCCACGGCGCTCGAGGAGCCTATCGAGGACGACGAGCTGGACGAGCTCGAGGACGACGCGCTTGACGAGGACTGGGAAGACGACGAGTTCGAGCTGGGCTCCGGCCTGAGCCTCGACGGCGTGCCCGGGGTCCCGGGTCTCGGTGGCGCGCCTGGTCTCGGAGGAGCGGCTGGCAGCGGTCCCTCGCTGCTCTCGGACGACGAGCGCGAGAGCCCCATCCAGCACGGCCAGCCCGGCGATCCCACCATCCTGATGGGGGACCCCAGCAGCTTCAGCCTCGGCGGCGGCTCGCTGCGGCTCGACCTGGACGAGTAGGGCCGACCGCGTTCGCAGCTGGCCTGCAACGCGCTACCGAGCTCGCGTCCGAGGCCTTCAGTCGCGCACGGGGTTCTGCGCCACCCGCGGCCCCACGTCGTCCGCGAAGTAGATCAGGTACGTGTTCCCCATCCGCACGACGCTGGGGTCGTACTCCTCGAGGGGCGCGAAGTTCTGCACGCGGCCGAAGGTCGGGTTGTCGGCGGCGATGACGAACGGCAGCGCGTCGCCCTCGTCCGGCACGACGGCCGCCGCGAACACGACGCTCGACGTGGGCACGTCCAGCGAGCCGCCCTCGATGCCCACGGGCAGGGCCGTGCCGTAGGCGTCGGCGTACAGGCGCAGGATGTTGCGTCCCGCCGAGGAGCGCTCGACGCGCAGATCCGGACCGCCCAGCGTCGTGACCCCGACGAAGCGCTCGGGGTCCTCGAACGACGCGGGGGTCAGCGTCGCGGTGGCCCCCAGGGTGAACGTCGCGCCGTCCAGGTAGCCCACGCCCACACCCTCGCTCGCCGCACCGGCGACGGCGAACACCACGCGTTCGTTCACGTACGCCGCGCTCGGTGCGTGCAGCTCGCTGGCCCAGCCGGCGGGGGTCGCGACGGTCTCGAACGTGCTGACCGACGTGCCTGCCCCGCTCGGGTCCAGCGCCCGCGCGATGGACGACCCGCCGTCCACCTCGACGAACAGGTAGAGGCCGTCGGGCGTTCGCAGCACGGCCGGGTTCGAGAGCCGCGTCGCCCCGCCAGGGGGGAGGATGCCCTGCCCAGGCGTCGCGACGAAGCGTCGTCCGTCCGCGCTCTCGAAGCGCACGATGGACGACATCGCCGAGGGCGTCTGCAGCTCGGCGAACGCCACGACGCGCGTGCTCGCCTCCGTGTCGCTGACATCGTCCGCGGTGATCGCCGAGACGCCGGTCACCGCGCCGACCGCGGCTTGCACCAGGCACGTCTCGCCGTCGAAGCAGTTCGGGCCATCGGGCCCACAGCCCACCGCGGCGCAGCGTCCCACCAGGCACAGCTCACCGGTGGGGCAGTCGCTCTGGTCCCAGCACGCCGTTTCACACGCGCCGCCGTTGCACACCCCGTACGGGCCACACTGCTCATCGCTGTCGCAGCGCGGTTGGCAGCGCTTGGGCCGCCCGGCACACACCAGGCCGTCGCGGCAGTCCGAGGTGGCTTCGCAGAACTGCACCATGCACTGGCCGCAGACGCACGACTCCGGCGTGAGGCAGTCTTCGTGGGTCTCGCACGCCGACGGGACCTGCTCGTCCGCGCGGCACGTCCCCTCGCGCGAGACGCTCGGCAGCAGCCGCTGAGTGCCAATGCAGAACTGCAGGCTCCCCTGATCGGCGTAGGGCGCAACTCCGTCTCGCACCCGGACGCCGTCGCTCTCCGGCTGCGGCGCCAGGCCGCACGCCGCCGCGACCATCAGAGCACCCGCCACCCCGGCTCGCAGGAGGGCGCTCCGCCCGCTCTGGCTCTTTCCATGCGTGTTCATAGCGACACCCTCGCGCCCAGCGACAACACGTAGATCGGTCCCCCCACCGAAAGGTCTCCGCCCGACGAGGTGGGATCGTCCTTGGGGCTCACGCGCCGCTCCATGTACTGGAGCTGGAACGCGCCTTCGAGGCCGACGCGCGTGCCGGACACGTCGAACGAGTAGGTCCCGCCCACCGTGCCCGCGTGTCGGTTCGCGTCCGCATAGTTGGTCACGCCCGTCTGCAGCGGAACGGGCGTCTGCGAGAACCAGTAGCCCGCGCGCAGCTGGAGCTCACGCCCCTCGGCCAGGGGGTGCCGGTACTCGACACCCAAGCGCGGCGTCCAGGTGTTCCGGAGCCCGGGGTCGGGCTCCATGAACGAGGTCGTTGGCACTGGCGCGCCCAGGTTCACGTCGACGAGCACCAGCGCGGTCAGCTGATCGACGCGTGACCACTGCTGCCACGCCAGCTCCGCGCTCAGCGTGAAGCGACCGATGTCGCCGCTGCCGCCGATGACGAGCTCGCGGGGCGTGAAGCCGCTCGGGCCGCGGAACCGGAAGTTGAAGTCGCCGTCCACGGGCGTGCCCGGGACGCGCACCGTGGCGAGCACGTTCAGCTGCACGGTGAGCGCGAGCTCGTCCGTGAAGCGCGCCCCCAGGCGCAGCTCGGGGATGGGCGTGACCATCACCCCGACGACGGGCGCGGCCAGGATGGGGTAGTCGATCGAGAGCGTGCTCTCGGCGCGCGTCCCGGCAGGGTCCGCGTCCAGCTGGAAGTCGACTTGGTTGCCCCGCACGGCGCCCAAGATGGATGCGCCGAAGCCCACCGACAGCCAGCTGGCGAGGCGCACCGCCAGCGTCGCGTTGATGACCAGGCGGTGCGGGCCGTTGTCCCACATCACCAGGCGCTGCTCGGTCCCGGGCACGGTGTGCGCGCGCAGCAGGAACTGGTCGGGCACGTAGGCCGCCAGGTTGAACGCCATGTGTGCGCGGCCGATGTCGAACGGCACGGCGCCCGCAAGCGAGAAGCCACGGACGGGGAGCGTGTTCGGGTCGCGGCCGTTCACGTCGATGGAGAGCTCGGCGTACGAGTAGCCCAGGCTGAACTCGTAGCTGCCCGTGCCATGGACGCCTGCCGCGGGGTTGTAGATGGGCGCGCCGAGAGCGTCTGGGCCAGCCACCATCGCGTTGCCCATGCCTGGGCCGCGCGTGCCGAAGCCGATCTGCTCGGTCGGTGTGGCGCGCGCGACGGTCAGCGCGGTCGTCAGTGGGAGCAGCCACGCCAGCGCGGCGACGATGGTGCGCGTCTGGATCATTGCGTCAGCCCCAGCGTGAGAGTGAAGCCCATGGTCATGACCTGACCGCCGCCGGTCACGCGCTCGAAGCGCGAGCCCGAGTCCGGCGCTTTCACGTACGTGCGTGAGAACATGTGGTCCATCGAGAAGTGCACGTCCGCGGTGACCGGCAGGCCGTAGAAGTTGCCGAAGCGCACCCCGAGGCCCCCTGCGATGCCCAGCTTGTTGCCGTCCATCATGGTGGTGAGCCCAGGCTGCGACGTGCCCATCGAGGTCTCGAAGCGAGCCCCCGCCCGGTAGAAGACCGTCCACTGCTCGGACAGGTTCTGCTGGATCTGCGCGCCCAACCGCAGGTCGAACGCGTCACGGTACGCGCGCTCGATGGGCGGGTTCTCGATCGGGAGCCCCGTCACGATGGTGTTCACGTTGATCCAGGGCGCCCGCAGGTTGCGCCAGCGCTGCCACGTCGCGTCCAGCGACAGCTGCGCGATGCCCACGTCCACCGCGGCACCCGCAGCCAGCTCGTAGGGCGTCTGAATGCCGTCCAGTCGGAAGGTGATGTTCAGCGGCACGTTTCCCACCGTGCTGTCTGCTTGGATCTTCACGGGGACCCGGAAGCGGTGCCGGTAGGTCAGGCCGAAGCGGACGTGCTCGTTGAGTTCGTAGCGCAGGCCAAGCATCCCCGACAGGGCGGTGTCGGCGCTGATGAAGATGCCCGGCTCGACGTCACGGGTGGGGCCCTCGGACGCGAGCACGAGACCATCGACGCCGCCGAACACGCTGACACCACCGCCGAACGAGAAGCCATGGCCGAGGTCCACCGCACCGCCCAGCAGGAAGACGATCCGCTGCGTGCGGTTGGCGTAGTACCCGAAGGTGGGGTCCGCCGTGGTCTCGATGCGCAGGCGCAAGAGGTCCGTGGGCAGCGTGCTGATGTATGCGCCGATGGACACACGCCCGAGCGGCACGACCAGCCCGACGGTGATGTTGTCAGGGCTCAGGATGTCTTCGTCGTGCGTCTCGGGCGTGCCACCCGCGACCCCCGTCCAGCTGAGCGTGGACAGGAAGCGCATGTAGCCCACGCTCAGCTCGGCGCGCTCGGCCGCGATCAACCCGGCGGGGTTGTAGTGGAGGGCCTCTGCGCCGTCCGCGACCGCCGTCATGGCGCCGCCGCGCGCGATGGCCTCCGAACCGAAGCCCGCGACGTCGCCAGCGTTGGCGCGGGCCCGGGGAGCGCCGAGCGCGCAGACCAGCGCGGCGAGCAGCGCGGCCGCCGCGACCTTGTTCCGTGGAGTTCGCCTCATCGCTGGAACTGCCCTCGTTGTTCAGGATCTCTGCGCACGTACCGTCCTGTCGTCGCCGTCGTCGAAGTCGAGCCCCTGCTGGTCGGCGCGCAGCAGCAAGCGGCTGGTGGGGAGGAAGTTGAGCGGCGGGATGTTCTGGCGTCACCGCGCCTGTCGAGAGCCCGAGGCCGACCACGCGCACGTCGCTGTCCACGATGGAGAAGTCGAGGTTGAGCGACACCTGGCCGTCCACAGTTGGGGTTCTGATGATGCCGTCGAACGACGGAGCGATTCGCACGGCGACTGTACGCCTCACCTCCACGAGGCCTCCCTCGCCGCTGTTGGCCAGGGCGTGACACCGAGTTTCGTCGCCGTCCTCGCCGAACGGCGACTCGTAGCCGGGCACGGACTCTTCCGTGGTCCCGGCGGTCATGCAGCCTGGCAGGCCGAGGTCCCAGCGGGAGGGGCCGGTGTCGCCCAGGTTCGCGCCCACGTCACCACAGAGGTGGGTCCGGAACGCGGTGCCGCCGGCGCTCGATCGGCAGCCCTGTTGAAGCCCACGTCCAGCGTCGGCAGCAGGGCGCCGAACGCCCGCTGATCAGATCCGATGTCGGCGTCGCCGTGGATCCTCCGGGCATCGGAACGCGCTCCCGGTGATGGTGGGTGATCGAGGCGGCACACCCGGAGCGCGACCACACGCCGTCACCGTTCCCATCGTCCGAGACCACGGCGCGCATGGTCAGGCGAGACGGACGCACCTGAGGGTCTGGGCACAGCGCGACCAGCGCCCGGGGGAGGCCCGTGAGCTCCACCTGCAGGTCCGCCTGCGCCGCCCACTGGCCCGCGAGGTTCACGGCGCCTTCTTGTGGGCTACAGATGCCGTCGCGGGGCGGTGGCCCCATGTCAGGCCGTGGCGGGGTGGCTCCCGAGTCCCCACAGCCGCAAGAGGCACCCGCCAAGAGCGCGAGCCCCAGCCACGTCGACCAGACCTTCGTCGTGCGTTCCATCACCGTGGCGCTGGTGTATCAGAAGTGCACGACTCACCGATAGCAGAAACAACCAGAGGTGAACTGTATCATCGAATGGGCCTGCAGGGACCCGAGGCGCCCTCCATGCGGGGCTGCCAGGCGGACCGCGGTCCACCGTTCCCCGTTCACTCCGCGATCTGCACCCCGGCCGCGCGCAGCTCGTCGAGCGCCCGGGCCACATCGCCGGGCTTCAGCTCCACGCCACGGCACCCGGCGCTCAGCAGCGTCACCTCGAACCCGAGCTCGCGCGCGTCCAGGGCGGTGAACTTCACGCAGTAGTCCGTGGCCAGCCCCAGCACGCTCAGCGCGCGCACCCCGCGCTCCCGCAGCCAGTCCCCGAGGCCGGTCGCGTGCCGCCGGCCGTTGTCGAAGAAGCCGCTGTAGCTGTCGACGGTCGGGTCGCTGCCCTTACGGAACACGGCGGTGATGCGCTCACGGTCGAGCTCGGCGCACAGCTCGGCGCCAGCGGTGCCCTGCACGCAGTGGTCGGGCCACAGCACTTGGGTGAGCCCGTGCAGCTCGATCAGCTCACCGGGCTCTTTGCCCGGGTGCTGGCTGGCGAACGAGCCGTGGTCGGGCGGGTGCCAGTCCTGCGTCGCGACGATGCAGCCGAATTCCTGCATGCGCGCGACCGCATAGGGCACCACCAAGTCACCCTCGGCGACGGCCAGCGCGCCTCCGGGGAGGAAGTCCGGCTGCAGGTCCACCAGGACGAGGGCGTGGTCATCGGCGTGCATCGTGTCTTTCCTTGTCGTGCTCGCGCGCGGCGCCGCGCAGCGGGCTGTGCCCCCCCGGTGTCAGAGCGTGCGGTCGAGCAGCTCGCGCAGCTCGAGCTCGTAGCCGCCCGACAGGATCGGGAAGCGGCACCAGGTCTTGGGGTCCAGGTTCTTGTCGTCCACGTGGAACGAGGGCGCGTAGCGCTCGCGCTTCCACTGGTTGCGGCACCACAAGCGGAAGAAGCGCACCACCCAGGTGCGCAGCTGCTCGGGGGCGTACTGGGGGAACTCGGCGCGCATCAGGTCGAACGCGTCGCTCGGGCCCTTCTTGTCGCGGATGGCCACCATCTCGATGGCGTCCAGCAACGGGTAGGGCATCAGGTCGCCTTCGTCCGTCTGCTCGGCCGCCCGGGGCCGCAGCTCGGCGGTGGGCTGCTGTCGGTTGATGTGCGCGAGCGCCGGGGTGGGGGCGAGGCCGTGCGGCCCGGTGCTCTCCATGAAGCGCAGCCACTGCCGCAGGAAGGCCTTGTCGATGCCCGCGATGGGGGAGACGCCGCCGCTCGTGTCGCCGTCCATCGTGGCGTAGCCCACGGCCGCCTCGGAGCGGTTGCTGGTGGAGAGCAGCAGCTGCGAGCGCAGGTTCGCGAGCATCCAGATGCTGGGGCTGCGCGTGCGTGCCTGGATGTTCTGCAGCGTGACGTCGTCCTGCTCCCACGTGAGCGGGCGCCCGACGGCGCCCTCGATGAGCGCGACGTAGCTCTTCACGAGGGCGTCGACGTCCAGCTCGAAGTGGTCCGCGTGCACGGCTTCGGCGATGGCGCGCGCGGCGTTGCGCGTCACGTCGCCGCTGTTCTGGGTGGCCTGGTAGGCGGTGGTCAGCAGGTGCGGCATCAGCTCGTCCACGCTGCTGGCTCGGCCGATGCTGCGCAGGTGCGCGAGCCGCTTGGACAGGCCCTCCCAGCCCAGCTCGGCGGCCGCGAGCCGGAGCGCCGTGTACACCAGCAGCACGCACGCGGCCGAGTCCGCGCCGCCGCTCAGCGACACGACGAAGCCCTGGGCGTGCGACTTGCGCATGTAGTCGAAGAGCGCGAGCGCGATGGCGCGGGTGAACTCCTCTTCCTTGCGGTGAGGGCCCTCCACCCACGGGGGGGGCTGCACCTCGTGGCGCCGCGCGGGCACCGGGTCGTGGTCGAAGGGCACACGCACGCAGCGCTCGTCCCCCTCCACCTCGGGCCGGAAGCTGGCCGACTGCGCGCGGATCAGGCGCGTGTGGTCGATGTCCAGCACCGCGTCGTACACGCCAGACCCCGCGAACGAGAAAGGCACCGTCTCGGCCAGCAGGCTGCCGGCGGCCGCGATCATCCCGCCGCCGTCGTACACGGCGCGCCCCGCTTCGTTGCCCAGCAGGTTGGCGTAGAGGTAGCTCACGCCGAACGCGCGCGAGCCCTCCAGCACCAAGCGCCGCCGGATGCGCTGCTTGCCGAACGCGAAGTGGCTGGCGCTGGGGTTGAGGATGACGTCCACGCCCTGCAGCGACAGGCTGGCGCCCGGGCGGCGCGCGACCCACGCGTCCTCGCAGATCTCGAAGCCCAGCAGCACGCCACCCACGTCGAACGTGAGGTCGCCGATGGGGTAGCGGCGCTCGCCGTGCTCCAGCGTGGCGCGGCGCCCAGTGGGCCACGGCTTGAACCAGCGCGGCTCGTAGTGGATGCCGTCCCCCGCGAGGAACTGCTTGGCCACGAACCCCGCGATCTCCCCGTCGACGACGAGCGCGGCGGTGTTGTAGACGCAGCCCCGGTGCAGCACGGGCATGCCGAAGCTGACGATCATCCCACGCGTCAGCGGCAGCAGGCGCTCGAGGGTGTGGAAGGCCTGCTCCTGGAGAAACGACGCCAGGAACATGTCCTCGCAGCCGTAGCCCGTGATGCACAGCTCGGGCAGACACAGCAGCGTGACCCCACGGCGGCGCGCCTCGGCGATGGCCGCCTCGATGTTGGCGCGGTTCTCGTCCCAAGCGAACGGGGTCTGGTTGAGGACGGCGATGGCCGCGTGGATGCGGTTCATGAGGCACCTCGTTGGGTCGCGAGCGCGTCGCGCAGCACGGGCGCGATGCTGGTCACGCGCAGGAAGGGGTCGTCGCCGAAGGACTCGGCGTTGGGGTGCGAGTCCGTACACGCCACGTGCGTGAACAGCCCGGAGTCGCGCAGCTTGGCGAGGCCGTCGCCCGGGAACACGCCGTGCGTGCAGACCGCCGCGACCTCGGCCGCGCCCGCCGAGAGGTACGAGCGCGCAGCCCCGATCAGCGAGCCCCCGGTGCGGATCATGTCGTCGTAGATGACCACCTTGCGACCCACCACGTCCGCAGCGAGCGCGGTGACCTCGGTGGCCGATCCGCTCAGGCGGCGCTTGAACACGAAGCCGGCAGACACGCCGATGTCGTTGGCGAGCGACTCGACCCACTTGGCGCGGCCCGCGTCGGTCGCGCCGAGCACGAAGTCGTCACCGCCCAGCTCTCGCAGCATCGGGATGATGACGGGCTTGGCGTACACGTGCAGCGGCCGGATGCTGCCCGAGAAGTAGTGCGGGATGCCCTCCGCGTGGAGGTCCAGCAGGACCACGCGGTTGCCGCTGCCCGCCGTGGGGATGCTGGAGAGCAGGCGCGCGCGGGTCTTGGCGACGACCACCTCGCCGGGCTTCACGGCGCGCTCCATGGTCTGGTAGCCGAAGTACGGGATGACCAGCGTCAGCGTGTGCGCGCCCTGGTGCACCAGCGCGCAGGCCAGGTCGTAGAGCTCGAGGGTGTCGGCGTCGCTGATGGTGCCGCCCAGCACGACGCAGTCGCGGTTGCTGCACGCTTCGGTGATGCGCAGGTAGCGCTCCCCGTCCGGGAACTGACGCCGCTCGAGCGTCCCGGCCTGCAGCTCCTCGTACGCGCAGAGGCGCTCGGCGAGAGACGCGTAGGTGCGCGTCGCAAAGACCAGCACGGGCCCGTGGAGGAGCGGCGCGCTCACGACACGGCCTCCGTGCTGCGGCGCTCGGACATCAGCGTGCTGCGCGACTGCGCGACGTGAGCGTCCAGGTACACGGGATACTCGCCCGTGCTCGTGAGGGCCTTGAGCGCGGCGGGCAGCCCGGCCAGCTCACGCTTTGCGCGCGCGCGGACGTCGGCGAGGGCCGGTGACGCCGCGACCCGCTGGCCCGCCCGCATCACTGGCACGGAGAGGCTCTCGATACGCGTGTGCTCTGGGGTGGCCACGGGCTCTCCCGTCGCGAGCGAGCACAGCGCGAGGGGCGCGCTTTCGTCCTGCGCCCCAGCGCTGTGGTCGAGGTCCAGCAGCACGTCCCCCACGGGCACCTCACCATCGTACATGCGCTTGGCCAGCAGGCGCCCGGGCAGCGAGACCTTGATGGCTTGCTCGCTGAGCTTGATGCGCGGCGTGAGCACGCCGTGTTCGTCCGCCAGCGCCGCGAGCTTGTACACCCCGCCCAGCGCGGGCTGGTCGTAGCAGGTCGATAGCCGCGTCCCCACGCCGTAGATGTCGATCGTGGCGCCTTCCCGCTGGAGCGCGTCGATGCGGTACTCGTCGAGGTCGTTGCTGGCCACCACCTTGGCGTCCGACATGCCCGCTGCGTCCAGCTGCGCGCGCGCGTCCTTGGACAGCGCCGTGAGGTCCCCCGAGTCCAAGCGCACGCCGTTCAGCCGGTTGCCACGCGCCTCGAGTTGGCGACCGACCTCGATGGCGATGCCGACGCCGGTGTGCGTGTCGTAGGTGTCCACCAGGAAGATGCAGTTGCCCGGCATGGCGTCGGCGTAGGCCTCGAACGCCGTGCGCTCGTCCGGGAAGGCCATGACCCAGCTGTGCGCGTGGGTGCCGGTGACGGGCACGCCGTAGCGCATGCCGGCCAGCACGTTGCTGGTGCCCGTGCAGCCCCCGAGGTACGCCGCGCGGCTCACCGCCAGCCCGCCATCCACTCCCTGGGCGCGCCGCAGCCCAAACTCGACGACGGGCCGGGCGCCCGCGACGTGCGCGACGCGCGAGGCCTTGGTGGCCACGAGCGTCTGGAAGTTCACGATGGTGAGCAGCGCCGTCTCCACCAGCTGGGCTTGGTAGAGCGGGCCGCTCACGCGCAGCAGCGGCTCGTGCGGGAACACCGCCGTCCCTTCCGGGATGGCGTCCACCTCGAGCCCGCTGGGGGTGTCGCGCAGGAACTGCAGGAAGTCGTCGGGGAAGAGGCGTTGCTTCTGCGCGTCCAGCAGCGTCGCGAGGTAGGCGCACTCGGCCTCGCTGAAGCGCAGCGCCTCGAGGAAGTCGAGCGCCTGCTCGAGGCCTGCGGCGATCGCGTAGCCGCCCTCGAAGGGGCAGCGCCGGAAGTGCAGGTGGAAGCACGACTCGCGCTGCGCGATCCCGGCGCGGAAGTACCCGAGCGCCATGGTCAGCTGATACAGGTCGGTGAGCAGCGGCGACAGTGCGGACATCGCTCGTGTCGTACACGAAGCGTCCGCGACGGTCATGGGTTTTCGAGCGCCGCACGGATGCGCGCGGCCGTGACCTCGGGAGGCGTCGAGCTCATCGCGAGCCCCGTACTCAGCTCGAAGCCCGCACCGCCGCCGCCGCGTGGGGCGATCTCGATCGCGAAGTAGGCGTGCGCTGCCTCTCGCTCCGCGACCGGCAGCTGGTGCCAGACGAGGTTGTAGTCGGTCTTGCCCGATGCCTGCAGCGCGGCGCGCGCGAGCCGCTGCAGGTGGCCGCCCAGCGCGCGCAGGGCGCCGTCGTCGAGCGCCGAGAAGGGCGCCGGTGGAGCGTTGCCTGCGGTCGTCGGCGCCACCAGCACCTCGTACGGGTGGCGGGGTGCGAAGGGGCACGACGCGAACCACTCGCCATCGTCGAGCAGCACGCGGACGGCGGCTTCGCGCTCGCTCGCGATGTGCGCGGCGAGGATGTTGGTCCCGGTCTCCACGAAGTGCTCGTAGGCGCGCGCGCGGCGCGCGGCTTGGGTGGGACCGGCGACGCTCGCCCCGATCATCTGTGCGTGGGGGTGCGGCTGCGAGCTGCCCGCCCGTCGCCCGCGGTTGCGGAACAGGCTGACGCTCACGACACCGGGAGTCTGCTCCAGCACACGCATCCGGTCACGCAGGGCCGTGAGCAGCAGCGTCATGTGCGCTTCGTCGTAGTCCACCAGGTCCAGCGCGTGCTCGGGGTGCTCGATGACCACGTCGTGCACCCCCAGCGCTGGCGCGGCGAGACCGCCGGCAGGAGGCGCGAAGGTCGCGCCCTCGAGCGACTCGAACACCCATGGGTAGAGGTTGGGGACGAAGCGCACGCGCCACGGCTGCGTCGGGTCGGCCGGCACGCGCACCACGGTGGGCTCGGTGTGGTCCTCGGCGCCCGGGCAGAAAGGGCAGGGCCCAGCGGGCTGCGGCAGACCCGCGCCGGGGTCGCGCCCGTGCCGAATCTTCGCGCGCACGGAGGACACGATCACGGGGTAGCCCGTGAAGCGGTCGACACGCACCTCGGGTGCCGTGCTCGCCGTGCTCGCGGGGGCCGCTGGGGCGCGGACGGGCGGCTCCCGCCCCTCGAGCAAGCGGCGCTTCTGCACCTTGCCCATCGCGTTGCGCGGCAAGCTCTCGACCAACTCGAACGCGCGGGGCTGCTTGTGGCGGGTCAGGAGCGTGGCGCAGTGCGTGCGTAGCGCGTCCACCTCCACGGCGACCCCCGCGCGCGGCACGACGAACGCCACGATGCGCTCGCCCAGGTCCTCGTCCGGCACGCCCACGGCGGCCACCTCGGCCACTGCGGGGTGCTCCAGCAGGGCAGCCTCGATCTCACCAGCGCCCACCTTGTAGCCACCCGTCTTGATCAGGTCCGTGCTGCGCCTCCCCACGATACGCAGGGCCCCGTCGGGGGTCCGCGTCGCCAGGTCCCCCGTGTAGAACCAGCCGTCGTCGTCGAGCACCTCGCGCGTCGCATCGGGGCGGTCGAGATAGCCGAGGAACACGCTCGGTCCGCGCACCGCGATCTCGCCCAGCGTGCTGTCGTCGTCGGCGCTCGGGGGCAGCGGTCGGCGCGCTTCGTCGACGCGGCGCAGCGCGACGGTGGGGAGCGGCGGCCCGACGTACCCAGGACGGGGCGGCCCGTCGGCGGGTACCGCGCAGTTGATGAGCGTCTCCGTCAAGCCGTAGCGCTCGTGTACGCCGCGCCCGCTCAGCGCTTCGACGCGGCGGTGCTCGCGCGTCGAGAGCCCGGCGGAGCCCGAGACGAGCAGGCGCGCGCGCCGCAGCGCGTCGGCGATGACGGCCGCGTTCGGACCACCCGCGTCCGCCGCGTCCAGCAGACGGTGGTACATCGTGGGCACCGCGAAGAGCACGCCTCTGCCCGCCGGCGCCTCGCTCAACGCGGCGCTCAGAGCGAGCGGCGTGAAGCGCGACACGTGATGCAGGGCGCCACCCACCCGCAGCGCGCCCAGCAGCCCCAACACCAAACCGTGGACGTGGAACAGCGGCAGCGCGTGCACGACGACGTCTTCCGCGCACCATCCCCACGTCTGGGCGAGCGCGTCGAGGTTGGCGGCCAGGTTGCGGCTGCTCAGCTGCGCCCCCTTCGGCGCTCCAGTAGTCCCCGAGGTGTAGAGGATCAGGGCCACGTCGTCCGCGACGGGGCGCGGCGTGAGCGCCCCCTCCGACGTGGCGTGTGGCAGGTCGCTCCCTCGCAGCAGCTGGAGCTCCTCGTGCAGCCCCGGCAGCGGCGTCGCCGCGCGGAGCCCCTCGGCGTGCGCCTCGTCGACGAACACCCTGCGCGGCGCGGCGTCACGCAGGACGTGCTCCAGCTCCCGCGCGCCGAGCGCCGGGTTGAGCGGCACGGAGACCACCCCGTGCGTGAGCTGCGCCAGCAAGGCGGCGGCGACCTCCATGCTCGCGTGGGTGAACACGCCCACGCGGTCGCCTGTACGCACGTCCGCCGCTTCGAGACGCGCGAGGTGCGCGTCGACGCGAGCGCGGAGGGCGCGGTAGCTCAGTGTGACGTCGTCGATGCGCAAGGCGTCGGCGTCGTCGGGTTCCATCAGGCGGGGGAGCAACATGGACACCGGCGGCATGTACCACGCGTCCCGGCCCTGGTCGCCTCGAGGCCGACGACGCGGCAGCGCCACGGACGGCTCGGGCCTTGGCTCGCGGGAGCGACCACCAGGACATCCCCGGCGCACGTCGACACATCGACGCCCTAACCTCTCGATCCGTGTGGGCCGATTGGCGTATAGTCGAGCCGTGGACCAGCCCAACGCAGACTTGGACCACCTGATGAGCCGCGTAGCGTGCGGCGAGGTCAGACTCGTGCGTTCCCTCCTCGCGCGGAGTGCCCGTGAGCACCTCGACGCGCTCCGCGACGAGCTGGAGCGTCAGCTGCGCACCCTGCCTGTGCCGCTGCACCACAGTCACCCTTTGACGCGCGAACGCAGCTCGCTGATGACCCTGCGCGACACCATCGACGCCTGTCTCGGGATGCCGGAGGCGCTGCTCCGCGAGGCGCGGGAGCGCTGGCTCGCGGGCGGATCCCATGTCGAGTACCTGCGCCTGCTGGTCCAGAACGGGCACAGCGCCCGCGCTGTCAGCATGGCCATCGCGCTCCTGGACGCGAACGAGCAGCGGGACCGACAGGAGCTCGAGACGCTCTTGGCGGAGGTCTCGCTCGCGCCGAGCGGCTGGGCACGGGCTGTGACGGCGTTCGCGCAGGACCCCTCCGAGCTGAGCTGGCGCCGGCTCCAGCGCTTCACGCCGTGCGAGGTGTACCAGGAGCGCGTGCGCTACACGCTGCGGATCTTGATGCAGCTCGGGGTCACGGCCGAAGTCGTGTTCCACTTCGCCACGCTCGATGGCGCCACGCCCGAGGCCATCGGCATGGCCGAGGAGGGCTTGGTGTCGGCGCGCGTGGTCGAGGAGCGCTCCCTGCGCTCGGACACCGAGGGACGTGTGCTGTGGCTCGGGCTGGCGGCGCGCGCGGCTTGCGTGGCGGGCGATCACCTCGGCACCATCCGGCTGCTGCGCGCGGCGTACGCCGCCTCGCGAGGGAGCTGCTACGACCCCGCCCGCGACCTGGCGTTCGTCCGCGACCACGCGGACGCGTGCCTGCGTGCCCTGCTGCGCAACGCAGGCTTTCCCATGCACTGACGCTTCGCTCAGTTCAGCCGTGCCACGCCCGTCTGGACCAGCACCGTGTCCCCGCGCGGCGTCTCGAGCACGACGAACACCGCCCAAGCGCCATCGTCGAGCGTCGGTTCGGTGAACGGCACCAGCACGGTCGCGCTCGGGGGCGACACCCCGAGGCGCAGCGGCGCTGCCGCGCCGGTCGGAATGGTCACGTGCCATGCAAGGTCCGCGAACTCGGGCGCGGGGATCTCCTCGGAGAACTCGGAGGTCGGATCGAACGGCTCGGTCTCCTGACAGGCCGCGGCGCAGCGTCCAACCTGGACCTCCACGACCTCACCCATCGGCCAGCTCACGAGGAACCCCTCCGGGCTGCTCCTGACCCGCAGCTCGGCCCGCCCGCTCGGTGCGTTGTTGCCGTGTAGGCAGCCAACGAGTGCGACCGCCAGCAGCGCGCCGCTCACGCGCGCGATCGACCAACGCCGTGGCATTTCAGAGGAACTCCGGGCGCACGCCGTGCACGCGCAGGGCGCCCGCACGCACTTGGAACGAGGCAGGCGCGATACCCGGGGCCTCGCCGTCGATGTCCATGTACGCCGTGTGTCGCTGCGGCGTGACCTTCACGCGTTGCCCCTGGAACACACGTACCAGCTTCGAGCGGGTGTGCGTGCCCTTGTAGAGCCCGCGCATCACGGGCAGCGAGCGCAGCGTGCTCGCGGACTCCAGCACCACCACGTCCAGCAGGCCGTCGGTCAGCCGTGCGTCGGGGGCGAACATCATCCCGCCGCCGGCCCAACGCCCGTTGCACACGCAGATGTTCGAGATGCGGAAGACGCCGAGCGGCTCTCCGTCCACCTCGAGCTCCACCTCCGCTGGCTGGTACACCGAGTTGGCGCGCAGCGTCGCCAGGGCGTACGCGGGGCCACCGCGCAAGCGGTGCTTGGATTCGTTTACGAAGCGGTCCACCAGCCCGCCGATGCCCAAGGACGCGATGTTCAAGAAGTGACGCCCACGAGCTTCGCCTCCCTCGGTGACGTACTCCACCCACCCGCAGTCGACCGTGACGGGCTCCGTGCGCGCGATGCTGCGGCAGGCCGCGCTCAGGTCCTCGGTGTTGGTGAGCATGCGGCGAAAGTCGCCCCCCGTTCCTGCGTGCAAGATGCCCAGCGACACGCCAGTCCCCGCGCCTGCGCGCATGATGCCGTCCGTGATCTCGCTGTGCGTCCCGTCTCCACCGAACGACACCAGTGTGGTCGCGCCTGCGTCGATGGCCTCGCGCGCGCAGCGCACCCCGTCTCCGATGCTCTGGGTCTGCAGGAACCGCACGCCGTCCCCGAGCTCGGCGCGGATCTCGGCGCTGAGGCGATGCCAATTCAGGCCGACCCAGCCACCCCGGCCGTGTGGGTTGGCGATGACGTACGTGTTCGCGGGATCGATCATGATGGAGCGAGAGGATGCCCGCTCGTGGCCACCTTCGCTACCGTCAACGCACCGCCCGCATGAGCGCCAAGAACGCCTCGGCGCGCATCGGCGCGGTGATGCGCTGGCCCTCGGACCCATCCGTGTGGTGCATCACGACGAAGGGCAGGCCCGACTGCCCATAGCTGCGCAGGTGACCTTGCGCCACGTCGTCACCCGCGTCTGACAAGTCCACCCGAACGGTGACGAAGCGACGCGCCTCCGACACCACGCGCGCGTCCGTGAGCGCCATGTGGTCCAGCTCTCGGCAGGCCGAGCACCAGTCGGCGCCGAAATCGACGAGCATGGGCATGCCCGACTCGGTGGCTCGCGCGCGCGCCGCGGTCAGGTCCGTCTCCCACGCGATCTGAGCACCCTCTGGCAACGCCTCTTGATGGCGGATGAGCGCGAACACCCCCGTCACCACCAGCAGCACCCCCACCCCCTTGCGGGCGCGCTGGTGCCACGCGCCCTCCTTGAACGACAGGTGCACCGCGCCCAGCAGGAGCCCCACGGGCACCAGGGCGAGCCCCGTCTGGAGCCAGCGCACGTCGCGGGTGACGGCAGCGGGGAGTCGCAGGATGTCGCGCACGAAGTACAGGGACATCACGACCATCACGAGGCCGAACAGGCTCTTCACCGCGTCCACCCAGCGGCCCGTCTTGGGCAAGGACAGCGCGAACGTCCCCACCACGAAGAACAGCGTGCCGAGCCCCAGCGAGTACGAGAACATGCTGAGCGCACCGAACGTGGCGTCGCGGGTGGTGCTCACGTACGCCAAGAGCGCGCTGATGACGGGCCCTGCGCACGGCGCGGCGATGAGGCCGCTGACCAGCCCCATGACGAACGCACCCTTGAAGCCCACGCCGCCCGACTGCGAGAGACGCGTCTGGACGCTGCTGGGGAGCGCCAGGTCGAACGCCCCGAACATACTCGCGCCCATGGCCAGGAACAGCACGGACATGGGCACCATCACCCACGGGTTGCCCGTCCACGCGCCGAACAGCGAACCCGCGAGCGCAGAGAGCACCCCCAGCGGCGTGAGCAGCGCCGCGATGCCCAGCACGTAGGCGCTGGAGAGGCCCGCCGAGCGCCAACGCGAGGTGCTCTGGCGCGCCCCGAAGATGCTCACCGTAATGGCGATCATGGGGTAGACGCACGGGGTCAGCGCGGTGAGCAGGCCAGCCACGTAGGTCATTCCGAGCGCTGGCCCATAGCGTCCCTCGGACAGCGCGGCCCGGTAGCGTTCCGAGATCTCGTCGAGGAACGAGGCGTCGGCGTGCGACGCCAGCAGCCAGGTCATTCCGAGCGCGCCGAGAGCCGCGGCGCAACGGGCGATGACGCGGTCGAGGCGGACTCCGGTGCGACCTGGGTGGGAGGGACGGAGGGGCAGCATGGACCGCCATCATGGAAAGCACGCGGCGTGCCCGCAAGCCCCGCTTCCACGGCGCTTCTCGAACGGGTCTCGGCGATGGCCCGCCGTCCTCCGGTCCCCCCCACACGCCTGCCGCTCCCTCCGCGTCGCTCACGCCCGGGAGGGGGGCCGAAGTGGGTGGCGGCGGGGAGGGGGGGCGCCGGGCGCACGACTCGCCACTTGCGGGAACGCCCCGCATCGCGTTAGCTCGGGGCGTGCCCCTTCCGTCGCTCCTCTGCTTCGTCTTCGCGGCCGGCGTCGCGCTCGCGCTGGCTGGTCGGTCCGAGATCCGCGTCTCACCGCGCCCTGTGCTGCTCACGACCAGCGCCATGGCGCTGGTCCTCTACGCGACCTTGCTCGTAGTGCCTGTGGGCATCTACTTCTACGTTCTCTACGGAGACTGGTTCCTGCTCTACACCGTCGACGTGCAGCGCATTCCATCCGCCCTCGCCCTGGTGGGCTTCGTGATTTTGGTGGGGGTCGGCCTGCTCGGGTTCGCTGCCGGCGCCTCCCTGGCGCGCGCGCAGCGGGACGCCGTCAGCGGTGCGCTGCTCGTCGCATCCCTCGTCGCGACCGCGGCGTTGGCGCTCGGGTGGCGCGAGCGCCTTTCCGTCGTGGGGACCTATGCGCAATTCACGCGGGGCTTCGGTCTGACGGACTTCACGGCTGGATCCTTGCTGCCCAGCGCGTGGGTGATGACCATCATCCTCGCCGTCGGTCTCTTGGCGACGGTCGGGCGCGTCCTCTGGGGGCGGAGGCGCGGGTGAGCCGGTGCTCGGCCTGGTGGGCCCGCGCTGGCGTCCGCACGGTCGTCTTCGGGCTCATGCTCGCAGTCTCGGCGCTCGCCGGCTGCGGCCCGGGTTTGTACCTCTCGGCCTTGCGCCCTGCCGCGCGGGCGATCGAGCGCGCGCAGGCCGCGGGAGCGGAAGAACACGCGCCGTACGACTACTACTTTGCGCTCGCGCACCTCGACAAGGCGCGCGAGGAGGCGGCCGAGTCCGCCTTTCAAGACGCAGCCGACCACGCGCGCGTGGCGCGGGAGCACGCGGAGCGCGCCGAGGCATCGTGCCGCAGCGTGGAGGGCTCGCCGTGACGCAGCGGGGGTCGGACCGCGGCCGCAAGCGTGGTGGCATGGGTTCTTGCGCCGGAGCCACAGCGGTGGGGCGCTCGTTCTTGGGCGCCCGTGCGCCTGCTCTGCTCGCGCTCGTCTCGTTCGCGTGCGCGGCCGACCCCGCCTACGAGCGGCGGGTGAGCGCCATCGAAGCGACGCTCTCCGAGGCGGAGCGTCTCGGGGCGCTGCAGTGCGCTCCCCGAGAGCTGGCCCTGGCGCGTGCCCACCTGGGGTTTGCGCGCTTCGAGCGCGAGCGTGGACACCGCGCGCGAGCCGAAGAGCACCTCGCGGTGTCGGAACCGAACGCAGACGCGGCCGTCTACTTGAGCCCTCCCGGACGGTGTTCGGAAGGTCCTCCCACGGACGCATCCGAGGCGCCCCTGCCGGATGCCGCGGATCTGCCGGTCGAGGACCCCGAACCCTCGCGCGGCACGCCCGACCCACCGGCTGCGCTCGACGAGGTCGACGTCCCCGACGGCGCCGTGACGCCGGATCGGGACGCCGACGGTGTACCCGACGCGGAGGACGAGTGCCCCGGCGTCCCGGGTGAGGCGGGCGCCGCGTGTCCGAGCGGATATGCGGGGCTCGTCGTGCAGTCCGAGCGTGTGGTGCTGTTGCGGCAGGTCGTGCTGGACCCGAGCGGCGCACCAGACGAGGCCACCAGCGCTCTGCTGCGCGCCGTCGTCGATGCGCTGCGGGACCGGCCTGCCATGGTCCTCGAGGTCGGGGCACACACCAGCTCGGACGGCACCGAGCTGGAGAACCTGGCGTCGTCTCAGCGCCGCGCCGAGCGGGTGCGCGCGCTCCTCGTCCAACTGGGGGCCGACCCCCAGCGGGTCCACGCGCGCGGCTACGGGGAAGAGCTCCCGATCGAGTCCAACGGTACGCCGGAGGGGCGGGCCGCGAACGACCGCATCGAGATGCGGCGAATGGACGCTGGTGCGAGTGGCTTCTGAGCGCACGTTCAGCGCGCGTCTTTGAGCGCGACGTGCGTGCGGAACCACGATAGGATGCCGCCGATGGAAGGTCTCCGAACGAGGATGTTCGCGGCACTCACGCCGTGGGTACTGGCTGCTGTGGTCCTCTGCGTCGCCCAGCCCGTGGGCGCCCAGGCACGCGAGCGCGAGGCGGTGTCGGCGCTCAACATCCAAGCGATGAACGAGTACAGCAGCTTCGAGTTCGACCGCGCTCAGGAGCTCCTCGAGCAGGCGCTCGCGCTGTGCCGCCAGCACAACATCACGGACACCCCGCTCGCGCGCACGTACATGAACCTCGCCATCGTCGCGATCGGGGCGCGGCAGGACACGGGCGCCGGCCTGGACCTCTTCGTCCAGGCCTTGAACGCCGACGAGCACATCGAGCTGGACCCTGCGTTGAGCTCGCCCGACATCCAGTCGCGCTTCCAGCTGGCCCAGCAGCGACACAGCCGCGGTGGGGGCACCACTGCGGGCGCCGCCGCAGGCGGCCACGGGCTCGCGCTCGAGCACGAGCCCATCGCCGAGCAGCTGGTGAACACGCCCATCCCGGTCTACTTGGAGATCCCGTCGGGCGCGAGCGTCAGCGAGGTCATGCTCTACTACCGCACGTCGGGCATGCGGCGCTACGAGCGTGTCGCCATGACTCAGATGGCCGGCGGCTACGGCGCCGAGATCCCCTGTCGGCGTGTCGTCGCGCCCTCGGTGCGCTACTACATCGTCGTGTTCGGCCAAGGGGGCAGCTCGGTGGGCTTCGCGGGCAGCGCCAACGAACCGTACGAGGTGGTGGTCTCCGCGCAGCGCTCGATGGCCGCTCCAGCGCTCCCTGGTCAACAGCCCGCGGCGCAGTGTGTCGGGCAACCGCAGTGCGCTCTGGACGAGTGCGACGACAGCGCGCCGCAGGGAGAAGGCGCCGCATGTACCGAGAGCGTCGAGTGCGCCGAAGGCCTCGAATGCTACGAGGGACTCTGCACCTGGGATCGTGCGTCCATGCCGGCGGAGCCTGGCCCCAACGTCTTCTTCCACTTCGGGGGAGGCGCCGGGATGTTCTGGGCCACGAGCGGAATGGTGGCAGACGGACTCCCGCCCCCCGACAACAACCCCGCCATCCCGCCCGGCGACTGGAACTCGGCCGAGTGGGCTTCGTACATCGACCCGAGCACTGGCCTGCCGGGCTGCAACCCGGGTCCCGATCGCGTGATCGATGGCGTCACGTACGCGCAGCAGGACGACTGCTACGTGCGCGTCACCAGCGCTGGCTTCGTCCCCAGCTACCAGCTCGACATCGAGATCGGCGGGTACTTCACGGACCGCGTGGGCATCGCGGCGGGTGTGCGCGTGAACGTCAAGGCAGGGCTGGGGACACTGTCACGTGTGATGTTCAACATCCGCGGACAACTGCAGCTCACTCGCCCGCGCTTCACGGGTCTCAACGTCGCGCTCCACGCGGGCGCTGGCATCGGTCAGATCCAGCTGCAGCCGTCCCAGTCTCCGAACCCGGCCACACCCGACGTGCGCATGAAAGAGCCTTGGATTCAGACGGGTCTGCTCTCCGGCAGCGCCGGGCTCACGCTGTCCTACCGCGTGCTGAACGGGTTCGGCTTCTACATCGAGCCGGAGTTCGTGGTGCTCGTCCCCATGGGGGCCGGCAACAAGCTCAGCTGGGGGTTCGACATGGCGGTCGGGGTCGAGATCGCCTTCTGACGCGTTGAGGTGCTCTTGGGGGCCGACCGCGGATGCGGCTGGACCCCAGCACGGCCGTGCGCCCCCGCGCAGACGAGTCAGCGTCATGCGACGACGCCCAGCCGGTGACCCAGCTGGGCGTCGCGCGCATGTTCGCGCTCAGGCGGTGACGGCCTCGAGGTGCTTGCGGAGCTTCTGCTTCGCTCGCGACTCGAGCTGGCGGGCGCGCTCACGGCTCACGCCCAGCTCACGCCCGAGGCTCGCCAGGGAGGCCTCGTCGTCGTTGTCGGCCAGCATGCGCTGCTCGACGATGTACCGCTCGCGCGGATCCAGCTCCGCCATGGCGCGCTCGAGGATGGCCGAGACGCGCGCGTCCGTGCGCGACCGGTCCATTTGCTCGTCCGCAGACGGCGCGCTGTCCTGCAACATCGCGCCCAGGGTCTCGCGACCCTCGTCGTGCACCGGGGTGTCCAGGGAGAGCTCCCGTGCGTCCAGCTGACCCAGCATGGAGCGCATGCGCTCCGGGGTCGTGTCGAACTGCTCGGCCAGCAGCTCCACCTGCCGGTCCGTGTTGGGCTCGGTCGCGGCGATGCGCGCCCGCTCCCGCCGCAGCCGGAAAAAGAGCTTGGACCGCAGCGCTCCCGTGCCCCCGCCCACCATGGTGGTGGAGCGCACGACGCACTCGAGCACGAAGGCCCGGATCCAGTACCCGGCGTAGGTCACGAAGCGCGTGCCCCGCTCGGGGTCGAACTTGGTGACCGCGGTCATGAGCCCCAGGGAGCCCTCGGCGATGAGGTCCCCCATGCGGATCGGGTAGCGCCGGTACTGGAGGGCGATGGCCACAACGTAGCGTAGGTTCGCCTCCACGAGCCGGTGGATCGCCTGCTCGTCACCGTTGCGCGCGAGCAGGGCCACCTCGTGCTCTTCCTCGCGGGAGAGCTTCGGCAGGGACCTGACGCGGTCGATGTATCGGTCGAGCGATGCGTCACGCGGCATCATCATGGAACACCTAGAACACTTTCTGACGTTGACGTCTCAAAACTAACGTGACGTTACGTAATGTTTAGGCTGGAGAACGTCAAGCCCGAGAATGAACACAGGTCGTTTTTCCGTGTCGGAGCGTTACGTGGGTCCCCTAACGTGACATTCCGGCTGGCACGCACCGGGCTGGCGCCCTATAGTTCGGCGGTCCCCAGCCCTGGAGTCCCACGCCCATGTCCGACCTCACCCTGACCACCAAAGCCGCCGAAAAGGTTCGTGAAATCCGCGAGGCAGAGGACCTCGGCAACCAAGGGCTGCGCGTCCGCGTCATCGGTGGTGGTTGCAGCGGCTTCTCGTACGACCTCTTCTTCGAGGACGAGACCACGGAGATGGACCAGACCTTCGAGTCGCACGGGATCCCCATCTACGTGGACATGATGAGCTACCAGTATCTCGAGGGGACCGAGATCGACTACGTCGAGGGTCTCCACGGCGCCGGCTTCAAGTTCCTGAATCCTGCCGCCAAGGCCACCTGTGGGTGTGGCTCCAGCTTCAGCGCCTAGGCGCTGACGGCCAGCTCCTGACGGCCAGCTCCTGACGGCCACCTCTTGACGGCGGGCGCAGGGCCGGCTCGCCGCTCCTGCTGCGCGCCCTTGCGCTGCGAGTCGACGCTGGTGGTGACCTCGGACGGGCCAGGGCCCGTGACGTCCTACAGCCCCCGCTGGCGCTCGTGACGTAGCGGGATGCGCCCCGCCAGCGCCGCGTCGATCGTGGCGCAGATGCGCCCGGTGTCGCGCGGTAGGCGTCCACCCAGCGGCAGGTAGTTCGAGGCGTGGTTGGTGCGGAAGAGCGCGTCGGTGGGTCGCGTCAAGGCCACCATGTCGCGTAGCTCGCCCAGCAGGTCCGGCACGGATGGGACCGCGAACGCCCCACGTGCGCTCAGCTTCGCGAGCGGGGTGCCCGGCACGACCGTGACCGTGAGCGCCGAGAAGAAGGCCGGATCCATCGCGGTGACCAGGGCGGCCGTCGCGCGGCTGTGCTCCCGCGAGCGCTCCATCGCGATGCCCAGCAACGCGATCACGCTCAGCTCCATTCCAGCGCGGTGCGCGCGCTCGGCGGCCTCCACGTGGCCTGCGAAGGTGTCCCCCTTTGCGATGCGTTTGAGCACCACGTCGTCGCCCGACTCGGGCCCGATGTACAGCCGGGTCAGCCCGGCGTCGCGTAGCTCCGCCAGCTCGTCGTCCGACTTGCTCGCGACGTTCCGGGCCATGGCGTAGCACGAGACGCGCTCGAGCCGCGGGAAGCGCTCGCGGGCGCGCGCGAGGATGGGCAGCAAGGTCTCGGTCGGGAGCACCAACGCGTCGCCGTCCGCGAGGAACAGCTTGCGCACGCGCGAGCCGAACGCGCGCCCGGACGTGTCCAGGTCCAGCAGCACCTCCGCGAGCGGACGCGCTCGGAAGCTCTTGTCCCGGTACATGTCGCAATAGGTGCAGTGGTTCCAGGAGCACCCGATGGTGGCTTGCACGATCAACGCGTCGTGCTCACTCGGCGGACGGAAGATGCGCCCCTCGTAGCGGGGACCGTTGGCGCCGGCGGTCATGTGACATAACCCTCGGCCTGCGCTCGAGCGCGGGCACCGTCGTCCCCGACCTGAGTCACCGCGGCGAGATCCACCCCGCGCTTCAGCATCCCGAGGGCGTACACCACCCCGTCAGGCGCGCGCGCCGCGCTGGTCACGGCTCCGACCGGCGCGTCCGACTCGTCGCGCAGGGTGGCTCCGGCTGGAGGAGCGGCATCCGCCTCGATGTGCAGGCGCACGAGCCGCTTGGGCGGGGTGCCGCGGTGCTCCAACATCACCACCGGCTCTTGACCGCGATAGCATCCCTTCTGAAACGACACGGCGCGCTGGGCGAGGCCAGCGACCTGCGGCAGTGTGGTCGGCCCGAAGTCCGGTCCCAGCGCGGGGCGCCCTGCCCGGAGCCGAGCGAGCAAGACGGCCTCGTCGGAGACCCAATCGCCCCCCGCTGCAACCACCGCGCTCGCGAGCGCTGCGTCGTCCTCGCCGAGCACCAGCAACCCACCCGCACCGAGCCGGTCCACCTCGAAGACGCGCCCCTCTCCCAGCCCCGCTGTCAACGAGGCGCGGAGGTCGCTGGCCGTGGGTCCCTGCGCCGCGACGAGGGGGAGCTGCAGGAGCGTCAGCTCCACGTCCTCCATCATGATGTAGCGGTCGAGCTGGGCGAGGACCTCGTCCACGACCTCGACGGAGCACACCAACAGCAGGTCGTCGGCGCGGCAGAGCACGTCGAGGTCCGCCAGGATCTTGCCCGTGGGCTGGAGCAACAGCCCGTAGACGGCAGCGCCCGGTCGCAGCCCGAGGACGTCCTGAGTCAGCTGTCCCTGCAACCAGGCGAGGCGGTCGTCGCCCGCCACGCGCACGACGGCATCACGCGGACGATAGGCGCCAAAGGCGCGTTCCAGGAGCGCGAGCTGGGCTGCCAGCGTCGTTGCCGAGGGGTTCGCGGTCATAGCGTCCTTGATTTGCTCGGGATGGCCTGGAGCGCAAGGCCCAGGTGGGTACACCCGTGAACGAGCCGACACGGTGTGACCGTGCGCGACCCCTCTGCCTGTGCCCACCCCCCCACGCCTGCCCCCCGGCACATCGCTTCGGGCCGCGACCTTCTGCGCTGTCGCGCGTCGCGTGCGGGTTGGCGCGGGCATTGCTTCCGGGGTTAGGCTGATGCCCGTGCTCCCGACCCCCTCCGCCTCCCGTCTCCTTCGGCTCCCCCGTCCTGGGGTTGCCATCGCGTGGTGGTCGTCGGGCCCCGCCCTGGCCGTCGGGCTCCTGGTAGGGTTCGCGCTGGGGCCTGCCGTCGCTGGCGCTCAGCCGCGCCAGGCCCCGCCGCCCATGGAAGGGACGGCCCCCAGACCCACCCCGGTCCCGGCGAGTCCAGTGGTGCCACCCCCGGCCCCGGCCGTCGGCGCGGAGCTCGCTGGCGCGACGATTCGCCCGAGCGGCGACGAAGCGGCCATCCTCGACGCCATCAACACACTCCGCGCCGCCGCCTCTCTCGGGCCGCTGCTGGCCCACGAGGGGCTCATGAACGCGGCGCGCGCACACAGCGCAGAGATGGCGCAGGCTGGCACGCTCGCGCACGTCTCGCCCACCACGGGGACGCCGGCCGACCGGGCCGCTGCCGCGGGGGTGCGCGCCCTGCGCGTCACGCAGAACATCTCCCGCCGGCCCACGGCTGCCGCGGCGCACGAGGCCATCTTGGCGAGCGACGCGCACCGTGCTCAGCTGCTCGACGCCGGCGCCACCCACGTCGGCATCGGCTTGGCGGCAGGGGCGGACGGCGTCTACCTGACGGAGCTGATGGCGCGCATGGTTCCCGAGCCCGAGCTGCCCCCGCCCAGCATCGCGGACGTCCCTCAGCCGCCCGTCCAGACGCCAGCCTACGCCGAGCCGGAGCCCGAGCCCTACGAGCCGGAGCCCGAGCCCTACGAGCCGGAGCCCGTGCCACAGCCGCGCGCGCAGCCCGTCCAGGCGCAGGCGCCCGTGCCCGCTCAGCCTCAGAGCGGCACCAGCACCCTGCCCACGCTGCGGATCACGCGCGCACACCGCGGCGTGGCCGGCTATTGGCTCTTCCACCAAGGGCGCTGGTGGTACTTCCCGATCCCGCCCGGCACGCGCCCTGGTCAGCTGATCTATCCCGACACGCGCGTCCAGGGCGCGCCGCCTGGCTACCAAGGCGCACAGCCCGCACAGGCCCAGACGCAGGTTCCCGCGCGCGTCCAGCCCCCAGTCACGACCGCTCCTCGTGGCTACTGGCGCCTCACACCGCAGTGAACGCCGGCTGACCGGTAGGTGTCACGCTCGGGCTCGGGTGTGCGTCACACCCGGAGAACGGGCTCACCCGGACGTCCGCACCACACGTCCGGACAGCAGCTTGCGCGGCACGCCACGCTCGTCCGTAACGCACAGGGCTCCTTCGGGCGAGACGCCGGTGAGAGTCCCCCGCACGTCGTCCACGCGGACCGTCTCACCGCGGTGCAGGAGGCGCGCGTCGACGTCGGCGGCGATCGCCGCTGGCCCGGACACCGAGAACCGGGTCACTTGGCGCTCGAGCGCGCCCAGCAGCTGTGCCAAGAGCGGCTCGCGGGGGTAGGCCGCGCCCAGCGCGAGGGCAAGGGACGTGGACGCCGAGGCCAGCTCGGGTTCGAAGCCCAGACGGTTCACGTTGACCCCGACGCCAACGATCACCGCCGCAGGGGCGGTCCCGATGCTGCGGGTCTCAACCAGGATGCCCGCGCACTTCTTCTCGTCCACGAAGACGTCGTTGGGCCACTTGATGTGAACACGGTGCTGACCGGACGAGCCGTTCAACAGTGCCTCGAGCGTCTGTGCGACGGCCAACCCCACGGCCAGCGTCAGCGGCGGTAGGTCGGACAGGGTGAGCGTGGGGCGCAACACGAGCGAGAAGTAGAGATCGGTCCCGGCGGGTGAACTCCACGCGCGGCCATGGCTCCCGCGCCCGTTGCGCTGGTGGTCCGCCACCACGACGTGCCCATCGGGTGCGCCTTGCTCGGCGGCTGCCCGGGCGTCGTCCATCGTCGATTCGGTCGCCGAGAGCGCCGTCAGGGAGCGCCCATAGCGCTCCGTGTCGAGCGCCTCGCGGCAGCGCTCCGCGTCGAACGTGGTCACGCGTCGCTCCAGTCGAGCCCGAGATCCACGGCGGGCGCGGAGTGCGTGAGCGCGCCCACGCTGATGACGTCCACGCCCAGCGTGCCCAGCGCGTGGACCCGCGCCAGCGTGATGCCCCCGGAGGCCTCGAGCAGGCAGCGACCTGCGACCAGCGTGATGGCATCGCGCACCGCGTCGTCCCCGAAGTTGTCGAGCATGATCACGTCCGCGCCAGCGTCGAGGGCGACCTGCAGCTGCACCATGGTGTCCACCTCGCACTCGATGCGCGTGGTGTGTGGTGCGTACGCGCGGGCGCGCTCGATGGCCGCGGCCACGCCTCCCGCGGCGGCGATGTGGTTGTCCTTGATGAGCACCGCGCTGCTCAGGTCCTCGCGGTGGTTGTGGGCCCCACCGCAGCGGACCGCGTAGCGCTCGAGCGCACGCAGCCCGGGCGTGGTCTTGCGTGTATCGGCGATGCGCGTGCGGCTGCCTTCCGGCAGTGCGTCGACGTAGCGCCGCGCCTGCGTCGCAACACCCGACATACGCTGCACGAAGTTCAGCGCGACGCGCTCACCGCGCAGGATGCTCGCCGCCGATCCACGCACCACGCACGCCGTGTCGCCCTTCGCCAGAGGCTCACCATCCGTGCGCTGGGCCGTGACGACCAGACTGGGATCCACCTGCCGGAAGACCTCGGCGATGACCGCGAGCCCGCTGAACACCAGCGGCTCACGCGCGTTGAACGCCGCTGCGCCCATCGTCTCCGGAGGCACCGTGGCCTCGGTGGTCAGGTCGCCGCGCCCGAGGTCTTCCTCCAGCGCCAGCTGCACGATGCGCTCGAGGACGTGACGAGGGGGCAGGTGGGGTCGCGGTGCGTCGCTCATGGTCTCTCTCGCGTGGTTCAGCGCCAGGTGGCGACCGGCCAGCCTCGTTGTGAGGCGGCCCAGCGCAAGCGCGGATCCGGGTTGATGACGCGTGGCTCCCCCACGGCCTCGAGGACGGGGAGGTCGCTCACGCTGTCCGTGTAGAAGCTGCTGCGCCCGAGGTCCACCCCGTGCGCCTCGGCCCACTGCCGTGCGCGCGCGAGCTTCGCGCCGCCGTAGCAGAGCTGGGCCTCGCCGGTGAAGCAGCCGTCCGCGCCCACCTCGAGCTCGGTGCACAGCACGTGCTCGATGCCCAGCGACCGTGCCAGCGGTCCTGTCACGTACTCGGTCGAGGCGCTGAGCACGGCCAGCACGTGCCCTTCGTCGCGGCGCAGCTCGACCTCGCGGCGGGCGGCCTGCGTGACGAGCGGGGCCACCTCCTCGTAGTACCAGGTGAGGCACTCGCGACGGAACTGCGCCTCGTCCGTGCCGGCCAGGGCTCGCAGCCCCTTCTCGCTGATGCTGACGGGGTCCAGCACGCCGGCCGCGTACTGCGCCATCCAGCCCGCCCAGCGTAGGAGATCCCGCTTGCGCGCCTCGCGCCGCTTGAACCGCCACTTCACGTACAGGGAGCCGGTGTTGACGGGCACCAGCGTCTTGTCCATGTCGAAGAGGGCGGCGGTGCGCAGCGTCATGACAGCCAGCCTCGGGTTAGCACCTCGCTCAGCAGGTTGCACAGCGCGTGGAACACCAGCGCCGCGCCGATGCCGCCGCGCCAGGCGCGGATGAGGCCAAAGAGTAGTCCTGGAAAGAACACCGCGAGCCGCACGACGTGGAACACCGAGGCCAGGTGCACCAGCGCGAACAGCACGGCCTGCCCCACGATGACCGCTGGAGCGCGCAACCTGGGGTCCGTGGCATGGGCCGCGCCTGCGAGGCGCGACTGCACGTAGCCTCGGAAGAAGGCCTCCTCGGGGAGGGCGACCACGAGCAGCTGACCGAGGAGCAGCTCGGCCCAGGTGAGCAGCTGCGCGGGCGTGCCCACCACGCCCTCCCACGCGAACGGGCGGAGGGGCTCCGTGTAGAAATAGAAGCCCACGACGAACGGGGGGAACACCACCAGCGCGACCAGCAACGCCGCGCCCGTCTCGCGCAGCGCGGAGGGCAGGGCGGTACGCACTCCGTGGGCCAGGTCGAGCAAGCCCAGCACGTCATGGCGGGGCGGGCGTGGTGAGTCGGCCTCGTGGGGCGGCTCGCCGTCAGGCTGCGCGTGGTCGGGGACGTCGTGTCGAGAGAGTGGCCGTGTGGCTTCTTCGAAGGGGGTGGGCGCGGTCGCCGGCAGCATCAACCCACCCAAGGTGAGCCCGGCGCGTTCGAGCCCAAAGCGTGTGCCCAAGGTCATCGCGACCGCCAAGAACAGCAGGCCCACCAGCTCGCCGCGGTGATCGCCCAAGACCGGGACAGGCGCGGTCTGCGACAGCGCGAACGTGGCCACCCACACCAACGCGTAGACGCCCAGCACCTCGCGCAGCGCAGACGACGGGGCGGCCTCGGAAGGGGGGGTCATCGCGGCAGGGTGGACCAACTGCTTGGTCTGGGCCAACTCCATTGCCAGGGAGGGTTCCGCTCCGTATCTTGCCGGGTCCGATGCGGCGGCCCGAGGACGAGACGTGAGGATTCCGGAAGAGACCATCGCCGAGATCCGCGAGCGCGCCGACCTGGTCACCATCATCGGCGGCTACGTCCGCCTGAAGAAGTCGGGCAGCAACTTCACCGGGCTGTGCCCGTTCCACAACGAGCGCTCGCCCTCGTTCAACGTCAACCCCGCGCGTCGCATGTACAAGTGCTTCGGCTGTGGGGCGGCGGGTGATGTCTTCCGCTTCGTGATGCAGCTGGAGGGGCGCCCCTTCCCCGAGGTGGCGCGTGAGCTGGCCGAGCGGACGGGGGTGGAGCTACCCGTGCTCGACCAAGCCGAAGAACGCGCCTATCAGCAGCGTCGGGCCGAGGGGGAACGGCTGAGCGCCATCATGGACGACGCCACGGGGTTCTTCATGGATCAGGTGGGCGCGCACCCGCTCGGTTCCATGGCGCGGGAGGCGATCGAGGCGCGCGGGGTCACGACGGCCACGGCGACCCACTTCCGCCTGGGGTACGCGCCACACGGCTGGAGCGGCCTCGCGGACCATCTGCACAAGCGCGGACACGACATGCGCGCGGTGGAGGCGCTGGGCCTGGTCGGGCGCCGGCGCAGTGGCGATGGCTACTACGACCGTTTCCGCCACCGCCTGATGTTCCCCATCACGAACGTCCATGGGCGGGTGATCGCGTTCAGCGGGCGCGAGCTGCCGCCACCGCCTGGGGCGGAGCCCGACGACCGGCCGGGCGCGAAGTACATCAACAGCCCCGAGGGTCCGCTCTACACCAAGGGAGAGGTGCTCTACGGCCTGTTCGAGGGGCGCGTGGAGACCCGCCGCAAGGGCTGGATCATCATCTGCGAGGGCAACTTCGACCTCGTGGCGCTGCACCAAGCGGGCTTCGAGAACGCGGTGGCGCCCATGGGCACAGCGTTCACGGACACGCACGCCAAGCTCATCCGACGCTATGCCGAGCGCGCGGTGCTGCTGTTCGACGGAGACGCCGCTGGCAAGAAGGCGACGCGCGCGGTGGGCGAGCTGTTGCTCGACCAAGGGGTCGCGGCCCAGGTGGTGACGCTGCCCAAGGGCGAGGATCCAGACACGTTCCTGCGCAAGCCCAAGGGCGCGGAGCAGCTCGATGAGCGTATCAAGGCTGCTCCAGCGCTCATCCAGTACCTCATCGACGACGCGGCCGCCGAAGGGGGCGGCGATCCGTCCCGCAGCGCGGCGGCCATCGGGGGACTCGGGCCCGTCCTCACCAAGCTCTCCAATCCAGTGGAGGCGCAAATGTGGGTGGAGCAGGTGGCGCGGCGCTTCGGTGTCGCGGACCTCGAGGTGGTGCGTCGCCAGCTGCACCAGGGCGTGCGCGCAAGCCGTCAAGAGCGCCGGCCGAGGTCCGAGGACACCACGGGAGGGGCCCCCCCGCCACGGCCGCGGGCTCCCGAGCTGCCCCAGATCGAGGCCGACCTGATGGTGGCCTTGCTGGACCATCCCCAACTTTTTGTCAGCGAAGACGCCACTAATTTCGGCGAGCTTTTGACGTCACCCGATCTTCGCGCCATCTTTCATGCCTCGTCGGCCATGTTCGAGGCACAGGCAAGCCTCGATGGTCCGGCCTTACTTGCAGAATTGTTCGGAAATCCCGCACTTACTTGGCTCGAAGATCATCTGGCTCGCCAGACGATGAACGAATCGGCGGCTCGTCGCATGCTGGGGGATGGCGTACGACGGCTGGCCCTGCGGAACATTGAGGCAGAGCTCCCGAAAGTCCAGAGACGAATCCTAGAAGCGCGGCGGACGGGCGATGAAGCACTCGCCGCGGAACTCACGGAAGAACTCGTCGCCCTCTCACGCGGGGCGCACAAGTTGAAGCAGCAGCAGAGCATCAAGGGGTGATAATGGCGACGCACAACCCGACTCCCGAAGAAGACATGGACGCCCCGGAGGCCGTGAGCGCCCCCAACGGGAAATCTGCCAAGGCTGGTCGGCAGTCCAAGGGGAAGGGTCGGGAGCGCCGCGAGGTGCAAGCGCTGCTCGAGCGAGGCCGTGTGAAGGGCTTCCTCACGTACGACGAGGTCAACGACGCGCTGCCCCCCGAGATGGTGACCTCGGAGCAGATCGACGACCTGATGGTGTGGCTCGGCAACGAGGACATCGAGGTGGTGGACCAGGCCAGCCAGGTCAAGCGTCGCCCCGAGGCCCCGAAGTCGAAGCCCCCCACGTTGCCGCCCGCGGCCACCGAGGACGCGTACGCAGCCAAGTCCAACGACCCCGTGCGCATGTACCTGCGCAAGATGGGCTCGGTCTCGCTGCTCACCCGCGAGGGTGAGGTCGAGATCGCGAAGCGCATCGAGTCGGGCGACATGCGTGTGTTCGACGTTCTCCTCAACTCGCGCGCCGGTATCGCCGAGATCGTGGAGATGGGCGACGCGCTCAAAAAGCAGCGCCTGCGCATCAAGGACGTGGTCAAGGACGTCTCCAAGTTCGGCGACCCGAACACCACGGCGGGCGACGACGAGGTGCGCGACGCCGTGGTCCGCATCGTCGACAAGGTGCGCCGCCTGGAGGCGAGCTCTGCCAAGCTACGCGAGGAGCTGGCCGACAAGAAGCTGCCCGAGAAGACGCGCAAGGCGCACGAGCAGCAGCTGCTCAAGAACCGCCGCGAGCAGATCCACGCGCTGGCCGAGATCCAGTTCAACAAGAAGCAGATCGACCGCATGGTGCTCAGCATCAAGACGCTCATCCGCCGCGTGGAGCGCGCCGAGCGCAACGTGCAGGAGTGCGAGCGTCGCGTCGGCGGCCTGAAGCACGCCGACATGAAGCGTGTCATGCGCGAGATGGAGGCCAGCAAGGCGGTCGAGCGGCGCCTCTCCCGCAAGTACGGGTCCGTCGAGAAGATCCACATGGCCGACGAGGCCTGCCGCGAGGCGCTCAAGGCGCTGCACGCCGTGGAGGAAGAGGCGGGGCTGCCCATCGAGGCGCTGCGCAAGACCTACCGCGAGCTGGCCGAGGGCGAGCGCGCCGCGGACCGCGCCAAGGCCGAGCTGGTGGAGGCCAACCTGCGGCTCGTCGTGTCCATCGCGAAGAAGTACACGAACCGTGGCCTGCAGTTCCTGGACCTCATCCAGGAGGGGAACATCGGCCTCATGAAGGCCGTGGACAAGTTCGAGTACCGCCGCGGCTACAAGTTCTCGACCTACGCCACGTGGTGGATTCGCCAGGCCATCACCCGCGCCATCGCGGACCAGGCGCGCACCATCCGCATCCCGGTGCACATGATCGAGACCATCAACAAGCTCATCCGCACCTCGCGCTACTTGGTGCAGGAGCTTGGCCGCGAGCCCACGCCCGAGGAGATCGCGGCGCGCATGGAGATGCCGCTCGAGAAGGTCCGCAAGGTGCTCAAGATCGCCAAGGAGCCCATCAGCCTCGAGACGCCCATCGGTGAGGAGGAAGACTCGCACCTTGGGGACTTCATCGAGGACAAGTCGGTGGTGTCGCCCGTGGACGCGGTCATCAACGGCAACCTCGAGGACCAGACGCGGCGCGTGCTGAAGACGCTCACGCCGCGCGAGGAGAAGGTGCTGCGCATGCGCTTCGGCATCGGCGAGAAGAGCGACCACACCCTCGAGGAGGTGGGCCAGGACTTCGAGGTGACGCGCGAGCGCATCCGCCAGATCGAGGCCAAGGCGCTCCGCAAGCTGCGGCACCCGAGCCGCAGCAAGCAGCTGCGCAGCTTCATGGAGAACTGAAGCGCTCCGGGCCTATAGCTCAATTGGTTAGAGTCCCCGTCTCATAAACGGGTAGTTCCTGGTTCAAGTCCAGGTGGGCCCACCATTTTCGCGACCTCCGCCCGCTGTGTGCGCGCTTCCACGGAATCGATCTTGCTTCCGCGCGCGAGTCACGCTAAGGGCCTTGCATCGCTTTGACAGGAGACAGAACGCGTGCGTGAACAGCTGGTGGCACTCTCGAAGCTGGCGGCCATGGATGCCGCGGCCGTCAAGTTCGACCAAGAGCTGAAGGACACGCCCGCGCGGCTGGAGTCGATGGCCGCCGATGTGGCCGTGCTCGAGACGCTCCTCGCTCGCGAGCGTGCCCAGCTGGACGAAGCCGAGGGGCTCCGCACCCGCCTGGCCGACGCGTTGCACGAGCGGGTCGAGGGACTGGCCCGCGCCCGGACCAAGCTGGCCCAGGCGCAGAACGCGAAAGAGGGCGACGCGGGTCAGCGCGAGGTGGACTCTTTCCGCCGCAGCATCCGCGACAAGGAGGGCGAGCTGGCCGCCACGGACGAAGCCCTGGCCGCCAAGCGCGCGGCGATGGAGCAGCGTGAGGCCCAGTTCGCCGAGGCGCGCGAGATGCTCCGCACCGAGGAGACGGAGAGCGGGACGCGCTTGGACGAGCTCCGCGCCCAGCGCGAGGCCGTCACGGGCGGGCGAGACGACCTGCTGAAGATCATCGGGGCCGCCACCGTGAAGCGCTACGAGCGCCTGCGCACCAAGTACATGGACGCGGTGGTCGTGGTGGACGATGGCACCTGCCCGGGCTGTCGCATGGCGCTCCCGGCCCAGCTGTTCATCAACATGCAGCGCGGCGAAGAGCTCACCGACTGCCCGCAGTGCCGCCGCATCGTGGTCTACCGCGCGTTGGTCGCCTCGGAGAGCTGAGCCGCGCGCTTCTCATCGTGTGAGCGCTGCCTGTCGGGGCAGCCGCGCGAAGCGGGCTCCTAGGGGCCCTGACACGGACGTCCTCTCGCATGCGAGCAGGGAGTGCGCGCCCAGTGGCGGTGGGCGCAGGCGCGTGTCCGCCGGTGATGTGCTGCGTCGCGGTCGTCGTCGTGGGGCCGCGACGGGCGCGTAGGCCTCCGCCGCGACGGGGGTCAGACGATGTCGAGCCAGCTGGGCTCGGGGGTGTTGACCCCGCGGACGGCTTTGAAGTAGCGGTCCTGCACCTCGGCGGTGATGGGGCCGCGTGTGCCCTTGCCCACCGGACGGTCGTCGATCTCACGGACCGGGGTGACCTCGGCGGCCGTGCCGACCATGAACACCTCGTCGGCGATGTAGAGCTCGTCGCGCCCCATCGGCCGCTCCACGATGCGCACGCCCATGTCGCGCATGATGCGCATGACCGAGTCGCGCGTGATGCCGCCCAAGATCGAGGCGCCGAGCGCGGGCGTGTACACCACGCCGTCGCGGATGACGAAGATGTTCTCGCCGCTGGCCTCGGACACGTAGCCCTGCGGGTCCAACATGATCGCCTCGTTGTAGCCGGCGGCGAGCGCTTCGCGCTTGGCCAGGATGGAGTTGACGTAGTGGCCGCAGACCTTGCCCTTGGCCATGAGCGAGTTGACGCCCGCGCGGCTGAACGAGCTGATCTTCGCGCGGATGCCGTTCTGGATTCCGTCGTCGCCCAGGTAGGCGCCCCAGCGCCAGGCCACGACGCACACGCGGGTGGGGTTGTCGCGGGCGCCCAGGCCCATGGCGCCGTCCCCGATGAACGCGAGCGGGCGCAGGTAGCATTCGTCGAGGCCGTTCTCGCGCACGGTGGCCTTGCACGCCTCGACCAAGGTCGCGTGGTCGTAGGGCATGGGGAGCGTGCAGATGCGGGCCGAGTCGAACAGGCGCCGGATGTGCTCGTCCAGGCGGAAGATGGCCGAGCGGCCATCGTCCAGCTTGTAGCAGCGGATGCCCTCGAACACGCCGAGCCCATAGTGCAGGGTGTGGGTGAGCACGTGAATTTGAGCGGCGTCCCAGGGGATGAGCGCGCCGTCCATCCAGATCTTCTCGACCTTGTCGACCATCGCGCCCTTGTAGCACAAGGCGCCCCTGTGGGAGGGCGGATCCGACGAGTCCGTCTGGGCTCGGTCGGTGGTGTGGGCTGGGGAGTCGATCGCGCGCGGGAGAGGGGAGCTCCGGGCACGGGCTCGGTCGCGCAGGCGCTCCCTGCGGTGCCTCCCCCATTTCTACGCGCCGGAGGCGCGTGAAATGGGGCCCCCCCGACACCCGTGCCCGGAGCTCCCCTCTCCCTCGGGAACGCCTGGGCTCAGGGGGCTGGACTGGGTGGGGATGGACTCGTGGGATCCGCTGGGGGCGCGAAGGGTCCGACTGGACGCGACTCGGGGCGCGGGAGGTCCGACTGGGCTCGGCTGGGGCGCGGGAGGTCCGACTGGGGGCGCGAAGTGTCCGTCGGGGCGCGCGGTCCCGACGTGTCCTGTCCTCCATCGCGCGCGACCACGTAGTCCGCCCCCGCAGTGGGGCGGACTTGCAGACCACGCTGCAGCCTCGGGGCACCTGGCTTCAGCCTGGTGCCCCCCAGTTCCAGCCAACATCGCACCCGAGGTCGGCCTCCGGCGTGGGGTCAGGACGGCTCGGAGAGGGCGCCTAGGGCTCGGAGGCCGTCGAGGGCTTCGGGGTCGTCGGGGTCGAGGTGCAGGACGCGCTCGTAGGCGTTGCGGGCGGCCGCCCACTTTTGGCGATCGCGGAGCACGCGTGCGCGGAGGAGGTGCGCGACGGCGATCCGTGGGACGAGGCGGCAGCCGGCGACGACCTCGGCCAGGGCGCGGTCGGCTTCGTCGGGGATGTGGCTGTGCGCGGCGTGGCGGCAGTAGCCCAGGTAGACCCAGTAGAGGCCCTCGTCCGGGTCGAGGGTGGTGGCCTGGGCGAAGGCCTGCATGGCCTCGCCGAAGGCGCCGCGGGAGAGCGCTTGCTCGCCGACGCGGAAGGCGTCCACGGCTTGGTCGAGCAGCTGCTTCGACACTGCGGACAGCTCGCCGGGAGGGGCGGTGGGGCGTGCGCTCGGCGTGCTGGGCAGCTGGGAGACGCTGTGCTCGAGGGGGGCGTCATGCAGCTCCACTGCCTCTACGCATACCAGCGCGTACGCCAGCTCGGTGATGGTCATGCGTGAGGTGGGGGGGCCCCCGATCAGGCTCCGGAGCGTCTGCCGCCCGTCCAGCCCACTGAGGAAGGTGTGGCACTCGGGGGCCAGCTCCATGCGTCGGAAGGGGGCGAGGCGGTCGGGCACGGGGATGGCGAAGCGGTCCAACGCCGGCCCGATGAGCTCGACGACGCGCGGCGGCGGGATGCGCTCGCGAACCCCGCGGAGCACCAGCTCGAAGAGCGACATCTCGAGCGTGACCGTCTCCTGTGGGGGGTCCATGTCCGCGAACTCGAAGCTCCCGGCGGACCACCCGAACACGTCGAGCACCTTCATCTCCTGTTGGTACTCGAGGGCGTCGCGCAGCTGGTGCGGGGTGATGGCGCCCATCGCGAGCAGGATGGCCCCCTGCCGCCCCTGCCCCGCGCGCACCCGCAGCAGCGAGTCGTCCACGACGGATTGGTCGATGATGCCGCGCCGTCGGAGCACCTGCCCCAGGCACTCGTCCACCAGGTTGGAGCGTACGGACTGCGGCACCCCCCGGCGGAAGAAGATGACCTTCTTGGGAGATTCCCCCGTCGTCGTCGAGCGCGGGTCGCCCGCGCTGTTGAGCGCCAGGGCTCCGGTCGCTCGGCTCTCGAAGATCTGCACCAGCACGGACGCGAAGGGCACGTCCGAGAGCCGCCCTTGGAGCGCGTCCGGCGCGCTCAGTCCGCTGCCGAGGTGGCGCTCCACGGCGGCCCCCTCCGAGCTCTCGGTGAGCGTGTAGCGGCGCGTCTCGTCTCCTGTGCCGATGTCCATCGGGGGCGGTGGGATGGAGTCGGGGCGCAGCTCTCGGCGCACCACGCCTTCGACCACGCGGAGCATGTCCGCCGGGTTCACCTCCCCGACCAGACAGGTGAGCGCCCCCAGGCGCGCGGCTTCTCGCTGCAGGGCGCTTGCGTCGGCCACGGCACCCAGCAACACCATGTGCGCGGTGTCGCCCCCGGGGGCCCAGCGCAGAGACTCGACCGTCGCCGCCCCGTCGCGGCCCGGCAGACGCAAGGACGTGAACACGATGTCCGTCGGCTGCTGCACGAACGCGTCCAGCGCCGCCTCCCCAGTGGCCGCCCCGACGCAGGCGTAGCCCGCCCGCTCCACCGCGGAGACCACACGGCTCCGGGCGTCGTCGTCGGGAATCACCACCAGGACGGAACTCGAGACCATCGCAGGTCGCAAGGTACCCCCATCCGGCCAGAAGCGGAGCAGAAACGCCTCTGTCGCTCGGCGGAGCAGTCCCGAGAGGGGGCTTTCGCGCGTGTTGACCGCCGCGACCCCATGGAGTAGTAATCGCGCGCCCTACCGGGCTGCACCCGGCGCTGGCCTCGCGAGGCCTCGCTCCGCCCTTGGTTTCTTGGTGCGACTCGGGTGCAAGGTGCCACCTGCTGGCTCCGCTGCGCTCCGACTCTCGCCGCTCGACTGGATCCGCCGACTCATGGCCCTCATCGCCACCCTCTACGAACTCATGCTCCGCCTCCAGCCGGAGTCCACGGGCGGCGCCGCGCCCGCCGCAGGGGGCGGCGCTGCGGCCGCGCCGAGCAGCCCGTTGGACGGCTGCGCGGGCAGCGGGAGCATGTTGCCCATGCTCCTGGCGACGCTGGCCTTCATGTACTTCTTCGTGCTGCGTCCGGAGCAGAAGAAGGCGAAGGAGCGCGAGGTCGCGCTGAAGGCGCTGATGAAGGGCGACATCGTGCGCACCAACGGCGGCATCCGTGGTGAGATCGTCAGCTTCGCGAACGACAACCGGGACGTGATCCTCGAGATCGCCCCGAAGACCCGCATCAACGTCTTCCGCTCCCAGATCCTGGGCAAGGAAGCACCCAGCGCCGACGCCACGACGGCCGGCTCGTCCGACAAGGCCGACAAGAAGAAGGACTGAGCGTGCGCACGCCCACGTTCTCGCCAGGCGGGCCCATCCGCTCACAAGGGACTCATGGATAGAGGTTTGTACCTACGTTTCGCGACCGTGGTCGGGATCGCGCTCTTGGCGGTGCTCCAGCTCCTGCCGACCGTCGATGCATGGCGCCTGAGCCAGCGGGTGGAAGGCGAGCCAGAGCCGGAGCCCATCACGCCTGCCATCGTGTCGGAGTGGTTCACGGGGCGCATCAGCCCGGGCCTCGACATCCGCGGTGGTCTTCGACTGCAGTACGAGGTCGAGGTCGAGGAGTACATCCGCGACCGCCGTGACACGCTGAGCGAGCAGCTGGTGCGCAAGCTCGGCGTGCTGCTCGAGATCTACGGCGAAAACGATGCCGACACCGCGACGCGTGCGCAGCTGGACGCCGTCGCGGAGCGCGTGCAGGTCGCTACCTTGGGCGATGGTCTGCGCGCCACGGTCACGTTCACGGGCAGCGTTCCCGAAGCGTTCGACCGCGACTGGTTGCGCGACGAGGGCTTCGGCGAGCTGCGCATCGTCTCCACCTCGGGGAACGTCGTCATGCTGGAGATGCGTGAGGACAACCTCGACGCGCTCCGCACCACGGCGGTGCAGCAGGCCCAGCACACGGTCGAGGAGCGCATCAACACGCTCGGCATCGCCGAGACCACGGTCATGGCGCGCGACATGGACATCATCGTCGAGGTGCCCGGCGCCACCGAAGAGCAGTTCGAGCGCATCCGCAGCATCATCTCGCGGACGGCGCGCCTCGAGTTCAAGGTCCTCGACGACGACGACGAGGCGGGCTTCGTCGCCGGCCTGGGGGCCAACCTGCCCGAGGGCGGGGGCATCTCCATGATGATGGAGACCTCGTCGGCAGGTGAGGAGCGTCCGAACGTCAGCGTGTCGTATCTCTACGCGCCCATGCGTGATGGGGAGGAGTCGTCGACCCCGGCCTACCAACGCCTCCACGACTACGTTCGCACGCTGGACATCCCGACCGGGCACGAGCTGCTGCTCAGCGAGGTGGGTGGGCCACAGGACCGCATCCAGAACCGTGGCTGGCGCAGCTACTACGTGTTCAGTAGCGCCAACGTCACGGGCGAGGACGTCTCCGACGCGGGCGTGGCGTTCGACCCGACTCAGGGCAACGCGCCCTACGTCAGCCTGCGCTTCAACACGCGCGGCGCCGACCGCTTCGAGGAGCTGACGGGTCGCAACGTGAAGCGCCGCATGGCCATCGTGTTGGACGACAAGGTCTTCAGCGCGCCGGTCATCAACCAGCGCATCGGCGGCGGCAACGCCCAGATCACGTTGGGTGGCGGGATGGGCGGCCAGGAAGCCATCGCCGAGGCCAACGACCTCGTGGTCGTGCTCAAGGCTGGTGCGCTACCTGCCCCCTTGCGGCCGTCCAACGAGCAGCTCATCGGTCCCACGCTCGGTCACGACTCGGTCGAGAAGGGCGCCATGGGCGCGCTCATCGGCATCGGCCTCGTGCTCATCTTGATGGCGCTCTACTACCAGGTGGCTGGGCTCGTCGCCGACGTCATGGTGGTCCTGAACGTGCTGCTGCTGTTGGCCCTCATGGCTGCGCTCGGTGCGACGCTCACGCTGCCGGGCATCGCCGCCATCGCACTGACGGTGGGTATGGCCGTGGACGCCAACGTGCTCATCACCGAACGCATCCGCGAGGAGCTGCGTCTCGGCAAGTCTCCGCGCTCTGCCGTGGATCAAGGCTTCGCGCGGGCGTTCTCCTCCGTGTTCGACAGCCAGATCACCACGTTCATCGCCGGCATCGTGCTCTTCCAGTTCGGTACCGGGCCCATCAAGGGCTTCGCCGTCATGCTCATGATCGGCATCGCGACCTCCCTCTTCACCGGTATCTTCTGCTCCAGGGTCATGCTCGATTGGATCGTGCGTGGCCTCAAGGTCGAGCGGCTGCGGGTCGGGTGACACCATGGAACTAATCAAGCCCGACACGTACATCGACTTCATGCGCTATCGCCTCCCGGTGATCGGCGTGTCCGTCAGCATCGCCCTGCTCAGCGTGGGTTCGCTCTTCTGGCCAGGCGCCAACCTGGGCCTGGACTTCGCGGGCGGCACCGAGCTCGAGGTGGCCTTCACCGGCGACGTCAGCACCACGGAGGTGCGCGAGGCGCTCACCAACTCCGGCCACCCGGGCGCGGACGTGGTCACGGTCGAGGGGCAGGCGAACAGGTACATCCTGCGCGTGCGCGAGACGTCCGCCATCACGCCCGAGCTGCAGGAGACCATCGGCTCGCGCCTGCGCAGCGCGCTCGGCGACGTCGAGGTGCTGCAGTACAAGGTCAGCCCCGGCGGCGACAAGATCAGCCTGCGCCTCTCGGGCCCGGCCGACACGCAGGTCATCCGCGGCGCCATCGAAGGTGAGGGCGACAACGGCGTCCAGGTGCGTGAGGTCACGCGCTTCGGGGGCACCGCCGAGCACCGCTTCGAGGCGTCGCTCGTCGGCGTGGGCGACGCGGTCTTCCAGGACCTCCAGACGGCCTTCGCGGACCGCGCGCCGGAGTCCGCGCTGCGCATCGAGTGGGTGGGGCCCAAGGCCGGCGAGCAGCTGCGCGATGCGGCCATCCAGTCGTTGCTCTACGCCATCGCCTTCATCATGGTCTACATCGCCTTCCGCTTCGACCTGCGCTTCGCGCCGGGCGCGGTGCTCGCGATGCTGCACGACGTGATGATCACGGTGGGCATCTACGTGCTGGTGCAGAAGGAGATGAACCTCACCACCATCGCCGCCCTGCTCACCATCCTCGGCTACTCCATCAACGACACCATCGTCGTGTTCGACCGCATCCGTGAGAACCTGGGGCGCCACAAGGACAAGAGCCTGCGCGAGCTGATCAACATCTCCACGTCGCAGGTGCTGTCGCGCACCATCATGACATCGGGCACCACGCTCGTGTCCGTCGTGGCGTTCTTCATCTACGGCACCAGCGTCATCCAGGACATCTCGTTCGCCCTCTTCGTGGGTATCCTCGTGGGCACCTACTCGTCCATCTACATCGCGTCTCCCATGACGGAGTGGATCGACCGGCGCTTCTTCGCCAAGGCGGCGTGAGCCTGCCTGTGACACTGCGCGCTCGCCCACCGCTCCTCGGTGGGCGATTTGCGTTTGGGGGTCGTGGGGCGGCCGCAGGGTGGCGCGCGTGACGTCCGACACGGGGCGCAAGGACACCACCGTGGCCCGGCGCGGCTACCGGGTGCGCACCCCCGATGTGTCCCGCGCGCAGGGGCTGGGGCGCGAGCTCGGGTTGGGTGCCGCCGTCGCGCAGGTCCTGCTGCATCGGGCGCTGGGCGACGCGGCCGATGCCCGTGCCTTCCTGCAGCCCACCCTCGCGGGGCTGAGCGATCCGAGCACCATGCTCGGTCGCGAGGCGGCATGCGAGCGCCTCGCCCACGCGGCGAAGCACGGGCAGCGTGTCGCGGTGTTCGGAGACTACGACGTGGACGGCACCACCAGCACCGCGATCCTGAGCGACATGCTCGAGGCACTCGGGGCCGAGGTGGTGCCCTTCGTCGCCAACCGTTTCGTGGGTGGCTACGGCTTCAGCGAGCCTGCGCTCGAAGCCTGCCTGGCGGTCGACCCCGCCGTCATCGTCACGTGCGACTGCGGCAGCAGCGATCACGCGCGCATCGACGCGGCGCGACGGCGCGGTGTGGACGTGATCGTCGTGGATCACCACCTCGTCCCCGAGGAGCCGCTCCCCGCGCTGGCCTTCCTGAACCCCCATCAGCCTGGCTGCGGCTTCGCGTTCAAGTGGATGTGCAGCGCCGGGCTCGCCTTCTCGCTCGGGGCCGGGGTGCGAGCGACGCTCGGCGCGTCACTCGACGTGCGCCCGTGGCTCGACCTGGTTGCCCTCGGCACCGTCGCGGACGTCATGCCGCTCGAGGGTGACAACCGGCGGCTGGTCCGCGCCGGGCTCAAGCTGCTGGGCGCCCCGCAGGCGCGCCCCGGGATCGCAGCCCTGCGTGAGAATGCGCGCGTGCGTCCGGGCACGCCCATCGGCGGTCAGGACATCGGCTTCAAGTTCGGACCGCGCCTCAACGCCGCAGGTCGCCTCGCGGACCCTGTCCTCACGCTCGAGCTGCTGCGCGCGCGCGAGCCCGCCAGGGCACGGATGCTCGCGGCGCGCATCGAGCAGCTGAACGACGAGCGCAAGGCCGTCGAGCGCACGGTCACGGAGGAGGCCGTTGCCCAAGCGCTGTCCGTCTATGGCGAGAACCCGACCAGCGGCATCGTGGTCGCCGCCCGGGGCTGGCATCGCGGGGTGGTGGGCATCTCCGCCGCACGCCTGGTGGACCGCTTCGGCGTCCCGGCCGTCGTCGTGGCGATCGACGAGGCGGGGGTGGGGCATGGAAGCGGTCGAACCCCGGACGGATACCACTTGCACGGCGCCTTCAGCGCCTGTCGCTCCGATCTCCTCAAGTTCGGTGGGCACGCCATGGCGGCGGGGTTGTCGGTCGCGGAGGGTCGCCTCGACGCGCTGCGCGCCGGTTTCTCCAGCGCGACGCCCCGACAGGAGCTCGAACGTCCCATGCCCATCGTGGACGTGGAGATCGGCAGCGGCTTCCCGCTACCCAAGGCGGCCGAGCTCGAAGGGCTCGAGCCGCTCGGCGAGGGTAACCCCGCGCCGGTGTTCGCGTTGCCCGCGCGTGTCATCGACAGTCGCGCCGTGGGGGATGGTCAACACCTCAAGCTCACGCTGCGTGCCGCGGGCGAGCGGCTGACGGCGTTCCAGCGCGACGCGGGCCCGAGCGCGGACGAGGTGCCCCCCGAGCTGGTGGTCATCGGTACGCTCTCGGCCGACCACTATCGTGGCGGCGGGGCGCTCGAGTGCAGCGTCCAGGCGCTCGTTCCCCCCTGACCGCCCGGCACCGCGCGCTCGAACGTCCTTGCGCGTCGTGCTGAATACCCTTGCTCGCGATGTCGTCGCTCCGGCAACGTCCCCGGGTCTCCCCGCGTCTGCCGGCTTGGCCCCATCCCAAGGAACACCATGAGTACGTCTCGCGCGCTGCGCCTCCTCTCCCCCGTGCTGGCCTTCCTGTTGTCTCTGGCGCTCGGTGGGGCTCCCCCCGCAGCGGCGCGTCGAAGCGGACCCTCCGTCACACCCGTCCAGACACCGGAGGGTGTGCTCGAGAACCAGGCCCTGCTCGCCGCGCAGCAAGGTGGATACGAACTGCGAGGCTGCGAGCAGTTCGCGTCGCGGGCCGGTGCGCCGGGGCAAGTGGTCCTCCAGCTCCGCATGGTGGGCGGTCAGCTCCAGGTGAGCGCTGCGCAGAACCGCGGCGGCGCGCGCTTCACGGGCTGCCTCGAGCAGACCATGGCCAACGTCGTCCTGCGCACCGCGCAGCAGAGCGGACGGGGGCTGCCCTACAACACGGGCTTCGTCACGGTGAACGTGACCCTGTCGCAGGGGACCACGCAGCCCGTGCCCACCACGCCAGCGTATCCCCCTCAGCCCGTGCCCACCCCCACGCCGCAGTACGCGACGGTCTTTCAGGAGCAGGGACGCTTCACGGTGCGGAACGTGCGCCTCGAGGGCCAGGGGCCCGCGATCACCGTCGCCAGCGGGGGCGTCATCCGCGGCACCATGGAGGTGCAGCACAACTGCCCCGGCTGCGGCGGCGCCATCAACCAGGTCATCGTCGGGCTCGCTGGAGAAGCTCAAGCCCAGGCCTGTGTGTGGAACGGTGGCGCGTACACACGCGGCTTCGAGACCGTCGGCTTCCAGCTGACCATCCCCAACCAGCCAGGCACGTACGAGGTCCGGGTGCGCTACGCACAGGCCTATGGCTGCCAGCAGGGTGCGCTCGGCTGGTGGCGTGTCGATCGCCCCGCGGGCCCGGACGCGCGCTCGACCATCGCCGTCGTGACCGTGGCGGCTCAGCAGCCGCCGCCCGTCGTGCAGCCGCCGCCCGTCGTCGTGCCGCCCGCCCAGCAGGGGAACCTCATCCAGAACGGCGGGTTCGAGCAGCCACAGCTGCGCCACGGCGGCTGGCAGGTGTATGGGGGGCTCCCGGGCTGGCAGCTCTCGGGGGGGCCAGGCATCGAGGTCCAGAACAACGCCGCCGGTCGTCCGGCCGAGGGGACCCAGCTGATCGAGCTGGACAGCCACGCCTCCTCGGCCATCTATCAGGACGTCCAGACTGTCCCCGGCCAATACTACGAGCTGCGCGTGGCGTTCAGTGCCCGTCCCGGTACGCCGCGCATCGACAACAGCGTGGTCGTGGCGCTCGATGGTCGCGTGGTGCACACCCTCGAGGCCGACGGAACGAATCAGGGCGACACGCAGTGGACCTATCAGTCCATCCAATTCCAGGCGACCGGGGCCGTCACGCGCATCGAGTTCCGCCACGTCGGCCGCTCCAACGGCCTGGGCGGCTACCTCGACGACATCTCGTTGTCGCCGATGGGTGGGCGGGGGCGCGGTCGAGGACGTGGGCGGGGTCGCGGCCGCTGACCCCTGAGCGACGCGCCAGATCAGCGCCCCTTCCAGACCGGGGCGCGCTTCTGGAAGAAGGCCATCAGGCCTTCTTTCGCGTCCTCGGTGCCGAGCAGCGCGTGCAGTTGATCACGTAGGTAGGGGACGGCCTCGCGGATGGGCAGGTCGGCTTGGTGATGGAACGCCGCGAGCCCCATGCGCATGGCCGTCGGGCTCTGCGCTGCGAGCTTGGCGCTCACTTCGGCGACCTTGTCCTCCAGCTCCGCGGCGGGCACGACGTGCGAGAGGATTCCGAGGTCGAGCGCCTCGCGCGCGCTCAGCTTGTCGCCGAGGAGCATCATGTTCATGAGGGCGCGCCGTGGCACGACACGCTGCAGTGGCGCCATGATCATCATCGGGAACAGCCCCCGCTTGATCTCGGGGGTGCCCAGCGTCGCGTCGTCCGCGGCGATGGCGAAGTCGGCCGCAGCCACCAGGCCTACGCCGCCGCCCATCGCGTAGCCGCGCACGGCCGCCACCACGGGCTTGCCGAGCTGGGTGAAGCGCAGGAGGAGGTCGTCGAAGTCGCCACGCCGCTCGAGCTCCGGACCGTCCCCGGCCATCTGCTTGAGGTCGCCTCCAGCGCAGAAGGACTCTCCCGCACCCGTGAGCACGACGACCCGCACGCTCGCCTCGTCGCGCGCGTCGTCGAGCGCGTACAGCAGCTCGTTGACCATCCGTGGCGAGAGCGCGTTCTTGCGGTCGGGGTTGTTCAGCGTGATGGTCGCGACGTGTCCGTCCTGGTGGACGGTGATGGCTCCGTAGGCTCGGTCTTGCATGGGTCTCCTCAGGTGGACGGGTCTTCGGTCTGGGCGCGCACGTGGTCGCTCATGGTGCGCAGGATGCGTCGCAGCGCCTCGACGTCTTCGGGCGGCAGCGCGCGCAGGGCCGACGCGAACATCTGCATGGGCTGTACGGGGATGGCCCGCGCCATCTGTCGACCCTTGGGGGTCAGCACGATCTCGATCACGCGTCGATCACGCTGCGACCGTCGACGCAACACCAGCTCGTCCCGCTGCATCCGGTCGACGATGCCCGTGATCGTGCTGTTGCGTGCCTTGATCCGCTCGGAGAGCTCCGAGAGTGACAGGTCGCCGACCGCGTCGAGGAGCTTCAGCACGGTCACCTGCGGGCCGGTCAGGCCATGCTCGCGGGCGAGGTCCTTGGTGGCGCGGCGGCTCTCCGTGTACAGGTACACGAACGTCTCGAGAATGGGGTCCAGGTCTTGCTTGGCCGCTCGGAGAGGATCGTGGACGGGTTCGTCGTCGTTGCCCGCGCTCATATTTCGTACGCTAAATAAATCGAGTGGGGCGTGGCGTCAACGCCCGATGCTCACATGTCTCTGGTGAACGATTCCAGGGTGCGCTACAACCTACGCCCAAACGCACTCTTGCCGGGGGCCTGGCTCGACGAAGCGAGGGGCACGCGTTCTGGTCAGAAGTCCAGCACTCCTCTACACTCCCGGTCTCCGTACTTCTTCTCCGCTATCGGAGGGGGCTCCATGTTGCATCGTATTCTCCGTGTCGCCGCCATCACCCTGGCCCTCTCGCTAGCCGTCACCGCCGCGACGCCCACGCAGGCGTGTGCGCAGACCCCGGTGGTCCGCCAGCAGGAGTCGGGCTTCAAGGGGATGTTCGGGTTGGGCATCCTCGGCGCCGAGCTCGGGTTGGTCATCCCCGCGGCGGCGGGCCTGGACCAGTGGTGGGCGCTGGTGGTGTTTCCAGCCATCGGGGCCGCTGGCGGGGCGCTCGGCGGGTACTATGGGCTCGATCGCAACGGGCAAGTGGAGGCGTCCACGGCGCTCTTGGCCATCGGGATCGCGCTGGTCGTGCCGTCGGTCGTGCTCACCGTCGCACTGCGTGCGTACGACGACGACGAGGACGGATCGGCTGGGGAGGGCCAGGAGGTCACTGTCACCGATGACGCCGAGGCGTCCGCGCGCCGTCGGACCCAGAGCCTCGCGAGGGCGGGGTCCGGGCTGATCCGCCGAAGCGAGTACGGACTCCACGTCGGCATGCCCGGCATCGCCGTGTCCAACCGCACCGCCGCCACGCGTGACGACTACCTCATGGGCGTGCGCCCCACCACCGAAGTGCGCATCTCCCTGTTCAGCGGTGTCTTCTGACGCGCGCGTCGGCGTCCCCGAGGCGCTGCGCGCCACCGTCCACCGAACCCTTCGGAGCCGCGGCCTCGTGCGTCGCGGCGCCCGCGTCCTCGTCGCGTGTTCAGGCGGGCCTGACTCCGTGGTGCTCGCCGATGTGCTCGTCGACCTCGCGAAGACGCTGGCGCTGACCGTGGAGGTCGCCTCCGTGGATCATGGGCTGCGCCCGGAGTCGTCCGACGAGGTGCGGAGCGTCGCCGCCTTGTCTGCGGCGTGGGGAGTCCCCTTTCATCCGCTGCGGCTCACCCTCCAGCCGGGTCCAGGGGTCCAAGCGCGTGCGCGCGAAGCACGGTACGCTGCGCTCCAGGCGTTGCGCCGTGACCGCCAGGCGGACGTGGTCGCGGTCGGGCACACCCGGGACGACCAGGCCGAGACGGTGCTCGCGCGGGTCCTGCGCGGCAGCTCCGTGCGTGGGTTGAGGGGGATCTGGCCAGCGCGACACGATGCGGTCGTGCGACCGCTCATCGACTGCACGCGCGAGGACGTCCATGCCTACCTCGCGGCCCGGCGCGCCGACCCGTCGGACGCCCGAAGTAACGGCTTGGTGGCTGTCTCCGACCCAAGCAACGATGACCGTGCCTACGAGCGTGTGCGCCTGCGCCGCGACACCCTGCCTGCCCTCCTCGCCGAGGACGCAGACGTCGTGCGCCACCTCGCCGAGCTCGCGGACGACGCGCGCGACCTCGTCGCGTTGGGCGAGCACGTGGGCGCGGCGTTGCTCGCGGTCGCTCTGGCCAACACCCCTGCTGGGAGCCGCGTGGTCGCCGTCGCACCCCTCCGCGCGGCCTTGCCAGCGGCCCGCCGCGAGGCGCTGCGTCAGCTCGTCGAGAGCGCAGACCCGTCTCGGACGAGCCCGCGGCGGGCGCCCCTGCTCGAGCTCGAGCGCGCGGTCCTCGGGCCACCCGGGGCGCACGTCCTGCTCGGGGGCGGGCTGGCCTACCGGCGCGTCGGCGACCGCCTCGACGAGCTTCGCGGGGCATCGGGAAGAGACAACGATTCAGGGGGGTTGCGCCCTGGCTCGGAAGAGACCACAAAGTTGTATGTGTAATTCGGGGTATCCTGCGTTCGGGCGCCTATCGAACAAGGGATCTGGCCCAAGAGGTTCGCTGTGAAACAGAGCCACAAGACCCTGCTCCTCTGGGTCCTCCTCATTTTGATGTTCGTCGCCATCTGGACGATGGTGTCCTCGCACAGCGAGCCGCCGCGCGCCGTGGCGTTCACGGACTTCGTGCATGACATCCAGGCGGGCAAGGTCGCGGAGGTGACCGTTCGCACGCAGGATGGGACCGGCCACTATCGCTACACCGTGCGCGGCCCTGACGGAGACCGGCCGGAGGCGCAGCCGCGCGAGACGTTCGGCATCCTGAGCGACCAGGTCAACGAGATGCTCATGCAGAGCGACGCGCGCGTCGAGTTCCAGCCCAAAGAGGAGAACATCCTCTCGGGTGTGCTGCTGACGTGGCTGCCGATGCTGTTCCTGCTCGGCATCTTCTTCTTCTTCATGCGCCAGCTTCAGGCCTCGGGCGGTAAGGCGATGAGCTTCGGCAAGTCGAAGGCGCGCCTCCTGAACGAGAGCCAGAACAAGGTCACCTTCGCGGACGTCGCGGGCATCGACGAGGCCAAGGACGACTGCGAAGAGATCATCGCGTTCCTCAAGGACCCGAAGAAGTTCCAGCGGCTCGGCGGGCGCATCCCGAAGGGCGTGCTGCTCATGGGCGCGCCGGGCACGGGCAAGACGTTGCTCGCGCGCGCCATCGCTGGCGAAGCGGGCGTGCCCTTCTTCAGCATCTCCGGGTCCGACTTCGTCGAGATGTTCGTCGGCGTGGGCGCCTCCCGCGTGCGCGACCTGTTCGAGCAGGGCAAGAAGCACGCGCCCTGCATCATCTTCATCGACGAGATCGACGCCGTGGGGCGGCACCGCGGCAGCGGCCTCGGCGGTGGGCACGACGAGCGCGAGCAGACGCTCAACCAGCTGCTCGTCGAGATGGACGGCTTCGAGTCCACCGACGGCGTGATCATCGTCGCCGCGACGAACCGCCCCGACGTGCTCGACCCCGCCATCTTGCGCCCCGGTCGCTTCGACCGCCGCATCATCGTGGCGCGCCCCGACCTCGGCGGGCGCCTCGGCATCCTGCAGGTGCACACCCGCAAGGTCCCGCTCCACGACGACGTCGAGCTCGAGATCATCGCGCGCGGCTGCCCGGGCTTCTCGGGCGCCGACCTCGAGAACCTGGTCAACGAAGCCGCGCTGCTCGCCGCGCGTCAGGACAAGGACTTCGTGTCCATGCAGGACTTCGAGATGGCCAAGGACAAGGTCCTCATGGGCTCCGAGCGTCGCTCGATGGTCATCAGCGAGAAGGAGAAGAAGACCACCGCCTGGCACGAGGCAGGTCACACGCTGGTGGCGAACCTGCTCCCCAACCACGACCCGATCCACAAGGTCACCATCATCCCCCGCGGTCCCGCGCTGGGCGTGACCATGTCGCTCCCGTCCGAAGAGCGCTTGAGCTACTCGGCGGCCTGGGTGCGCGACCGCATCGCCATGGCGCTCGGCGGGCGCATCGCGGAGGAGATCGTCTTCGGCCAGCTCACCACGGGCGCCTCGGACGACTTCAAGAAGGCCACCCAGCTGGCGCGCTCCATGGTCACCGAGTGGGGCATGAGCGAGAAGCTCGGGCCGCTGGCCTACGTCGAGAAGGAGGACTCGGGCTTCCTCGGCAGCAACCACCACAAGGACTACTCCGAGCAGACCGCCAAGGAGATCGACGACGAGGTCCGCATGATCATCCGCGAGCAGTACGCGCGTGCGCGCTCGGTGCTCGAGGAGAACCGCGACAAGCTCGACGCCATCGCGGAGGCCCTGCTGGAGCGCGAGACCCTGGACCGCGAGGAGATCGAGGCCATCATGGGTGGCGGCCCGCTGCCCCCCAACCGGCACATCGTCATCCCCAGCTACGCCGAGAAGCGCCGCGACCAGAAGGACAAGAAGAAGGGCTCCATCTTCCAGCCGAGGCCGCGCGAGGTGCCCAGCGCCGGCTGAACCGCCGTGCGCGGGCGCAGCGCTCGCAGGAGGACCATGCCGGGGGGCACGTCGCATCGAGACCGTTCCGCACAGCCCGCTCCACTCACCAGCAGAGGGGCGGGCGTTCTCCGTTGTGCGGTCTGGGGGGTGCTCAACGTCACGCCCGACTCGTTCAGTGACGGGGGGCAGTTCTTGGCGGCCCAGGACGCGCTCGCGCGAGGGCTGTCGCTCGGGGCCGCGGGGGCCGACGTGGTCGACGTCGGTGGCGAGTCCACGCGCCCGGCGGGCAGGACCTATGGGGCGGGGTACGAGCGGGTCGGCGTGGACGAAGAGGTCCGTCGTACGGAGCCCGTCGTCGCAGGTTTGGTCGCCCAAGGGGTGACGGTCAGCATCGACACCACCAAGGCAGAGGTGGCTCGCCGCGCCGCGCAGCAAGGCGCGCGCTTCGTGAACGACGTCAGCATGGGGGCCAGCGACGCGCTCCTGGAGGTCGTGGCGGACACGGGGCTGACGCTGGTGCTCATGCACAATCGCGGACGAGGAGAAGTCGCGGGCGCGCAGATCGCGTACGATGACGTGGTGAGAGATGTCATGCGCGAGCTCTCGGAGGCCGCCTCGCGGGCCGTCCGCGTGGGCGTGCCGGCCGACCGAATCTGGGTCGACCCTGGCATCGGGTTCGCCAAGACAGCGACGCAGAGCGCGGCGCTGCTCGCGCGTACGCACGAGCTCGTGGCGCTCGGCTACCCAGTGCTGGTGGGCCCCTCGCGCAAGTCGTTCATCGCCGAGCTGGCGCCACGTCCGAGCGGTGAGCGTCCTGGCCCGGATCAGCGTGTGTTCGGTACGGCCGCCGCGGTGACGGCGGCGGTGCTCGGCGGAGCGGCCGCGGTGCGCGTCCACGACGTGGACGAGATGCGGCAGGTGGTGGATGTGGCGGTCGGCCTGCGCGCAGCGGGTTGGCGCGCCAGCGAGGGGCCCCATGCTTGACTTCCTCGTCGAGCTCTACGGCCTGCTCGCCAGCGGTGTGACCAGCTTCTTCGAGCGATCGGTCGCCGACGTGCTGCGCGACGTGTTCGACATCGCCATCGTCGCCACGCTGATCTACGCGCTGCTCGCCATGCTGAAGGGCACACGGGCGATGCAGATGGCCATCGGGCTCGGCCTCTTGCTGGTGGGCTACGGGGCGGCCCGGCAGTTCGGTTTGCTCACCACCTGGCAGCTGCTCGACAAGCTTACGACGTACGTGGTGCTGATCGTGGTCGTGATCTTCCAAGCGGACATCCGGCGCGCCCTCACGCGTGTGGGGAGCAGTCAGCTGTTCCGCGGGCAGCGCACTGCGAAGGAGACGCAGGTCATCGAGGAGGTCATCAAGGCGGCCAGCCAGCTCGCGGCGAAACGCATCGGCGCGCTGATCGTCTTCGAGCGCGGCACGTCGCTGGCGGAATTCATGGAGGAGGGCACCGCGCTCGACGCGACGGTGAGCAAGGAGCTGCTGTACACCATCTTCATCCCGAGCTTCGAGAACCCCATGCACGATGGCGCGCTGGTCATCCGCGACGGACGTGTGTGGCAGGCGGGGGCTTTCCTGCCGCTCGCGGGTGCCGTGGATCGCACGCTCGGAGCACGCCATCGCGCGGCCCTCGGCATCACCCAGGAGACGGACGCCGTGGTGGTCGTGGTGAGCGAGGAGCGCGGCGCGGTGTCGCTGTGCTTCGACGGAAACATCGTGCGCAACCTCGACGCGCGCTCGCTGCGCGACGCGCTCTTCGGGCTGTTCTACCGCCCCACGCGCAACAGCCGTCCGCCCCCGCCGTCGTCTGGGCGCATCTCCCTCGTGAGCGGTGAAACGACCATCCCCACGCGGCCAGAGCCACGCGACGCCACGCCCACCGTCCAGGCCAAGACGGTGCGCACGGGTCCGGAGGAGCAGCCATGATGCCGATGGACCCGCGCGCACGCTCGGCGCGCAAGGGGCACTGGCTGACGCGCAACCTCGGGCTGAAGGTCGCGTCGCTGACCCTGAGCGTGCTCTTCTACTCGTGGGTGCATGGCTCCGAGGACGTGCGTCGCTCCGTCGATGTCGACATCCTGGTCATCCCCCCCAGTGACGCATCGGGTCGCATCCTCACGAGCGAGGTCCCCCCGCGCGTGCGCCTCACACTGCACGGGAGCCGCTCCGCCATCAATTCGATGGTCAGCGCCAGCCTCCCCCCGGTGGAGCTGGACCTGCGCCGCGGCGACCTCGACGTCTACTACTTCAGCGAAGAGCAGTTCGACCTGCCGGCCGGTGTGAGCCTCACGCAGATGGCGCCTGCCAGCATCCCGCTCAGCTGGGAGCAGCGCGTCGAGCGCGGCGTGCCCGTCGAGGTAGAGACCGTGGGCGAGCTGCGCAGTGGCTTGGTCCTGACGGGGCCCCCCGTGCTGGTGCCCAACACGCTCGGGGTGGTGGGTCCAGAGTCCGCGGTCGACGGCCTCGGTGTGTTGCTGACCGAGCCCGTGAACCTCGCCACGTTGCGCGAGGGTACGGTCGAGCGCCGCCTGCACGTGCTGGGGTTGCCAGAGCTCACACGCTTCACCGGTGAGTCCCAGGTCAGCGTGACGTACCGCGTGGGGCGCAACCTGGAGACGCGCACGTTCCGCGGCCTCGAGGTGGAGCCCCTCAACGGCACGTACCGCCGCGCGCGCCCGTCGGCGGTGCGCATCGAGGTGCGCGGTCTGCGCGAGATCATCGGCGACATCACGCCGGACCAGCTCGTGCCCGTGGTGGATCTCGAGGGGGTGACCCCGGCGATCGGGTCGGCCTCGGTGCGCGTCCAGGTCCGAGGCCTGCCCTCCGGCGTCGAGGTGGTCAGCGTCCAGCCGGCGGAGATCCTGGTGGTGCGGTGACGCCCGCGTTGGTCCTGTGACTCGGGCATGATACGACGAACGAGCCCATGAAGCGCCTCGATACGCTGCGCGACAACGCACTGGCCACGGCATTGATGTCGCGCGCCGCCTATTACTCGATGGTGAAGCTGCGGGAGGACTCGGACCTCACGCCGGTGCGAATGGTCGAGCACTGGGCGGAGCAGCAGCCCAACGGCTTGGCGCTGACGGGGCCTGACGGGAGCTACACGTACCGCGGGCTCGACTCTGGAGCGAACGCTGCCGCGCGCGCCCTCCAAGCCCTGGGGGTGGAGAAGGGGCAGCGCCTGGCGCTCATGATGGAGAGCCGCCCCGAGTTCTTGGTCGCGACCTTGGGCGCCGCGAAGCTGGGCGTCGCGTGTGCGCTGTTGCCTCCCACGCTGGCGGGCGACGCGCTGACACACGCCCTGCGGGTCATTCGCCCCGACTACGCGTTGGTCGGCGGCGAGTGTGTGGCCCCGTTCCTCGCGTTGCGCAGTGGCGCCGCACTCCCTCCGGGGCGGTGTCTGCTGTGGCCGGACGACGTGCCGACGCGCGCACGAGCCTCCCGTGATCCGGCCTTGGGCGGCGAGCGCGCGGGCGATGTAGACGACGCGCGGTTGGTCGACTGGGAGGACTTTGGTCGGCGGGTGCGTGACGCCTCTGGCCGCCCCCTGCCGGTCTCCGATGGGCACGACATGCGGCTGCCCTTCGTGTTGCTGTGCAGCGGCGGTCCGTCCGAGCTCCCGCGCGTGACGTTGGTGACCAACCAGCGCTTCTTGCAGGGCTGCTATTACTTCGGGCAGGCCGTCCTCAAGAGCAACCCCACGGACGTCGCCTACAACGCAGGGGTCTCGCTCGCGCATCGCGCGGCTTTCTATCAAGCGTGGGGCGTCGCGCTCACGGGTGGCGGCGCCCTGGCGCTGCGCCGTCGCTTCGATGCGGCCCAGTTCTGGGAGGACTGTGACCGCTACGACGTGAGCCTGGTGTCGTACCTGGGCTCCACGTGCCGAGGCCTGTTGCGCGGGCGGCCGCACCCCAAGGAGCGCGCACATCGGACGCGCGCCTGGATCGGCAGCGGCCTCGAGGCCGAGGTCTGGGGCACGTTCAAGGAGCGCTTTGCCATCCCCGCGCTGTTCGAGAACTACATCGCCACGGGTGGGCACGTGGGGCTGATCAACCTCTCGGGCGTCGAGGGCATGGTGGGCCGTCTCGGCGCGGGCCGTGGGCAGGTGTTGGCGCGGGTCGACCCCGTCACGGAGGAATTCGTGCGCGACGCCGGCAAGCTGGTCCCGGCGGGGCCCGGCGAGTCGGGGGTGCTGTTGGCGAAGATCGGCCCCCTGATGGCGTTCGAGGGCTTCGAGGACCCGGCCGACAACGCGGCCAGCATCCTGGTGAACCCGTTCGGACGCGAGGAGCGCTACGTCAACACGCGAGATCTCATGACCCTGCACGAGGGTCAGTGGGTGTCCTTCGCGCCGCGCGTGTCGGACCTGGTGCAGGTTCCTGGGTCGACGTTGAGCGCCGCCGACATCGAAGAGCGTTGCGCCGAGGTCGTGGGGGTGCGCGACGCGTGCGCCTACCCGGTCGACGACCTCTCGGGGGGGGCTGACGGCACGCCGCGTGCGGTCATGGTGGCGCTGGTCGTCGAGCCCAGCTTCTCCCTCGTCGCCTTCGCGGAGCACACGCAGGCCCAGCTGCCCGAGGCCGCGTGGCCGCGCTACCTGCGGCTGACCGCGAGCATCGCCACCACCTCGAGCCGTCGTCCGATCAAGGGGCGCCTGTACGCCGAGGGCGCCGACCCACGTCACGCGCCGGGGGCCGTGTTCGCGCTGGACGTCGCCAGGCGCTACGTGCCGTGGGAGCCTGCGCACGCGGCCTCACCAGAGGCGCCAGCCAGCGAAGAGGCTGAAGCCTCCGGCGAGTGAGCCGCGCCCGCGGGACCCAGGCGGAGGCTCGCGGCGCCGCTTGTCACCAACGTGTTGCGCGCCGGGCACGATCGCGTGACGCATCGGCTCGATAGTGGCGCGCATGCAGAACACGCTCGTGATCCCCGAGTCCCCGCTCCGCGAGGCGCGCCGCAGCAGCAGCCGCCTGGGGCGCACCACGCTGCTCATCGCCGAGGCGCTCGCGAACGAGTCGCTGCGATCCGCCGACGCACTGCGCGGCGACTCCCTCGCTCGCGCGTCCCGTCTCAGCTTCGTCGCGCAGCAGCTCTGCGCGGTGCACGGCGTCCGTGTCCATGTCAGCGGCGAGGTCCCGAAGCAGGCCGTCGCGCTGGCGGCGAACCACCTCAGCTATCTCGACCCGCTGGCCGTGCTCTCGTGTCTCCCCGCCTCCGCCATCGCCAAGCGGGAGGTGCGTGAGTGGCCCGGCGTGGGCGCCACCCTCGACGCGCTCGGCGTCCTGTTCGTCGACCGCGACGACCCCCAGAGCGGCGCGCGGGTCGTGCGCCAGGCCGCCACTCGCCTCGCGTCAGACGTCTCCGTGTTGGCCTTCCCCGAGGGCACCACGACCTCGGGCCGCGGAGTGCTCCCCTTTCGCCGGGGCTTGTTCGGCGCCGCCCGCATCGCGCGCGTGCCGGTCGTACCCGTCGCGCTGCGCTACGAAGACCCCGACCTCCCCTGGGTGGGCTCGCAGCTCTTCTTGCCGCACTACCTGCGCACGGCGAGCAAGCCCGTCACGCACGTCCACATCCACTTCTTCGCGCCCCTCGAGGTGCGCGAGGGAGACGAGGCGCGCTGCGCCAAGCACGCGCGCGACATGGTGCGCGAGTGGATCGCGCCGACCGTCCAAGCGTGAGCTTCCCCGAGCTGCGACAGCTGCTGGACGTCGTCGATGCGCTCTCGCCCTGGGCGCGGACGACGGTGCGTGGGCACGTGGACGTGGACGGACAACGCGTGCCATTGCTCGACGTGTGCGTGGGCGCGACGGACCCCAGCGCGCCGACGCTCGCGCTGGTGGGCGGCGTCCATGGCCTCGAGCGCATCGGCGCGCAGGTGGTGCTGGCGGAGCTGGAGAGCCTCGCCGCCCGCCTCGCGTGGGACAGCACACTCCGCCGGGAGCTCGAGCTCGTGCGTGTCGCGGCGTTCCCGATCGTGAACCCGTGGGGGATGGCGCACGGGACGCGCAGCAACGCGGGCGGCGTCGACCTGATGCGCAACGCACCGCCCGTCGCTCCAGGGCAGCGCGCGACGCCCCTGCTGGGAGGGCAGTCCCTGTCGCGTCACTTGCCGTGGTACGCCGGCCCGAGAGGCGACGCGGGGATGGAGCTCGAAGCGCGCGCCCTGTCCGCGTTCGTGCGGGAGCATGTGTTTCCGGCGGCCTGCGCCGTGGCCGTCGACGCCCACTCGGGCTTCGGCCTGCGCGACCGGCTGTGGTTCCCCTACGCCTACACGCGCGCCCCGTTTCCCGGGCTGGCGGAGACCGCCGCGCTCGCGGCCCTGCTGGACCGCAGCTTGCCGCACCACGTGTACCGCATCGAGCCGCAGGCGCAGGCCTACACGATCCGCGGCGACCTCTGGGACCACCTCTACGATCTGCATCGCGCGCAGCGGCGCGCGGGTCAGGGGCCGTTCATCCCCTTGACGCTGGAGATGGGGTCCTGGACGTGGGTCCGCAAGAACCCGAGGCAGCTCGTGACGCACCGTGATGGAGGCTTCCATCCTGTGGCGCCGCATCGCATCGAGCGCACGCTGCGTCGGCATCTGCCGTTGATCGAGTTCCTGCGCCGCGCCGTGTCGAGCGCGGACGCTTGGGTTCCGGGGGACGCGCTGGCTCACGAGCGCGCCTTCAGCGCCGGTTACCACCGTTGGTACGCGTAGCGCCCATGCGCGCGGCGTGCGCCTGCAGCGCACAGGTGGCGGGAGCGCGCGCGGCCGGCGTCGCGCTCGTTGCGAGCTTGTGATCCGTCTGTCGCGTCGTCGTTGCACGCGCACACGAGGATGGCGCGAACAGAGGAGAACATCATGCAGACGAACGGCACACGGACGAACGCGACGCAGGAGTCGCCACAGCGTGACGATGGTGCGGTCTACCCGCGGCACCCGCAGGGCCTGCCCCCGGACGAGATCCGCACCCGGCGCTACACGTTGCGCTTCGCCCGCGACGAGCGCGACCTCGAGGCCATCCAGCGCCTGCGCTACCGAGTGTTCAACGAGGAGCTGAACGAGGGGCTCGCGGCGTCGCGCGAGACGGGGCTCGATCGCGACCCCTACGACGCGCGCTGTCACCACCTGATCGTCGTGGAGACGGACACCGGCGAGGCGGTCGGGACCTATCGCCTGATGACGCGCGAGACCGCGTACGGACAGGCGTTCTACTCGGACTCGGAGTACTACCTCGCGGCGCTCCCCAGCGCGATCGCGAGTGACGCGGTGGAGGCCGGTCGAGCGTGCGTGGCCGCGGACCACCGCAACGGCCGCGTCATCCGAATGCTCTTCGCCGGGTTGGCCCGCTACCTCGCGTGGAACCAGAAGCGTTATCTCTTCGGGTGCTGCTCGGTGCCCACGCTCGCGCCCGCGGACATGTACGCGCTGCTCGCGCGCCTGCAGGGCGAGGGGCGCGTGGACACCGAGATCTTGCTCGCGGCGCGGCCACACGTCCACGCGCCCATGCCGCCCTTGGCGAGCGTTGCGTCGCGGCTCGAGCAGATGGAGCCGCCCGCGTTGATGACGACCTATCTGCGACTCGGCGCGCGGGTGATCAGCGAGCCCGCGTTCGATCGCGACTTCGGCGTGAGCGATCTGATGGTGTTGCTCGACGTGCACGGAATGGACCCGCGCGTGCTGGCCAGCCTGACCTCGGTGGGCGCCGCGCGCGCCGCCTGACGCAAGGGCGCGAGCGTCGCCGGAGTGGCGCTTCGCGTCGGTCCGTTGCGTACGCGAACGTGCGTCGCAGACCGCGGTGCCCTCACACGGTGTGAACGAAGCGCGCGCGTGGGAGCCGCAGGCGGGGGCCGTACACACCGCCTGGCGCGCGCTTGCCAGCGCTGATCACCATCGTCACGATCGCGTCGGGGTTGCCCGAGAGGCCCACGATCTTCTTCACGCGCACTTCGTCCATGCCCTCCATCGGGCAGGTGTCGTACCCGGCCGCCCGGAAGGCCAGCATCAGGTTCTCGCACGCCAGCGCGCTCGTCTTGACCGCCCAGGTGACGAGTTCGGCGCGCGAGGCCGGGCCGCGTGGGATGGGGCGCACGAGGCCGGTCACGGCCGCGGTGGCCCGCTTGAGCGCGCCGACGGCGTTCAGCGGGCCGACGCTGTACGCGACCTTGGTGATGTACTCGTAGTACATGTGCATGGTCTTCGGCCACCGGTAGGGCGACTCGTGCAGAGAACGCAGCACCAGCGCGCTGTTCTCGCGCCACGTGTCGATGCGCGCGACGGCGACGATCAACTCGGGCGCTGTGGTGGCCGCAGGCTGCCCCAGGCATGCGGCGGCGAGGGCGCGCTTCTTGTCGGGATCGACCACGCGATAGAACTCCCAGCACTGGAGGTTGCTCGAGGTGGGCGCCAGCAGCGCGAGATCGAGGCAGCGCTCGACGACGGCATCCGGGACGGGCTCGGGGTGGAAGCGCCGCACGCTGCGCCGGGTCTCCACCACGCGTGCGAAGGCCGCGAGGTCGGCGTCGCCATCGCTGACAGGCTCTTCGTACTGCTTGACGGAGGGCTTTTCGGTCGTAGTGTCCATCGGCGCCAAAGGGTACTCCCCCCCGCGCCAGAGGCGCTACCTTGCCGCCATGCTCCCCGGTGCCCCGTTCGCTCACGCCGCGCGCGACCTTCGCAACACGCAGCTCGCGCTCCCCTCGGTCCTGATCACGCCTCTGCTGGTTCTGTTCGTCCTCCTGGGGTCGGCGACCCCCCGCGCGCGCGCACACGGTCGCCCCCTGGGCGTGAACCAGTTCTTTCGGGTGGACGGCCGCAACGTGTTGTTCACCACGCGCGGTCCGGTCGTCGAGGCCGCGGACGGAGGGTACCGGTGGACCTGCTCGCGCCCCTACGGCGACACGGGACAAGCGCTCATTCCCAACCTGAGCCGCACGCACGCGGGGGCCCTTCTCGTGGGGACGATCGCGGGCCTGTATCGGCGCGCGCCTGGTGCCTGCGCTTGGGAACGTGCCAGTGGCGCCCTGCAGTTCGTGTTCGTTGGAGACGTCTACGCGCTGCCCGTGGCCGGAGCACGGGTGTTTGCCGTGACGGCGGACCCCGTGCCCGACAACGTCGTTGCATACAGCGACGACGACGGCGCCAGCTTCGAGACGGTGTCCGTGGGTGACGTGCGGCTGCAGAGCGTACGCGTGGCGCCGGAGGCCCCCAGCCGAGTGGTCGCGGCGGGCTTCGTGACCGGCGAGACACCGCTCAGCACGCCCGACGGCGTGCTCCTGGTCAGCAGCGACGCGGGCGAGTCCTTCGACCCCATCGACGTGCCGCTCACGGATGGAGAGCTGACGCTGGTGGTCACGCACGTCAGCCGGAGCGACCCCGACCTCGTGTGGCTCCGGACGGTGACCACACGCCAGAGCGACAGTCCTCCCGAGCGCCTCCTGGTCGTGGACGTGGCGACCCAAGAGGTGACGGACGTGCTGGCGCGTCCAGCGATCAACGGCGCCGCCGACACCCTGGACGCGAGCGGGGACGCGTGGGTCGTGACCGCGCCGGTGGACGAGGTGGGAGGGCTGCTGCGCGTGGGCCTGGAGGGGGAGATCGACGTGGTGAGCCCCGCTCTGCACGCGACGTGCGTGCTCGAGGCGGACACCGCGCTCTTCGTGTGCCCGCTGCCACGCACGGGCCAGAGCAGCGTGCTCGAGCGCTCCGAGGACGGGGGGCAGACCTTCACCTCGGTGCTGGCCTTCGAGGACATCGTCATGACCGACGGCTGCGCCGACAGCGACCCCGAGCACGTCGGCACGTGCGCGGCCGACCTCGGAGACATCGAGCGGGACGCCCAGCTGCTCATCATCGAGCCGCCGCAGCCGCCCGCGACCGGTGGCTGCGCGGTCGCCCGATGTCCGCGCTGGGCGCTCTCCCACGGCCTCGCGGTCATGCTCGCACTCCTGCTCGCTCGCCGTCGGCGGGCACGGCGGGGACGCGCCGCCTGAGACGTCGCCCCTTCGGGTGGCTCGGCGCTAGCAGCCCCTGGCGGGCCACCAATACGGACATGTGGCCACTTGTGGACAAAAACAGGTATGCTGCGCGTCTGTGGTGGGTGGCTCGTGTGTGGCACCCACCCCTTGCCGGGACCGGAAACCTATGAAGACACGTGCCCTCCTCCCGAACGTGCTGGGCACCACGCACGACATCCCCTCGCGCGAGGACTGCCTCAAGTGCCACGCGTCGGCGTCGCGTGACGTGGTCTTGGGTTTCTCCGCCATCCAGCTGGGGGAGGCCAACCTACCGCTCACGTTGGACGACCTCGCGGCGGCCAGTGAGATGAGTCAGCCCGTGTCCCTCAGCAGCGCCGCGGTGCCGGGGACGACCGTGCAGCGCAACGCCCTGGGCTACCTGCATGCCAACTGCGCGCACTGCCACGGCGGGAGCGCGCCCCAGGTGGGGCTGAACATGGAGCTGGTCACGGGGCTGTCTGCGGTCTGCGACACCAACACGTACCTGACGGCGCTCATGGCAGACGACACGAGCGGGTCGTGCGTGACGCCGGGCGCCCCCGCCGGTTGGGTTGGGGCCGCCAAGCGTGTGGAGCCCGGGTTCCACCTGATGAGCGCCGTCTACTTGCGGATGGCGGCGCGCGGCAACGCCGACCAGATGCCTCCGGTCGGCACGGAGGACCCGGACGCGCTCGGCTTGTCGGCTATCCAGGCCTGGATCATGGGCGGCATCTGAGCGCGGTCGGAGCCGCGTCCGCGCGTCTGCGGGGCGGCCTGCGAGCACACCCGGAGCGCGCCGGGCGAGAACGCAGCGGAGCTCCAGCGGTGGTTCGCACGACGAGGGCGGACTACTCGAGCTCGGCCGGGAGGTGGCGTGCGTCCCCAGGCGTACGCACCACCAGCCGATAGTCTCCCACCGCGAGGTCGTGCGGGACCCCGAACGCACCGAAGAAGCGCCCCTCGGCGTCCGTCACGGCGACGCCCAACAGACGCTCGCCACGTCCACGCAGCAGCACCTCGACGCGCATGCTGGCGGCGGCGGCGCCGTGCTCGTCCTCGATGCTCCCTTCGAGCTCGATGGCGCGGCCCCGGACGACCTCGGCGCTCGCGGCCGAGAGGCGCACCTGGACCCCGGCGCGTGGCGCGCCAGGCGGCCGCGCGGAGCCATTCGTGCGCCCGGTGGTGCTCATGCCGCCCGTGGTGGTCCCTGCCGTGTTGGTCCCGTCGGGGGAGCTCCCTGCGCTTGACCCTTGGGTACCCGAGGTGTTCGGAGCGTCGCTCCCTTCGGGAGAGGTGGCCCCAGGCTCGCTGATCGCGTTGCTGTCCGACGTCGACGGGTCGTTGGCCCCTTCGGCGCCGCTCTGACCGTATGGGTTGCCCGCGCGCGCGAGGGCCGCCCGGTACGCGGGGGGCCGCGGGAGCGGGTCGGGTGCGCGTGGTTCGTAGTGGGGGGCCTCGGGGTCTCCCTGCGTCCGAACGCCCACGGCGGCGCCTCCGAGGTCGATGCGCATCCAGTCGCCGTCGGGGAGACGCACCTCCACCCAGGCATGCGCCTCGTTCATCACGAAGTGCGTCGGGATCCCGAGTGCCAGCGCGGTGATCGTGAACGCATACGCGCGGTGGCGACACACTCCGAACATGCCGCGCGCCAGATCGAGGTAGATGTCACGACCGTCGCCGAAGTCCTCGCGCGTCTCGCGAAACGACCGGAAGTGGTGCACCAAGGTCTCGAGCGCGAGCCTGTACGAGCTCAGCGCGGAGAGCCCCAGCTCGCCCGCGAACATCAGCGCGTTGTCCCGCACCACGGGCGGGAGCGGGACCACCTCGGCCGCGCGCGCCCCCACGGGAAACCCAGCGTCGGGGAGTGGACGGTTGAAGTAGCCCACCGGCGCGTCCATGAGGAACGCCAGGCGTACGACCGACGGCGCTCCCGGTGTCGCGCGCACGAAGTAGTTGCCCGCCTCGTCCCGCTCGAACAGAAGGGGCACGCGGGGCTCGGTCTGCACGCTGAGGATGTTGCTCTCGGGGCTGACGGACGGAATGGGCACGCGCAGGCCGGCGCGGAAGTCGAGCGTGACGCTGCCCCAGAAGCGGTCGCGTCCGGCGCCCGAGGCGCCCGCCACCGGGAGCTCTTCCGGTGGACGTGTGGGCGCGGTCAGCACCGGCACTCCGTCGCTCGCCAGCACGACGCGGTCGAGCGCGCTGACCCGCTTGTGCGGCATGACTGACGGCGCGAAGGCCACGCTGTAGTCCACGTCCTGCTCCAGCGTGGTGAGGCGGTCGGGGCGGAACTCGGGGGAGCGTCGCCCCGGCTCGTCGCGCCCGAGCCCATCGCCGGGGAGGCCCACCATGCGCGGGCCCGGAGGCTCCGCGGCCGTCAGGTTGGGCGCCGCCAGCACCTCGCCGTCGTACACGATCGCTGCAGGCGCGCCGCTGCTCGCCTGCCACTCGAGGACCTCGTCGTCGCTCACGGCGGGCACGTACTCGTGCAGGACGGGGCGTTCGTCGGCGGTCGCGTGCCACGGGGCGAGCCCCGCGCTCAGCAGCACCGCCGTGAAGCCGAGGCGCCGCGCGAGACGCCGACGCGGCCGGGCGTGTGCGCGCTGGGTCGACGCACGCCCCCAGGCGGCTATCCTGTCGGGCAACGTGGACGCGCTTACGATTCTGGTCTCCATTGTGGGTCTCTCGGTGATGGTCATCGTACACGAGACGGGCCACTACCTCGCGGCGCGAGCCTTCGGAATGCGGGTGCTGCGCTACAGCATCGGCTTTGGGCCCACGCTCTTCAAGTGGCAGCCGAAGGGCAGCGACACGGTGTTCCAGGTCGCGGCCATCCCGTTCCTGGCCTACGTGCAGATCGCGGGCATGAACCCGTACGAAGAGGTCGACCCGAACGACGACGGCCTCTTCAACAAGAAGAGCGTGCTCGGGCGCATCGTCACCATCGCCGCGGGGCCCGTCGCCAACTACATCCTCGCCGTGCTCATCTTCTTCGCGCTGCTGGCCAGCCACAACCTGCCCGAGCGCGAGCTCAGCGTGCCTCCGCAGGCCGGCACGGTCATGGCCGACTCCGCGGCGGCGGCGGGGGGGCTGCTGGCCGGAGACGTGTTCCTCTCGGTCGATGGGCACGCTGTGAGCACCTTCGTGGAGGTGGTGGAGGCGACGCAGGCGCGCGGTGGGCAGGCCACGGAGTACGTGGTCGAGCGCGCCGGGGAGAGGGTCACGCTGACGCTCACGCCGTCGAACGATGGTGGCGTCGGCCGCATCGGCGTGGCCAGCGCCATGAACGAGGGGCTCGTGGGCATGCCCGTGGGCGAGGCCTTCCAGACGGCCCTCCTCATCCCCTGGCTGCAGACCAAGGAGACCATCCTCGGGATGGCCAACATGTTCCGCAAGCGCGACACGTCGGGGGTGGGCGGTCCCGTCGCCATCGCCACCATGCTGGCGGAGGCGGCCGACAAGGGCTGGCAGCACTTCGTGCGCCTGATCGGGCTCATCTCCATCGCGCTCGGCGTGTTCAACCTGCTCCCCTTCCCAGCGCTCGATGGCGGGCGCCTGGTGTTCCTGGGCTACGAGGTGGTCACGCGCCGCAAGCCCAACGAGCGCTTCGAGACCGCCGTGCACGTGATGGGCATCCTGTTCCTGCTGAGCGTGATGGTGCTGGTGACCTACCGCGACATCTTCGGGCCGAAGGCGAGCGAGCAGGACGCTGCGGCCAGCGCCCCTGCCGAGACGCCGGCGCCGACCGAGGCCAGCGCACCCGCGGAGGCGCCAGCGTCGCCCGAGACCGGCGCACCCGAGGCCCCCGCGTCGCCCCAGACCAGCGCCCCGACCGAAGCGAGCCCGACCGACGACTCCTCCGCCCCGGCCGCCGAACAGGGGCGTTGACACGGCGGCGGGGGTCCGGCGACTGTCGCTGTCATGGACCTCCGCAGCGACTCCTTCGAGCACGACGCTCCCATCCCCGCCCGCTGTGCCTTCGGCACCTACGACGCCAGCAGCCACGTGCGCCTGAGCGACAACAAGAGCCCGCACCTGGCCTGGTCGGGGGCGCCCGAGGGGACACAGAGCTACGTGGTCATCTGCACGGACTTCGACGTGCCGAGCGCGGCCGACGACGTCAACCAGGAGGGGCGCACCGTGCCCTACGATCTGCCGCGCGTGGGCTTCCACCACTGGGCCCTGGTGGACATCCCGGCCAGCAAGACCGAGCTGGCCGAGGGCGAGTTCTCGGAGGGCATCACCCCCCGCGGCAAGGCTGGGCCCGACAGCGCGGGCGGAACGCGCAGCGGCCTCAACGGCTACACGGAGTGGTTCGCGGGCGACGAGAACATGAGCGGCGACTACTACGGCTACGACGGCCCGTGCCCGCCCTGGAACGACGAGCGCCTGCACCGCTACCACTTCGTGGTCTACGCGCTGGACGTGGCGCGCGCGCCGGTGGAGGGGACGTTCCGCGTGGAGCAGGTGCTCGAGGCGATCGCGCCGCACGTGGTGGGCAAGGCCGGGCTGGCCGGCACGTACCACATCTACCCTGACGCGCGCTGACGGGCGCGTCGGGTCCGCTCCGGGTTCGCCAGGCATCCCCGCCGCGTGATGGCGCGGTGGGGCAGGGAGGGTCCTCAGGGGGCCATGTCGAAGGTCAGCGTGAGCTCCTGCGGGCCACGCCAGACGGCGCGTAGCTCCGCAGGGGGGGCCGGCACGCTGTTGATGCGCGACGCCGCAGCGAGCACCGCTTGGTCCAGGCTGCTGTGTCCCGAGCTGCGTGTGATGCGGCGCCCCGTGACGTTGCCGTTCTCGTCGATGAGCAGTCCCAGGCGCACCGTGCCGGCCAGGTTGGCCACGCGCGCTGACGGCGGGTACATGACGCCCGGGGAGACGCGACCGCGCAGCTGCTGGACGTAGCGGCTCATCAAGCGCCGGAAGTCCGCCGTCGGGGGCGGCGCTGGCGTGGCGCGGGCAGCGTTGGGGTTGGTCTCGCCCTCGCGCACCGTGCTGCCGAGCCCGTGGGCGCTCCCGCCGGCAGCCCCGGCCGTGAAGACAGGGGCCCCTGCGCCGGGGTTCGTGGCGGCCATCACGGGGGCCGCGGCCGGCGGAGGTGCCGTCTCGGGCTCGGGGGCGACCGGCTCGGGGGTCGGGTCCACGGGGGCCGCTGGCGGCGGGGTGTCACGGCGTGCGAGGGGCACCACAGCGGGGGGGGGCTCGGGCACCTCGGGTTCCGGGATCTCGGGCTCCGGCTCCGGCTCGGGCAGCTCCGGGGAGAGCAGCTCCTCGATGTCCATGAACACCAGCTCCCGCTCGGGCGCTTGGGCGTGAGACACCCCGTGCGGCGCGAACGTCACCAGGGCTGCGTGCGCGACGAGGGATGCAGCAACGCACAGGGGGACATGCCACTCGGGGGCCACGCGCAGCCCAGGCGCCGAGTGCGCGTCGCGAGCGCTGCCGGCAGAGGAAGCGGCGCTGCTGCGTGGTTGGGGGGAAAGGCCTTCCGTCGTGTCCTCGAGGGTCGCCATGTCTCGCACTAGAGATGTTGATATTCGTATTCGATTTCAGCAAGCCGAAACATGCTGGTCCTTCGTACGCGCGGGCCAGTCGGGCCTTCCCGAACCCGTCGTCAGCGACGCGCGCGGCGACGCCGTGTCAGGAGCGCTCCCAAGAACGCCAACCCCAGGACGAGCCACGTGCGCCCCCGCGTGGCACCAGGGCCACTCGCCGCGCAGAGTCCGCCGCCCTCGACGCTCACTCGAGGGGCGTCGCTCGCGTCCTGGAAGTCCCACATGCCGTCGCGATCCGTGTCTGGCAGCGGCAACGCGGCCGCGCCCAGCGCGGGGTCCACACGGTCGGCCAGCCCGTTCATGTTGGCGTCCGTGAAGTGGTCCAGGCGCCCATCCTCGTCGGCGTCTTCCCCCCCGGCCTCCACCGCGTCTCCCCACCCTTCGGCGTCTGCGTCGTGGTCCAAGTAGTCGGGCGTCCCGTCACCGTCCGTGTCTCGCACGGGCACGATCGAGGCACGCTGGGTCGCGTCCCCGTCGTCCGCGTCCACCGTGGCACGTAGGCCGTCCCGATCCGCGTCCCGCGCATCATCCAGGCGACCGTCACGGTCGACGTCCAGCACGTCACGCGCCGCGTTCTCCAACAGGTCGGGGACGCCGTCGCCGTCTGCGTCCAGGTCGAGGTGGTTCGGCACGCCGTCGCCGTCCGCGTCGCTGAGGTCGTTGGTGCCGTCCCCGTTCGCGTCCACGAAGCGCGGCGCGTCCGGGTCACGCCAATTGGGCACTCCGTCTTGGTCGAAGTCGAGGGAGAAGTCTTCGCCGCCGCCCTCCACGAGATCCGGGATTCCGTCGTCGTCGTCGTCCGCGTCCTTGTCGTCGGGCACGCCGTCGCGGTCGCTGTCGGCGGTGGCCAGCGGGACGCAGCGTCGGCGCGTCAGGTCGCAGGTCGAGCCCGAATTGCAGTCGGCCTCGGCCTGGCAGCCGCACACGCGCCCCGCGCTGCTCGTGAGGCACACGCCGCCCGCCGGCGCGCTCCGACACATGCTGTCGTCGAGGCAGGCGCCGCAGCGGCCCGTCTCGTCGTCGCAGAACCCCATACCCGGGTCGCGGTCGAAGCACTCGACGTGTGCGAGGCACACCACGCACTCGTCGGCGGTGCACACGGGGGCGTCGGGCGCGCAGTCCACGTGCGAGAGGCACCGCACACACGCTCCGTCGTCGGCGCAGCGCGCGCTCCCATCCGCCGCGCACTCGTCGTCGTCCGCGCAGCCACGACAGCTGCGTGTGGCCGCGTCGCAGACGGGAGCGCCGTCCGCGCAGGCGCTCGGGTCGCTGGCGCTACACGCGACGCATGCGTGGTCGTCCAAGTCGCACACGGCGAGCTGAGGGTCCATACACTCCGAGTCGTCGTTGCAGCCCGCGCAACCGGGCGCGAGGGTCCACTGTGTCGGACGGACGGGATCGCAGAGCTCGCACGCGTCGAGGGGGTTCGTGGCACCCGACGGAACGCACGCGAAAGCGATGGCGCAGCCGCTCGCGACGACATAGTCGCAGGCGTCGAGGGCCTCGTCGCACGTGTCGTTGGTGCAGCCGAGGCCGTCGGAGCACGGGCTCGCGCCCCCCACGCAGGCACCGGACAGGCAGCTGTCACCGCTCGTGCAGAAGCGTCCGTCGTCGCATGCCGCGCCGTCGTTCGCGCTCCACGCGCCGCTGTCGCTGGCGGCGTCGCACCGCTCGCACGCGTTCGCGGGGTTGAGTTCTCCGTCCGCGTAGCAGGTCGTGTCGATCGTGCAGGGGCAGGGCGCCTCGTGCTCGATCCGCAGCTCGGTGAGCGTGGCGGCGGGGGAGGGTCCCATCGCCATCGAGTCGTCGAGGGTGACGTCCAGGCGGTACTGTAGGAACGCCCCGGGGGGGACGCTGGTCAGGTCGGCGCCTGCCGAAAAGGGCCCTGCCCACGGCGCCGCAGCCAGCGTCGCTGCGCTGTCGCCGGTGCGCACGAACACGGTGATGGTCGCGCCGTCGATGCTCGCGTCGAGCTCGAGTAGCAGCGGCTGGCGCGCGGCTCCCAGGGAGAAGGTGGCCGAGGTGAGGGAGCCCAGCAGCCCCGCGCGGAAGGCGAAGGGGACGGGCGTGCCGGCCGCGCCGTTGTTCGGAAGCGAGGCGAGCGAGATGGCCTCCGACGCGTCGTTCGGCACGTCCGTGAACACGCGGAAGTCCTGCAGGTTGGTGCGCGACGTGATGGCACCGTCGATGCTCGCGCCCTGCGCGGGGAGCCCAAGAATGAAGCCGTCCGCGCAGCCTGCGCTCCACGTATGGGCGACCATGCCCACCCCGGCCACCAACGTCACCTCTCCGGGCTCGTCCGACGCCTCGAGGGTCGTTCCGGCGCTCGCGGTGAAGGTCGCCTCGTAGCTCCCGGCGCAGCCCATCTGCGCCGAGCCGTCCGTGACGGACACGAGGCTGAGCTGCCCCGTGGTGGTGTCGCGGTGCAGGAACATGTCCATGGTGCGGCACGCGCGCGCGGGCGACATCAACGTTACCGTGCAGCCGGTGAAGCCCACGTAGTCGGCGGCGGTTCCCGCCGTTTCGACCGCTCGGAGGATCACCGGCTGTCCCGCGCCGCCCTCGAACACCATGTCCGTCGCGCGCAGCTCTCCGGGGCTGCCAAAGGCCCACTGCCCCGAAACGCTCGCGAAGCCCGTCTCCCCGTCGAGCGTGGCGCTGCTGTTGGTTCCAGGTCCCGCGGTCCAGTCGGTTTGCCGAAGGGTGTCCGCGCTGGCGCTCGCGGCCGCCACCCACGCGAGCGCCAGTGTGCCGAGCCCGACGCCGCGTGCGCGCGCGTTCTCCAAAGAAGCCATAAGCATGCCCCTAGTGTACGGATTCGGGGGCCTGGGGGTAGCGCCCGGAGTCAGGCCGGGTCCTTCACGATCATGTTGGCCAGCACCATCGACGCGCGGCGGACGCGCGTCGCCGCGTCGGCCAGGTGGTGGTACACCTCCCTGCGCTTCATGGCCTCGAGCGGATCCACGCCGGGCACCAGGAGGGCCCCGAGCGCGGTGACGTACTCCGCGCGCGCCTGTCCGTCGCAGATCTCGCCCTCGTGCGCCAACGCGAGGGCGGCGCGCTTGTCGGTCCCCAGCGCCGCGTATGCGTCGCTCAGCGCGCGCGCCCCACGCGCAACCGTGACGGCCAGCCGCCCCGTGGCGTCGTCCGAGACGAGCGCGAGCGCGTGCAGCTCCTCCACGCCGCGCGCGGCGTACTCCGCGATCCAGTTCAGGTCTTCGATGGCACGGAAGATGTCTTCGCGGTCGAACTCCGTCGCGAAGCTGTCGTTCAGCGCCTCGAGGCAGCGGTGCTTCTCGAGGCGGGCCTGCTCGAACGACCGGGCCACGTCCTCGGCGGTAGGGACGCCTTGCGCCTGGGGACGGTGGTCCAAGTGGTCTCGCACGAGCTCGACCGAAGCGGCCACGGAGGCAGCCTGCTCCTTCAGCAGGAGCGCGAAGTCGTGTCCCTTCGGAAACGCCCGTTCGAGCCACCGACGCCACTGGATGAAACCCTGCATACGCTTCTCCTTTCAGATGACCCGCGACAACAGCGCGTGCACGGCCCCGCCGACGAGGGCCGAGGCGGGCAGCGTGGAGAACCACGTGACGACGATCTCGCGCGCGCGGGACCAGCGCACACGCCGCGGGTGCTCTGCCGCGCCGACTCCCATGATGCTCGTCGTGACCACGTGCGTGGTCGAGACCGGTGCGCCCAGCTGCCCGGCCGCGAAGATCACCAGCGACGACGCAAGCTGGCTGTCGAGGGCGTGCTCCGGTCGGATCCGGTAGATGCCGAAGCCCAGCGTGCGGATGATGCGCCAGCCGCCCGTGAGCGTACCGATCGAAATGGTCACGGCGCACAGCAGGATGACCCACGTGGGCACGGTCAGCGACGCCTGCTCTCCACCGAGCAGCAGCGTGAGCGCGATGATGCCCATGCCCTTCTGCGCGTCGTTCGTGCCGTGCGCGAACGCGAGCCCGCTGGAGGTGACCCACTGCGCGTGGCGCAGGCGCCGCATGACGCGCGGGTGGGCCGAGGCCAGCATCCGGCGGCTGACGGTCATGGCCAGGGCACCGAGCGCGAAGCCGAGCACGGGGGACAGCAGGAGCGCACACAGGATCTCGGCCAAGCCCTCGAGGTGGCCCTCCTGGATGGCGGCGAAGCCCCAGTTGACGCGGCCCAACCCGCCCGCGTGCAGCGCGGCGCCGGAGAGCGCGCCGAAGAGCGCGAACGAGCTCGACGACGGGACGCCGAGCGTCCACGTGCAGACGTTCCAGCCGATCGCACCGACCAGCCCGCAGACAATGACGAGCAGCGCGCCGTGGGCGTCCATGCCTGACAGGTCCACCACGCCCGCGACCGTGTTGGCGACCGCGACACCCCCCAGCAACGGCCCGAACACGGTGGCGGCGGCCACGAGCGCGAGCGCGCTGCCCGGGCGCATCGCGCGTGACGCGATCATCGTCGCCACCATGTTCGAGGCGTCGTGGAAGCCGTTGGTGAACTCGAACGCGAGCACGAGGCCCGTGGCCACGACCGTCAGCGTCAACGTGTCGACCATCGCGCTCATGTACCACGACGGCCTCCTCCTTGGAGGGCTTCCAGGCCGGCGTGGGGTCGAAGCTCCTCCTGCCGGGGGCGCGGGCGGCGCCCGCGACAGCACGCCACGACGGCTTGCGCCGAAGGCTCCCAGGCCCCAACGTTGGGCCCTGCCGCGAGGATGGCGGAATGGCAGACGCGCCGGGTTTAGGTTCCGGTGGGGTAACCCGTGGAGGTTCGAGTCCTCTTCCTCGCACCACGCTCTCTCGAGCGCCCCTGGTGGATGATGGGGCACCACACCGCGTCGTTGACCCGCAGCCTTGGCGCTCCATGCTGCGGGCCATGTCCTCTGGCGCAAGGCTCGCACTCGCCTACACCCTGTTGTTCGGGTGGGTGGGCGTGTACCTGCCCTACTTCCCGGGGTGGCTCGGCGCGCGTGGGCTCACGGGCACGCAGATCGGCGTGCTGCTCGGCGTGGTCCCCTGGTTCCGCGTGGCGCTCAACCCCGCGCTGGGCCAGGTCGCCGACCGCCACGGTCGCGCCTGGCGGATGGTGCTCGGGCTCGCGCTCACCTGCGCCCTGGGGCTGGTGCTCTACGCGCGCGCGGATGCCTTCCCGGCCTACCTGCTGGCCAGCTCGCTGGTGGCTGCGGGGTTCGCGCCGCTGGCCTCGCTCACGGACGGTATCGCGGTGCGCGAGGCGCGCGAGGGACGCATGGACTACGCGCGTGTTCGTGCGGCGGGGTCCATGGCGTTCATCGTCGCCGTGGCGCTCGTCGGGGCCGGGGTGAAGCGCGACGGGTACGAGTTCGTGCCCGCGCTGACCGTATGGATGATGCTGGGCATCGCGCTCACGGCGACCGTGCTCCCCAAGCCAGCGCCACGCCGTGCGGACGGCGGGCCGCCTCCGGCCGATGCCCGCGCGCTCCTCGCCCGACCGCTGGTGCGCCGCTTCCTGGTGGGCTCGGCCCTCGTGCAAGCCAGCCACGCGGTCGTCTACGGCTTCGGCACGCTGCACTGGGAGCGCGCGGGGCTGGGGCAGGACGTCATCGGGCAGCTGTGGGCGGTCGGCGTCGTCGTCGAGGTCGTCGTGTTCCTGTTGGGCGGTCCGCTCGCCGACCGCGTGGGCCCAGCGCGCCTCATGATGATCGCCGGCATCGGCGGAGTGTTGCGTTGGTCGGTGCTTGCGTGCACCACGGACCTCACGCTGCTCTTCGCAGCCCAGTCGCTGCACGCGCTCAGCTTCGCGTGCCTGCATCTGGGGGCGCTCGAGCTGATCCGCCGCCGCATCCCCGAGCAGCACACCGCGACGGGGCTCTACACGGCGGCGGGTCCGGGTGTCGGGATGGGCCTCGCCACGCCCCTCGCCGGGCTGCTCTTCGACGCCTTCCGCGGCGGCGCGTTCTGGGGTGCGGCTGTGCTGTCCGGGATGGGCGCGCTGGTGCTTGCCACCATCGTCCCGTCGCGCGCCCGTGACGCGGCGACCGCAGAGTAGTATCTCCCGACGCCTACGGGCTGGTCCTCGTCAGGGCTTCGGGACCGGCCCTCCGGCACACGCGCGGCGCACCTGCTCGTACACGGCCGGGTGGTTCTGAAGCTCGTGATGCATGACCCCGCCGTAGTGACTGGTGTCGATGGCGAAGGTGCTGTCCTTCATCTTCGGGCCCGACGCGCTCGGCACCTGCACCAACAGGTCGCCCATGAGCTGGCTCACGGGGTGCTCCTTGTCCGTGGTCAGCGTCGCGGACACGAAGTGGTGCGTCGCGTGCGGCAGCGGGAGGGCGTCCTGGGGTAGCGCGTTCGGAGCCAGCCACTCTTCGTCGACGATGGGCGAGTGCCGGAGGTCTTGCACGCCTGCGCTGCGCTTCTCGAGGATGCGCGCAAGGATCTGCGTCGCCGGGAGGTCCACCACGTCGAACGCGTCCGTGAGCATCTGACCGAACTTCGCGAGCGGCGCGCCCTGATGCGGCGACCCGAGGTAGAAGACGCGCTTCACGTGGGCGGGCCACGCGAGCCCCTGCCGTTCTGCGTAGTGGGCCGCGCTACGCAACACGAGCCCGCCCATGCTGTGGCCGATCAGCGTCAGCTCCACGGGCTGCGCAGGGTAGGCCGAGACGAGCTCGTCCAACAGACTCGCCAGCTGCCGGCCGTTCTCCGAGATGTGGCGGCCCGTGTTGTAGCGGATGTAGAGCGGGGTCATGCCGAGGTCCCGCGCGAGCAGGGTCCCGAAACACACGCTGGGGTCGCCCCAGTACGACTCGGACTGCAGACACCACGACCACTCCGTCGTCGCCAGTCCGTGGACGAAGAGCGCGACGCGCGTGGTGGCATCGGGGAGCGCATCGGCCAGCGCCGGCGCCGTCGCGGAGACGTAGCGGTCCCCTGCGCGCAGCTCCATCCCCAGGTCGAGTCCACTCTGGGTGGCGTGCAGGTGATCGCCCACGGCGGCGTTCACCAACCCCAAGGCGGCGTCGGCAGCCCAGGTGGCCGAGTCCAGCACGTCCGACCGCATGGGGACCGCGCGCGAGGCTCCTGTGACCACACCGTCTGGCGCAGACGCCGCATCGCGAGCGCGCGCGGTCAGCACGAGCTGGCTCGCCGCGTCGATCCCCACGTCGCTCAGCGCCTCGACGGCGCGGTTGACGACCTTGATGGTGCCGAGCACGCCGTCCGTCGCGACGCGCCGCAGACCGTCGACCGCGCGCGCCGGCTTCTCGAGCGACCCCAGCTCGTCGGTGACGCGCATCACGCCACGGGAGGTCGACTCGTGCCCTTCGCGCACCAGATCGACCGTGGCGTCGACCGCGTCGTGGATGAGCGCCTTCAGTCCGCGCCAGCGTCGCATGGTGTCCATCCGACGAGGGTCTCACAACTGCGGCCGGACGCGTGCGCAGGCTGCTTGGGCAGGGCTCGTCAGAAGGAGCCGACGACCGCGGCGCCTGCCAACCCAGGAGCGAGCACCGGCGTGACGCGCGCGGTCGGCCCGTCTTCGTCCGCTTCGTTCGAGGGCCTGGTCACGAGGTGAATCACGAGGCCCGTCACCGCACCGGCGATCCCGACCCCGAGCCCGATGTCGGCGATCAACGCGCGCCGGTCTTGTCGGTCGAGGTCGGACCGCGAGCACGTCCCGGCGGGGAGGCAGCCGCGGCTGAAGTCGCCGTCGTGCGTGACGACGAGGATGCCCGCGACGGCGAACGTCGCGAGCCCCGCGGCGCCGACTCCGTAGCCGACGAGCGCACCAGGGTGCACGCGCGCTCCCTCGTCTTCGCGCTCCGCGGTGCCCACGTGGGCGTCGCGCGCGCGAGCCTCGGCCTCGCGAGCTTGGGCCTCGGCCTCCGCGGCGCGACGCTCGATGGCCTCACGCTCTCGGCGCTCCGCGTCTGCGGCCGCGGCCTCCCGTTCCTGCCGCTCGCGTAGGGCGTGGAGCCTCGGCTCCAGCTGGGGACGCGTCGGCGGGTTGGTCGCCAGGAAGGCCTCGAGCTCGCGGATGGCATCGGCCGTGTTTCCAATGCGCTCGTGGCACAGGAACAGGTTGTAGTGCAGCTCCTCGCGTTGGCTGAGGTCGTACGCCGCTTGGAACTCTTGCAGCGCCCTCGGGTACTCGCCCGAGTCGAAGTACGCCCGACCGGAGTTGAAGTGGACCCGAGCGCGCTCATCGACGTCTGGCTGCGCGTAGGCGAGCGCGGCGCTGCTCAGTGAGAGGGCGACCCATGTGGCCACGACGAGCGACCCGAGCTTCGACATCACAGCACCTCCGGGAAGCGATACTCCCACGTATCGGCGAGCGGGATCCGTGGACTCCCGCTGTTGAACGACGAGTCGGCCACGCGGTCGCCGCCGTAGAGCACCGCGCGCTGGCGGAGCGCGTCCCAGGCGAGCATCCCGCTGCCTCGTGGGGTGGGCGTGGCCCGACCGCCCAGCGCCGCGGGCGTCGCGGTGATCACCCCTGCGGCGTCCATCGTCACGACCCACGTGTCTCCGTATCGGTCCGCCGCCTCGCTGACGTCCGATGCGCCCCCGAACAGCAGGATCGTATCCGTGTCCGTTGCGTTGAACGCGATCACCTTCGTCGCTTGCGCGAGGAAGCGAGCGCCAGGGCCGCCGATGATCGCCTGCTCCGACCAGTCATCCGTCTGCGCGCAGGGGGCGATGGTCCAGAAGCTCGAGGACATGCTGCCACCGAACGCCACTACGGTCGGGACACCGCCGAGGGGCTGCAGCACGTCGTACGACGCGCCGTCGAATATGGGCGGCGGGTTGCTGCCGGCGGTGAGCGGCGTCGCACCGGAGCCCGAGAGGGCGTAGGTCGTGCCATCGAGGACGGCGCGGAAGCCAGAGCACTGCCAAGCGGGAACCGGGCGGTCGCGCATCTCGCTCTCGATGGACGAGTCGGCCGCCTCGGCGGTGGTCCAGCTGTCGATTCCGTCGAAGGTGATGACGTCGGGCGCCGGCACACCGGGGCTGCGCGCGGAGTAGCCTCCGAAGATGCTCCGGGGCGCGCGGGTCGGTTCCGCGATCCCCGACGCGCCGAACCGAGGGTGGTCGTCGTCGGAGCGCGCCTCGTCCCGGTTCCAGCGGCTTCCGTCGTACGTCCAGGCGGTGCCCGTTGGGGTGCTGCCAAACTCCACCCGCGCCAGGCCGAACGCGAAGCCAGCCGCGCTGCCTGCGCCACCCGTGCCGATCGGCGTCGCGAGCGCGGTGGCGCCGGGGGTGTCCACGTGGGGTCTCAGGGTCGACGTGATGGCCAACGTCCCCGTGTCGATCGTGCTGTGGAACAGCTCTGCGGCGAACACGTTCGGCCCCCAGTGGATGGTCTGGCCGCGGCGTTGCAGCGCGACGCCGGGCTGTGGCGAGGGGCGGTCGCCCACCAGCGTCACGGTGGTCGAGGTGCCCCCCGTGTAGTCGAAGCGCTCGACCCGATCGATGGTGCCCATGGCGATCAGCGTGGGGCTCCCATCCAGCAGCAACGCGCCCCCGTCGCCGAGGTCCACGGCCCCGATGCCCCCGCGCGCCACCTGCAGCGTGCCCAGCTGGGTGAGGGTGTCGCTCCCGAAGGTGTCGCTCTCGAACGAGAAGGCGTAGACCCCGCTGAGGGGGCTTCCGTCCGCACCAAAGCCTCCGAAGAGGTACGCTGTGGCGGTCTCGGGGTCGACGGTGGCCGCGGTGAGGATCGACGGCGCAGTGGTCGCGTTGTCCGTGAGGCGTGTCCATGCTGCGTCCGAGCCGCTGAAGTCCAGCTCCCACACATCGTCGTGGTAGACGCTGTACATGATGGGCGACGGGTCCGGAGTGCCGCCCCCCAAGATGATCGCGCGGGGACGCAGCGGATCCTGGATGGTCACGTGCCCGAGGCGCGAGGGCGGCGGCTGGCCGGCGGTCGTGATCTCGCGGAAGGTCTCTTCGCCCGGCTGGGCGACCACGAGCTCGTACAGCTTCGCGTTGGGCGTGGACGGTGCGCTGCTGAAGTCCACGCCGCCCCAGATGAGGAAGCGCTGGCGCGCCGCGTCGTAGATTACGGAGCTGCCGAACAGCCGTGGCAGGCCGGTCAGGTTCAGCTTCGCCCACGGGATGCTGCGCGTCCCCTGGCTGCGGTACTCCCAGAGGTCACCGCCCACCAGGTACAGGTAGCGCTCGCGATCGAGGTCGGCGAAGAACAGCGGGACCACCACGTTGAAGCCGCGGTCCGGCTCGAGCTGCCGCCAGCCGCCGATGGCCGAGATGGTCGCGGGACCCGCCGAAACCGCCGCGCTCTCCGCCGCGTCGTCGTCCGACACGGTGATCGTCACGGAGACCGTGTCCCCCGGCTCGAGCGCGGACGCGTCGATCGTGCTCGACGAGTCGCCGACCACGGAGCCGTTCACGCTCCACTGGTAGCTGGCGGTGAGGGGGTCACCGTCCAGGTCGAACGCCCCGCCCGCGGACGCGGTGATGGTCTCGTCGTTCCACACGTCGTAGCGGGAGAGGCGGGCGTAGCGGAGCGTCGGCGCCGTGTTCCCGATCTCCACCTGCGCGGTGCCGGGCTCGCTCTCGCGTCCACCTGCCACCCCGTACACCCGCACCGTCCAGACCTCTCCCTTGTGCGTCATGGATGGGGGCACGGTGGCGGTCGTTGCGACGGAACCCGCGGCGTCTCTGTCCCACTCGTAGCGGTACGTCACCGCCTCCGAGAGCGGGTCGACGCTGGGGGTGTCGATCGACACCGAGAGTTCGTCCGTGGTCGTCGGCGAGGTCGGCACGATCGAGACGGCCGGCGCCGACGGCTGCACGACGGCCTCTTCCTGCCGGTAGGGGTCGGTGTCGAACAGCACCGAACATCCGGCGGCGCTGCCGCCCCAAGCGAGCACCAGCACCCCGACCACCTGCGCGCGCGCGCTTCCCCACCTGCTCCACAGCCTCATTGGCGACTCGTACCGCCACGGATGAGGATGTGCAAGTCCCTTTCGAGCCCCTCAGCGCCCGGCCGCCTGCTCGTTTCGCCGTCGCGTTGGCCGCGCGGCAGGGAGCCGCAACCGGAAGGTCGTGCCCTCGCCCGGCGCGCTGTCGACGTCGATCTTCCCGTGGTAGCTCGTGACGATGCCGTACACCGTGGCGAGTCCGAGTCCCGTCCCTTCGCCCTCGGCCTTGGTCGTGAAGAAAGGCTCGAAGATGTGGTTGCGGGTCGCCGCGTCCATCCCCACACCGGCGTCCTCGACCTCGATCAGCACGTGGTGCCCGTCGCGGCGCGTGCGGACGCGCAGGGGGCCTCCCTCGGGCATCGCGTCGATGGCGTTCACCACCAAGTTCACGAACAGCTGGCTCAGCTGCGAGCGCTCCCCACGCACGAGCAGCGGCTCTTGACCCGTCGATACCGTAAGTGTCACCCGTGCGGGTGTCAGGCGCCGCAGCATCGGCTCGAGTCCGCGGAGCTCCTGGTTCAGGTCGAGCGTCTCGACGGGCGTCGGGATCTGCCGGGCGAACGACAGCAGCTGACGCGTCAGCGCGCTCGCCCGCTCGGCGGCGTCCATGATCGCGCTCACGTGGCTCGCCACGCGCGGGTTGCTGCCTGCCTCGCGCTGCACGAGGCGGGCGCTGCCCATCACGACGGTCAGGATGTTGTTGAAGTCGTGGGCCACCCCGCCGGCCAGGCGCCCCAGCGACTCCATCTTGGTGGTGGTCTCGAGCCGGCGCGTCATCTCGCGGCGCTCCTCCGCCACGCGATCGCGCTGCACCTCCCGCATGAGCTGGACGTAGATCAGCCACGAGACCAGCCCCACCAGCAGGAGCGCGAACGCGAACACCTCGTCGGGGCGCCCGGCGCGTAGCTGCCGCCAGAGGGCGTCGCGCGGCCACGCGCGCATGGTCCAGCGCCGGTCCACCAGCGCGAACGTCACGCTGGACGTGGGGCGGCGTTCTGCCTCTCGACGCGCGACCGCGTCGGGCTCTTCGGGGCGTGTCAGGACCTCGCCCGTGTCGTCGACCAACTCGATCCAGTAGCCCTCGAGCAGATCGCCGCGTAGCGCGGTCGTGATGATCGGGTCGACACGGAAGACGCCGTTGACGAAGTGCCCCGCCAGCGGTCCCTCCGTGATCGGGAAGTACACGGCGAAGCCGCGACCTCGCTGGAAGAGCTCGAGCGCGTCGGTCATGTGGACGTCGCCCGTGCGCTGGGCCCGGAGGAACGCCTCCCGCGCGTGGGGCCGCAGGCTGACGTTGCGGCCGAGCGCCACGCTGTTTGCGGCGGCGGGGGTGACCAGCTCGATGATGCCCGCGGGCGAGACACGGTTGATGGCCTGGAAGCCGCCGAACTCGGACTGCACCGTGAGGGCCCGAGCGACGAACTCGTCGTCATCCCCCGTGCGCGTCGACTCGAGCAGCCCCGCCGTCGCCAAGACGCGCGCCACGACGAAGTCGCTCAGCCGCAGCGACGCCTGGTCCGTGGCCAGCTGGACCTGGGCGTTGGTCGTGGCCGTCCACTGCGCGCGCTGCTGGATCCAGACGACGCCCAGCACGCTGGAGACGACCGTGAAGAGCAAGAGAGCCAAGGTGCGGGCGCGCTTGATCTTCCGGGGGTCGGCAGGAGGCAGGCCCACAATGCCCGCGAGCGTACCGCCATTCCGGCCACTGCGAGCCATCCATTTGCCGTGTCCCTGGATTGTGCAGGGGAAGCCGGGCGCCGGTCGTGATCGACGGCGCGGCCTTGACCGCACGGGTTCCTGAGTCTATTGAAGTTTCAAGAACTTTTGAAAGTTCTGAAGTCATGTCTCGACCCGCTCGCAGCCTGATCGCCCCCTCGGAGCCCACCGACGACACGCCGGAGTGGTGGCACGTCGAGCTCGAGGTGGCCGAGGCCGTCGGCGCCTTGATGGAGTTCTGGGGCTTCAAGCGGCAGATGGGACGCCTGTGGACGGTGCTCTTCATGTCGCCGGATCCGCTCGACATCGCCGCGCTCGGGGAGCGCCTGCAGCTGAGCCCCAGCGCCGTGTCCCTGACCCTGGCCGAGCTCCACAAGTGGGGCGCCGTGCGCAAGACGTACGTCACCGGCGAGCGGCGCGACTTCTACAGCGTCGAGCCGCGGGTCTGGCGCTTGGTGCGCCGGGTGGTCGAGCGCCGCGAGCTGGTGCTCATCCGCGACGCCAGCGAGGCTTTCAGCGCGGCCGACGGAGCCCTCAAGGAGCTGCGCGTGGCCGGGGCCGACCGGGCCGCCATCGCGTTCAAGCGGCGGCGCCTTGCGTATCTGCGTGCGCTCGCTAGCGTCGGCGACCGGATGGTGCGCGCCTTCGTGGCGGGCAAGACCGTCGACCCGAGCGAGCTCTCTTCCGCCGAGGAACAAGTCTGATGTCGTTGCTCTCCGCCGTTCGCGCCGACCCTTCGCGCGATGTCCTCCGCAGCCTGCGGTCCATCTGCGACGAGCAGGGGCTCGCGGAGCTCGCCACGCGCCTGGCGGACCTCGGCGATCTCGTCCGCTGGGACATGAAGGACTTCGAGAACGCGCTCAACGCGCTGCCGGAGCGCGCGGCCGATCCGAACGTGGTGAGCAAGAGCGCGCTGCACCTGATCGCGCGCGGCGGCAAGCGTCTGCGCCCGATGTGCGTGGCGCTCGCGTCGCGCGTGGGCTCGGGCTTCAGCGATCAAGCGCGCGAGATGGGCGTCGCCGTGGAATTGGTGCACTGCGCGACGCTGCTGCACGACGACGTCATCGACCAGAGCGAGCAGCGCCGCGGGGCCCCCGCCGCGCGCATGCTGTATGGCAACGCGGCCAGCATCTTCGCGGGTGACTGGCTGCTGGTGGAGGCGCTGCGCCGGGTGCGCGTGGCGCGCGTCGAGGGCACGCTCGACCGCCTGTTGGCGATCATCGAGGAGATGATCTTCGCCGAGGCGCTGCAGCTGGAGAACCGCGGGAAGATCGACACCCGCCGCGAGAGTTACTTCAAGGTCGTCGAAGGCAAGACGGCCGCGCTGTTCCGCTGGGCGATGTACGCCGGCGGGCGCGCGGGCGGCTTGGAAGAGGCGGCCTGCAAGACCCTCGAAGACTACGGAACCCACCTCGGCATGGCCTTCCAGCTGATCGACGACTGGCTCGACTACGCGGGCGACGAGCAGGCCACCGGCAAGGCCCTCTTCACGGATCTGCGCGAGGGCAAGATGACCTACCCGCTGCTGCATGCCTACGAGCAGGACCCGAGCCTGGGTGCCCTGCTGGGCGAGATCCTGGGCGCGGACGACGAGGCCGACCCGGCCCGCACGGCGACCCTCCACGAGACGCTGCGCGCGGCGCTGGTGCGCACGGGGGCTCTCGACGCTTGCCGCGCCCTCGCCCTCGAGCACGCCGACCGCGCCGCGGCCGTGCTCTCCCCGCTGCCCGATTCCCGCGCCATCGAGGCGCTCCTGACCGTCGCGCAGGCCACCGTCCATCGCGAAGCCTGAGCTCGAGAGAACACCATGACCGACTCCGTCACCAGTCGAATCCCGGGCTTCTACAAGAAGTCCCTGCGCGAACGCCTCGCACGCCTCGTCGAGACCGGGCGCCTCTCGCCCGAGTCCGTCGCGTTCTTGGAGGCCGGCGGCGGTCTCCCGCCGGACGTGGCCGACCGCATGAGCGAGAACGTCGTGGGCTGCTACGGCCTGCCCATGGGCATCGCGCTGAACTTCCGCGTGAACCACCGCGACGTGCTGGTCCCGATGAGCGTGGAGGAGCCCTCCGTGGTGGCCGCGGCCTCGAACGCGGCGCGCCTGGTGCGCATGACGGGCGGCTTCTTCGGCGAGGCCAGCGCATCCATCATGACCACGCAGGTGCAGTTCGACGGCGTGCCCAACGCGGCCGACGCCGCGGCGCGCATCGAGGCCTCGCGCGAGCGCATCCTCGCGGCGGGCAACGCCAGCATCCCCGGCATGGTGCGCCGTGGGGGCGGCTGCCGCGACCTCGACGTGCGCGTCCTCTGCCCGACGGACGGGGTGCTGGTGATGCACCTCTACGTGGACGTGGGTGACGCGATGGGCGCCAACGTGGTGGACACCGTGGCGGAGGCCGTGGCTCCGCTGGTGCACGCCGAGATCGGCGGCGAGATCGGGCTGCGCATCCTCAGCAACCTGCCGCTGCGCCGCACGGTCAAGGTCAGCTGCGAGGTCATGGCGGACGCCGTGGGTGGCGCGAAGGTGGCGGACGGCATCGCCAAGGCCAGCCGCTTTGCGGAGCTCGATCCGTTCCGCGCCGTGACCCACAACAAGGGCATCATGAACGGGGCCGACGCGGTGGCCCTCGCGACGGGACAGGACTGGCGCAGCCTCGAGGCCGGGGCGCACGCCTTTGCTTCGCGGGACGGACAGTACCGGCCGCTCGCGGTCTGGCGCCGCACGGAGACGGGCGTGCGCGGCGAGCTGGAGATGCCGATGGCCGTGGGCACGGTCGGTGGCTCCACGCGCGTGCACCAGGGCGTCCGCGCCGCGTTCGAGCTGATGGACCTCGAGCGCGCGGGTGACCTCGGCGTGGTCATCGCGTCGGCGGGCCTGGCCAGCAACCTGGCCGCGCTCAAGGCGCTGGCGGGCGAGGGCATCCAGGAGGGCCACATGCGCCTGCACGCGCGCAAGGCCGAGGTGGCGCAGCAGGGCGAGGAGCAGGAGGCGCCGCGGCGCGCCGCCGAGGGAAAAGCGCCATGACCGAAGCACGCATGGGCTCCGGTCAGATGTTCGACAACATCGCGGACCGCTACGACCGGCTCAACCGCATCATCTCCATGGGCGTGGATCAGAGCTGGCGCCGCAAGACGGTCGCGGCGCTCTCCGTGGGCTCGGGGTCCCGCGTACTCGACCTCGCCACGGGCACTGGCGACCTCGCCATCCAGATCGCCGAGACGCACCCCGAGTGCGAGGTGGTGGGCGTGGACCCGTCCGTCAACATGCTCAAGGTCGGGCGCGGCAAGGTGGACGCGGCGCAGCTCGGGCGGCGCGTGACGTTGATGGAGGGCGACGCGCAGTCCCTGCCGTTCGACGCAGGCTCGTTCGACGCGGCGTGCATCGCGTTCGGCATTCGAAACGTGCCCGATCGGCGCCGTGGCTTGCGCGAGATGGCGCGCGTGGTGCGTCCGGGCGGCCGCATCTGTGTGCTCGAGCTGAGCGAGCCCAAGCGCGGCGTGCTCAGCCCGTTCGCGCGCTTCCACATCCGCCAGGTGGTCCCGCGCCTCGGGGCGTGGCTCTCCGGCAGCGCCGAGTACCGCTACCTCCAAGAGAGCATCGCGGCCTTTCCGGAGCCCGAGGAGTTCGCGGCGTTGATGGAAGAGGCCGGCATGAAGATGGTGACGCTCGAGCGCCTCACCTTCGGGGTTTGCTGCCTGTACGTCGCCGAGAGCCTGGGCGAAGGCGGGCCGGCTCGCGGAGCGGTGATCGGATGAGCAGCAGCGCCGCGCAGCGAGAGCACGCGCGCACCCCGCTCGGGGAGGCCGAGGCCCGTTCGGGAGCAGCGGTCGTCCTTGGCACGGCGGAGGAGTGGGCGCGCGAGACGCGTCGCGCCCTGTCCGAGGCGCTCGGCCGCCACGCGGGTCACGCCGTGCACGTCACGGTGCCTGCCCCCGTCGCGCACCCGGCGCAGCTGTTCGAAGCGGACCGCGCCCGTGCGTCCGTGTACTTTCATCCACCCGCCGGCCTCGCCATCGCGGGTCTCGAGGTGGCCTTCGAGTGCCCGAACCACGACGGCCTCGCGGCGCAACGAGACGCCATCGCGGCGCGCCTTGCTGCGCTGCGCGTGGTGGCCGTCGAAGGGGCCCCGACGCCGCGTGTGTTCGGGGGCTTGGCCTTCGCCCCGGGGGCGTCCGTGGGGACGCCGTTCGAGCCGCTGGGCGATGGGCTGTTCGTCATGCCTCGCGTGCAGTACGCGGTCAGTGGTGGCCAAGCGTGGCTGTCGTTCTGCGTGCTCCCGGAGGACGGTGAGCGCGCCGGTCAGGCGCTGCTGGACGAGGTCCCCGCCCTCGTCGCCGCGCTCACCAGCGAGCCGCGCGAGCCCGCTGCGGCCTCCGTGGCGCAGGTGACGCACTTCCCTCGTGAACGCTTTGCGCAGATGGTCGGGGACGCGCGCGACGCCATCGCGGCGGGTCGGCTGGAGAAGGTCGTGCTCGCCAGGCGCGCCGAGGCGGCCGGAGTGCAGGGCGACCTGCCCGACGCGGTGGACATGCTCGCGCGCTTGGACGCGCGCTTCGTGTCGTGCACCCGCTTCGCCATCTTCCGCCGCGACGCCCGTGGAAGCGTGGTGACCTTCCTCGGTGCCACGCCCGAGTGCCTCGTGACCCGCACCGGAGACCGCGTCCACACGGAGGCGCTGGCGGGCTCCATGCCGCGCGGCGAGAGCGCGAAGCTCCTGGCCAGCGACAAAGACCGCCGTGAGCACCGCTTCGTCGTCGACGCCGTCGTGGGGGCGCTCGAGCCGCACTGCAGCGCGGTCACGCACGACCCGCAGCCGGGCACCCGCGAGCTACCGGACGTGGTGCACATGCGCACGCCCATCGAGGGCCGCCTGCGCGATGGCGCGAGCGTGCTCGAGCTGGTGGGCGCCCTACACCCGACCCCCGCCGTCGGGGGGGTGCCGCGCGAAGCCGCCATCGCCTGGATCCTGGAGCGCGAGCCCGTGTCGCGTGGCTGGTACAGCGCGCCTTTCGGCTGGACCGACGCGAGCGGCGACGGGAGCTTCGTCGTCGCGCTTCGTTCGGGCGTCGTGCACGACGGGCGCGTGTCCGTCTATGCGGGCGCGGGGATTGTGCGGGACTCGCGCCCGGACGCCGAGTACGACGAGACCGAGCTCAAGATGCGGGCCGTGCTGGGCACGCTCTCGGGCGCCTGAGGGTCCCCATGCACGCGTGTGATCTCCAGTACGCCTCCGCGCGCTTCCTGGTGGGCGCCATCACACGGGCCACCGGGACCACGCGCTGGGTGGTGAGCCCTGGCTCCCGCAGCACACCGCTCGTGCTGGCGCTGCACCAGCTGGGTGTCCCTCTGCACCACGTCATCGACGAACGGGCCGCGGCGTTCTTCGCGTTGGGCGTCGCGCGCGAGACGGGCAGGGTGGCGCCGCTGCTCTGCACCAGCGGCACCGCGCTGGCCCACTACCTGCCGGCCGTGATCGAGGCCTCGGAGACCCGGCTCCCCATGCTGGTGGTCTCGGCCGACCGCCCCCCCGAGCTGCACGGTTGGGGCGCGAACCAGACCATCACGCAGCGCGGTCTGTTCGGCGCGTTCGTGCGGGAGGAGCTCGACCTGGGGTGCGCGAGCTCGCTCGCCGACGTGGACGCGTGGCGTGCTCGCCTCTCGACGTTCCTCCGAGCCGGCCTGGCCGGACCCGAGGTGGGGCCGCTGCACCTCAACGTCCCGCTACGCGTGCCCTTGGAGCCCACCGAGACGGGTGAAGCGCTGGTCGTGCACCACGCTGTGGACGCGTGGGTCTCGGCCACCCCCCGCATCGTGGATTGCGCGCCCGACAGCGTGGGCGACGATGCCCTCCGTCCGCTCCGGGCCGCCGTCCTCGCCTGCCACGCGCGAGGCGCGCGCGGGCTGCTGGTCGTGGGTCCCCTCGCCCGTCGGAGCGACGTCCCCGCGGCGGTCCTACGCTTCGCCCGCGCGAGCGGCTTTCCGCTGCTGGCCGAGGCAGGCAGTCAGTGCCGCTTCGGTCCGGTGCCCGACGGCGTGACGCGCGTGGGATGCTTCGACGCGCTGCTGCGTGCCCCCGCGGCGCGCGCGGCGCTCGCCCCCGAGCTCGTCATCCAGGTGGGTGCGACCCCCACGTCGAAGAGCCTCGAGCTGCTCGCGCAGGAGGCCACCTGCCCGCGCTTCGTGCTGGCCCCCTTTGGTCGGCCCGACCCCGCACGCAACGCCGCGGACATCTTGGTGGGTGACGTCTCCAGTGCCCTGGACGCGCTCTCCGACGCCCTCGAAGCAGAGGGCGCACGCTCCGAGGCCGCGACACGCCCGTATGCCGCGCGCCTCGGCGCGCTCGACGGTGAGGCCCAGGCGATCTTCGATCGTCGCTTCGCAGAAGACACAGAGCTGTCGGAGGGCGCGGTGGCGCAGGCGGTCGTCGATGCACTGGGAGAGACCGACGGGTTCCTGCTGGGCAACAGCCTGTCCATCCGCCACGTAGACGCCTACGCGCGGCGCGAGCGCCCCGTCGGCGGCGTGCACACGCAGCGCGGGGCCTCGGGCATCGACGGCCTCTCGGCCGGCGCGGCGGGCGCGGCGTCCACCGGGCGCGCCATGGTGGCGCTGGTCGGGGACGTGAGCTTCGTCCACGACCTGGGTGGCCTCGGAGCGCACCACGCGGACAGCTCGCTCACCATCGTCGTCTTGCAGAACGGCGGCGGCCGGATCTTCGAGCTGCTGCCCATCGCGCGTCACGCCGGCGCACCGATGGGCAGCTTCACCACCGAACACGGCGCGGACCTGGCCGCTGCGGCGCGTGTGTTCGGCCACGACCACGTCGTGGTGCGTACGCGCGCTGCGCTCAGCGAGGCGCTGGCGGCTCGCGTCGGGCGCCCGGGCCTACACGTGGTGGAGGCGGTCGTCCCGCCGCACGACGCCGGACCCGTGCAGCGCGCGCTGTACGCCGAGGTCGAGGCGCTCGTGGCACGCGCCGCGGGAGGCCCGACATGACGCTCGTGTGCCTGCACGGCTTCACGGGCAGTCCTACCAGCTGGGACCCGGTGCTCGCCGCCCTCCGCGCGCAGGGCGCGAGGCCGCTGCGCGTGCTCACGCCCACGGTGGTCGGACATGAAGGGGCGGCGGCCACGCTCATGGAAGGCGGCCATACGCAGGTGGCGCCCGTTGCGCATGACAGCGCCCCCGCGAGTCCGCCCACGGCGACCTCGTTCGAGGACGAGGTGGACCGCATCGCCCGAGGCCTTCCCCGCGGGACCCTGCACCTGTTGGGCTACTCCCTCGGCGCGCGCCTGGCCCTGGGCCTCGCGGTGCGCCACCGCGTGCGCTTCGAGTCCATCACCCTCGTGGGCGTCCACCCCGGTCTCGTGGATCCGGCCGAGCGCAGCGCGCGCGCCGCCGCCGACGACGCGCTGGCCGACGACCTCGAGCGTGGGGGGCTCGCTGCCTTCGTCGCGCGCTGGGAGGCGCTGCCCATGTGGGCCAGCCAGCGGCGGCTCGACCCGGCGGTGCTCGCTGTGCAGCGCGCACAGCGCTTGCAGCAGGACCCGGCGCGCCTCGCGGCGGCGCTGCGCGTGCTCAGCCTCGGGCGCATGCCGTCGTACGTCGACGCGCTCCCGACCCTGGACCTACCGGTGACGCTGGTCGTGGGTCACGCGGACGCACCCTTTCGGCCGCGCGCCGCTGCCATGCAGGAGCGCCTACCGCTGGGGCGGGTCATCGTGGTCGGCGACGACGCCAACCCAATCGGGCACAATGTGCCGCTGGAGGCGCCACGCGAGCTGGCGCGCGTGCTCTCGGAGACTGTGGATGTCTGATGTGCGACCGGGGTCCAAAGAGGCCTTCATCTTGGCCTCCCGTCCGGCGACGCTGAGCGCCGCGCTGGTGCCCGTCGCGGTTGGGACGGCGTGCGCGAGCTCGGCCGGTGGGGTCGCCTGGCTCGCGGCGGCGGCGGCGCTCTTCGGCGCCTGCATGATCCAGATCGGCACCAACTTCGCCAACGACGTGTTCGACTTCGAGAAGGGCACCGACGACGAGACGCGTCTCGGGCCCGTGCGCGCGGCCCAAGCGGGGCTGCTCACGGCCGCGCAGCTCAAGCGGGGTATGGTCGTCAGCTTCGGCCTGGCGACGTTGGCCGGTCTCTACCTGGTGTGGATCGGGGGCTGGGTCGTGGTGGCCATCGGCGTCGCCAGCGTGCTGTCCGGCATCGCCTACACCGGCGGCCCGTACCCGCTCGGCTATCATGGGCTCGGCGACGTGTTCGTCATGCTGTTCTTCGGCTTCGTCGCGGTGTGCGGCACCGAGTATGTGCAGCTGGTGCAGAGCGTCCCGCTCGCTCGGCTACCGACGACCCTGTCGCTGCTCGCCGCGATCCCCGTCGGCGCGCTGGCGACGGCCATCCTCGTGGTCAACAACCTGCGAGACCGCGTCGGCGACGCGCGCACCGGCAAGCGCACCCTCGCCGTGCGTCTGGGGGCCACCGGGGTGCGCATCGAGTATTCGCTGTTGATCGCCGTGGCGTACGGCATCCCTGTGTATCTGTTCGCGCTGGGGCTCGTGGGTTCGCTGATCTTCATCGTCTTCGTGACCTTTCCGGCGGCGGCGGTGCTGCTGCGCGCGGTGTGGGTGCGCGATGGCGCGACCCTGAACGCTGCGCTGACGGGGACCGCCAAGCTGCTGCTGGCCTTCGGGCTGCTCTTCGCGTTGGGGATCTCGGTGACGACGTGAAGGTCTCACTGTCGCTCTCGCCCCTGGGTGGCACCTTCGAGCGCCCCGTCGAGAACGCCGTAGCGCGCTTCGAGGAGCGCAGCGGTTGGCTGCTGCTGGCGCGGGTCGCGGGGGTGTGTGGGCTCGGCGAGGCCTCGCCGCTCCCCGGCTACTCGGACGACAGTCTCGAGGAGAGCGAGCGCGCGTTGCGTGGGCTCGGCCCGACGGTGGAAGTCGGCATGGACACGTTGGAGGCGTTCACGGCTTCGGTCGCGCGCGCCTCGGACGCCATCCCGACGGTCGCCCACGCGGCGCGCTTTGCGTTCGAGAGCGCGCTGTTCGATGCCTACGCGCGTACGCGAGGTGTGCCCTTGTGGGCGGCCCTGCGGCACGGGCTGGAGCTCGGCCCACCGGGCGCCCACGTGTCGGGCAGCCAGCTCGGCGTGGCCGCGTGGATTGCGCCGGACGACCTCCGAGCCGCCGAAGCGGCGAGCGCGGCGGGTGTCCACACGTTCAAGCTCAAATTGGGACGCGACCTCGACGCCGAGCTCGCCTTCGCGCGGAAGCTGCGCGATCGGTTTCCAGCCGCGCGTCTTCGCTTCGACGCCAACCGCTCGCTTGGGGCGAGCGACGTCGATCGCGTGCTGCTCGCGCTGGCGGCCCTCGACGCGGAGTTCTGTGAGGAGCCGAGCGCGACGCTGCCCACCGGCGCGCCCGTGCCGCTGGCGTTGGACGAGTCGCTCCGCGGCGTGCCGGCGGCGGACGTCGTGCCGCACCCCGGTGTACGCGCATGGGTGCTGAAGCCAACCTCACTCGGAGGGCTGCTGCGCTGCGCTCCGTACGTGCGCGAGGCCCTCAGGCGCGGCATCGAACCCATCGTGTCACACACCCTCGAGGGGCCGGTCGCGAACGCGGTCCTGCGTGAGTTGGCGCTCGCCATCGCGGGTGGCGCGGCTGCGGGCGTCGGCGATCACGCTGGGCTGCACGCGCTCCAGCCGCCCTTCGCGTTCGAAGCCCACGCGGGGCAGGGGGACGAGCCCGTCATCCCGCATCACGCACCCGGCTGCGGCCACTTCGAACGCGATCTGTCCATCGCCGAGGCCGCTCGCGAGCATCCCACGCGCCTCGCGATCGATGGCCCATCCGGCCCGCTCTCTCATGCGGAGCTCGCGACGCGGTGCGAGGCTCAGCGGCGGGCTCTGGAGCAGCTGGGGTGGCGCGCTGGGGACGGCCTCGCGTTCATCCCACGCCTGGACGTCGACACGGTCGTGACCGTCTTCACCGCGGTCGCCGCGGGGATCGTGCTGGTCCCGCTGCATCCCCGAGGCACCCCCGACGAGCACGAGGCCATCGTCCGCGAGAGCGGGGCGCGCTGGATCCACCAACGGCCCTCACGGCTTCCGTTCAAGCGCAGCGAAGACACGAAGCGGCCGCTGCCCGAGGCGCCCTTGGCCATCCTCTTCACCTCGGGCACCAGCGGTATCTCGAAGGGCGCCGTGCTCTCCCGGCGCGCGTTCGTGGCCTCCGCGTGGGCTTCTCGACAACGCAGCTCGTCCCTCCCTGCTGGAGCGGCCAGACCGTCGTCAGCGACCCAGGACGCGCCCGACGTGTGGCTCGCGTCGCTGACCCCGGCGCACGTCGGCGGTCTCTCCATCCTGCTGCGCGCCCTGGTCCACCGAGGGACGCTGGTGCTGCCGGCCAGCTCCGAGTTCCACCCCGCGACGACCCTCGACCTCGTCCGTCGGTACGGCGTGACACAGCTCTCGCTCGTACCGACGATGCTGGCTCGGTGCCTGGACGAGACCGGGAGCGCGCCTCCGTCACTCCGTGTCGTCCTGCTGGGAGGCGCCGCCGCAGATGCAGGTCTGGTCGCGCGAGCGCGTGCTGCGGGCTTCCCGATTCGCTTGACCTACGGCATGACCGAGGCGTGCTCGCAGATCGCGACCCAACGCGACGCAGGCGAACCCGGGTGCGGGCGCCCGCTGCGCGGTGTGGAGGTGCGAGCCCGTGGGGGCGTGCTCGAGGTGCGTGGCCCGACGCTCTTCTCGGGGTACTTGGGGCAGCGGGAACCTCTGGACGAAGACGGGTGGTTCCGCACTGGGGACCTCGGGCGCGTCGATGACGACGGATGCGTTCACATCGAGGGGCGTCGGCAGGACCTCATCATTACTGGTGGCGAGAACGTCTACCCGGCCGAGGTCGAGGCGCGGGTGAGCGCGCATCCCGCCGTGCGCGAAGCCGCCGTCATCGGTGTCCACGACGCGACCTGGGGTCAGAGGGTGGTCGCGGTCTGCGTGTTGGAGACCCGTCGCAGCACCACGGAGCTCGCCTCGTCCGACGCGCGGATCCTGGAGCCGACGTGCGCGGGCGAAGACGAGGCGCCTTGGTCCGACGTCCAGGCTCTGCTGCGCGACGTCGACGTGGCCCTGTCGGGGGCCCTCGCCTCCTTCAAGCGGCCGAAGGAGTATTGGGTGGTCGATGCGCTGCCTCGCACGTCGTTGGGCAAGGTGGCACGCGCGGGGCTCGCGGGGCTGGCCGATGCCCGCGGGACTCGCATCGTTGCCGTGTCCGCCCTCCGCCGCTCCTGACGCTCGTCAGGGCGACGTCGATGCGAGACGGCGACCCGGCGGTGCGCGCCTCGTGTGCTCGCGATTGCGCCGCGCCGTTCGCGCCGCGGCTCGGCGTCCGGTGCAGCGGAGAGTTCCGTGGGCTGCTACGGTCCCATCCTCGTCATGACCAGCACCACCACGCGCACGTTCGTCTCGATCCTCGGCAACAGCCAGCGCCTCGACGGAGGCAGCATGTTCGGGAACGCGCCGCGTGCCTTGTGGGAGCGCTTCATCGCCCCCGACGCGCGCCACCGCGTCCCCCTCGCGTGCAGGTCCGTGTTGGTGCGCGACGGGGAGCGCACGTTGCTGTTCGAGGCCGGCATCGGGGCCTTCTTCGAGCCCGGGATGCGTGACCGCTTCGGCGTGCAGGAGGAGCGGCACGTGCTGCTCGAGAGCCTCGCCGCGCACGGCGTCGCGCCGGAAGACGTGGACGTGATCGTCCTGAGCCACCTGCACTTCGACCACGCCGGCGGCGTGCTGGCTGCCTACGAGCCTGGCGTCCCCGAGCGACTCGCCTTTCCCAACGCGTCCTACGTCGTGGGCCAACGCGCGTTCGAGCGCGCCGAGGCTCCCCACGCACGCGACCGGGCGTCGTTCATCGCCGCGCTGCCTGCTTTGCTGCGGGCGACGGGGATGCTCGAGCTCGTTCCCGACGCGCCGCTCGGTACGCCAGCCACGTCGGTGACGCTCGGCGCGGACTACCCGCTCTACTTCTCGGACGGTCACACGCCGGGGTTGATGATGGTGGAGCTCCCGACGGATCACGGCCCCCTCCTGTACGCGTCCGACTGCATCCCAGGGGCCCCATGGATGCATCTGCCCATCACGATGGGCTACGACCGATTCCCCGAGCGCTTGATCGAAGAGAAGGAGCTGCTCCTCGCCAGCCTCGAACGCCGTTCCGGCGGTGTGGTCTTCGTCCATGACGCCGAGGTCGCGTGGGGGCGCGTGGCACGCGACGAACGCGGACGCTTCTTCGCGGCCGACGCGTGCGCTACGCTGACGGGATGAGCCGAGCGCTGAAGCAGCTCTTGTCGGAGGTGCGGGCGTGCGAGGTCTGCAAGGAGCACCTCCCGTTGGGACCGCGCCCCGTGCTCCGCGCGAGCGCGACCGCGCGCCTCCTCGTCATCGGGCAGGCGCCGGGCACCAAGGTGCACGAGAGCGGCATCCCATGGGACGATGCTTCGGGAGATCACCTGCGCGAGTGGCTCGCCATGCCCAAGCAGACGTTCTACGACGAGCGTCGCGTCGCCATCGTCCCGATGGGGTTTTGCTACCCCGGAAGAGCCTCCCAAGGGGATCTGCCCCCGCGCCCGGAGTGCGCGCCGCTGTGGCACGCGCGGCTGCGGGGGCACATGCCGCGGCTCGGGCTGACGCTGCTGGTGGGTCAGTACGCCCAGGCCCACTACCTGGGGAAGCGCCGCAAAGGGACGCTCACCGACACCGTGGCGAGCTATCGGGAGTACCTGCCCGAGTTGCTCCCCACCCCCCATCCAAGCTGGCGATCCCGCATGTGGATCAAGAAGAACCCGTGGTTCGAAGAGGAGCTCCTGCCGGACTTGCGCGCCCGCGTGGCTGCCCTCCTCTCATAGACGCGGCCAGTGTGGGACGCGTGGTTGCGTAACCGACGTGGCAAAAAATCGTACGGCGCCTCGTCCAAGGGGAGCTGCGCAGAAAACACCCACAAAACAAGAGTCTTGTGTGACTGGATATTTGTCCAACACCAGCTGGTGTCGGACAATCGTCGCCGGCGGGTTGGAGTCTGTCACCGTTATGGGCTAGTATCCCGTTGTTCCCGGTGGCACCGGGTTCCCCCCTATGTCGGACGCGACCCCTAATTCCGTTCCGCGCTTCGTGCCGTCCTGCGTGCGAGTCGCGTCATTCTGCTCTGCCCTCACTTGGCTGGGCCTGGTGGTCACGCCGAGCGCCGAGGCGCAGGGCCAAGCAGACGAGCGGCCGAGCGCGGTGGTCTTGCAGACGACGTCTGGGGCCGATCTGCGCGACCTGGCGCAAGCGACGGGTCGGCTCATCCGCGTCGAGGTCGATCGCGCCCAGGTCGTCCTCACGGCGGGCACACCAGCGCTCTATCTCGAGGACCTGCAGATGGCGCTCGGGTGCTTGGGCGAGACCCCGGAGTGCCTGACGGTGGTGGCGCAGGAGCTGGGCGTGAGTCGGCTCGTGTACGGGTCACTCGAGCGCTCGGGCGCGCGCCTCTTGCTCACCGTGGCCTACTTCGACGGGTCGCAGGTGCGCGTCGTGACGCGGGGCGTGGAGGCGCCAGCGCCGGACGCCGCCATCTTGGACACCATCCCTCCGCTGGTCCGCGAGGTCTTCGGGCTCTCGCCGCTGCCAACGGAAGCGCCCACGGTCGTCGCAGCTCCACAGCAGGCGACGCCACCCGTCGCTCGACCCACGCCATCGCCCCGGGAGCCGCGTAGCCCACAAGGAGTTCGTGCGGGTGCATACGTTTCAGCTGGTGTTGCTCTCGCGAGCCTGGGAGCCTTCGTCTATGCGGGCACGCAACATCGCGCGGCTGAAGACGACTATCGCTCGGCGACCACCGACACCCCAGCGGACGTGGACGCAGCCCTCGGGGAGCGTGAGCGCGCGATTCGGCTCGGACGTGCGGCGACCAGCATGGCGGCGGTCGCTGGGGCGAGCGCAGTGAGCGCCGTGGTGTGCGGTATCCTCGCGCGGAAGCGCAGCCAGCGCCGTGACGAGCCGGCGGTGAGCGCCAGCGTGCTCATCGGACCACGCGTCGTCGGCCTCTCCATTGGAGGTTCCCTGTGAGCACGAGGTCTCCTGCGCGCTCCAGTCGCGCACCCGTGGCCCGCATGCTCGCTCTCCTCGCCGCGGCGGCCGGCGTGAGCGGCTGCAGCGTGCCCCTCGACGCCAACCCCAACTATGGGGGCTGCGCGCGCGACGAGGACTGCAACGGCCTGGCCGAGATGTGCCACCGCGGCTTCTGCATCTCCGCTGCGTGCGAAGACGATACGCCGTTGGCGTGCTACACGGCGCAGGGCGCAGACGGCGGCATGGCGACCCCGCGGGGGGTGTGCCGCCCGGGGACGCGCGCTTGTGTCGACGGGTCCTTCGGACCCTGTCGTGGACAGGTCTTGCCTGGGATCGAGACGTGCAACGGTCTGAACGACGACTGTGACGACAACGTCGACGAGCAGCCCGAGGCGAGCTGTGAGACAGGACAGATGGGAGCCTGCAACGCTGGCATGCCCGTGTGTCAAGGGGCCGACGTGGTGTGTCGCCGCGTGTCCAACCCCACCTCCGAGATCTGCGACGGCATCGACAACGACTGCGACGGAGAGATGGATGAGGACGCCGCCGTGCACTGCTTTCCGTCTGGTGCGCTTGGCTGCACCGAGACGTCGCCGGGCAAGTTCGTGTGTCAGGGAGTGTGCGTGGCTGGCACGTCCACGTGCGACAGCGGCACGCCGGGCACGTGCAGTGGGCACGTGATCGCGCAGACCGGCGATGGCTGCACCACCGCCGGGACGGCGGTGGACGACGACTGCGACGGCCTCGTCGACGAAGACTGCGACACCTGCGGGACCCCGGGCAGCACCCAGGTCTGCTACGGCGGGCCGCCAGGGACGATCGGTGTCGGCGCTTGCGCGACTGGCGCGCAGACGTGTCTGGGGGACGGCAGCTGGACGCCGTGCAGCGCCGCGGGCCCCGAGGCCGAGACCTGCGCCAACATGTCGACCGGAGACGACCCCGCGGCTGACAACGACTGCAACGGCGTGACCGACGACATCGAAGGCCGCAACGAGCCGTGTGTCGGGGACGGCCAGGGGCGGTGCGCGTTGGGCGAGATGGACTGCGTGGACGACGCGCTCACGTGCGTCTCCCCCGATGCCATCGCCGAACTGTGCAACGGCATCGACGACGACTGCAACGGCGCGGTCGACAACGGCTTCGACCTGTTGAGCGACGAGGCGAACTGTGGCACCTGCGGCCTCGCGTGCGCGAACGGCCTCGAGTGCTGCAACGGCAAGTGCGTGAACACGGCCGTGGACGGGGCCAACTGCGGCACCTGCGGCAGCGCGGCGGGCGACGGACTGACCTGCTGCGCAGGCCGCAGCGCCGACCTCGACTCGGATGCGCTCAACTGCGGGGCGTGTGGACGCGCGTGTGGGGAAGGGCGGCAGTGCTGCGGTGGCACGTGCGTCGACACGGCACGCAACGCGGACCACTGCGGCATGTGCGGCGCGGAGTGCGACGCTGGTCAGGCGTGCTGCCAAGGCGGCTGTCGCGCACCCAGCTCCCCGCTCTGCCAGGGGTGCCCAACGGACTGCTCTGCCAACGGTGAGTCCTGCTGCATGGGCTCGTGCGTGGACACCCAGACGGATGAGCAGAGCTGCGGCTCCTGTGGAAACGCGTGCGACCCCGGTGAGCTCTGCTGCGGCGGCACATGCGTGCCGGACGACGCGGCCAACTGCGGCACGTGCGGCAACAGCTGCGGCTCGGGGAGCCTGTGCTGTGATGGCGCCTGCGTGGCCAACAACGAGCTCAACTGTGGCAGCTGCGGCAACTTCTGCGCCTCGGGCCAAGGCTGTTGCGACAACGCGTGCACCAGCCTGGGCGCCAACCCCGACCACTGCGGCAGCTGCGGCAACGACTGCACCGCAGGGCAGACCTGTACGGGCGGAGTCTGCTGTGGTCCCGGTCTGACGGGCTGCGGGGGCGCGTGTGTGGACACCGACACGGACGAGGCGCACTGCGGCGGTTGCAACAATGTTTGCGGCAACACGTGTACGGATGGTCGCTGCTGCTTCCTGGTGTTTTGCTCATGAGCTCCACCCCCGAACGAGAGCTGGATCTCGACGCCGAGCTCGCCGCTCATGGTGAGGAGCCGGACCCCATGATCGGTGCGGTGCTGGCGGGCCGCTATCGGGTTCAGCGCATCATGGGGCAGGGCGGCATGGGCGCCGTGTACAGCGCGCGGCAGGAAGCGATGGAGCGCGACGTCGCCATCAAGGTGCTGTTGCCCACCATCGCCTCGGATCGTCGCGCCACGCAGCGCTTCTTGGCGGAGGCTCGCATCGCGGGGGGCCTGGGCCACCCGAACGTGGTGGATGTGTACGACTTGGGGACGCTGGACGACGGGCGCCCGTTCCTGGTGATGCCCAAGCTGCACGGCAAGTCGCTCGCGGACGTGCTCGAGAAGCACATCCGCATCCCGCCCACGCACACGGCTGCGATCGTGCGCGCCATCGCGAGCGCGCTCGACGCGATGCACTCGCAGAACATCATCCACCGCGACCTGAAGCCGGAGAACCTGTTCCTGGCGCAGCAGCCGGACGGGACGGACGTCGTGAAGCTTCTGGACTTCGGTCTGGCCACGCTGCTCAGCGATGGGCGCGAACGCCTCACTCGTGCCGGGATGATCGTGGGTACGCCGGAGTATTTGCCGCCCGAGGCAGGCGACGGGCGCATGATCGACGCCCGAGGGGACGTGTACTCGCTGGCGTGCATCGCCTACGAGGCGCTCACGGGCTACCTGCCCATCGACGGCCCCACTCCGACGGCGCAGCTCCTCAAGAAGATGTCGGCCGACGCGCCACCGCTGTCGGCCCACGGCAAGGCGTACTCCACGCAGGTGGAGGCCGCCATTGCTCGCGGTCTCGCGCGCAGCCCCGAGGCGCGGTATCAACGCGCGGGCGACTTCGCCGACGAGTTCGTCGCGGCCATCGAGGCTTCGTTCGGCCGTGCGCCGCGGGTGCTGCGGCTCACCAAGGCCAACCTCGAGCGCATCGCCGAACCCCAGGCGGCCTCCGCTGTCACCGGCAGCCCACGCCTCTTGGTCATCCCGGGCACCTCCACCCACGTGGAGGCGGTGGATCCGACCGTCCCGATGCGGCAGGAAAAGGCGAGTGACGTGGTCCCGGTGCGGAAGCCACGCCCCGTGGCGCGCGCTGCGGCCGCCGTGGCAGGGGTGCTGCTGTTGCTGGCCGTCGGAGCGGCGGGCGGTCTGCTCCTGCGGCCCGGCGGGACCGAGGACGCGACGGTGACGCCTGTGTCCGCGGCGGTCCCGACGGCCCCCGAAGCCCCGGAAACGGAGGTGACGGTGCCTACCCCGCCCATCCCCGTGACCACCGCGCCCTCGACTCATCAGGGCCCGGAGGGCGCCCAGCAGTCCGCCCGAGAACGGCGCGCGGAAGCGCGTGGGCGCACGCCTACGGCGGCCCCGGCGTCGCGCCCCGAGCCGACCCCGGCCGCGGCGGTCGCCGTGACGCCCACGCCGAGCGCGGCTCCTGCTCCCACGGACAACTCCGAGATCCGCGGTTCGGGGGCGCAGAGCTCGCGCTCGCTCGACCGTGAGCGCGCGTCGGCGCTCGCGTCGGAGGGGACCAGCCTGCTCGTGGCAGGCCGGCTACCCGCGGCGGTCGACAAGTTCCAAGAGGCCACCCAGGCGTACCCTGGGAACGCCACGGCCTGGCGCGGCCTCGGCCTCGCGTATCAGCGCATGGGCCGCGCGCCCGAGGCCCGTCGCGCGTACGAACGCTACTTGCGACTCGCTCCCAATGCGCGGGACGCGGACATGATCCGGTCCCGGCTGAGCGAGCTTTAGGTCGAGGCCCAGAGCGCGCGCCTCACGCGGAGCGCCCGAACGTAGGACGCACATCGACGGAGTGTGGCCGCGCTGCGCGCGCGCATGCTCCCCGGGGGCGCGGGCGTTTCGCGCGTTCGCGACGTCCGAGCGTGAGCCTACGGCGCGTACAGCCGTGATGTCAGAGCCACCAGCGCAGCAGGTGCGCCCACCACGGTGCGGGTTGCTCTCGGGGTTCCCATTCGTGTTCAGCCATCCCCGCATCCTGCTCACTGCGGGCCGCGCGCCGAAATTCCTTGCGACGCGGTGCGTCGTACGTCGACTCCGGTAGGGTGTCTCGTCGTGCGCCCGAGGCGCCGACCCTCCGCGTGGAGTGCGCGCTGGTCTGATATCTTCGCGAGATGTCCACCGCCCGGTCTCCCCGTTCGCTGTGCGGGCTCGCTCGTCGCGATCGACGCTGCTGGCTCCCATCCTGTGCGCTGCTGCTCCTGGTGGGCGTACATGGCTGCGGCCACACGCCCGTCGTTCGCACGGCCGAGCCCGCGCTCGAGGCCGACGAGCTCGACGACGAGTTCGTGAGCATGTGCGAGGGCGCCGAGCCCCGTCGCGCGACCGCCGAGGAGGCGTTGGCCGTGGCCGACCCACTGCGGTGCGGTCAGGAGCCCCCGGAGCGTTCGGAGACCGTGCCCCCCACGACGGCGGCGGGCTGTCGCGCGCTCCCAGCGGCGGAGCGAGGCGCGTGTACAGGGCGCGTACGGGCTCTCGCGCGCGCTGCGGCCCCGCTGCGTCGTGCGCGCGCCGCCCAGGCTGCGGACGACTGGGTCACGGCCGTCGAGAGCTTCTCGGCCGCGCTCGAGATCGTCGCGGTCGCCGGCTACCAAGACCCCGGGCTGAAAGGCGAAGCCGCCTGGGCTCGCTTTCGTGCGCGGCAGTGGTGCGAGCTCACGCAGGACCTCGAGGAGCTCGCGTACCAGGACACGGCGGCTGACGAGGAGCCCTCGCCCATCGCGCACCTGTGCCTGAGCGCCACGCTGATCGAAGACATCGTCCTGCAGCTCGACGCGGCGCTGGCGTTGGACATGAGCGACGAGCGACGCGCCATGCTGCTCTACAACGCGGGCCGGGTGGCGTTGGCCCAACGCGACCCCGCGACGGGCGCCGAGCTCCTGCGACAGTCCTTGTGTCTGCGCCCGGACGACACCGTGCGCGAGCACTACGCGCGCGCTCTCTGGGCAGCAGGCGACGCGCAGAGTGGAGCCGAGCCGGACGCGGCGCGCGTGCTGTACGCCCAGTCGCTGCGCGTGCTGCCCGACGCGCGCGGCGCGGCCGCGGTCGCCGAGATCGAGCAGGCCCGCGTGCGGCGCTTCGCCCTCGAGAGCGCGGACGTGCCCCGCGTCGCGGACATCTACCCCAACCTCGACGAGCTGTGTCGCGCCCTCCTCGCGCCCCTCCTCAACGAGCCGCTCGCGCCCGACGACGACGTGCACGCGTGCGACGTGGACACCTGGGACACCATCGCCCGGGACGGCGAGCCCACCTGGGCCGTAGCCGTCCTGCGTCTGACGAGCCCCGAGCTGTACGACGGCCCCGAGGGCGCCCAGTACGTCGTCGCGCGCACGACCGCGGGCGTCATGGTGCTGCAGGAACTCGGCCGCGAGCACGGGGACAGCCGCCGCGAGAACGCCTACGTCGACCGCGTGTCCGTCGAGATCCTCGACGACACGCCGCGCGCCTCCGTGGCCATCACGTGGAACGCTGGCGAGGCCTCCGCCTCGGACTGCGACTGGGACGCGAGCGCGAGCGCCCGGCTCTCCCTCTGCGGCTGGGACGGACGGCGCCCACGCTGCTTCGCGAGCGCCGTGCTCGGCCCCGTCGACTACGGCAGCGAGACCATGCTCCCCACCATCCAAGAGTCCCTCGGCCACTGCGACGACGACGACTACACCCCGCCCGTCCGCTCGACCTTCGGCTACTTCCCGCTCTACCGTGTCACGGTCAACGAGCGCGAGCTGGTCGTCTTCCGGGACGACGCCGAAGACGAGTCCAACACCACCTGCCTCCCGGTCCTCGAAGCCGTCTGCGCCCTGGACTCCCGCCCCGCCACCGGCTGCCCCCCCTGACCACGCCGACCCCACGAGCCAAGTCGCGCAAGACTCACCGACCCCGCCGCGTCCGGAAGACCACGCCGACCCCACCCGCCAAGTCGCGCCAGACAACTCCGCCCATCCGCGCACAGCGCCGACCCCACCAGCCGAGTCGCGCAAGAGTCCCCCGCCCAGCTGCGCCCCCCGACCACGCCGACCCCACCAGCCAAGTCGCGCCAGACTCCCCGACCCAGCCGCGCCCCCCGACCTCCTCACGCCCAGAAGGGGCTCCCGCGAGCCCCGCCGGGCCCGCGCGCGCCACGAGCCCAAACGTCACCGAGGGAGCGGGGAGGGCCGACCACGGGCGTTGGGGGGGCCCCGTTTCAAGCGCCTCGGCGCGTCGAAACGGGGGAGGCACCACAGGGAGCGCCAGCGCGACCGGGCCCGTGGCCGGCCCTCCCCGCTCCCGTCGCGATCACCCCTGTCCCCACGCGCACCACCCGACACACCGAGCGAGACCCCCTTCGCCATCCGGCGTGACGTCTGATAACGTCCTCAGTCCACGCACGAGGAGCCCGCCCATGGAACAGACCCAGACCGCACCGTCCAAGAACGCTCACACCCCCGGCATCGCCGAGCTGGTGGAGCGCACCCGCGAGCGCTTCGACACGGGTATGACGCGCTCCCTGCGCTGGCGCTTGGCGCAGCTGGACGGGCTCAGCCGCTTCTTGGCCGAGCGCGAGAGCGAGATCTACGACGCGCTCGCGGCCGACGTGGGCAAGCCGCGCTTCGAGGCGTATCTGGCCGAGGTCGGCTTCATGAAGACCGACATCGATCACGCGAAGAAGCACCTGCGCGAGTGGGCGGCACCCGAGGAGGTGCCGACCCCGATGGTGGTGCAGCCGGGCAAGAGCGAGATCCACAAGGACCCGCTCGGCGTCGTCCTGATCATCTCGCCGTGGAACTACCCCTTTCAGCTCATGATGGCGCCCCTCGTCGGTGCCATCGCTGCGGGCAACTGCGCGGTCCTGAAGCCGTCCGAGGTGGCCCCGGCCACCAGCGCGCTGTTCGCGAAGTTCATTCCGCGCTATGTGGACCCCGACTGCTTTCCCGTCGTCGAGGGCGGCGTGCCGGAGACCACGGAGCTCTTGGCCGAGCGCTTCGATCACATCTTCTACACGGGCAACGGGAGCGTCGGTCGCATCGTCATGGCGGCCGCCGCGAAGCACCTCACGCCCGTCACCCTCGAGCTGGGCGGCAAGAGCCCTGTCATCGTCGACCGCACCGCCGATCTCGACATCGCCGCCAAGCGCATCGTGTGGTCCAAGTTCGTGAACGCGGGGCAGACCTGCGTGGCCCCCGACTACATCCTGGTCGAGGACGCCGTCCACGACGCGCTCGTGCATCGCATGGTGTCGTATGTGCGCGAGTTCTACGGCGACAACCCGCAGCACAGCCCCGACTTCGCGCGAGTGGTGAACGTGCGGCATCACCAGCGGCTCATGAAGCTGCTCGGTGCCGGCGAGGTCGTCACGGGTGGCGTGGGCGAAGAGGCAGATCGCTACCTCGCGCCCACTATCATCAAGGACGTGCCAGAGGACTCGCCGGTCATGCAGGACGAGATCTTCGGGCCCATCCTGCCCGTGCTCGCGGTGGCCACCGTCGACGCTGCCATGGCGTTCATCAACCGCCGCCCCAAGCCGCTCGCGCTCTACCTGTTCTCGAGCGACGAGCGCACGCACGACCGCGTGTTGAAGCGCACGTCGTCGGGCGGGGTCACCATCAACCACGGCTGGCTGCACCTGGGTGTGCCCGACCTGCCCTTCGGCGGTGTGGGCGAGAGCGGAATGGGCGCGTACCACGGCAAGCGCAGCTTCGACGTGTTCAGCCACCAGAAGGCCGTGCTGCGCAAGGGTACGCGAGTCGACCCGCCGGTGATGTACCCGCCCTACAGCGAGTGGAAGCAGAAGCTCGTGTCGCTGCTCACCTGAGCTCGGCCGCGGCGTGGCCCTGCGAGGATCTTGCCCCAGATGCTCGAGGGCCGCGTCGAGCCACCCCAGCTTGCCACCCCAGCTTGCCACCCCAGCTTGCCACCCTACCTCGCCAGCTCGATGAGCGCTCCGTACCGGGCCTTCGTCAGCCCTTCTTGTTGACGTCGTCGGGCGAGCCTCCGACGTGGATGTACACGCCCACGCTGGGGCGTTCGGGGCTCAAGCTGGGGCGACGCTCGGTGGCGGCCGGCGCCTGGCTCTGACCCACCAGCGTGTCCTCCGCTTCGCTGTCCGAGTCCTGGAGCCCCTGGGCCGGGCGGCTGGACTGGCGTGCGCGTGCGGCGACTTCGGCCTCCAGCTCTCGCAGGGCCTCCTGCGATGCCAACGCGAGGCTGCCCTCGCCCGTCCAGTGCTTGGGCCGCGGGGACGGACTGGGCGCGGGCGGTAGACCGTCCAGGTCAGTCGAGTGCTCACGGGGCGCGCTGGACGACCCGCGCGAGAGCGGCGGCGGCGCGCTGGTGCGCGTGCTGGGCAACGCGAACGGAGCAGACGCGTCGGAGGACATGGCGCGCTCGCGCCCCGGAGGGAACGCGTCGGCCAGGTAGGCGGCCACCCGCGCCGTCCCGAGCTGGATGCGCTGACCCGCGGCGAAGCCCTCGAGCTGACGCTGCAGCACGTCGGCGCTCGCGGGTCGCGTGTCTGGGTCTCGCGCGAGCACACCCATCAGGATCTCCTCCAGCATGGGGGGAAAGCCCGGCCGTGCGCTGCTCGCTGGCGGTGCGTCCGCGTCCATCAGGGCGCGCCGCAGGCGCTCTCCGCGGCCATCGTACAGGCGCGTGCCGGTGGCCATCTCGTACAGCAGGACCCCCAGCACGAACACGTCCGCGCGCCGGTCGGGCGCATCGTGCCCCAGCACCTGCTCGGGCGCCATGTAGCCCGCGGTGCCACGCCCGTCGCTGCCTGTGGCGTCCAGCTCCGCTCGTGGCAGCGCGCAGCCGAAGTCCATGATGCGGGCCAGCCCATCCCGGCCCAGCACCACGTTCTCCGGGGCCAGGTTGCGGTGCACCATGTGGTTCGGCTGCCCGTGGACGTTGGTGGACTCGTGAACGTGGTGCGCCGCTGCGCACAACTGGCTGATGACCGTCAGCGCGAGCCCCATCGGCAGTGGGGTCTGCCGCTCGCGCTCCATCTCCATGACCCACTTGAGCGTGGGGCCGGGGATGAACTCCAGCGCGATGAACCACGTGCCAGTGTCCTCGTCGCGGCTCAGCTCGTAGACGTGGGGAATGCTGCGCTGACGCAGCCGCGAGAGCAGCAGCGCCTCCCCTTGGAACGCGCGCAGGCTGACGCTGTCGGACGCGAGCCCGTCCTTCAGACGCTTGACCAGCACGTCGCGCAGGAACCCACCGTCGCCGTGCTGGATGGCGGCGAAGGTGTCGCACAGGTCATTGTCGCCCAGGCGACGGATGAGCTGGTAGCGTCCGAGCCTCTCTTCCATCGACCCGCAGGGTAGCCCACTTCGGGATCTGCTGCGGCGGAGAATCCATGGGTCGGGTCCGCTCAGCCCCGAGCAGGGGGGTCCGAGGGGGAGCGCTCCCGTTGTGGCGGCGGGACGGTGCCGAGCCGCTTGGCGCGGTCCTGCCACTTGGCGCGCGCCATCTCGCGCATGTCCTGCACGGCGTCGGCCTCGTCCACGATCTCCATGCCCAGCACGGTCTCGATGACGTCCTCCATGGTCACCAGGCCATCCACTCCACCGTGCTCGTCCGTGACCACGGCGATGTGCTCGCGCGAGTCCAGCATGCGCTCGAACAGCGCCGGGACGGGGAGGGTGGACGGCACCACCAGGTGGTCGCGCACGAACTCGCCCACGGTCCGCTCCTGGTCCTGCCGCGCCGCGCGCAGCAGGATCTCGTTCTTGAGGACGTAGCCGAGGATGTTGTCGATGCTCCCGCGTCCCACCGGGATGCGCGAGAAGTTCATGGCGCCAGGCTTGTCCAGCACCTCTGCCAGTGTGGTGGTCTCGTCCAGCCAGAAGACCACCGTGCGCGGCGTCATGATGTCGCGCACGCGCAGCGTCCCGCAGTGAATCAGGCTGCGCAGGATGCGCGACTCCGTGGGGTCGATGGTGCCACCCGCCTCGGCCAGCCCGGCGAGCGCCGCGATCTCGGCGCGCGAGATGGAGGGCGTCGGCACGCGCCCGCGCTTGATGAGCTTGGTGACGACGTCGCCGAGCAGCACCAGCGGCGTCAGCAGCTTGATCATGGGCGGGAGGATGAACGCGGCGAACGTGACGAAGCGCTGCCAGTACACGGCCCCCAGCGTCTTGGGGACCAGCTCCGAGCAGACCAGGATGACCAGCGTGAGCACGCCCGAGGCGACGGCCAGCGCGCCTTCGCCCCACAGCCGGGCCGCCTCCGCGCCCACGCCTGCGGCCCCGATGGTGTTGGCGACGGTGTTCAAGCTGAGGATGGCGGCCAGCGGGCGGTCGACGTCTTCCTTGAGGCGCCGCAGCTTCTGTCCCACACGGGGGTGGGTGTCCTCGTAGTGGGCCACGAAGGTGGGCGTGACGCTGAGCAGGCACGCCTCCAGCAGCGAGCACGTGAAGGAAACGACCAGCGCCACGCCGGCGTAGACGAGCAAGAGCGTCATCGGGGTGAGCTCGTGCCGGGCCCTCGCGTGCCGGGGGCCGGGGCGAGCACATGGGGGCTGGGCAGCGCGTCGGCCCCGCGGGGCAGGTGGGAGATCAGCCGCGTACCGCGCTTGTACGTGAAGTAAGCCCAGGTCCACTCGGCCAGCACCATGACGCGGTTGCGGAAGCCGATGAGGTAGATGATGTGGACGAAGCCCCACGCGAGCCACGCCAGCAAGCCGCTGGTGGTGAGCATGCGCGACTGCACCACGGCGCGGGAGCGTCCGACCGTGGCCATGATGCCTTTGTCCACGTAGCGGAACGGCTTGCGAGGCAACGAGCGGAGGTCCGAGCGGATGGTGCGCGCCACGTACTGACCTTGCTGAATGGCCACGGGCGCGAGGCCCGGCAGCGGCTCACTCTCTCCCTCGGGCACGAAGGCGGCCATGTCTCCGATGCAGAACACGTCGGGCTGGCCGAGCACCGCGCAGTGGGCGTCCACGCGCACTTGCCCGCGTCGGTTGAGCTCCACGCCGAGGCGCTGCGCCAACGACACCGGCTGCACGCCCGAGGCCCACACGACGAGCGACGACGGGATCAGCTCGCCGTCGACCACGGCGCCGTCCGCGGTCACATCCGTCACCCGCTGGCCCAGGCGCAGCTCCACGCCCAGCTCGCGCAGCTGGTCGGCCGCCGAGACCGACAGGTCGGGTCGGAAGGGGGCGAGGACGCGCGGACCCATCTCCACCAGCACGACCCGCACGTCGCTCGCGTGGATGCGCTGGTACTCGTCCACGAGCACGGTGCGCCCCAGCTCGCTGATGGCGCCAGCCATCTCGACGCCGGTCGGTCCGCCGCCGATGACCACGAAGGTCAGCAGGCGCCGCCTCACCTCGTCGTCGAGCTCTTGCTCTGCGGCTTCGAACGCCAGCAGCACGCGCTCGCGCACCTGGATGGCGTCGCGTAGGTTCTTGAGGCCCACGGTGTGCTCGGCCCAGTGGTCGTTGCCGAAGAAGTTGGTCTTGGCGCCCGCCGCGACGACCAGCCAGTCGTAGCGCAGGGCGGCACCACTCGAGAGGTGCAGCTCTTTGCGTGCCTTGTCGACCGTGAGCGCCTCTGCCAGCACCACGCGCGTGTTGGGCTGCCGCCCCACCACCGAGCGGATGGGCATCGCGATGGCCCCCGGGCTGAGGCCCGACGTGGCGACCTGATAGAGCAGCGGCTGGAAGAGGTGGTGGTTCTCGCGATCCACGACCGTGACGTCCACGTCGACGGACTGGAGACCCTGCGCAGCGTTGAGCCCGCCGAAGCCTCCTCCGATGATGACGACTTGCTTCCGTTGGCTCATGGGCGGCCTAACCATGACGCGTTTGACGGAGATGAGCCAGAGGCGTTCCGTGGTGGGTACCCGCGGCCAGAAGTGGCGCGGCTCGGCGCCCTGACGAGACGTGCCTCCCGTCGGTGAACTGTGGTACCAATGCCGGCGAGACGTCGACGATGATGGGACCACGACAAGGGAGCTGTCCGAACTGTGGCGGCCCGATCGAATTCAAGCTCGGCTCCTCCGCCGCGTGCGTGTGTCCTTGGTGCCGTTACTCGGTCGTCCGCACCGATCGCGACCTGCAGTCCATCGGCAAGGTCGCGGACCTCGTGCCCACCGCCGCCATCATGGCCGTGGGGGACATCGGTCGCATCGAGGGCGAGGAGTTCGTGGTCGGCGGGCGTCAGCAGCTGGACCACGGGCATGGTCCCTGGGACGAGTTCTTCGTCGAGTTCACGCAGTCGCGTCGCTGGGCCTGGGTCGCCAAGGCGCAGGGCAAGTTCTACGTCACGCAAGACGTCGCGCTGAGCGGGCCCTTGCCGACGTGGGAACAGATGGCGCCCGGCAACCAGGGCACGCTCGAGGGCAAGAGCTGGACGGTGGCCGAGCGCGGGGCGTCGGCGTTGGTGTCCGCCGAGGGTGAGCTCCCGTTCCCCGCGCGCCCGGGTGACTCCGGTCGCTACGTGGACCTCGAGGGCCCGGACGCGGCGTTCGCCACCATCGACTACGGCGACGGAAGCGGCCAACCCAAGTTCTTCGTGGGCCGCCAGGTGGACCCCACGCGCTTCGAGCTGGTGCGCACGGCCGTCGGTCCACGCCCCGAGCAGAACGTCGACCTCGGCAAGCTCAAGTGCCCCAGCTGCGGCGGGCCCATGCCCATCCGCACGCCCGAGACCACGGAGCGCGCCGCGTGCCAGTACTGCCACGCGCTGGTGGACGTCAACCAGGGCAACCTGGCCGTGGCCGAGCAGCTGCGTCAGCCCAAGATCGAGCCGCTCATCCCGCTCGGGACGGAGGGCACCGTGCTGGGCGAGCAGGTCATCTGCATCGGCTTCATGCAGCGCAGCACGTGGTCGGACGGCGAGTCCTTCAACTGGCGCGAGTACCTCTTCCACGCGCCGGGCGGCTACCGCTGGCTCATGGAGGACAACGGCCACTTCATGTGGATCAAGCCCGTCAGCAACGCCGAGGTGGCGGTCCAGGGGCTCAACGCACGCTACGACGGTCGCTCGCACCGACTGTTCTCGACTGCGCACGCCACGGTGGACTTCGTGATCGGCGAGTTCTATTGGCGCGTGCGCGTCGGGGACACGGCCGATCTCGCCGACTTCATCGCGCCGCCCCATATCATCAGCGAGGAGCGCACCGACAACGAGGTCAACTGGTCCGCCGGGCAGTACATCGCCGGCAAAGACCTGTGGAAGGGGCTCGGCCTCGCGGGAGCCCCGCCCAAGCCCCAGGGCGTCGGCGTGGCGCAGCCCAACCCCGTGCGGCTGGGGCTGGCGTCGGCCATGGCGCTCGTCTTCATGCTCCTCATGTGCGGCGTGGGCGCCGTCGTGGACATGGGGCGGCCGACGCAGACCGTCTACGAGGCCCCCCTCCCGATGCCGCCGGTGCCGGGGGAGACACCCGAGGGCGCGTACGCATCGTACTCCACGACGTTCGCCGTGCCGGCGCGCACGCCGCTGGCCATCGAGATCGCCACCTCTTCGGACAACCAATGGGTGGCCGTCTCGGGTGCCCTCGTGAACCAGAACACGGCCGAGGTGATCGACTTCTTCGTCGACGCTGGCTACTACCACGGGTACACGCAGGGCGAGTCGTGGACCGAGGGCAGCACCACCGGCAGCATCCACATCTCGGCGCCGCCCCCAGGCAACTACTTCGTGCGCTTCGACCCCGAGTGGCAGGCGTTCCCGCAGCTGGGCGCCGCTCCAGCGGCGAGCTCTCCCACCGCCAGCGTCCGCATCGTGTCGGGCTCGCGGGGCATGGGCTGCTTCTGCTGCGGCTTCATCGTGCTGCTGCTGCCCTGGCTCTTCAGCTTCTTCCGACGTGGCTCTTTCGAGAGTCGCCGCAACCAGAACTCCAACCTCCACTAGGCCGAGCGCGTGCGACACCTGCTTTACCCCCTCTTCGGAGCCACCGTCATCGCCGTCTACACCTACACGGCGACGATGGGCGTCGACCCGTTCGCCAGCTCGACCGAGCACCGCACCATGCCGCCAGAGGTGCGCGCCGCGCCGTCCGGGCCGGGCGCGGCCGTGTTCTGGTACGGAGGCCTGCACGGGGGCAAGTGAACAGACCCCTCGCCCGAGGGTCATCGTGCGCGTCGTCCGCTGGCCGCCCGCTCACCGCTGTCAGCCGCAGCACGCCGAGGGTCAGCGCGCCAGGAAAAGGTTCACGTACTCGCGCTCGTGCGTGACCTCGCGCACGACGAATGGAGAGAGCCAGTCGGGCAGGGTGGGGACCTGGTGCGGGCTCTCCAGCTCGACCTCCACGAGAAAGAGCTCCCGATCGTCGAACGCGTCCACCTGCCACAGCAGGTCACCGTCCCGCACCTCGTAGCGACGCTTCACCACGCGCTGGCCCTCGGTGAGCGCCCACAGCGCGCTGAAGATGGGCTCGGTCGTGGCTTCCTCCAGCTCGACCCGCTGCACACCGCGACCCAGCTTGATGGTGCGCAGGTAGGTCGTGCCCGCCTCACTCTCCACCGCGCGCACGCGCTCGTGCAGGCGCTCCCCCGGGATGTACCCCTGGCGCAGGTGCAGCGGCGTCACCTCGGCGGCCTTCGGTGGGAGCGCATGGAGCAGGTACTTCCGCTCGATCTCCACGTCTCGCGGCGTGCGTTCCAAGGCGCTCACGAGACCCTCGACGCGCGAGAGCAGCTCGAGGTGCTGGGCCCCGATGGCCTCACGATCGCGTGCCGGGTTCAGCGCAGCGACCTGCGGCGCGTCGATCAGCGCGCTCAGCCCGGCCGCTCCCAGCACGGTCTCGATCGCCTCTGCGCTGACCTTCGGGCGCAGGGCGCGCGTCAGCGTGTGGCAGGTGCGCAGCGCCTTCTCCGCGTCGTCGTTCACCTCGTCCGAGAAGCCAGACGCGGCGCACAGGCCCAGCAGCAGGCTCAGCCGACGCGTGTGCTTCGCCGCCTGACGAGCGTCGATGCTGGGCGCGGAGAGGGCCTCGGTGGCGTCGGCCAGCGAGTGGCGCAGGTGACCCGAGAGCACCTGGTCGAAGCGCTCGGGGGGCGCGGTCGCGAACTGCACGCTCACGCAAGCGTACGCCTCGAGCACGCCGTCGGCGGCGCGCTGGGCGTCGCGGCGTGCGCGCGCGACGTCGTGTGCATAGCGCGTGTGCTCCATGCGCAGGTAGCCGTCCACGATGGGCGCCGTCTCTGGGCCGAGGCGCGCCTCCACCCAGCCCGCGAGCTCCTCCGCGGAGGCGACGGCCGAGAGGCGTCGGCGTGCGCGCCCCAGCAAGGCCCGCGCGCGGCGGTGTTGCTTCGCGGCGCGCTTGCCCAGTCGCGCGTCCGCGTGCCCGGCGTGCTCGTCACGCGAGGCGACCAACGACCCGTGGAAGATGGACAGCGCGTCGCGCAGCGCGACGCACGCCTCGGAGAGCGACGTGGCCGCCACGCCCGAGGGGTCGCCGATACCGGCGCCGTGGTCGAGGGACTCCTCTTCGTCCGTGTGGGGCTCGAGATCGGCGGTCTGCGCGAGGACGCCGTGCGCCAACATGCGCACGACGCGACGAGCGGCTTCGTGATGGGATCGTTCGCGGAGGTCGGTGGGCAGCACGCGGGAAGGGTAGCAGACGCGCTCGTGCACCCGCCCGCTCGCGTTGCCGCCCGCGGAGCGGCGCGCGACACTCGGACGATGCCACCCGCAGACGCGCCTCTCCCCACCACCTGGGAAGACCCCCGCGCCGATGCGCTGCGCGCGCAGCCTGTTTGGGCGCGTTGGTGGTATGCGCTCAAGCCCGCGAGCTGGCCCAAGCTGTTGGTGCCAGCGGTGCTGGGCCAGGCGGCAGGGGTGGCACACGCGGGCGGCGCGCACATCGACGGGCTCCTCCTCGGGGCGACCTTCACGCTGGCGTTGCTTGGCTTCATCGTGCTGGTGAACGACTGGAGCGACGCCGACGTGGACCGGGTGAAGCGCGCGCTCTATCCGCGGACGTGCAGCCCCAAGACCATTCCGGACGGCCTCCTCACGCGCGGTGCGCTGCTCGGCGCGGGCCTCGGGTCCCTCGCGGTGGCGATCGCGGCTGCGTTCGCCCTGGAGCGCGCTCTGCCGCGCCCCCTCGCGGGCGCCTCGGCCCTCGCCTGCGCCGGGGTCTTCATCGCCTACTCGTTGCCTCCGCTGCGCCTCAACTACCGCGGGGGCGGGGAGCTGCTCGAGGCCCTCGGCGTGGGCGCGGCGCTCCCGTGCTGGAACGCGTACGTCCAGTGCGGCGAAGGGCTGCCGCCGCCCCTGCGCGACGTGTTGCCTGCCTTCGTGTGCCTCTCGCTCGGCAGCGCGCTGGCGAGTGGGTTGAGCGACGAGGTGAGCGACCGGCGCGGCGGGAAGCGCACGTTCACCACGTGGCTCGGGAACGCGCGCGTCCGCAGCGCGGTCCTGGGCTGCACGGTGGTCGCGGCGGCCCTCTTCGTGTTGGCCCCGGCGTGGCGCGCGCTGGCCCTCGGCGACGAGGCGAGCGCCGCTCTGCTCGCAGGGGGTGTGGGCGCCGTCAGCTGTACGGTCGCAGCTGTGCGCATGCGCGCGGTGTCGGCGGAGGCGGTGACGGACGCCTTCCCCGCCCAGGCGCTGTTCAAGCAGCGCCTCCACGGGGCGATATGGTATGGCTCCGTCGCTGTGATGATCACGCGCGCGCTGCTGATGGGACGAGCATGAGCCATACGAGCTCCGTGTCACCCGCTGATGCCTGGGACGCGGTCTTGGCGCAGCTCCGCGACCTGGACGCGCGCGTGGACGCCACCTCGGGGTCGGGCCTCAGCCTGGATCCGAGCACCCCGGGCCGCCGCGCCACACGGGCGGCGACGCTGGCCGCCCGCCTGGCCGACGCGCCCCATGACGAGCGCCTGGTGCTGGGGATGGCGCTGGCCGAGGTGGGTGAAGCCGTGCTCGACGCGTTCCCCAACAACCTGTTCTGGGACCTGGACGGCGTCCTGGCCGAGCTGCGTCGCGCGGCGAAGTCCTCGCTCGACGCGGTGCGCGCGCTGGCTCGCGCGCTGGCCGAGCTGATGGCGCTCTTCGGTCGCGAGTCGCCGATCCAGTTCCAGTACGTGCACGACTTCGTGTATGGCTTCGACTGGGCCGAGTGGGTGCGCCGCGAGCCCGACGGACGCGCTCAGGTGCGCCCCTTCGACGCCCGCTACGTGGCCCGCACGCGCCAGCGTGGGCTCGAGCTGCTGGCCCTGATCGAGGCGGACGACGCCAAGTACCCACGCTTGCCCAAGGGGGAGTTCCGCAACCCCTTCTCGTTCTCGCGCACCGCGACGCAAGAGCGCGCCCTGTTCGAGGCGCTCGCCGCCGCGGGGAGCATCCCCAACCCGGCGTGGTCGTGCGACGCCACCCCCACGTGGGACCGCGACTTCGATCAGGAGCGGGAGGCGGTGGCGGCCAGGCTCGGCCTCGTGCGCAGCGACGGGGCACGCTGAGGGCTCCGCCGTAGGCCATGCGCGCGAGGGCCTCACGTCTTGCGCACACGATGCGACCGCGAGTCACCCGCCCAGAGCGAGCCCCCACGCGAAGGCGACCAGCCACAGCGTCATGGCCGTGCCCTGCACCAACGCGTAGCCGAGGCGCGTGCGGAAGCGGAGGTGCGCAAGCAGCGGCGCCACGCTCACGGCTAGCAGCGACTGCTCGTCAGCCGTGAACCGCGCGGCGCCGAGCGCGCTGGCGAGGGCCACGGCGCACAGGAACGTGACGACGCCCCACGCACGCGCGCGCGCTTCCCCCACCCGCACGGGGAGGCTGCGCTTACCCACAGCGCGGTCTCCCTCGAGGTCCGGCATGGCGGTGGTGATGTTGCCCGCCACGCCGAACAGCACCATGGGCAGCAGGACGTCGAGGGGCGCCCGCGGCTCGCCCGTGACGAGGTAGTAGCCCACCCACGGGAGCACCACGCCGATGCCCAGCCCCTGTAGCCACTCGCCGTGGCCGCGGTGCGAGAGGCGCGCGGGGGCAAAGCTGTAGAGCTGGAGCAGCGCCAGGGCCATGACGCTGCCCACCCACGCGAGGGGACGTCGCGGCGCGAGCGCTGCGCCCAGCGACAGCAGCCCCAGCGCCGCGGCGAGCGCCGCGCGCCCGACGGACGCCGGCGTGAGGGAGCCGTCGACCAACACCCCCGAGCCGCCCGACAGCAGCGTCCGCGTCGTGGTGTCCGTGTCGCGGTCCGCGTAGTCGTTCGCGAAGACGATGGCGAGCTGGTCCAGCACCGAGAACGCGGCGCACGCAGCCAGCGCCCACGCCTCGAGGCGCGCGCCTTCGCCTACCCCGGCCGCCACCCCGACCGCGATCGGCAGGGCGATGTTGGCCTGCGCCAACGGTCGCGCGGCCCGCAGCCACACGCGGGCGCGCGACGAGGCCGACCCGCGCGTGCGGCGATACGGCGGCGCGACCGAGGGTGGGGGCGTGGCGGACATAGGTCTCGGGACTCTACGCGGGCCTGGTGTGCTATGCCCACCCGATGCCGAGCCCCCCCGCGGCCCCGCGACCCCTGCCTCCGCCCTTCGATCGGCGCGTGCAGCTGTTCACGGGCAAGGGCGGCGTGGGCAAGACCAGCGTGATCGCGGGGCTCGCGCTGGCCGCGGCGGAGCGTGGGCAGCGGCCGCTGATCGTCGAGCTCGGGCACCGCGCCAGTGTCCCGACCGTGCTGACCCCCGGCGCCGACGTCACGGTGGGCTACGCCCCCGTCGAGCTGGTGCCCGGCGTCTTCGCGATGAACATGGCGCTCGACGACGCGCTCGAGGACTACATCACGCAGCAGGTCCGCGTCCGTCGCGTCGCGCGCGCCATCACCCAGAACCAAGCGCTGCGCCGCTTCTTCCACGCGGCGCCCGCGGTGAACGAGGTCGTCACGCTGCATCGCCTCGGGCGCCTCGCCACCGCGTCGCTGGGCAAGCCCGGAGGGTTCGCGCCCATCTTGGTGGACCTCGACGCGACCGGCCACGCCCTCATGTTCCTGGAGCTCCCACGGGTCTTCGAGGGGCTCGCCGAGAGCGGGCCGCTGCGCACGCTGCTCGACGGGTTCTCGCGGCTGCTGCGCGACGAGGCGACCACCGTGTTGCACCTGGTCGCGCTGCCGCTCGAGCTCCCCGCGCACGAGACGGAGGAGCTCTACGAGCAGCTGCGCGCGGACCCGACCACTGGGCGGAGCGCGCGCGTCCCGCTGGGGGCGCTGATTGTGAACAGCATGCCCATCGCGCCCCTGAGCGCCGACGAGGAGGCGCAGCTGGACGATCTCGCGCGCCGAGCCCCAGCGCTCGTGGCGGACATCGCGCTCGCGCGGTGCGCTCAGCAGACGGCTCGCGAGGCGCGCCGCGTCGGGGAGGCGCTCGTGCGCCGTGTGCCCCTCACGCCGCGTGTGCTGCCTCGGGCGGCGGGGGCCCTCGGCCTCGTGGAGCTTGCGGGCCTCGGGCGGCGGCTGCTGGAGGAACCCGGGTGAGCGCCACGACATCCCACCCCATCGACGAGCTGTTGCGCACGCGACGTTTGATCGTGTGCGTCGGTCCGGGCGGCGTCGGCAAGACCACCAGCTCGGCCGCGATGGCGCTGCGGGCGGCGCGCATGGGTCGCCGGGCGCTCGTGCTCACCATCGATCCCGCCAAGCGGTTGGCGGACGCGCTGGGGCTCGACGGGCTCGACGACGAGGTGCGTCGCGTACCTGGTCTCGACGCCCTCGAGCCGCTCCCCGGGGTCCCCGCGATGGGCAGCCTCGACGCCGCCATGCTCGACACCAAGGCCAGCTACGACGCGCTCCTCACGCGCCTCACGGACGGAGTGTCGCGTGACCGCATCTTCGCCAACCGCGCGTACCAAGCGTTCTCGCGCACCATGGCGCGCTCGCACGCCTACGTGGCGATGGAGCGGCTGCTGCAGGTGTTCGAGGAAGAGCGCTGGGACCTGATCGTGCTCGACACCCCGCCGACACGCAGCGCGCTCGACATCCTGGATGCCCCCGAGCGGCTCTCGCGCTTCCTCGACGAGCGCATCGTGCAGTGGTTCCTCGGTGGCGCGCGCGGCGGCGAACGCTCCCAGGGCGGCGCTGCACGTGACGCATCGGACGGCCTCGGCGGGCGCGCCGCGGTCAAGCTGCTGGGCGTCCTGGTAGGCCCCGAAGTCGTGCAGGAGTTGGTGTCGTTCTTCTCCGTCTTGGCGCACCTTCAGAAGGGGTTCCGCGAGCGCGCGGCCCGCACCACGCGGCTGCTCGAGAGCCCGGCGACGGCGTTCGTGCTCACCGCCGCACCCATGCCGAGCGGGCTGGCCGACGCGGCGAACCTCCTCGAGGGGCTGCGCGCGCGGGGCGTCAGGCTCTCGCTGCTGCTGTTCAACCGCGCGTACACGGCGGAGCCCGTCCTCGACGCCGGGGGCGAAAGCCAGAGTATCGCGTACGAGCCCTTGCGGGCGCCGGGGCGCGTCGACGTGTCCTCGGGGCTGCCCGGTCCGCTGAACGCCCTGGCCGAGCGGCTCTTGGCGGTGCGCGCGGCAGCGCATGCCGAGAACCAGGCCGAGGCGGCGCGCATGCGGGCCCTGCAGCGTGACGCGGCCGGCGCGCCCGCGTGGCTACTGCCGCGGGCCACGCGCGAGCTGAACCGACTCCACGACCTCAGCGCGTTGCTCGAGAGGCCCGTGCCGCTCGGGTCGTGAAGCGGTGGCGCGGCCCCTCTCGCGAGCGCGCGGGGGAACGAGGAAGCTGGCCCGGCTCGGTCAGCGCCTGCACGTCCCCCGGCGTGCAGGCGCTGACCGACGGCATGGCCTGTCCGCAAACGGCGAGGTATCCAAATGAGGGGCTTCCACGGTCGAGGGGGATCGTGTCCAATGCCCGCATGCCCTCGAACGCCCGGTTCCAGCGCTGCCTGCGCGCGCTGTCGTTCGCGCTCGCGCTCGGGCTCGTCCCCACGAGCCTGCTGGCCTGTGGGGGCAACGACGCGCCAGCCGGGCGCCCCAAGGTAGCGGTGTCCATCTTTCCCCTGTACGACATCGCCCGGCGGGTCGCAGGGGACCAGCTGGAGGTTGTCTTGGTGCTTCCGGTCGGCCGTTCCGAGCACTCCTACCGGCCCACGCCGCGCGAGATCGCGCGCCTGTCCGGGACACGGCTGGCCGTGGGGGCGGGGCTCCAGCTGGACACCTGGCTCACCCAAGTGGTGCGCAACGCGTCCGACACCGAGGTCGAGGTCCTGGAGCTGGGGCCCGAGCTCCACCCCAGGCGGATGAGCGGCCGCGAGGTCGGGCAGAACGAGGTGCACGGCGCGCATGCGGGCGAGGGCGAGCACCACGAGGGCGCCAACGATGGTCACGACGATGGTCACGACGGAGACGGACACGCGGAGGAAGGACACGCGGAGGAAGGACGCGCCGAGGAAGGACACGCCCCTGCCGCTGGCCACGCCGCGGACGACGACCACGACGATGATCACGACGAGCACGCCGCCCACGTGGCCGCCGGTGCGGCTGGCCAGCAGCATGCGGCGCGCGCGGAGGCGCACCACGAGGAGCACCATGATCATCACCACGGCGGGCTCGACCCACACTTCTGGCTCGACCCCGTGCGCATGATCGAGGCGGTGGACCTGCTGGTCGCCGCGTTCACCCGTCTGGACCCTGCGGCGGCGGACTCGTTCCGCTCGCGCGGCGACGAGGTGAAGCGGGCCCTGCGGGCCCTGGACGAGCGCCTGCGCGCCGAGCGCGCCACCTTCACGCGCAACCGCATCATCACGTTCCACGGCTCGTTCGGGTACTTCGCGGAGCGCTACGACCTCGAGATCGCCGCCGTGGTGGAGCCTTCGCCCGGGCGCGAGCCCACCGCGCGCTACCTGGCCGAGGTGCTGGCGGTCATTGCGGAGACGCACCCCGCGGCGCTCTTCAGCGAGCCGCAGCTGGACCCGCGCCCCGCTCAGGTCATCGCGCACGACGCACGCCTGCCCCTGTTCGAGCTGGACCCGGTGGGTGGCACGGAGGGTGTGGCCAGCTACGAGGCGCTGCTCCTGCACAACGGCTCGGTGCTCGCGCGGGCGCTGCGATGAGCGGCCGTCCGTCGCTGGGCTCGCTGACCAAGCCCGACCGTGAAAAGGAGCCCTGCGTCTTCGAGGTGTCCGGCGTCACGAAGCGCTACGGCGACCACCTCGTGCTGGACGACGTGTCCTTCTGGATCCCCAAGGGCGAGTTCCTCTGCCTGTGCGGCCCGAACGGCGCGGGGAAGAGCACGCTGCTGAAGATCATCCTGGGCCTCGAGCAGCCCGACGCGGGCGAGGTGCGCATCGGGCAAGGCGCCACGGCGGGCACGCGCGCGACCAGCCGCGAGGTGGGCTACGTGCCGCAGCACAAGGCGTTCCACCGCGACTTCCCCGCGCGCGTGGAGGACCTGATCGTCGCGAACCTGCGCGGCCGCTGGCCGTACCGCATCCGCGAGAGCGAGCGCGCCGCCGCCGAGGCCGCGCTGGCGCGCGTCGGTGGGCAGCACCTGTGGGGCAAGGAGATCTCCAAGCTCTCGGGTGGGCAGATGCAGCGCGTCTTCCTGGCGCGCGCGTTGGTGACGCAGCCAGCGCTGCTCATCCTGGACGAGCCCACCGCGGGCGTGGACATCCGCGGTCGCGACGAGTTCGTGGAGATCCTGTTCGAGATCAGCCGCAGCGACGAGCTGGCCGCCATCCTGGTCACGCACCACATGGGCGAGGTGGCGCGCACCGCCGAGCGCGTGCTGTACCTCGAGCACCGCGTGGTGGCGTGGGGCCTGCCCGACGAGCTGCTCGGCCGCCCCGACCTGCTGGCCATCAGCGACCCGGGCGCACGCAGCACCCGCTGGGACCCCGTGCCCGAGTGCGCGGAGGAGCACACGTGAGCTGGCTCCTCGACCCCCTCGCGCAGGGCTTCATGCAGCGCGCGTTCATCGCGGGCATGCTCGTGGGCGGGCTCTGCGCCTGCATCGGCGTGTTCGTCGTGAAGCGCGGCCTGTCGTTCATCGGCGATGGGCTGGCGCACGCCACGTTCGGAGGCATCGCCCTCGGCCTGTGGCTCGAGCTGAACGTGCAGCAGGCCGTGTGGGTCGCGCTGCCCTTCACGGTGGTCGTCGCGCTCGGCATCGCCTACGTCCTCCGCAGCGGGAAGCTGGGTGGGGACGTGGCCACCGGCGTGTTCTTCGCCGTCTCGTTCGCGCTGGGCGTGCTCTTCCTCGGCCTACGCCCCCCGGACGCGCCCATGGTGGACGTCGAGAGCGTGTTGTTCGGGAGCATCCTCGCCATCGGGCAGGTCGACCTGTACACCGTCGCGGGCGTCACGGTGGTGGCCGCCCTGGTGCTGTCCGCCACGTGGAGCCGCTTGGCGTACGCCACGTTCGACCCGGCCCTCGCGCGCCTCTCGGGCGTGCCCGTGTCCGCGCTCGACTACATGCTGCTCGCGCTCACTGCGGTCGTGATCGTCGTCTCGGTGAAGACGGTCGGCATCGTGCTGGTGAGCTCGTTCATCGTCATCCCGGCCGCCACGGCGGGGCTCGTCGCGCGCAGCATCGGGCGCATGTCCCTCTTGGCCGTGACGCTCGGCGTGGTCGGGGCCGGCAGCGGGCTGATCGCCAGCTACCACCTCGACGTCGCGAGCGGCGCCACCATCATCCTGCTGCTGGGCACGTTCTTCGCGCTGGCCATGGGCCTGAGCGCGCTGCGCCGCGGGTGAGCGCGACGCAGGCGTCGAGTCGTCAGGCTCAGCCGTCGATGAGCAGGTCCGCCACGCGCGCCTTGTGGTAGGCGGCGTCGCCGAACAGCAGCTCGCTGTGCTTGTTGCGCTTGAAGAAGAAGTGCACGTCCGACTCCCACGTGAAGCCGATGCCACCATGCAGCTGCACGGCGCGGCTGCTGGTGAAGTCGGCCGCCTCCGTGGCCGCCGCCTTCGCCATGTGCGCCAAGAGGCGCGCGTCGTCGCGACCCTCGTCGAGCGCCTCGGCCGCCGCGTACACCAGCGACTTGGCCCGGTCGACGCTCATCATGGCGTTCACGAGCGGGTGCTTGACCCCCTGGTAGCTGCCGATGGCGCGATCGAACTGGGTGCGCACCTTGGCGTACTCCACCGTGGTCTGCAGCAGCCACTCGCTCGTGCCCACCATGTCGGCCGCGAGCAGGAGCCACGCGTCCGGCATGGCGCTCGCGAGCAGCGCGTCACCGCCCGGCAGCACCGCGCTGGCCTCCGCCACGACGCCCTCGAGCTGTACCGTGCCCTGCTCGCGCGTCAGGTCGACGATGCCGTCGCGCCGGTGCGTCACGCCCGCGGCGTCGCGAGGTAGCACCACCAGCGCAGCGCCGTCGGGCCCCGTCGAGCGCACGACGAGCCACTCCGCCTTGCCGGCGTCCTGCACGAAGTGCGTGCTGCCGGTCAGGGTGAGCGCGCCGGAGCCCGACACCGTGTGCGTCACGCTCGCGGTGTGCTCCCACTCGCCGTAGGCATCGCACACGGCGAGCGTGGCGCGCGCCCCCTCCGCGAGGTGCCCGAGCAGCGCGCCGCCCGCCTCGGAGTCCGCCACACGTCGCGCCAAGAACGCCACCATCAGCGTGCTCTCGATGGCGCTCGGGAACGCGTGGCGGCCCAGCTCCTCCGCCAATGCGGCGAGCGCGGCGCGTGGGAGCTGCAGGCCCCCTTGCGCCTCGGGCACGGCCGCGGCCACGAAGCCCAGCTCGGCCCCCGCCCGGAACGCGTCGTCGCTGGGCCAGGCCGTGGGCATGCGCATGGGCTCGGGGTCCAGCGCGGTCGCCTGCCGCAGCGCGGCGAGGTCGGCGTTCGCGCCGAGGAACTTGCGTGCGCTCTCGCGGAAGAGGGCGCAGTCGTCGTCGAAACCGTAGGTCGCTTGGCTCATGGTGGTCAGCTCTTGGGCAGCCCGAGGACGCGCTCCCCGAGGATGTTGCGTTGGATCTCGCTGGTGCCCGCCGCGATGGTCGCGCCGAAGCTGTTCATGTAGGCGAGGGGCCACTGCCCCTCGGCGGGCGCCCGCTCGTCGCTGAGGTAGAGCGACGCGGCCGGCCCCTCGATCTCGAGCGCGGCGGCGGCGAGGTCCTGCAGCAGCTCGGTGCCGGCCAGCTTGACCTGCAAGGGCAGCCGCATGGGGTGGTCCACCAGCGTCCCGCTGCGCGCGCGCTTGCCGTTTTCGGCCAGGCCGCGCTCGCGGATGGCCAGCGCCGCGATGCGCGCGCGCACCTGCGGGTCCTCCGTGGCGGGCCGCCCGTTGCGGCGCTGCGTCTTGGCCAGCGCGATGAGGCCACGCACGTTGTGCGCCAAGCCTTCGCTGCCCACGCCCCCGGCAGGCGTGACCAGCGGGCCCGCGCCGCGCTCGTGCAGCAGCGTGGTCATGGCCACGTTCCAGCCCTCGCCCGTCTTGCCCAGGCGCCAGGCCTCCTTCACGGGCGTGTCCTCGAACAGCACCTCGTTGAAGCCCGCCTCGCCCGTCATCTTGATCAGCGGCCGCACCGTCACGCCCCGGTGCCCTTCGACCGGCACCACGTAGTAGCTGAGGCCCTTGTGCTTGTGCTCGCGCGAGGTGCGCACCAGCAGGATCATCCACTGCGCGAAGTGCGCGAGGCTGGTCCACACCTTGTGCCCGTTGAGCAGGAAGTCTCCGGGCGACGCCGCGTCCGGCGTGAGGCTGGCCTGCACGCTCGCGAGGTCCGATCCGCTGCCCGGCTCGCTGAAGCCCTGGCACCAGATCTGCTCGCCCGAGAGGATGCCCGGCAGCAGCTCGCGCTTCAGCTCCTCCTGCGCGTGGTGATAGATGGTCGGCGCCGCCATGCCGAGCCCGATCATGTTCACCAAGAACGGCGTGCGAGCGCGGTTCATCTCCTCGTTGGCGATGCGCTGGAAGCCCTTGTTCCCGCCGCCGCCGTACTCCTTGGGGTAGTCGGCGCCCACCAGGCCCGCGTCGTAGCAGCGCTTCTGCCAGGCCTGCAGGTAGTCCAGCTGCGCGCGCGTCATCGTCTCGATAGGGTGCTGCGGCAGCCGCACCGGGGCCGGCGGGGGGCGGTTGTCGTGCAGCCAGGCGCGGCAGTAGGTGCGGAACTCTTCCTGCTCGCGTCGCGGCTCGGCTTGGGCGTCGGGCGCTGTGGTCATGGGCCTCAGCTTATCACCAACTGGCGAATTGGCAGCTCCAAGTCGAAACAAAGATACGTTTCGCGTGTCGGAGTTGCCAGTTGCCGCCCGAGGCGCCCGCGCTCAGCCCCCGCCGCAGCCCCGCTCACGGTGGGTGAGCCCCCAGCGGGACAGGGTGGCGAACGCCACCTCGCGCGACGCGAAGACCGCGATGAAGCGGTTCTTGTGGCAGAAGATTGCCCCAGGGACGCCCGTGACCGCCGAGAGGGCCTCGCCCTCCAGCCCGGCCCAGGACTCGGGGAACGGCCGCTTCTCCTCGAAGCTGCCCAGCGTCGGCGCGACGGCGATCACGCGGTAGTCGCGCTCGCCAGGAAACGCCACGTAGTCGGTCGGGTGCGTCTCGCCACCCAGCGCGTAGTACGCGGGCTTCCACTTCACGTAGCGGGACAGCTCGACCACGCATCCCCCGCTGGCGATCGCGGCGTTCATGGCCGCCTCGACCTCCGCGTGAGCGTCTCGTGCCGCGCGGTAGCCGGCCTGGATGCCCAGCACCAGCCCGCGCGCGAGCTGGGCCGCCTCTTCGAACAAGGCGTCGTAGCCGCCGCGCGTCTCGTTCGCCTCGCCCAGCGCGCCGACGATGCTGGGGAAGCAGGGCACGCCGAACTCGGGGGTGCGCCGCCCGTTGTCCACGGCGTCCACGTAGTCCACCAGCTCGGCGCGCAGGCGCTCCGCCAGCTCGGGCTCCACGTGGCCCTCTTCCGCGAGCCACGCGAGCACCATCCCGGCCGAGGAGTACGAGCCCTCGTACGTGCGTTGGTGATGGTCGAAGCGGCGCGTGCTCGGATCGAACTCGCCGCCGACGTCCACCACGACGTCCGCAGCGGCGATGCGAGCGGGGTCGCGTGTGCGCTCGACGGTCGCGGCGGGGTCGACGAACGCGCGCACGAGCCCCACGGCCAGCACGTCGTCCGCATGGAACGAGCCGGAGTGCGTGACGATGTGCAGCGGTCGGGTCATGGAGCGCAGCCCGTCGGCGCTGGCGCGCACAGCTCCGCGTCGCGCAGGGTCCCGCGCAGCGCGATGAACGTAGCGGTCCCCGGGTTCTGGTTCGGGATGAGGAGGTGCGTCCCCAGCAGCGATGTGGCGGTGATCTCGGAGATGTCCTGCCCGGGCACACCAACGCGGAAGCTCGCCGTCCGCAGATCGGTGGAGTCGAACACGAAGGGGACGAGCGCCTGGTCCCACTCCCCGTTCTGGATGTTCACTGCGGGCAGCGGCTGGAGCGCGCCGCTCGAGACGCACTGCAGCAGGCGGTTGGTACCGTTCTGACAAGTGATGGCGCCGGCGCTGTTGTAGCCGCGGAAGCAACCGACGCCGTCGGGGTCGAAGCTGTCTTCCGGCGTGAAGTTCGTGATGGTCCCCGGCACGGTGACATCGCACGCCCCCCACACGACGGTGTCCCCCGTCAGGGTGCCGCTGGCGTGGCCGCAGGCCTGGCGCGGGACGAGCACATCGATGTCGGTCGCGATGTCGATGAACGTGTCCGGTGTCAGCGAGATGTGCTGGTCGAACTCGAGAGGCAGGAACATGTCGAGGATGCTCACCGGGCCGTCCGAAGGACCGTCGCCGGACGCGCTGACACGCAACGTGATCGAGCCGGGCCCGAACGGCAGCGTGTTGATGCCCGCGATGTTCTCCCCCGCGGCGGCGCGGAACGGAGCCACGACGGGCGCGAAGATGTAGTAGTCACCCGTGAGGTCGTACGTGAGCACGTGGCTGTCGCACTCGCAGGTCGGCGCCGCAGACCACTGCCCGTTCGCGCCGCAGGTGCTCGTGGCGGAGCCCGTGAGGCGGAAGTCGCCATCGCACGTGTAGGTCACGGTGGCTCCGAAGGTGTTGCCGGTGGGTGTGCCCGCGCTGCCGTTGGTGGGCGCCGCTGGCGGGCTACCCACGCACGTGACGGGCGTGTCGCAGTTCGCTCCGGTGAAGCCCACGCAGCCCACGCAGCTATGCGCATCGTCGCCGTCGACGCAGCGGCTACCGTTCTGACACGGCGCGCCCGCGCAGTCGTCCACGCTGCGCTCGCAGTAGGTGCCCGTGCGGCCCGCGGGGCAGTCGCAGTGGTCGAACACGCCCGCTGCGTCCACGCACGCGCCGCTCACGCACAGGCCCGCGGCGCAGGTCTCGCTCGGCACGTCGCAGCTCGCGCCCCCGAAGCCAGTGGGGCAGCTGCAGTAGGCGCGCTGGACCTCGTCCACGCACGTGCCGGTGTTGCAGTTCAGCGCGGCGCAGTCGTCGGTGTTCACCTCGCATCGGTCTCCGGCAAACCCGGGGTCGCACGCACAGGAGAAGCTCCCCACGCTGTTCGTGCACGTGCCGTGGCCGCTGCACGCGTTCGCGCTCGCGCACTCGTCCACGTCTTCCTCGCAGTCCGTGCCCGTGTAGCCGGCCGCGCATACGCAGCTCCGGCTGTCCTCGCCGTTCACGCACTCGCCGTGCGTGCAGGGCGCCGCGAAGCAGAAGTCGAAGACCTCGCACGTGCGCCCCGCGCGCCACGGGAGGCACTCGCACACGCCGCCCAGCACGGGGTCGGTGGTGCACTCGCCGAAACGGCCGCAAGGCAGGTCGGCGCAGTCTAGCGGCGGCTCCGTGTTGGCGTCGGCGATCCCGAGGTCGACACCAACATGTGCGTCTCGGCAGCCGGGGAGAGGGCCGCTCACGGCCAGCAACGCTGCCAGGAACACGCTCCGCGTCGCGAGCGCACCGCAGATCCTCATAGCCTCTCCATTCTGGTTCCGATAGTCAGGGGGGACTGACACGCTAACAGTTTCGTCCCGGGCGACGCCAGAGCGCGATGCAGGTTCGGCGCAAGCCCTGGCTCGTCCGAAGGCCCGCAGGCGGCGGTGCTCCTCCTCGCCGATGCACGCATCGACGCGTCGTCGCGCCTTGCCTGCGAACCTTCGTCCGGCGCCAGCATCTTGCGGCGGTCCTGATCTGCGCTCCAGCGACTGCCAACCTTCGGTCGCGTAGGTTCCGGCGGGGTGGAAGGGCCGCACGCGACGGGCGAACCCGTCGTAGGCCGGCCCCGAACGAGGGTCTGTTGCGGGGCGCGTCGAACGACGGGCGCGCTAGACAACCGCACGCCCAGTCCGCATCCTCCTCGCATGCGAACGCTCCGTGGTGCCCGCTCCGTCGTCCTCCTGGCTGGCCTCGGCCTGCTGCTCGCCCATGGGTGCGGTGGCGACGGGGATGGTGGTCCAGCCCCGCTGCTGGTGGAGACCTCCGAGGGGCCCGTCCAAGGCACGCTCACCGAGACCGGAGACGTGCGGCGCTTCCTCGGGATTCCGTACGCGGCCGCCCCGTCGGGGGCGCGGCGCTTCCTGCCGCCCGTCGCCCCCGCCGCCCACCCAGACACGCTCGTGGCCGACGACTTCGGTCCGAGCTGCCCAGGGACGCGCACGCCCCTCGACCTGGTGCTGCGCCCCCGCCCAGCCGCAGAAGACTGCCTCTCGCTCAACATCTGGACGTCTGCTTCGCGCGGACGCCGCCCCGTCATGTTCTGGATCCACGGAGGTGGGTACGTGAACGGCGCGTCGAACATCTCGGTCTATGACGCGGAGTCGCTCGCTCGCGATGGGGACGTCGTCGTCGTCAGCATCAACTACAGACTCGCCGCGCTCGGCTTCCTGTCGACGGAGGCGTTGCAGGCAGAGCGCGCAGCGCTGGACGGCGGCGCAGGCAACATGGGCATCCTCGACATGCTCGCCGCGCTGCGCTGGGTGCAGGACAACATCGCCGCCTTCGGGGGCGACCCCGACAACGTCACGATCTTCGGCGAGTCGGCTGGTGGGTCGGCGGTCTGTTCGCTGCTGGCGGCGACGGGCGCAGAGGGCTTGTTCCATCGTGGCATCATCGAGAGCGGCGGCTGCAACGCCAGCCCGCTGCGTGGCGGTTCGCGAGGCACGTTCGACGTGGGCGACACGCTGGTGAGCCGGCTCGGTTGCGAGGGTCCCGACGAGCTGAGCTGCATGCGAGGACTGACCACGCAGCAGATCCTGGAGGCGGTCATGCAAGACGCGTCGGGGCTCGGCTTCGCGCCCTATGGGCCGACCGTGGATGGCGCGACGTTCACCGACTCGCCCGGCGCGCTGCTGGCCGCTGGAGAGGGGGTCGACGTGCCGATCATCGTGGGCTCCAACCTCAACGAGATGACGGTGTTCCTGCTGGGCACCACGCGCCCGTCGACGCCCGACGAGATGCGGGCCGAGTTCCTGGCGGCCAGCGGCGACGACGCCGATACCGCCGATGCGCTGATGACGCTGTACGACGTCACCACCGACGAAGACGCGCCGCGGGCGTTCATCGCCTTCGCCACCGACCGCTCCTTCTCCTGCAACGCGCTGTCCATCGCCAACGCCGCGGCGGGCGCCGGGCGAGACGTGTATCTCTACGAGTTCCAGCACGTCGTCGGCGAGCAGGCCGACACCTTCGGCGTGGGTCATGGCTTCGAGATCCCGTACATCTTCGGCACGCTCGATCGCTTCTCCCTGTTTCGCGACATGCTGACCGAGCGCGAGGAGCGTACGTCGGAGCGCGTTCAGGCCGCGTGGAGCTCGTTCGCCCGCGCGGGCGTGCCCGAGTTCGAGGGCGGTTGGCCACGCTTCACCACCGAGGCGCACGAGTACCTCGTGATCGACGACCCCGCCTCGGTCGACGACGCGTTCCGAAACGATCGCTGCGCCGCGCTGCGTGATCTCGGCTTCTCGGCTGGCGTGCTGTAGTGGCGACGGCCCACGCCGCGGCCTCACACGTGCTCGTTGTCTTCATCGCGAGCGTGGCTGGCGTCGGGTGTACGGCCCGCCAGGGCGACCAGCCTCCCACCCACCCAGCGGAAAGCTCGGAGGTCGCCGAGCCCGCGGAGAACGACCCGACGTTCCATCCGCTCGTTCGCTCCGCCATCACCGCGCACGAGCGCTGGGGACGCGTGGACGACCGCTTGCGGGTGGCCCCCTTCGACTGCCGCCTCCCGCCGCCACCGCCCGCGCACCGCAGCCAGAGCGCGGATGTCGCGACGCACGGCGGCGGCAAGCTGTTCACCGTCTTCGCGTTGGACCCCGAGACCTACGGTTTCCCCCGCTCCGTGTTCCTGGCCGACATGGGTCCTCCGGACGTGCCGTGTGAAGCGTGTGATGCCCACCGCGCGCTGGTTGCCGCCGGGGTTCGGCAGGTGCTGTTCAAGGACGCCTACGAGGCCGTGCGCGAGGCACCCACATCGGGGACCGGCGCCCAGGGGGGCCGCGAACGCCTCCTCTTGCCTGTGACCCACGACGGCGAGACCCTCCACGCTGGGCGCAGCCTGGGGTACTTCATGCTCATCCAGCTGCCGGCGGACACGCCCGGCACCGACGAGGGCTGGGTCTACGCGACGGCCACGCCGGAAGGGTCCATCACGTCGTCCGGGCGCGTCGGTCCCTGCATGAGCTGCCACCAGGAGCAGGCCCGCCGCTTCTTCGGTCTACCGGGTGTGGCCGTGCCCTTCAGCGGCGGCGCGGCCCCTCCTCGATGAACTCGCGCACGCCGGGTCGGGTGGCTTTCCAACCCAGGTAGAGGTGGATGGAGCCGCTCAGGCCCGCCGCCAGCAGCTGGCCCAACAGCATGCTGGAGCGCGTGAGGGATGTGAAGTTGGGCGCTGGCTGGTCGGGCGCCAACCACCCGCTGGCGCGCTCGAAGGCGTCACGCCCGATGGGATCCAGCGCCGCGCCGAGAGACCACAGGTAGTTCACCTCCACCGCGAAGCGCGCAGCGATGAACAGCAGGTTGGCGAGGATGGCCTGCCGCACGAACCACATGGCGCTCGCGCGGCGGGTGGTGATCAGCATGCTCGACACGATGAGCATGACCGACACCACGATGTTGCTCGCGCCCAGCGCGGCCGCCGAGGGGTTCGCCTGCAGACGGTAGAGGGCCTCGCGCAGCTCCGGGTTGGCCCCCTCGGAGCTGACGACTCGCGGGGAGGCCATGGACTCGACGCCCTGGCCCACGCCGTAGACGCCCGCCATGGTCAGGAAGATGGCGGCCATGAGGGCCGCGCGGGGGTTCGCGTCGGGCGGGGAGGAGGTCACGGGGTGGGGTATAGCAGCCCGAGGGAAGGTGGGAGCGGAAGCGCGCGTACCCAAGGCGAACAAATTCGCGTTGGACACGGAACTTTTCGCCGGGAACACTGTCGAACGAGCGTGAAGTCCGCGTGCCGCGGGCGCGAAAGAGAGCAGGAGTCACGTGGAAGCAAGATGTAACGCCCTGATATTCGTTGGAATTCTTGCCACCATCGCCTCCCTCCACAACGCCGAGCCCGCCGCCGACCTCGACCCCCGCAACCCAGGCACCACCGCCCTTGCGGACCTGGAGGACGCCTTCGCCCTCGACCCCGGGAACCGCGTCCTGGCCCGCCAGCTGGCCGAGACGTATCTGGACCTCGAGCGCCCCGGCCTCGCCGTCGCGGTCCTGCGCGCGGGTGACCCGGAGGTCATGCGGGACCCCATCGTGGCCCACCGCATGGCCCAGGCCTACGAGGCAACCGGCCGCGTGCTGGACGCCTTTGCGACCGCCCGCTACGCCCAGGACCGCTGCGCGAACGAGCCCACGTGCACGGCCAGCCAGCTGGCGGTGCTGGACGTGCACACGCGTGTGCTGCAGACGCTGGTGGCGTGGGGCGTGAGCGACCCCCTGTCCGACCCGCGCACCACGCGCGCCTACGAGGCCCAGCTGCGCATGGCCACGGTCGCGATGGCGCCGCGCTGAGCGCCGCGACGACGTCTCGGGAGGCCCTACAGCGGATCGGTCCAGACGCGCACGGGGGCGGGGTCGTCCACCGCGCACACGCCCTCTTCCTTGTGGACGATGCGCCAGCCGGGGAGCCGCGGCTGAGGCGGGGGCGTGGCGGAGCAGCCGGGGTCTTGCTCGTCGGCGAGGTCGTTGAAGTCGTTGTCCACACCGTCGGTGCACGCCGTGGTGCTGTCGCGCGACTCCGGGCCTGGGCGGCCGCTCAGGAACTGCTCGCCCTGGAAGGCCCAGATGCGCTCGAAGAAGGCGTGGTACTGTGCGGCCAACGTCGCGTCCCGCAGCACGAAGGTGTTCTCGTCGTTGCCGCCCTCGCCCGCGGAGGTCCAGTTCATGGAGCCGGTGATGACCCACTGGCCATCGATGGCGGCGCTCTTCATGTGCATCTTGCCGCCCCAGCGCTCGACGATGACGGGGATGCCCACGGCGCGTAGCAGCTCGTGCTTGGTGTAGCCGTTGCTGGCGGACGTGGCGTCGAGGATGACGCGCACCTGCACGCCGCGCAGATGCGCGCTGATCAGGTCCTGCGCGATGCCTTTGTGGGTCAGGTAGAAGACCGCCACGTCGATGCGCTCGCGCGCGTCGCGGATGAGCCGCCGCACGCGGCGGGTGATGGGGCGATCCTGCGGCGAGAAGTGCAGCTCGAGCTGCGTGTCGCCCACCTGCGTCTCCATCGCCGGGCGGCTGCGCTTCTGACGGTGGTAGCGGCCGTGCACGTACATCTGCTCGAACTCCTCGGTGAACCACGTAGCGACGCGCTCGGAGTCCACGACGGTCACGAGGTTGGCGTTGTAGCCCCCCGTGCCCGAGTCGCTGATGTTGGTGGAGCCCGTCCAGACGTGCCGTCCGTCCACCACGAAGAACTTGTTGTGCATGATGTCGCCCTCGGACTCGAACTGCCCGTGAGCGGCGTGCGACGCCACCAGGCACGTGTCGCCAAGGTCGTACACGAGGCACTGCAGCGGGCCCTCGAAGCCTTCGGGGCGCTCGCACTGGGGCACGCGGTCGAACTCGGCGCGGTCCAGCTCGGCTTCGGCGGCGGCCAGCTCGGCGGCGTGGTCGCTGCGCACGACGTCGGGGCCCAGCGCCTCGGCCACGGCGTCGGTGCTCGCGTAGTAGTTGTGGCCCTCGCGGTCGCGGTCCACCACGCCGCGGATGCGCACGCCGCGCCGCTGCGCCGCCAAGAGGGCATCCACCAGGGCAGTCTGGTTGCGGATGCCGTACACCGCGAAGTCGATGCTGTGCTGGGCACCCTCCAGCAGAGTGAGCAGCGCCTGACAGACCTCGGTGTCGCAGCTGTCGCTCGGCGCGGGTCGCCCTGTCGGGTCGTTGAGGATGAGGCGGACGCTCCCCTCCGCGCGCTCGTCCGGACGCTCGAGCGCGCCGCGGCCCGTCGTCGCGCAGCCGGACGTCAGAAGGGCGCCGAGGAGGACGGACGTGAAAGCACGCGACACGCGGCCTCGGGGAGCGCTCGCGGGGGGGCCTCCGTGGCGCGCTGGGACGGCTCGGGGGGAGGGCTGCCTGCGAGGGGCCGAGGTGGGTGGGGTCATGGTCAGAACGTCTGTTGGAGCTCGATGCGGGCCCAGTGCTCGGGGTTGGGCGAGTGGACGGCCGTGGCGTCGCGCGTGTCGATCAGGTGCAGGACGTCGTAGCGCAGGCGCACCGTCAGCCGCACCGGGAAGCGGTAGCTGATGTCCGCGTAGTACCAGAGGGACTGCTCCAAGCGGTCGCGGTGCGCGACGTCCTCGAACAGAAAGCGCGCACGCACCACGAAGCGCAGCGGGTCGATGGGGTTGCCGCGGAAGCTGATGAACGCCGACGCGTCCTGACGCATGTCTTGGTCGTGCACGGTCGAGCCGTCGTCGAGCCACTCGTGCCGGTACTGCGCCAGCAGCGAGTAGCGTCGCCCGAGAGCGAGCCGCAGGCGCGCCGTGACCTGGTACTGCTCGCCGGTGCACGGGATGGGCTCGCCGTTCTCGTCGTCGTCCGTGGTCATGGAGAAGCACACGTCCAGGTGCCCCCCACGCTGCAGGTCCTTGTTCTGGTATTGGAACCAGAGACCGGGGTTGACCACGTCCCCCAGCGTGAGGTCGGCGCGCACGAACGTGAGCAGCTTCACCTGCTGCACCGAGGGCTGGCTCCACAGGTCGGCCGACGCGCGCAGGTTGAGCGTGTTCGCGATGCTCCCGGTGTAGCGCACGCGCCCACCCACCTCGTCGCGCGCGCGATTGCCGCTCTGCTCGTCCGAGGCCGCGATGGGGCGGCCGTAGGGGTTCGAGAAGTCTTCGTCGTAGTAGCGCGCGCTGAGCTCCAGCTCTTGTCGGTCCCACGTGAGCGTGGTGCGCGCGATGGCGCCGAGACCACCTCCGCCGCCGGCCTGCTGGTCGAACGAGTGCGCCACCTCGAGGAAGAAGTCCCACATGCCGCGTCCGAACGCCGCGTCCGCACCGACGGCCCCGTACACGCCGCCACCGAAGGGCCGCGTGGACCACTCCTGGAAGTCGAGGTCGATGCCCTCCGTCAGGAAGCGCGCGTGGGCCGCGTAGCCCGTCACGCCCACGTGCGCGCGGCGGCTGAAGAAGTAGCTGACGTTGCCGCCCCCGAGGGCCTCGGCGTAGACGTTGTTGAGCGTCGAGAACGAGTACTCGCTGGTGGGGGCGAGCAGGTCGTCCCGGCGGCGGTAGATGTCGGGGGCCGCGCAGTTCGGGTCGCTGTCGTTGCGGGGGTCGGCGCAGCGTCCGCGGTCGTAGATTTCGTACTGGTAGATGCTCTGCGGCTGGTACGAACCAAACGCGTAGAGCTGCAGCCAACCGGGGCCCAACGAGAGGTGCTCCGCGCCCACGGCGGCGCCCATCAGGCTGTTGCGCCAGCGCAGGTCGCTCGTGATGCGCTGCGCGCCGGTGAAGGTGTTGCAGGGCGAGTCCGCCAGCTCCCCCGTGCTCTCGCGGCAGCGCGTGGTCATGCCCGGGTTCCAGAAGACCGCGTCGTCCGCGTAGATGCCGTTCGGCGTGAAGCGGTCGGAGTTGTCGAACGTCAGGCGCTGGCCGAAGCCCGCGCGGAACGTGCCCAGCAGCACCTCCGCGTGCTCGCCCTCCCAGCGCACGAAGAACTTCGGCACGTGCAGGCGGTTGGTGGCGGCGTCCACGGACAGCGCGTCGCGTGTCGGGTCGTAGCGTGGGTCGCCGAGACGCAGCCGCGTGCTGACCAGGGCGAGGCCCATGCTCAGGTTGCGCAGCGTGGTGACGCGCGCCTGCAGCGCCATCGACGGCGGGCGGTCGTCCACGGGCGAGCCCACCATCTGGAAGCGCAGGCGGCCGTTGGTCGCGGAGAGCGGCCGAAAGTCTCCGCTGACCGTCAGGAACGGCGCGATCTGGAGCAGCTGCGCCTCGGTGAGCACCCCGGCAGGCACGAGCGCGGCCGGGTCGTTGATGGTGCCGGCCTCGGCGCGGTAGGCGAGGATCGCGTCCACGTCGTCGTACGTGAGGTTCGGCAGCGCGTAGAGCGACTCGCGGTCGGCGCGGTCGAGGTCGACGCCGCGGCGCATGATCTGCACCAGCGTGTTCCACGTGTCCTCCGAGATCTGCCCTGTCGTGAAGAGCTCCTGGAGGTCCTCCTCGGTGTCCACGTCGATGAGCATCTCGTACTGCACGGCCCGCGCGCGCCCCGGTCCCCATCCGTGCGCCAAGAGGCACACGAGCGCGACCACAGCCGTCGCGACAACGCGGTGCGCTCCCGCATGGCGGCAGCCAAGCAGCGTGCGGTCGGACTTCAGCACGGGTCCTCGGCGCACACGGACCACAGCCCGCGCCCTTCATCGATGGCGCGCGTCTCGAGGTCTTCGTACAAGGGCGCCTCGTCCGCGCCGTTGGGGGGGATGTGCAGCACGCACGCGTAGCCCTGCTCGACGAGCAGCTGGTTCACCACGCGCCCGTCCACCTCCACGTAGGCCAGCAGGCGCCCGAAGCGATCGGTGCACTCCACGTCGTAGCGCAGGCGCACCTCGCGCCCCTCGACCAGCTGCTGGTTGAAGGTGGTCGCCTCCGGGCCGAAGCACTCCACGCTGCTGGTGTTCTCGGGGGTGTCCACCAGCAGGTAGCGCACGCGCTCGCCGGTGCTCAGCTCGACCGTGTCCCCATCGATCACGCGCGCGACGGTGGCGCGCGTGGGGCCGCAGGCGCTCCCCTCCGGCGCGGCGCAGGCCGACGAACCGACCACGAGCAGCGCGGTGAGCGAGGCGCGCACGAGGGGTGTCCGGCGCGGCGCGCGTCGTGCGTTCCCCCTCACGGGCATACGTTGGGGTCACCCGGCGTGCCGAAGTTGTTGTTCATGGCCGGGCCGTATGCGGTGGTGGAGTCGCACCAGTTGGTGAGCGTGTCGTTCGCCACGTGGGGCATCGGCTGACCCGCGACGAGCGAGCGGGCACGACCGTTCTGCGTCATGCCCCACGTGACAGTGTCGAGGGGGCTCGCGCCGACGCTGATGGACAACATGCTGTTGTCGTTGGTCATCGTCACCGAGGCGTAGGTGTAGTCCACGCCGCTGACGCCCCCGTTCATCCCCGCGTCCGTGCTGCGCGCGAACACCAGCAGCTCGCCCGTCCCGACGCTCAGGCAGTCCTCCGCGTCGAACGTGTGGCTCTGGGTCCCGTTCGTCACGCTCACTCCGTTGATGTCCACGTCCGCCGTGGCGGCCAGCTCGAACCACTCCGTGGTCGACTCGGGGGTGGCTGGGTTGGGCATCACCTCGTTGATGTACAGGTCGCCTACGCCGGGATTCACGATGGCGCGTGCCGTCTCGCCGTCCCAGCACTCACCGGCGTCGAGGCAGTCCAGGTTCACCGCGCCCGGCGTGCCCAGGTCGCCCGCCCCGTAGAGCGACGTGGCTTCACAGGCGACCATCGCGAACACGTCGTTCGTGGCGTGGTCGTAGTCCGACGGCTCGAGCTGCAGCGCCGCGCCCGTCGGCGAGCTCGTCCACGTGATCGAGTCGAGCAGGGCGTCGTCCACCCCGATGAACAGCGCCCCCGATGCGTTGGCCAAGGTGAAGCCGTATCCAATGGCAGAGGCCGGGAGGCCTCCGTTGGTTGCCATCACCGTGCTGCGCGCGAACACGGTGTAGCTCCCTGCCGATACGCGAACACAGTCCTCGCGCGTGAGGGTGAAGCTGGGGGAGCCGAACGACGTGCCGGCCTGCAGCCCGTTGAGGTCGACGTCCGCCGTGGCGTACACCTCGAACCACTCGCCCGCCATGTCGGAGACGGCGTTGGGGTTCGGCATGACCTCGGTGACGACCAGGTCGCCCAGCGCTGGGCTCACGATGGCGCGAGGGACGCCACCATCGAAGCACTGCCCAGGCTGCAGCACGACCGGGCACTCGTCGTTGGGTTGTCCGGGCGTGCCGCGGTCCCCAGCGCCGTAGACCGCCGTACCGAGGCAAGCGACCGAGTCGAACGCGTCATTCGTCGTGTGGGAGAGCTCGTCCGGGTCGAGCTGCAGCGACACGCCGGACGGGGCCGTCGACCAGCTCACCTGGTCCAACAGCGTGTCGGAGACGCCGACGAACAGCGAACCGTTGGCGTTCCCGAGCTGTCGCCCGTGCTCCACCACGTCCGGCGGCAGGCCGCCGTTCATGCTGGCGTCGCCGTTGTTGGCGAGCACGACGTAGCTGCCCGCCGTGACTCGAACGCAGTCGTCCCGCACGAGCGTGTAGCCGGGCGTCCCGAAGGTGGTTCCAACCTGGAGGCCGTTCAAGTCCACGTCTGCGGAGACGAGCAGCTCGAACCACTCTCCGCGAGGGTCTGGGGCGGCGGTGGGATCCGCCATCACCTCCGTGATGACGACCTCGCCAACGGTGGGCGACACGATGGGGCGCGCCGTGGCTCCGTCGAAGCACATGCCCGGCGGCAGCACGAATGGACACACCGGGTTCGCCGCCCCGGGTGTGCCCCGGTCGCCGAGGCCGTAGGTGTCGCCCGCCGCCGCCGCGCACCAGTTCGACTCCGTCTCGTTCAGCGTCGCGTCGAGCGCGTCGGCGCTGAGGCTCCGCGCTACGCCGGCGGAGGAGGTGAACCACAGCGCCGTGTCCAGGACCACGCCCCCGACCCCAACGAACAACGCCCTCGGGTTCACGGACGTGGCGCTGTTGACGAGCGAGAGCGTGTCGTAGTCGATCGCGTCGCTCGGGAGACCTCCGTTGGCGCCGGTCGCGTCCCGAGAGAAGACCACGTACGCGCCGCCCGTGACGCGCAGGCAGGCCGGCTGCTCGACGCGATATCCGACGGAGCCCACCTCCGTGCTCAGCTCGAGACCGTTCAGGTCGGCGTCGTTCGCGAAGTACACCTCGAACCACTCGCCCGAGGTCTCGCTCGCGGCGTCGGGGTCCGGCATGATCTCCGTGATGACCACGTCGCCGAGCACGGGTGGCACGATCGCGCGCAGGGTGCCACCGTCATCGCACATCCCGGCCGGGACGGGGAACATGCACTGGGTGTTGGCCGAGCGAGGTGTGCCTCGGTCCCCGCTCCCGTACACGCTGGTGGCGCGACACCAGAGCGACTCGTCGTCGTTCTCCTCGAAGCTCAGATGGCGCGGGTCCAGCTGCGTCGCCGCGCCGTCGCCCGAGCTCGTGTACGTGAACGTATCGAGCACGTTGCCCGCGTAGCCCACGAAGAGGCTCCCGCCCGAGTTGGAGAGCGCGATGTCGACCACGTGGTCCACGCTGCCGAGCCCGCCGTTGGTGAGCGCGTCATCGCTCGCGGCGAAGAGCACGTAGGTCCCCGCCGTGACGCTCAAGCAGTCCGCGGACTCGAGCGTCTCGAGCACGGTGTCCGCCACCCGCCCGAGCTGCAGGCCGTTCAGGTCCACGTCGGCGAGCGCGAGCAGCTCGAACCACTCGCCATCGCCGTCGGCTACCGCACTTGGGTTCTGGTGCAGCTCGGTGATGACCAGGTCGCCCTCGGCCGGCGGCACCGTGTCGCGCTCGGTGCCGTCGTCCATGCAGCGACCGACGAGGGCACCGCCGCAGGGCGCGTTGCGCATGCCCGGCGTCCCGAAGTCGCCGGTGGAGAACGTCGTCGTGCTGTCGCACCACCGCGTCACCTCGTCGTTGGCGGTCGCGTTCGGCGGCAGCGCGCCGTCGTAGGCCCACGACGCGCCGTCGGTCGTGTCGAGATAGACCATCTCGTCCAGCACACGATCCCCGCAGCGGACGATGACGCGCCCCGACGTGTTCCCGAACCCTCCCAGGTCGGCGCCGAAGCCGTAGTCCACGTACGTGGGGCGCGCCGCGTCGAGCACGGCGCCCAGCACGTAGTAGGCGCCGGCAGCGAGCGCGTCCGCGGTGGTGATCTCGTGGGCGCGAGCGCCGGTCCCGTCGGCCGCACTGCGCACGATCTCGATGCCGGCGAGGTCGATGGAGGCCGCCGTGGTGTTCGTGATCTCGACCCACTCGCGGCCGTCGTCCGCGCCGCTCGGGTTGGCCATCACCTCGCTGATCACGAGGTCTCCCGGCAGCAGCCCCTCGCAGGTGCCGCTCGGCGGCGCGTCACCGCAGCCGCTCATGGCACCCAGGGACGCGAGCCCCACCGTGAGCTGCAGCACTCGGAGCGCCCGGGTGAGCCCAGGTGCCGGATGGACCACCTCGAGCGCGATGGAAGGCGAGGGGGAGGATGGAGGGCGTTTGGGCATGGGGCGCGCGGGGGTCATGGGGTCACCTGTGGGGCGCTGGGGAGGGGCTCGGTCGGCGGCGGAGGGCCTTGTGACGCTTCGGTCGTGACGGGCGGCTCGGTGGCGCGGCCGGTGGGGGCTCCCGTCTCGGCGGGCGGCGCCTCGTCGGGGCCGTCTTCATCGGCCGCAGCTCCGTCCCCGTTGCCTGGCGGTGTGTAGGTCGGCACCTCCACCTGGGACGCTTGGTCCACGCGCAGCTGCAGCTGCTCGCGGCCGTTGTAGGGGTTGGTCCAGCGCTGGACGCGGCCCCGCATCCGCACGTACTCCCCCTGGAAGTCCCGCGCGCGGCTGTCCTCGAGCACGTACGGGTCGAAGAAGACCGCCGGCAGGTCCGAGAACATGCGCCGGCTCAGCATGACGCGCGTGGGGCCGCGCTCGCCCTGGCGGATGTCGCCCACCGTCGCGAGCACCGTCACGTACTGCCCCTCGAGCGCGTCCAGCCGGCGCAGGGCGTCCCAGTTGGTGAGCGCGACGAAGTCGGCGCGCCCCTCTGCGTCGCGCTCGAAGGACTGCACGAAGTCGGCCCGGGCGTCCCACCACGCGAGGCGCACGTCGTAGTCGGTGTAGTGCTGCTTGCTCGGGTCCCAGATGCCGCGCTGGGCCTCGCGGGCCTCACGCTGAGCCGCGACGAACTCGTCGTGGAAGCGGCGCGAGTAGCCGTACTTGGTGAAGTAGGGGCTCATGCCGGCGCGCACGCACTCGACGTTGTAGTTGACCCAGCGCCCGTCGCGCTCGACGAACACGTACGCGAGGAAGCGGTTGAAGCGACCGCGGATCTCGCGCGGGTGGTCGCGCTCGATACGCACCCGCTGCACGCCCTCGAAGAAGGCGCGCGCGAAGTACTTGGCCTCCTCGCCGAGCGGGGTGGGGACCTTGATGGGGCGGTTGGTGCGCGCCATGCGGGACGCCAGGTAGGACTCCCAGCCGGCCTCGTAGTCGCGCCGGTCGCGCTCCGACTTGAAGGTCTCCTCGGTGTCGAGCGCGAGCAGGCGCAGGGACCCATCGAGCCCGCCCACGCGGATCGTGTCGCCGTCGACCACGCCGTTCGCGCGCAGCGGGAACTCGCCCAGCACCAGACCCGCGTCGGTGGCCAGCGAGGCCTGGGCTGCGCCGCGGTCGTACTCGCCCCCGAGCGACGGGCCGCCGCCGCACGAGAGCGCACACGCGGCGACCGCGCCGAGCCACAGCGCGCGCCGCGCGGCGCCACCACGCGCGCGTCCGCTCATGGGCACACCCTGTTCGCCGTGCCTGGCGTCCCGGCGAGCCCTATCTCGGTCTCGGTCCCCGGCGGCGTGTTGGGCTCGTCGTCCGCGCAGAAGGGCGGCACGATGTCGCCGGCGTCGTCGCTCGCGACGTCGTTGTCGTTGGCGTCGGGGGGAGCAGACCCTGACAGCGCCAGCGTCCCAGCGCTCGGCAGCGCGCGGTACAGCAGCGAGTCGACCAGCGCGCCGCACGAGCGCAGCTCGACGATGGCCCCACTCGGCAGGTCGCGCGTGTAGTCCCGGCCGAAGCCGTAGTCGGCGTCTGCGGGGAGCCGTGTGACGCAGGTGTCCGACGAGCACGTCGTGTCCACCGCCAGCACGACATAGTCGCCGCTGGCGACGCTCAGCTGGGCGTCGCGCACCGTGATGGTCGACGCGCTCGCCGCGAGCGGGCGCAGCACCACCTGCACGCCCGTGAGGGCGACGCTCCCAGCGCTGGCGTTGTACACCTCGATCCACTGCCCTCGCGTGTCGGTGCCGCTCTGCGGCCCGCGCAGCTCGGAGACGACCAGATCGCCGGGGCCGAGCTGCACACACCCCGGGTCGAGCGGCGGGCGCACACAGCCCGTGGCGACGAGCGCCAGCGTCGCTCCCGTGAAGCGCGCCCGCGCCGACTTCGACCTTCGCCACATCGCTCGTAGCGTACCGGAGTCCGGGCCGAGCGCCCACCGATCCCATGTCACCTTTCCGTGACATGGGTTTACCGCACCCGTCTCACGAGCTACCACCCGCAGGATGACCTCGCTCCCCCCCACGACCTCGCGGCCGACGCGCGCCTCGCGCTGGGGGGCCGCGGCGCTCGGGCGCCACACAGCACGCTATGCGCTCTTGGGGCTGCTCATGCTGTTCTTGTTGCTGCCTCCCGGGTGTCGCTGTGAGGAGCCGGCCCCGCCGCCCGCCCCGAGGGGCCGGCTCGTGCTCTCGGTCGTCATCGATCAGCTGGGCTCGAACACGCTTCAGCGCTTCCTGCCCCTGCTGGACGAGCAGGGCCTCATCCGGACCCTGGCGGCCCAGGGCGTCTATCACCACACCGTGCGCTACGAGCACGGCGCGACGATGACCGCCGCCGGGCACGCGACGATCTACACCGGCCGCTCCCCGCGCGAGCACGGCGTGGTGGCCAACATGCTGCGCGACCGGGCCACGGGCGATCTCAGCACCCCGCTGAGCGACCCGGAGTCCCCCATGATCGGCGCCCCGCAGTACAGCGCCAGCCCCCGCGGCATGCGCGGAGACAGCGTGTCGCTCGCGCTCCTCGACAGCACGGAGGGGCAGGGGCGCGTGCTGTCCGTGTCGCTCAAGGACCGCGGGGCCATCCCGGCCGCTGCGCGCGCGGGCGCGACCCACGCCTTCTGGTACGAGTCGACCGCGAGCGGCTTCACCACGTCCACCTTCTACGCGCAGCGCTACCCCGCGTGGTTCGAGCAGTTCCTGCGCGAGAACCCGCTCACGGCGCGCTTCGGCCGGTGGGAGCTCGCTCGCCCGGGACTCGCGGACGCGCTGCAGGTGCTGGGCCTGACGGACGACGCCGAAGGCGAACAGGACTGGTACGGGCTCGGCACGACCTTCCCCCACGACGTGGGTGGAAGCTCACGTCCAGCCACGGTGTTTCGCGTCACGCCCGAGTCCACGCGCTACTTGCTCGACCTGGCGCGCGCGGGCGTGCGAGCGCTCGGGCTGGGCGAGGACGACGTGCAGGACCTGCTCGCCGTGAGCGTGTCGGCCACCGACTACGCGGGGCACATCTTCGGAACGGAGTCGTGGGAGTACGCCGACACGCTGATCGAGAGCGACCGGCAGCTCGGCGCCCTGTATCGCTGGCTCTCACGTCGCGCGGACGTGTCCGTGCTGCTCACCTCCGACCACGGCAGCCCACGCCTCCCCGAGCGCGCCGGCACGGGGCCCAGCCTGCAAGAGAGCGAGCTGGTCGCGGCGCTCGAGGCCCACCTGGACGCGCAGCTCGGGCCCGCCGACTACATCGTCGCCTTCGAGGACGTGTACATCTACCTCACGCCGGCGGCGCTCGAGCGCGGGGGCGAGGTGAAGGCGCTCGCGCGCACCTTCCTCGAGGCGCAGCGGGGCATCCATCGGGTCTTCGACGTGGCCCAGCTCGCCGCACAGTCTGCACCGACGGACCCGCTCGACCGCGCCATTTGGGAGTCGGTGGCAGCGGGCCTGGGGGGCGACCTGTACGTCGTGCCGGAGGAGCAGTTCCTGTTCGGCGCTGGGTACGTGCATGGCGGCGTGTGGCACGGCAGCCCGTGGGACTACGACCGCAACGTGCCCGTGCTGTTCATGGGTCCGGGCGTCGCGCCGCGCGAGGGGCTGTCCACCATGAGCACGCTGCAGGTGGCGCCCACCTTGTGCCGCCTGCTCGGTGCGCGCGCCCTCGAGGGAGCGTCCATGGGCCCGCTGCCGGGCGCACCCTGACGAAGGCCCCAGCTAGAGGGGCTACGCGGCTCTCCTGCGGCTCGCCAGCCGAGCGAGACGGCGGCGCCCCAGCTCGCTGCGACAACATGCCGCATACCCGGCACACCGCGCGGGGCCTAGCATCGCATTCGTCGCGCCCTTGGGGCGCAGAAGGACGACTGCATGAGGCATTTCTACAGAATCATCAGCTTGCTCGCTGTGGCGGGCGTATTCGGGGGCGTCGCGCACGCCCACGTCGGCGCGAGTGGACAGCTCACCGCCGGCAGCTCGGGCATCGTGACGTTCGGCGTGGGTCACGGCTGCGACGGCGCCGACACGGTGCGCTTGCGCATCGAGATCCCCGAGGCCGTCACGAGCGTGCGTGGGCTCACGAGCGCGTGGGGCGAAGGGACGTTCGAGCGGGACGACACGGACCGCGTGGTGGCCGTCACGTTCGAGAAGGCCGAGGCGCGCGAGCGCGACGACCAGTACTACCAGTTCTCGCTGCGGGTCGGCGCGCCAGACGCACCGTTCACCACTCTCTACTTTCCGGCTACCCAGACCTGTCGTGACAGCGAGGGCACGGAGACCGAGGTCGAGTGGCGCGCCATGGTTTCACACGATGACCACACCACGGACGAGAACCCGGCGGCGAGCGTCATGGTGTTCCCGCCGCGCACGCCGGGCTGGAACCACTACGTGGCGCCCGACCACCTGCACGACCTGAGCATCTTCGCCGACGCGCGCATCGTGTGGGTGGGGACGGCCGCGTACAGCGCCAACGCCGAGACGGCCGCGCTGATCGAGAGCGACCCCGACGTCACCACCCTCGCGGAGATCCATCCGGACTCCGAGATCTGGGTGTTGTACTGATGGACCGCGCAGGATGGCTCCTCGGGCGGGCCGGGAAGGCGGCGGCCATCACCCTCACGCTCATGGCCCTCGCACCACTGGCCGCGGGCTGCGACGACACCCCGAGTAACGCGGGGCGCTGCAGTGACCTACCGCGTCCCACCGACCCCATCGCGAGTCCGGACGAGCCCGGCAGGGTGCCCTGCGCCTTGCGCCCTCCGCACCTGCGCTGAACGGGGCGCTGGCGGCGCTCCTGATCAGCACGACACGCGGACCGTCTCCTCCAGGGCGGTCCGTGTGCTTGGTTCGGCGCGCCGCGCCTCGAACGTCACCCTCAGCGCGGTGCGTTGCAGCGCAGCCACTGCAGGATCAGCTGCCTCTCCTCGAGGGTCATGCTGAACTCCGAGTCGGGCGGCGGCATCTCGCAGCTGAGGACCAGCCCACGGATCTCCACGCTCCAGTCGACGACGTGCGTGTAGGTGTCCAGCGGCCAGTGACCCGGCACGTTCCCGTGGCACACGGCGCAACGTGTGGCGAAGATGGGCTGGACGTCGACCCAGCGCGGAGGCGGCCCGGGACAGCTCGTCGGCGCGATGGCCTCGCACGGGGGTGGGGGCTGTCGTGCGTCTGCGCCGGCGTCGGGGGGGACCAGCCCTGCGTCCGCGCACCCCCACAGCAGGGCCACGAGCAAGCCTGAGATGGTGGGGGCGACCTCCTGACCATGCCGCAGCTTAGCGTCTACGCGCGGACGGACCATGCGACGAAGTGTCGCACCCTGGGGTGCGAGCGGGACCGCGCGCGTCCGAGTCCTCGCTCGGACGCGGGCGTTGCATCGCAGCAGAGTCCCGCTCTATGGTGCTCCAGTGGGCTTCGCTCCCGACTCCGAGTACGACTGCACGTGGACACGCCGCGGCGTGTCGGCGGTGGTCACCTCGCGCGGCCCGATGCGGGGCCCCGAGGCGTTCGACCGCTACCTCTCCGTCGTGAACACGGCCCTCTCGGACCCCGAAGTCCGGGCCATCGTCAGCGACGTTCGCGGCGCCACGCAGCTCCCGACCGTCGGCGACTGCATCCGGTTCGCCCAGATGGCGTCCGCCAACCCCCATGGCCTGCGTGTGCGACGCAGCGCGGTCGTCACCCGCGATGGGCACCCGCTCATGAGCCTGCTGCTGCGCATCATCGCCGCGGGGAGCCGCTTCTTCCCGGAGCGTCGCGTCTTCCCCAACGACCTCGAGGCGGCGCTCGCGTGGACGAACGACGTCGCGCCGGAGCAGCACACGACTCCTTGACCGCTCGCGCCGTCGTGGGCGTGCGCGTCACGGCACGTCACCCCGCGGTGTCGACCGCGCGGTTCCACGCCACGCAGTCGGCGTAGCGCACGAGCGATCCACCGAACAGGTCGAGCGCGCTGCCGTAGGTGAGGTCCACCCGACCCCCGCTGAGCTCGGCCACGCGCGCGAGGTCTGCGATGTCGCGCCCGCCCCCCGCGTAGGTGCAGGGCAGGGGGCACTCCGCGCCGAGCACGGCGACCAGCGCCTCGTCGATGCCTTCGCAGCGCCCCTCGACGTCGGCGGCGTGCACCAGCAGCTCGCTGCACAGGGGCGCGAGCGTGGCCAGCGTCGGCCCGTCGATGGGGGTCTCGGTGACGGTCTGCCAACGGTCGGTCGCCACGCGCCAGCCCTCCGCGACACGGCGGCAGCTCAGGTCCACCACCAGGTGCTCGGGGCCGATGGCGCGCGCCAGCGCCTCCACGCGCCCGAGGTCCAGGCGCTTGTCCACGAACAGCCAGCTGGTGACGATGACCTTGGCCGCGCCGCGCGCCAGCCACTCCGCGGCGTTGTCCAGCGTCACGCCCCCGCCCAGCTGTAGGCCGCTGGGCCAGGCCGCGAGCGCTTCGATGGCGGCGGCCTCGTTGCCCGCGCCGAGCTTGATGACGTGCCCGCCCAGTAGACCATCCGTGCGGTAGCGCTCCGCGAACCAACTCGCGGGCTGCTCGGACACGAAGTTCTCGCGCGGGCCCTCGCCCTCGTCGCGCAGCGTGCCACCGACGATCTGCTTCACCTTGCCGTCGTGGAGGTCGATGCACGGGCGGAAGACGGTCATGGGCGCTCCTTAGCAGGTTGGCCGCGCGCGGCGACCGACCGCTCGAAGCGCTCCGCGGCCCGCTCGTCCAACCGCGTCAGCGCATCCATGATCACGCGGTCGCGCTCCGGGGCGTTGGCGATCACCGCGTCGACGATGACACGCGTCGCGTCGCGCAGGAACGAGGGGTCGCCGTAGAACGCGTCGGCCACGCCGGGCACGCTGCGGATGACCGTCTCGACCGTGTTGAACAGGGCCGTCGCGCCGAAGTGCCCGGCCGCGTCCAGCACCGCGCGCGTGAAGGCCAGGTCGGCCTCCATCAGCTCGTCCTGCGTCTGCGCGCCGAGCGTGCGCTGCACGGCCTTCACCAGCTCGGGTGCGGACGCCACGGCGTCGATGCGCGGCGCGAGGTGCAGCGTCACCAGCCGCCGCAGCTCCATGCACTCGCGGAACACGCGCGCCGCCTCGGGCGGGTTGTCCGAGAGCGCGTCGAACCACAGCGGCAGCAGAGAGAGCCCCCCCGTGCGCGTGGCGTCCAGCACGCGCACGCCGCTTCCGTGGCGGGCCTCGACCAGCCCGTGGGCCTCGAGCCGCGCCGTGACCCGCTGGATGGTCGGCGCGGTCACGTCGAACTCCGCTGCCAGCGCGCGCACCGAGGGCAGGTTCGCACCGGCCGGGTACTCGCGGCGCAGGATCCGCCGCACGAGCGTACGCTCGAGGACGTCGACGGTGGTCTCGCTGCGGTCCGTGTCGGCCATGCTCTCCGGCAGCTGTGATACACAGTTCGGGTGGTGTCCAGTGGCGTGGAGCACCCTGTGCGCGTGCTCCTCGCCGCGCTACACTGCGGGCGCCCAACCTCTCAGAAAAGGCGGCCCGGTTCAGGTGAGCCCCGGGCGCTCTCGGCCCGTCGGGGCGAAGGGAGATGTCCAGCGCAGGATGGACCCGCGCGAGGACCCGTGGAAGGCGGCGCGGCGCCCTCGTGCGCCCATTCCCAAGGAGCTCCCAGCATGACCTTTCACGTTCACCACATCGGCGTCGCCGCGTGCGACGTCGAGCGCACCCTCGCGTTCTACGAGACCCTCTTCGACGGACGCCGCGAGCCCTTGGGTGGGCACATGCTCGTCGTGGCCGGCGAGCTGCGCGTGGCGGTCGTGCCCCTGCGCGACGACGACCCCCGAGGTCACGCCGCGGGCCTGCACGTCGCCGTCGCGCTGCCCACCTCCGCGCGCCAGGACGTGGAGCAGCGGCTCCGGGCGCTCGGCGCGCCGCACGAGCCTGCGCGCAGCTCGCTCTACGTGCGTGACCCTGACGGGCTGACACTGGAGCTGGTGTTCACCTGAGCATCCGGGTTCACCCGGACGTGGGCCTCACCTCGTACGCGCCCGCTCACTTGAACGTGAGCGTGTACTCCATGGAGTGGCCCACACGCTCGGAGAACCGCCGCACGCTCTTCGCCGCCATCGTCTCGCTGACGCGGACCGGGATGAGCGTGGTCAGCCACCCGCCGAAGGTGTGCGCCTCGCGCTGCTTCTTGTTCGGCTTGGCCGGCTCGTAGTCGATCTTGGCCTCGAGCTTGCCCGCCTTCTGCAGCAGGTCGTAGAGGTCGCGGAAGACGATGAACGACGTGTCGTTCTGGTGCGTGGACCAGTTGGCCACTGGCAGGAAGTCCACCAGGTGGATGAGCTGGTAGTTGAGCTGCACGAAGAAGTCCTCCGCGCTCAGCGTGATGGGCTCGTTGTCGATCACGCGGTGCATGCGGATGGACTCGAGCTGGTCGAGGCGCTCGACGTTGGCCCACAGCTCCTTGCGCAGGGGCAGGTCGTACAGCAGCCGCAGCACGGACGGGAACGCCTCCGTGTGGCGCCACTCGAACTCGTTCATCAGCCCGCGCAGCGTGGGGATCTTGTCCGCGCTCATGGCGAAGGTGTTGGTGCCGGTGCCGAGGATGGAGTGCAGCAGGAGCACCAGGGGCGAGCGCTCGGGGTAGTGCTGCACGCCGTACTCGAAGCAGAAGTACAGGTGGTCGAGGAACGACCCGTCCGCGTGCTCCACGTCGAAGTCGCACTCGTCGACCATGAAGCGCAGCAGGGCGGGGTCCACGGTGGGCAGCGGGTACTGCGTGCGCGCGGCTTGGTAGGCGGCCTCGACCGACTCGGCCTTGGGGCGGTCCCAGGCCGTGGTCTTCGCGATGCGCGTCTTGATCACGTAGCGGGGGGCGGCCTTCTCCAGCGTCTGGAAGATGGTGCGGTCGAGGTCGAAGTCGGGGATGGGCGCCACGGCCACGTCACCGCTGTGATCGAGCGCCGCGCCGAGGGCGATGGCGGCCTTGCGCTGCACGCTGGGGATGGGGCGTTGTTCTGCACTCTGCTTCATGGCGGGGCCTCTCGGTTCGGCGTGGTGGTCTCGGCGCTGTGGGTCCGGCGCGCCGCGTGGACCCACTCTGACAAAACATGAAACTGACGTCAAGTTCATTTTGTTGATGCCCGTGCGAGTACGGCTCCGAAAACCACCCGCGGCCTTGACACCGGACAGACTGTAATACACAACTGTGAAACACAGTCCGACACACGCCGTCGCGCGCCATCACCCGCAGGAGCCCCCCATGCCGCACCGCTACTCCCTCGCCGCTCGCCTCGCGCCGTTCGTCGAAGCCGGGCTCGTCACGCGCATCCCCACGGCCGCGCAGGTTCGCCAGGGGGAGCTGCAGATGCTGCCCTACGTGATCAGCAGCGACGCCACGTCGGAGGAGTGCTACGCGGGCACGCCCCTCGGGCACCCCGTGGTGCGGCAGCCGGTGCTCTTGGGGCTGATCGGGCGTGACCACCTCGAGACGGGCACCGGGCTCGCGGCCGCGCTCGACTCGGTCATTCGGCACCTCCACTTCACGTACCACCAGGGCATGCCCGTGTGGGACCTGCAGGTCATCCAGACGCACGAAGGGGGCCTCGACGCGCTGCGCGCCGAGACCGAAGCGCTGCTCGCGCCGCGCACGCGGGTGCATCGGGCGCGGCGCCGGCTGCTCGGGTGGATCGTGGCCGACCCGGACGCGTACCTCCGGCTGTTCCTGGGCGAGGACGGCTACATCGCGCGCGCCGCTCGCTTCGACTACCCCAAGCCCAGCGAGGAGGACGCGGAGTTCCCGCCCGAGTTCTTCAGCCTGGTGGACTTCGTGAACTACTGCGCGGTGGCGTTCCCGGAGCAGGTGCCCCTGCACCTGGTCCCGCAGCGGGCCCTGGCCGTGGTGAGCCGCCGTTTCCGTGAGGGCAAGCGCATCGAGTGGCTCGAGGCCGACCCGCGCGTGGTGGCGCTGAGGAAGGCGGCCGCACGCGACGGACGCGCCAGCGCAGCGCCGTTCGCCGCCCGCGTGTAGGCTACGCGTGGCATGAGCAGCGGAAGAGTCGAGGTCAGCGGTCGCGGGGCGGCGCGGCGGATGCGCTACGTGGAGGGGCCGCTCCTGCCGCCCGGCCCGGGTGAGGCGCGCGTGCGCGTGCGCTACGCCGGCGTGGCCTACGGCGACGTGATGCGGCGCAAAGGGGTCTTGGCGCCGCCTTTCGACTTCACGCCCGGCTACGACGTGACGGGCGAGATCGACGAGGTCGGCGAGGCGACCCCGCTCATGGCCGGACAGCGCGTGGCCGTGCTCATGCCGCTCACGGGCTTTGGCGGATACGCGCAGCACGTGGTCGTGCCCGCTTCCGCGTGCGTGCCCATCCCCGACGGTGTGCACGCGCGCGAGGCGCTGGGACTCGGGCTCAACGCCATCACGGCGCTGCAGGTCCTCACGCGGGTGGCGCGCGTGCCCGAGGGAGGCAACGTGCTGGTGCACGGCGCTGCGGGGGGCGTGGGCTGCGCCGTATTGGACATCGCCAGCCAGCGTGGCCTACGCGTCTACGGCACCGCGTCGGCGGGCAAGCACCACGTCGTGCGCGAGCGCGGAGGCGAGCCCATCGACTACCGCGCGGTGGACTTCGTCTCGGCCGTGCGCGAGCAGACGGGTGGACGCGGGGTGGACGTGGTCATCGATGGCATCGGCGGCGAGCACCTGAAGAAGAGCGCGCAGGCGCTGGCACCCGGGGGCACGTTGGTGGCGCTGGGCGTGTCCGGCGACGTCGAGCGCGGGCTGGGCGGCGTCGTCGGTGGGCTGCGGCACGTGCTCGGCGCGGCGCTGCGCCCCGGCATCCGCGTGCGCATGTACGGCATCACGGCGAGCCCCGGGTGCGGTCCCGCCGCCTGCCGGGCCGACTGGGCCGAGCTCATGTGCGCGCTGGCCGCGGGCAAGCTGCGTACCCCGCTCATCGGGGCAGAGCGGGCCCTTTCGCGCGCCGAGCAGGCGCACGCGCTCCTCGAGGGCGGCAGCATCACGGGCAAGGTCGTGCTCAAGGCGTGACCGACCGAGGTAACGCTCCCGCGCGACGTGACGACGCACGCTGCGAACCTCGGGAGCCCTGGTGAGGTGCACCGGACACCGTCCGCGTCGCTCCGCCCGCACCGCAGGCGTCCATTCCCCAACACATCCCGAGATCATCATGCGCGCGATTTGGATCCCCAAGGCAGGCAAGGCCAACGTCCTCGAGCTCCGTGAGAGCCCCGACCCGGAGCCCAAGTCGGGCGAGGTGCGCGTGCGCGCTCAGGCCGCCGGCCTCAACTTCGCGGAGGTCATGGCGCGCCAGGGGCTGTACCCGGACGCGCCGCCCACGCCCTTCGTGCCGGGCTACGAGGTGGCGGGCGTGGTGGACGCCGTGGGCGACGGGGTGACCGGCGTCGCGATTGGTGACCGGGTGGCCGCGCTCACGCGCTTCGGTGGGCACGCGGACTGCGTGGTGGTCCCTGCGAACCAGGTCTTCCACATGCCTGCGAACATGAGCTTCGAGCAGGGCGCCGCGCTGCCGGTCAACTACCTCACCGCGTACCACATGCTCTTCCAGGTCGCGCGCATCAAGCCGGGCGACCACGTGCTCATCCACATGGCCGCGGGCGGCGTGGGCACGGCCGTGCTGCAGCTGTGCAAGACCATCCCGGACATCACGACGTACGGCACCGCCTCGGCGGGCAAGCACGACTACGTGCGCTCGCACGGCTGCGACCACGCCATCGACTACCGCACGCAGGACTACGTGGCGGAGATCAAGCGGCTGACCGAAGGGCGTGGCGTGAACCTCATCATGGACGCGCTCGGTGGGCGCGACTGGAAGAAGGGCTACAGCGTGCTGCGCGCCTCGGGCCTGCTCATCGCCTTCGGGTGGGCCAACATGAACGCGGGCGAGAAGCGCAGCATCGGGCGCATCCTGAAGGAGATCACGGGGCTGCCGCGCTTCGCGCCCACCACGTTCATGGACGACAACCGCGGCATGGCGGGCGTCAACCTCGGGCACCTGTGGCACGAGGTCGACATGCTCGCCGGGCAAGCCAACGCGCTCATGAAGCACTTCGAGGAGGGGCAGATCGCGCCGCACGTGGACAAGGTCTTCCCCTTCGCCGAGGCCGCCGAGGCGCACCGCTACCTCGAGCAGGGGAAGAACGTGGGCAAGGTGGTGCTCGTCCCCTGAGCTGTGCTCGACCGCGCAGGACAGGGCACCCCGGACTTCAGCCTCTTCAGCCTGGGGCGCCCCCGGCGGGATCTTGCGAAAGGCCTTCAGTGCCGACGGCGACGCATGAGCGCGAGTCCGAGCAACAGCGCCCCGAGCGCGGTCGGGAGCACGCCGCGCTCCTGCGGGTCCACCACGCAGCGCCCACAGCCGCGTGAGCCGCGTGGGCCCTCGCTGCCGACGCCCCCGGTGGAGATGCCCTCGGGTAGCCCGCTCGCGCTCACCGTCGGGTCCTGCAGGCGCCCCGGTGCGGACACGGGTGGGCTGTTGTAGCCCCACTGGCCGCGCTCAGGGTTCTGGCAGTCCATGGGGCCCTCCCAGCGGTGCAGCTGTACGTAGCGTCCTTGGAAGCTGTTCCAGTTGCCGCTCGGGATGGCGCCGCTCTCCTCGAGCCGCCCGTCGGCGTCCGGAATGCCGTTGCCGCCGCGGATGCCCTGGGCGGGGCGGAACACCAGGTCCTCGCCCAGGATCTGCTCGTCGTAGCGGAAGTGCAGGCGCGTCAGCACCCAGTCGCCGCCCGCGCCGCTGGGGATGACGTCGCCCCCCAGCGTCATGATGTCGCTCCCATCGAGCGTCGGACCGGGGCACGGGTCGCACGACGACGCGCTCCACGCGTACTCCGTCAGCACGGCGCCCGGGTGCTGTTGCAGGGTCTCCTCGATCAGCCGCTCGTAGAAGGGCCCGAAGTGTTCACGCACCTGCTGGTCCACGACGATGTTGGTCGGGATGGTGGCGTTCGGATAGTTGGCCACCTCGTAGCGGGTGCCGAGGCCGAGGGTGTGCACGATCAGGTCTTGCTCGCCCTGGCTGTTGAGCAGGCCGAGGCGCACGGGCAACTGGAAGTGCGGGTCGTCGAAGTGGAAGCGCAGCGGCGAGAGCACCGCGCGCCCGTTGGCGTCGAACTGCACGCGCTGCACGTCCACCTTGGCGACGAAAAACTTGGTGCCCCCCTCCACGTACGGCCTCAGCACCCGCGCGGCGCCCGCGGGGATGTTGTAGCCCTCGTCGTGCAGCCAGCGCTCGAGGCCGTTGCTGTCGCCCGCGCTGAGCACCACGACGTCGTACTCGGCCACGCTGAAGCGGGCCTCGACGCGCACCTGGTAGCCGCCCCCACCGGCCTCCCCGTCCGCGACGGCCGCCGAGGTCGGCATGGCTTCGGTGAGCGCGTAGTCGTACTGCGGGCGGCACGGGTCCTCCTCCCAATACTCGACCAAGCGCGGCGCGCTCAGGCGGTCCACCTTCTGGAAGATCTCGCGCGGGAGCGTCCGCACGTCCTCCTCGTGCAGCACCTCGGGCACGGGGACGACCATGGCGAAGTCGGACGGGGGGCCTGAGTAGGCGTTCTGCATGGACAGGACGGTGCGCTGACCTTCGCGCATGAGCACCACCATGCTGGCGTCGCTGTACAGGCTGCTGTCGGCGCCGGCGACGTAGAAGCCGCAGAATGCGCGTGCGCGCGTGGGTGTCATGCCGGCCGCGGCCAGCGCGCACAGGCCGGTGAGCAGCGCGATGACGAGCGCGCGGTGTGGCGCCCTCGGGCGCGGCGAGGGGACACGTGACATGCGGGACCTCCAAGGGACGAGTGTGGGTGTACCCGCTCGAACGCGTGACGAGCGCGTCGGCTTACACCTCGAGGTACGACGGGGTTGACCTCGGCCCGGCCCGGCGGGATCATCCTCCTCGGAGACATCAGAACGTGAACGTGATCCTCGCCCCCGATGTATATGTGAACGCGTCCGTGAGTGTCGGGACGCCCCCCGAGCAGGTCGTCCAGCGCGTGCTGGGCGGCGTGGCCAAGCACGGCAAGGTCAAGACCTCCGCCTGGGTGCTGGCGCGCGTGGAGGCCATGTTGAACGCGGTCCCCGCCTTCAAGCCGGAGGCCGTCGCGGCCCAGATGAAGACCATCGGTACGCTGGTGGAGACGGTGAAGATCGCCGACCACGGTCCGGACGACTGGGCCCATGCCCTCGCTGCCACGGCCAAGGCCGCGGGCGTGAAGCGCGTCATCACGGACCACCCCGACCTGGCGGACCAAGAGGACGTGGACGGGGTCGAGTTCCTCTCGAGCGACGCCTGGCTGGTGGAGCAGACCACCCCGCCGCCTCCGCCGCCGCCCGGCAAGTGACCACGGACGCGCCCTCGCCGCGACATGACGGCCCCACGGGCACCGGTGCACGACCCGCGCGCGCTCGTGGGCCTGGGCCCCGCGTGGTGGGCGCGCTCGCGGCGCAGGTCGACCGTGTGTTCAACGACGTGGTGCTGCAGGCACGGCGTCCGCCCGAGCGCGCCCCGGACGAGGGCATCGAGCAGCTGCGCGCCTTCGTGGCGCGCTGGAACGAGCCGCGCTGGTTCGACGACGTGGACGGCTTCTTTGGCGCGCCCTTCGTGCCGCGCGTCACGCAGCGGCGCGTGCGCGTGGGCCGTGCCGCGCTGCTCGGTCGTACGGTGGAAGACCTGCAGTTTCAGAGCCCGCACCAGCCACACTTCGGTGAGGTAGGTGCGCGGCTCGCGTCGTTCGCCAAGAACCGTGCGGTCCCCGCGCGCCGCATCCTCGCCGGGGCACGCCCAGCGCGCTCGGTCGCGGTGCTGGTGCACGGCTACCTGGGAGGCGCCTTCGCGGCGGAGGAGTGGGTCTGGCCCCTCGACGCGTTCGCGCGACGCGGCGTGGACGTGGTGCTGGCCGTGCTGCCCTTCCACGGCGCGCGCAACGACCGCCGGGTAGGCAAGCCCCCGCGCTGGCCCGGGCCCGAGCTGGCGTTCTCGCTGGAGGGTCACCGGCAGGTGGTCGCCGACCTGCGCGCGCTCGTCGCGTGGCTCTACGACACGCAGGGCTACGCGCACGTGGGCATGATGGGGATGAGCCTGGGGGGCTTCGCCACGGCGCTGCTGGCCACCACGGAGCCGCGGCTGGCGTTCGCGGTGCCGTACATCCCGCTGGCCTCCGTGGCCGACTGGACGCGTGACGCCGGGCAGCTCCCCGGGAGCGCGGCGCAGCAGGCCGAGCTCCACCACCTGATCGAAGAGGCCCACGCGCTGACCAGCCCGCTCAGCCGGCCACTACGCGCGCCGCGCGCCGGGTGCTTCGTGGCGGTGGCGGAGCGCGACGCGATCACGCCCATGCGGCACGGTGAGCGCATCGCGCAGCACTTCCGCGTGCCGCTCGAGGTGTTCCCCGGGGGGCACCTGCTGCAGGCGGGTCGCGGCCGGGCGTTCGAGCGGCTGTTCGAGTTGGTCGAGGGGCTGCCGTGAGCCATCGACGGGTCGCGCACCTGCTTGTCCTGACGTCGCTGGCGGTGGGAACCCCCGCGTGCAGCTCGGGTCCACGCGCGACGGTGCGCGCCGAGGTCGACCAGCGTGACCTGCCCGGCGCGCTCGAGGCGTACGAGCGGGTGCGTGCGATGGACGGCGCGGACCCGGCGCTGCTGCGCGACGTGGCGGCGCTGGTGCTGCAGCAGGCCGTCGAGGGGGAGGACCTCGCGGTCCGCGACGCGGCCTTGTCCCAGCTGCGGCGGGCCCGTGAGCGCGCCCACCGAACGCTCCGGCGCCTGGCCGACAGCCCCGACGAGGCGGTGCGTGCGGCCGCCCTCGAGCTCCAGGCCGCCGCGGGGGACACCTTGGCGGTCGCGCAGCTGCGGGCCTCGCTGGACTCCACCGACCAGGCCGCGCGCGCGTCGGCACAGAGCGCGCTCGACCCGCAGCACGCGGGGGACCTCGCCCACCTGCGCGGGTCCCTGACGGACCCGAGCGCGCGGGTGCGTCGCGCGGCGGCGCTGCGGCTGCGGCTCGCCGCGGAAGACGACGACACCCGCGTGGACCTCGAGCTTGTGACCCGCGTGGACCCTGCGCTCACGGTGCGCGTCACGGCTCTCTCGGCGCTCGCGCGTCAGGGGGAGCCCGCCTTCGCGCCCTTGCGCGAGCGCTTGCACGACCCGGAGCCCAGCGTGCGCATGGCCGCGCTGTTGGCGCTCGCCGTGTGCGACGCCACGCGTGCCGCCGGCATCTACCAGGGGTTCCTCGCGACGCCGCCGAGCTCGGACAGCGTGGAGGCCGCGCGCCTGCTGGCCACGCGCGTCCCGGCGGGTGCGGCGGGGACCGACCCGTCGAGCGAGGACGCGCTGGCCAGGACGCGCGCGACGGAGTACCTGCTCGCGGCGCTGACTGCTCCGGACGAGTCGCTGCGCGCCCAGACCGCCGTCGCGCTCTCGTCTCTCCCTGCGCTGTACGTGGCCGGTTCGGACGACGACACCCCACGGCTCCAGCGCGCCCTCGCCGCGCAGCTCGAGCGCGAGACCGTGCGGCAGACGCGGCTGGTGCTCGCGCAGACCCTGCTGCGCGCCAGCGACGACACAGTCGGGCGTGCGGCGCTCGGGGACCTGCTCACGGGCGACGACGTCCCGGCCGTGATGGCTGCCGCGGCGCTCGCGCGGCTCGGTGACGAGGCCGCCCTCACGCGCCTCGACGCGGCCCTCCAAGATCCGCGCGCCACGCACCGACGCATCGCGGCCGCCGCGCTCACGTGGGACGCCGGTGACCCGGATCGCGCCCGCGCCGCTCTGGAGGATGAAGACGCATTCGTGCGCGTCGCCGCGGCGGGTGGTGTCCTCTCGGCGCGGTAGGGCGCGCCAGTTGGGGTCGGCCGCCTCACCCGCCGTCAGCACCTCCGTCGCCCGATGGCACCGTACCGCCATCGCCTTGATCGCCGTCGCCGCCGTCTTCCGGGCTGCCGCCGAGGTCGCGAAGACCAGCGTCTCCCGAGCTATCGCGGTACTCCCGCGCGCACACCTCGGCCCGCGCCTGTCCCGGCGCGCACGCACCGATGCTCGTCGTCGAGTCATCGCAGTCCCGCTCCCACGGGACCCCATCCCCATCGCGGTCCTGTCCCTCGCACACGGCAGGGGAGTCGCTGCAACGCTCACAATAGCTCTTGTTGTGGACCAACACCTCGTCGGCGAAGTATGTCTGCGTGCCGCTGACCGAGAGGTTCCACACGTCGGCTCGAAGCGTCAGAGGGGTGATGGCGAGCACCCGCGCCTCATCACCTACCGCGGGGCCGACATCGAGTCCACGTAGCCGTGTTCCCGCTGACAGCGCGAGGGCCGGCACGAAGCCTGCGCGCTCCGTGAAGTACGGGTGCTCGGCGGTGGTGTGAGTCGTGCCTCGGTCCGAGACCACGCGCAGCAGCGGCCGGTCTCGGTGGTGAAACGTGCGGACGACGCGCTCGGCCACGACCCCGCGCACCGGGTCGAAGGCCAGCACCTCGTCACCGACGCGGAGCGACTCGATTCGTCGCGTCCCGCCGGGGACCCGGACCCGGGTTCCCGCAGCGAAGCAGCTGTATATGCAACCCGGGGCGCTGAGCCCCAGGGCGGCGAGCAGCGTGGCGTACGTGGGGGAAGGGAAGCGAAAGACACTCATCGAAGACCTCTGGCACAGATTGGCACGGAAGAAGCCGGTGCTGGTGGGCGCGTCGCCGCACTCAGCAACGAACGTGCCGAGAGACTCCGGTTGGTTTCCGACGGCGGCCTTCCGGCGGCTCTCGACAGGGGCGCGCGGCCACGAGCGTCGAACGACGGGCTGCTAAGACGCGACGGCGTCCCTGACCGCGTCCCGCCAGTCCCCACGGTGCACCTCGCTCGAGCGGCGTCCGAGGTGCGCCATCAGCCGGCCCGTCGGGAAGTGCCCCCCGAAGCGGCTCATGCCGTAGAGCAGGAAGTACTCGGACGCCCGCCCGCGCAGGATGTCCATCGGCAACGGAGGGCGGCGCACGCTGAACGGCAGGTCCGCGGCGCGGGCGTACTCGGCGAGCAACTCGCGCCAGGTCACGTGATGGTCCGCGAAGTTGAGCGGCGCGTTCGCGGGGCCAGCTTCGAGCAGCGCCGCGGTGAGCGCGCCCAGGTTGTTGACCCCGATCATGCTGGTGCGCACGTCACCCGCGCCGGACATGAAGAGGGTGCCGGCGCGCAGCCCGCCGAGGACCACGGGAGAGGTGAACACGTCCCCGCGGCCGATGACCATTGGGAGCCGCAGCAGCGTGTACGGGACCTCCGCGCGCTCGACGTGCCGCTCCGCGAGCGCCTTCGAGCGCGCGTACGCCAGGGCTGCGAAGCGGATGCGATGGGTGTCCTCGTGGCGGTCCTGGCCCAGCGCGCGCGCGCCGTACACGCTGACGGAGCTGATCTGCACGAAGTGGCGGCAGCGGCGCGCCGCGGCCCAGCGCAGCATCTTCTCCGTGCCGCCCGCGTTGACCGCGAACATCAGCGCGTTCGGTACCCGTGGGTCGACCACGCCTGCCGTGTGGATGACGGAATCGACTGGTTCGTTGGGCTCCCAGCCGAACGCATCGTTCGGCACGTCGCGGGTGAGGTCCGCCCGCACCTCGCCGAGCGCGTCGTCCGCGGCGCGGCCGAAGACCTGTGCGCGCACGTCGTGACCAGCCGCACGCAGGTGATGCGCGATGGCGCTGCCGACGCAGCCATCGGCGCCTGTGACGAGGACTCGGAGGGGACGATGCATGGCGTTCACTCTCCGATGGGCAGCAGGTTGCGCAGGTGCACGTCGTTCTGCAGCGGGTAGTCGATGTCGAAGCGCTGACCGTCCACGTCGCACGGGTAGAAGCCCGACGCCGCCATGCCGTTGACGATGGTGGCCTGATCGTAGTGGACGGCGAACTCGATGGGGGTCGCGCGGTCCGGGTGGTCCAGCGTGTAGACGAGCACGTCGCTGGTGGTGCCCGAGCCGCTCAGCGCCACGTCCGTGTGTTGGTTGCCGTCCAGCTGAATGTCCGTCAGGTCGCGCAGGCCCGTGTAGGTGAGGTCGACGAGGATGCGCAGCCGCTGCGGCGTGACCGCGACGCGGTACGTGCCCGCCGCGATGCCCACGAAGGTGCTCGGTGCCGTGTACTGCGTCATGCCCGACGCGCCGAAGCCCTCCACGCGCACCTGGGTCATGTAGAACATCATGTTGACCAGCCGGAAGATGTCCTCCGCGCCAGCCTGCGTCTGGGTGTCCAGTCGCCGAATCACTTCGGGCAGGCCCGTCAGGCGTCGCTCGTCGCCGTCCACCGTGAGCAGCAGCTGGTCGCCGTCGCGTGACGTCGACAGCACGCGTAGCAGGGGCTCGTCGTCGTGGTCGACGCGCCGCACACCGCGGCGCTGGAGCGGTGCGAGCTCGGGCTGGAACGGAAAGTCGTAGGTCGCGGTCACGGCGGCCTGGCCGGCACCCGACCCGTCGACGGTGAACGTGCCGGTCTCCATCTCGATGGTGCTGTCCTCGAACACCAGCGTGCGCACGTAGCACCCGCTGCCGCTGCCCAGCCCCGCGCGGCGCGTGCCCAGCACGAACAACTCCGTGCTGCCCTCGAGCGAGCGCACCCACGTGGAGGTGGGCGAGTCACAGGTGCTCAGCGTGTCGGAGCGGCGCGCCAGGTCGTGCACGCCCGACTTGTCGCAGGCGGCGAGCGACAGGACGACGCCGAGCGAGAGCCACACCCACAGCGCATCAGCGCGGCACACGGCGTCGGTGGACGATGCTCGGCACGTGGGTCGAGTGTGCCGGGAGGGGTCGTGCGCGGTGCGCGTGGAGGAGAACCAGCCGTAGTGGGAGACCGACATGTGTCGGAATTTGTGTAACGTCGCTACATATGTCAAGAACAGACCGCGCGGGGCCGTCGATGATCGCCGACCTGCGACCACGACTCGCCCCCACAGGACGCTCATGCGCTGCTCTCGCTCCACTTCCGCGCTCTCGCTCGCCACCGCTCCCTCGTTCCTCGCGCTCCTCGCGGTCGTTGCGCTCGCTCTCGATCCGGCCACGGCGGCGGCCGACCGCGTCAACGCGCCGTCCCACGACGCGGGCCTCGGATTTCACACCGTCCGCTTTCGCACCGAGGACGGCGACGCATACTCGCTGCACGCGCTGACGCTCTCCTTCGACTATTGGGTTGGCCGTCGCTTCGGCATGATGCTGCACGGCGAAGCGTACTTCCCGATGCGCGGCGCTCAGCCTGGCAGCGGCGAGCACTACCGCGGTTCGCTGCGCCGCGACTACGAGCAGCACTGGGGCCTAGACGGGTCGGTGATGGTCGGCTTGCACGAGCAGCTCGCGGAGAACGTCCACCTCTACGCGGGCCTGGGCGTGCACCTGCAGTCCTTCCGGATCAACGACGCGGACTACTCCACGGTGGAGGCCGTCACGATGGGTCTCGGGGGCGTCGCGCGCGTGCGCTACGACTTCCACCGGCACATGCACGTCAGCGGGCTCATCGCGGCGGCGCTCGACCCCATCGACCTCATCAAGCATCGCAATCGCGTCGTCGTGTTGTTCCCAGTCACCTTCGCAGTGTCGCTCGGGACGCACTTCTGATGCCCCGCTCGCAGGCGCGTCGCGGAGCGCATCGAGAGGCGGCGCTCCGCGCGCGGTGTTCAGTGGCGCATCGGGAGTCGGCCCAGCGCACGCGGCGCTGGGCGGCACGGCCGGAGCGGGTCCGTCCGCGGTGCAGCGCGTCTCCCCGTCAGCGCCGGAGCGCGTCGATGGCGTCGAGGAACACGCGTGCCTTGAGCTCGGTCTCGGCCACCTCTCGCTCGGGGTCGCTCGCCGCCACCAACCCGCCTCCGGCGAAGTAGTGCATCGTGTCATGGCGTACCAGCGCCGTACGAATGGCCACTGCGAGCGTCAGCCCCCCCAGCTGATCGACGTGGCCGACTGCGCCACAGTAGACCCCGCGAGGCTCCGGCTCGAGCGCCTCGATGGCCTGCATCGCCGCGAGCTTGGGCGCGCCGGTGACGCTCCCTGGAGGGAACGTGGCGCGCAGGATGTCCACCAGCCCGACGTCCTCGCGCGTGGTGGCCGTCACCGTGGTGACCAGGTGCGACAGCCGCGCATAGGGCTCCACCGAAAACGGCGCCTCGACCCGCACGCTGCCCGTCGCGGCCACACGCGCCAGGTCGTTGCGCATCAGGTCCACGATCATCGCGTGCTCGGCGTGCTCCTTCTCGTCCGTCCGCAACGCGCGCGCAGCCGCCTCGTCCTGGCCCTCGGCGCGCGGCACGGTGCCCTTGATGGGGCGCGTGCTGAGGCGCCGCTCGGTTCGCTCCCAGCGCAGGAAGGTCTCCATGGTGCGCGCCAAGACCGCGTGATCGCCCGCGTCGAGATAGGCCCCGAGCGGCACGGGGCTGGCGCGACGCATCGCGAGGAAGAGCGGGAACGCGCTCCCGCCGAGCTTGGCCGTCCAGCGGCGCGCGAGGTTCACTTGATAGAAGTCACCGGCCGCAATGTGCTCGAGCGCTGCGCGCACCGCCGCCGCATGCAGGTTCGGATCGGGGGCCCACGCCATGCTCGGGAGAGGGGGCGCCGCAGGCTCCACGCGTGCGTCCAGGGCCGCCCGCAGCCGGGCCGCGGCGTCCTCGTCATCGGCAAGGATGAACGCCTCCGGTGCGTTCGTCTCCTCTCGGGCGCCAGCGTGGGCGACGGCCAAGAGCGCGTCGTAGCGTGCGAAGTGGAGCGTTGGCGTGGCAGGGTCGCGCAGGTGCCGCGGTCGCAGGCGGCGCTCGAGCGCGAACGCCGCGTCGTACGCCACGTAGCCGATGTAGCGTGGCACCCGGCCGAGGGGCGGGAGCGGCGCGTCCGCTGCAGGGCCTCGAAAGTGCGGTGCGTGCTCGCCTGACGTGTCCCGCCGCGGCACCGTCGTCGCCAGCGGCGCAAGCGGGTCGCCGTCTGCGTAGGTCGCGCGCAGTGTCTCGACGGGGGTGCAGCCCAGGAACGACCAGCTGTCTGCGCTGCGTCCCTCGCCGTCCAGCCACGCGAGTCCGCCGCGCGCGTGGAGGCGCTCGGCGAGCGCTGGGAGTTCATGCTGGACGCCGTAGCGCTCGACCCACATGCGCTGGGTGTACTGCCCAGGTGCCAGGAGGTAAAGCTCGCCGCGCGCGTCGCTCGCTTGATCCCGTACGCGCTGCCGAGCTACACGGGGGGTCGATGCGAGATCCGAAGCACGCCCCCGCTCGAAGGCTACCGTTCGCTGCGCGTGCGCTCGCGCGGTGTGCGGGCCGCGCGGTCGCCCTCGGGTGTGCGGTGGCCCTCGCCCTCGGGTGCGCGGGGCTCTCCGACGACCTGCGCCGCGCCCGCCGCAGCTACGCGGCCGCAGCCTATGAAGACGCCAACACCTGGCTCGTGGCCATCGAGGAGGACATCCCCTCCGCCACCACCGCGCAGCGCGCGACCTGGCACTACCTGCGCGGCATGACCGAGTACCGCCTCGGACATCGCCGGGAGGCGCGCCACTACCTCGCGCTGGCGCACGTGATCGCCGGCGAGCGTGGCGTGGGGCTCCAGCCCCAGTGGCAGCGCACCCTCGCCATCACGCTCGACGAGCTGGGTGAGGAGATCCCGGGCGCAGACGCGCGGTAGGTCCGCAGCTCGCGGAGCGCTTCGACCACGCGGCGGCCATCCGTGGCGCTCGAGCTCGCGTCCGGTGGAAGGCGTCTGGGCGACCTGGGCGACGGTCGGTGCTCGCCCAGGAAGCCGCACGTTGGTGTGTGTGCTCAGCGGCTCGACAGCGTGGCCAGCTCGTCCTTGAGAGCCAGCTTCTCCTTCTTGAGCTGCTGCAGTTCCGTCTCTTCGTCCGCGGTGAGCGACAGGCGACCGTCCAGCTCGCACACGCGCGCGTCGATCTTCTGGTGCTTGTTCGTGAGGCGCTCGACTTGGAATTCGAGCTTTTCGGACGAGAGAGAGGACTTGGACATAGGCGCTCCCAGGGGGTGGGTGGCTCTGGCGAACCGGCTGAGCGCGCGCAGAGCCTGTCGAGACTCCAGGCTAGAGAGGCTCGTTCCGCTTGGCAACCATCTTCGCGCAGGGCTTGTTCCTGAGGCGGAGGGCCCGCGCGATCGAGCGAGCGGAGGCGTTTTGGTGTTCGGGGCCGAGTGACGCGGGGCCCTCAGCCGGCCCAAGAGGCGTGCGCGCGCCCCAGCGCGGCGGCGAGCTCTCGCGCGAGCGTCCCGACGTGCGGAGGCGCGAGCATGCTCAGGTGCTCACCGGGCACGTCGATCACCTCGACGCCAGCGAGCGCCACATCGCCCCAACCGAGCCCCCCGCGTCGGTACGCGTCGCTGTAAAAGACGTTCTCGGTGGCTCGCAGCACCGTCACGCGTCCATCGTAAGGCTGCAGGGAGTGCGCCAAGGCGACCTGCACGTTGCGCTCGACGAACTCGAGCGCACCCAGCTCGTCCGAGACGCCAAGGTCCAACGCACGACGCACGCGCAGCTCCAACAGCCGCGCATGATGGTGCAGGCGCTGGCTGCGGTCCGAGAGCTTGTCCATCGCGTAGCGGGGCCCCTGGTGCGTCAGCGCCTGCGCGTGGCGCCTCATCCGTGCGATGCCTCGTAGGGGGTCGACGGGGCCGGGGCCCAGCGCGTCCAGCAGCCCGACGAACTCCACGTCCCGACCGGCCGCGCGCAGTTGCCGTGCGACCTCGACCGCGACGACGCCTCCCAACGACACGGCGACCAGCGCGATGGGTCCTTCGCTCGTGTAGCGCATGATGTCACGTGCGTAGGCCGCCGCGATGTCTCCTACGTCGTTCGGGAGCGCGGTCGGCCGTGGAGGGCTGGTCACCCCGATCACCGGCTGGTCGGCGCCGAGCGCGTCCGAGAGCGGACCGAAGTAGCTGCCGTTGCTCCCCAGGACGTGCACCGCGAAGACGGGCGGCCGCGTTCCACGCGGCTGGATCGGGAAGATCGTCTCCGGGGTGGAGACGCTGACGGATCCCAGGAGCCGGTCGGCGAGGTCCGCGGGGGTGTCGGCCGCCTTGAGCACGCCCAGCGTGAGCTGGACGCCGAACGACTCGTTGACGCGGTCCAAGAGGCGCACCGCCAAGAGGGAGTGTCCCCCAAGATCGTAGAACGACTGGTCTGGAGCGACCTGTGGCAGCTCGAGGGCCTCGGCGAACAATGCGCACAGACGCCTGTCCGTGGCGTGCCGCGCCGCACCTCGTCTCGATGGGGCGCTGGTCGTTCCCGGCACGGGCAGCGCGCTCAGGTCGACCTTGCCGCCTGGTGTCAGCGGAAACGCGGACATCACGCTGATCGCGGAAGGGGTCATGAACGACGGCAGCGCCTCGCGCACGTGTCGCCGAAGTGTTCGTTCGTCCACAGGAGCCTCGGGCGCGCAGGTGACCCAAGCCCACAGACGAACGTGCCCGTCGGAGTCCTCGCGCGCGCCGACGACGGCCTCGGTCACGCCGGGGTGGCGCTCCAGCACCGCCTCCACCTCACCGGGTTCGATGCGGAACCCACGCAGCTTCACCTGCCGGTCGATGCGACCGAGGAACTCGAGCTCGTACGTCGGCGACCAGCGCGCCAGGTCGCCGGTGGCGTACATCCGTTCGCCCGGCGCAAAGGGGTCGTCGAAGAATCGCGCACCGCTCAGCGCGTCCTGCCCCAGGTAACCGCGTGCGACGCAGGGGCCTGCGGCGTAGAGCTCCCCAGGGACCCCGGGTGGCGCGAGCCTCCGACGCCGGTCGAGCACGTAGAGGCGAGCGTGGTCGGTGGCGTGCCCGATCGGCACATCGTCATCTGCGTGCAAGGGGGGGCCGCGCATGGGGTCGTACACGGCGCAGGTGACGCTGGCTTCGGTGGGGCCGTAGCCGTTCAGCCAGCGCACGCCCGGCGCGACGCGGCGCCAGGTCGCGTAGGCGCGTCGCGAGGCCTTCTCTCCACCCACGATGACGAGCCGTACGGATGCGGGCAGGCGCTCGTCGTGCTCGTCCATGCGACGCACCAGCTCGTGCCAGAAAGCGGTCGGGAGGTTCAGGACGGTGATGCGCTCCTCGGCCACCGCGCGCTGGAACGTGACGAGGGACTCGCCCATCTCTCGGCTGCGCAGCACCAGCGTGGCGCCTGCGAGCCACGTAGGCAGCATCTCCTCCATGCTCACGTCGAAGCTGAAGCTGGCGAACTGCAGCACGCGATCTGCAGGGGTGAGCGCGAACTCACGCGCCAGCGCTCGGTTGTGTGCGACCAGCGAGCGATGCTCCACCATCACGCCCTTGGGGCGCCCCGTGGAGCCCGACGTGTAGATCACGTACGCGAGGTCGCCCGGGTCGGCGTGGACGGATCGCGGGTCGTCGCTCGCACGGTCTGCGTCTGAGCCCCAGTCGAGGTCCAGCGCGAGACGCGCGACGGTCGATGGCGTGTCCAGTGGCGCGAGCTCGGACAGGCAGATCAGCGCGCGCGCACCCGAGTCCGCCAGCATGTACTCGAGCGACGTCGCAGGATACGTGGGGTCGAGGGGCACGTACGCGGCCCCCGCCTTCAACACTCCGAGTAACGCCTCCGCCATCTTCACCGTGCGAGGCAGGCAGATGGCCACCCGGTCCTCGCGCGTGACTCCAAGTGCGCGCAGCCGAGCGGCGATGGCGTCGCTGCGTCGGTCGAGCTCCGCGTAGGTGAGCGGAGCGGCGTCTGGGTACCGGGCGTCTGCGCCCGGCGGTACGTGGCACGATACGGCGATCCTCTCGGGGTGGGCCATGGCCACACGTCGAAAGAGCGGAGCGTACGTCTCCACCACACGCTCGGTTGGTCGCGCAGGCGCGGTCTCTCGGAGGAGCCGGGCGCACTCCTCGTCGCCCAGTGTGCGGACCTCCCCGACCTGCGTCAGTCGCCGGACGGGGTCGATGATCACGGTCGCGTGGCCGATGTCTTCGAGCAGCTGCAGCAAGTGCTTCGCCATGCCCTCGATGGTGGCTGCGGCGTAGACCCGCGGGTCGAACTCCAGCCGCACGACCAAGGCGCCGTCGAGGTAGGCTGCGAGACTGAGCGGAAACGAGCTCTGCTCCAACACCTCCACCTCACGCGCTTGCCACGACGGGTCCAGCTGGCGCAGGTGCGACTGCAGCAGGTAACGCTCGAGCACGACGTTCGTCGTGAGCAGTGGTTCGCCCTGGGGAAGGCCGCTGAGCCTCTGCACGTCCACCAGCGGGGCGTGCTCGAAGGGACGCACGGCTCGCGACGCGTCTCCCAGGGCTTGGAGCAGCTCCACCAGCGGCCGCTCCTCGCGCACCGACGCACGCTGCGGCACCGTGTTGATCAGACACCCCACCATGTGCTCTGCGCCCGCGACGAGGTGTCTACCTGCGCGTGTCACACCGAAGACCACGTCGTCACGTCGGGCGTAGCGTGCCAACAGAATGGCCCACGCGGCCTGCACGCACGTGAAGAAGGTCACCCCCGCCTCCGCGGCACGTTGGGCGATGCGTTCCACGTCCCCCTGGGCGAGCCGCACCTCGTGTTCACGGTGTGTCGGCTGCGGCTCATCCAGATCGACGCGCCGCGCACCCAGCGCGAGGCGGGTGGGTTCGGACAGCCCCATCAATCGCGTGCGGAAGAACGCTTCCGTCGCGGCCCGGTCTACCTGCGCCAGCGCTTCGATGTGTTCGCGCGGGCTCGGCGCAGGCGGGCGCTCCGGGCGCAGGCCCCGTGCCAGCTGGGCGTAGTCTTCGAACGCCTCGTGCAGTACGCGCGTGAAGCTGCGCCCGTCGAGCAGCGCGTGGTGGAACGTCCACACCAGCGTCCACTCGTGCTCATCCAGACGAAAGAGTGTCCAGCGTGTGGTGGGCGTCGCATCGAGCGCGACGCCCCGAGCTCTGTCCGCCGCGAGCCATGCGCCGAGGGAGACCTCGTGTGTGGAGCCGTCCGTGTCGCGCCAGTCGACGACCTCGAACGAAAGCGGGCCCACGCGGTGCACCACCTGGACCGGCGCAGCGCGACCGCGCCACCGAAAGCTGGTTCGCAGCGCCTCGTGGCGCGAGCTCGCCAGATGAAAGGCCTCACGCAGCGCGTCCGGGTCCAGCGCCTCGTGGAGTCGCACCACGATCTGCTGGACGTTCACCCCACGCGCTGGGGTGGCGAGGGTCTCGGCCAGCATTCCGTGCTGCATGGGTGTCAAAGCGAACGCGTCGCTTCCTGCTCCTCCCACTTCATCGTGCTGTCCCGTCGACATCGAGCGCTCTCCCAGGCGCACCGCGCGACCCCCGCTCGGTGCCATGACCAACCGTCGGTTACCCCTTGAAGGCTGGGTGCGCAACCTCGTCCGCCCCGACTGCAACGGGCCCCTGGCCATTTCCCTGGGGCCCATGAATACTGCGCGCGGCTGGGTCGTTCAGACCACGGAGCCAACCCGACCATGCACAGCAACTTTCCGCTCTCTCGCCGCTCGACCCGCATGCGCCTCGCCGTGTTGCTGTCGGTGCTCACCAGCGCCGCCTGCATCGCGGGAGCAGAGGCCCAGGACCCTGCCCCCGACAGCGCGAGCATGAGGCCCCGTCAGCGTCCGGCGTCGGACGCACCTGCCACGCCTGCGCAGCCTCGGCTGACGGCCGCTCAGGTCGCCGGTCTCGTGCAGTCGTTCTACGACCAGACCACCAGCTTCCAGGCGAACTTCGAGCAGGAGCAGTACACCAAGGTGTACGACCGCCGCCAGCGCTCGAGCGGCCGTGTGGTGTTCGCGAAGCCAGGGCGCATGCGCTTCGACTACGCCGCCCCCAACGGCCAGGTCTTCGTCAGCGACGGACAGCGCCTGGTGGTCTATCAGCCGCCCGAGGAGGGCGAGACAGAGGGCCAGCTGATCGAGCGCGCGATGGACAGCGATCAGCTGCCGCAGGCCTTCTCGTTCCTCACGGGCACGGGGCGCCTCGACCGCGACTTCAACTTTCGCTTGCTGAACGCTGCTCGGCACCAGTTCCCGGACGGCTACGTGCTGGCGCTCCGCCCGCGGCGGCAGAACCCCAACTACGAGCAGCTGCTCTTCTTCGTCCGCATCGTGGGTGAGGGCGAGCAGCGGGCCGGCGTGGTGCAGCGCGTGCTCATCCGGGACCGCGAGGGGAACACCAACCGCTTCACCTTCGCGGACATGCAGTTCAACCGCGACGTGCCGAACGAGCGCTTCACGTTCCGCGCGCCGGCCAACACGCGCACCGTCCAGAACTGAGCCGCGCTCGCCGACCCTCGAGGGAGCGCGTCGCCCCTCGCGGGTCGCGCTTCGTGGGGCGCCGTGCGTGCGCCCACGCGGTGCGGCGCGACGCGTGGTCGGGTTGCGGGGTGGGTCGCTGCGCGTGGTCCGGTTGCGGGGCGGGTCGCTGCGCGGCATCGATCCGCCTGGCGTGACACCGCGCTCATTGTCCCCGGACCAGCGCGTCCAGCGTTCCTCGCAGCGCGTGCCAGGTCTGCGCAGCGGCCGCGTCTCGTGCCAGGCGCGCGCGTGTGAGGGTCTTCTCTCCCCCGCGCAGCGCTTCGCCCAGCGCAGAGCGTAGCGCACCCACGTCGTCGGGGGGGACCAGGGAGCCGCGTGCCCCGTGCCCGAGCAGTTCCGCGATCCCGCCTGTGTCCGTGGCCACGACGGGGGTTCCAGCCAACATCGCCTCCAGCAGCACCGTGGGCGTACCCTCCTCACGACCGGAGGAGAGGCGCCGCGAGGGGAGCGCGAGCACGTCTGCCCGCTCGAGCCACGCGCTCTTCTCGTCGCCCGTGATCACGCCCGGGAGAACCACTCGCACGCCGACACGCGCGGCCTCGCGCATCAGCGACGCTCTCGAGGGGCCGTCTCCGGCGATCACGAGCGTGGCGTCCGGCCCGCCTGCCAGCGCGCGCACCAGCACGTCGAGCCCTTTGATGGGCACGAGGCGACCGAGGGCCAGCACGACGCGTCCGTCCATGCCCACCATCCGGCGTACGTGCTCCTGCGCATGCGCGCTGGCGGGGTGGTGGCTGGGGATCCCCATCGCCAGCACCGTGGCGTGCGGGAGCGCCGACCCTACGAGGCGTTCGAAGCGCTCGCGGTGGCTGAGCGAGACGAACGTGAGTGCGTCGGAGCCCTGTGCGATTGTGCGCACGATCCGTCGCCCGAGCGGGAGTCTCTCGAGCAGGTGGATGTCCGCGCCGTGCGTGACGACCACCCGGCGCACCGGGTCCGCAGAGGCGCGCGGGGCGCGGGGCCAGCGCGCGGCCAGCAGGCCGTTGGGGACGGCCCAGTGCGAGACCAGCACGTCGAAGGCGTGAGCACGACGCGCCAGATGCGTCGCGAGCGCCATCGGGTAGGTGAGGGCGCCCAGCGCGGCCAGCGGGTCACTCCGTAGGTTCTCGGGTGCCCCGGCCCGATGAAACGTGCGCTGCAGCGCACGGGGATACGCATACCGCAGTCGCACCACCCGGGGTGATGCCTGCGACGGGTCGGGGGGGCCGGACGAAGGCGGCACGTGATCGAGGTCGGGGGCCACCACGCGAACGTCGTGGCCCAGGTCCCGCAGGGTGCGCGCGAAGCCTTCGACGAACACGCCCGCGATGTCCCCCGGATGCGATGGATAGCTGGTGGTGAGTACCCCGACGCGCAGCGGGCGCCGGTGCTCGGGGGTCCCGCGCCCGCCTGTCACGAGGTCCCCGGGAGTCGCCGAGGGGCTGGCGGGGCTTCGCTCACGGCCGGGACGCGAAGGTCGGGTGCTCCGCCACGCGCTCGGGCCGCGCCACGCCGCGGTGCCGGCGTACGCCAGGGGGCCCGCCGTCTGCCGCCAGCCGTCGCAGGACACCGCAGCCAAGGACGTAGGGCACCACCACGAGCGCGTGACGCCAGCCGATGCCGCTGACCTCGTCGCGGTATACGGGCCGCACCGGGACGTCCACGACGCGCACACCGCGCGCGGCACACTGCGCCAGGAGGTCGTTCGGGTAGCCATAGCGGGGCCACAGCGTCTCCAGGTCCAGCGCCGCGGCCGCGTCGCGGTGCAGCACGCTGTAGCCGCACTGCGAGTCCGCCACGGTGGTCTGCGTGGCGACGCGCGTCAGCGCCGAGAGCACGTGGTTGCCTGCGAAGCGCTGCAGGGGCATCAGGTCACGCGCCCCGGGCCATGCCAGACGGTTGCCCTTGGCATAGCCCGCGCCACCGTCGATGACGGCGTCGAGCAACGGCGGCATGTCTGCGGGGTCCATCTGGCCGTCGCCGGCCATCACGACGGCCACGTCGGCCCCATGTTCGAAGGCCGCGCGGTAGCCTGTCACGAGCGCCGCGCCCACCCCGCGGTTCACCTCGTGTCGCAGCACGCGCACGCGTCCGTCGGTCTTGGCGAAGGCCTCCGCGCGCTCCGAGGTGTCGTCACCGCTTCCGTCGTCGACCACCACGACGTCATCGACGAACGTGGGGACGTCGCGCAGGGCACGATCGATCATGCGCCCCTCGAGGTAGGCGGGCATGACCACGGCGACGCGGGCGCTCTTCCACATGGCCGGAGAGCTAGCAGCCTGGGCCGGTTGCGTCCAAATTCGCCTGTTGCGCGGGTCAGTCAGGGAGACGCTGTCGCGTTTCCCGCGAGAATCTTGACCACCAGCCCGGAGCAGGGTCAGAAACGAGGTATGCGTCTCGCACCGTCTTTCGTCTCCGCGTCGCCTCGCCACCGCCGAGTGCTCGGCACGCTCGCTCTGCTCCTCGTCGCGCAGGGGTGTGGTGGCAGCACGAGCGCGCCCGCCACGGCCTCGGCCGCCGAGCCCTCCGTCGAGGCGCCGAGCATGCCGCCACAGCCGCGGCGTGAGGGAGAGATCACGCGCGAGGAGCTGCTGCCCATCCTGGAAGGCGGGCTCGGTCGCTTCCTCGGGGGTGTCGGCACGGAGCCGGAGATCGAGGCCGGGCGCTTCGTCGGTTGGCGCATCGTGCGGCTCTACCCCGACGACCCGCGTTTCCAAGGCATCGCTCTCCAACCGGGCGACGTGGTGACACGGGTGAACGCCCTGCCCATCGAGCGGCCCGAGCAGGCCTTCCAAGTGTGGGACGGTCTACGCGTCGCCAGCGAGCTGGTGGTGGACTATCGGCGCGACGGCGACGCGCGACAGATGCGCTACGCGATCGTCGACTGACTGGTACCCTTCCGCGCGCATGCCCTTCGAGCCGCTCTTTCGTGACCTCAACGAGCTCCTCCAGCGCAGCGTCGCGCAGTACGCCGAGCGCCCGCTGTTCGGGACGAAGCGACGCGGGGTCTGGTCGTGGGCGACGTACGGCGAGTTCGGGCGCGAGGTCGATGCCCTTCGTGCGGGGCTCGCGAGCCTCGGGGTGCAGGCCGGGGACCGGGTGGCCATCGTCTCCGACAACCGCGTCGAGTGGGCGGCGCTGGCGTACGCCACTTATGGGCTGGGCGCCGCGTTCGTACCAATGTACCAGGCGCAGCGCGCCGACGAGTGGCGCTACATCCTCGCCGACAGCGGCGCTCGCGTCGTGGTCGTGGCCGATGGCGAGATCGGCGCGTCCCTCAGCGGAGCGCGCGCTGCGCTGCCTGCGTTGCAGCACATCGTGACGCTCGCGCTCCGCTCGGAGCACGCCGACACCACCTACGACGCGCTCAGGGAGCGAGGCCGCCGCGAGGCCGTACCCGTCGTCTCCGTGGACGCTCACACGCCGGCCACCTTCCTGTACACGTCGGGCACGACGGGCATGCCCAAGGGCGTCATCCTCTCTCACGCGAACGTCGCCCTCAATGTCAGCGCCGTGCACGAGGTCTTCCCCATGGCGCCGGAGGACCGCTCGCTCAGCTTCTTGCCGTGGGCGCACAGCTTCGGTCAGACAGTCGAGCTCCACGGGCTCGTCTCGATGGGCGCCTCGATGGCCATCGCGGAGTCGGTCGACCGCCTGCTGCAAGACCTGGCCGAGGTGCAGCCGACGCTGCTCTTCAGCGTGCCGCGCATCTTCAACCGCATCTACGACAGCGTGCACAAGCAAGCGGCGGCCGAGGCTGGGCCCAAGGCGGAGCTCTTCCGGCGTGCCCTCGCGAACTCGCAGCTGCGCAAGGAGCTGGCCAGCCGCAACCAGGTCAGCGGCTGGGCCGAGCTCCAGCACGTGTTCTTCGATCGAACCGTGTACGCGCCCATTCGCGCGCGCTTCGGCGGCCGGCTCAAGTTCGCGTTCAGCGGGGGCGCCGCGATGTCGCGCGAAGTAGCGGAGTTCATCGACGGTCTGGGCATCAACGTCTACGAGGGCTACGGCCTGACCGAGACCTCGCCCATCACGGCCATGAACTACCCCGGGTCACGCAAGATCGGCACCGTCGGTAAGGTCCTCCCTGGCGTGCGCGTCGAGATCGACCGCAGCGTCTCGGACGATCCCAAGCACGGCGAGGTGCTGGTCTTCGGGCACAACGTCATGCTCGGGTATCACCGCCTCCCAGAGGACGACGCTGCCGTGTTCGTCGAGCGCCAGGGCGAGCGCGGCATCCGCACGGGTGACCTGGGGTATCTGGACGGCGAAGGGTTCCTGCACATCACGGGTCGCATCAAGGAGCAGTACAAGCTGCTGAACGGGAAGTACGTGGTGCCGACGCCGCTCGAAGAGCAGCTCAAGCTGAGCCCCTACATCTCGAACGTCATGATCCACGGCGCCAACCAGGCGTACAACGTCGCGGTCATCGTCCCGGACTTCGACGTGCTGCTCCCGTGGTGCGGGCAGCACGGGGTGCTCGCCACTGAGCACGACGCCGTGCGCGACCCGCGGGTGACCGCGCTCTTCGAGCGTGAGCTGGACCGTCAGAGCGAGGCGTTTCGACCGTTCGAGAAGGTACGGCGTTTCCTGCTCGTGACCGACGAGTTCAGCACGGCCGACGGGACGCTGACGCCGACGATGAAGGTCCGGCGCAGCCAAGTGCGGGCGCTGTACGGGACCCAGCTGGACGCGCTCTACGACTGACGCGCCCCGCATGATGCGCGCCGTCCATGCGTCGCGGCGTCAGCGCTCTTGGGTCGTCTCGTGGTCGATGGCCAGCTCGCTGGGCTCGCGGTTCGAGTATTTGGCGAGCAGCGCGGTGAGCAGGAAGCCGAGCGTCGCGATGCCCACCGCCCCGGCGGCCTGCAGCAACGTGGGCTCGAAGGCGCGCGTGGGCCACTTGTGCGCGGGCAGCTCCGCGAGGCGCTCGGCCGTCAGGCGAGCCCCGCTCACCACATCCCCGACCGCGGGGCGATAGAACTCCCGGAACGGCCAGAGACCCAGCACGCTCCCGCACAGGAAGCCCAGCAACGCACCCAGCGTCGGCTTCTCGTGCTTCTCGAGCAACCGCTCGATCAGGTTGCTCACCACCAGCACGCCCAGCACCACCCCCAGTCCCACGGGCAGGACGACCCCGACCAGCGCCTCCTTCGCGGCCATCGGGGTACCCGCCCGGACGGCGTCGGTGCAGGTGGCGATCGCGTCCAGGACGGGCAGGTACGCGCCCATCAACACGAGCAGGTAGCCGCCGCTGATGCCTGGGAGGATCATGGCGCTCGCACCGAGCAGGCCGGCCACGAACATCACCCCGAAGCCCGACGCGGACCCCGTCTCGCCGTCCGAGAGGCCAGCGAGCACCACCATGAGCACGAACGCGGGCAGGGCGCCCGCGAAGACCCGACCGTCGGCGGGGCGCGCGAGGCCCCACACCACCGGCACGCCCCCCAGCGTCAGCCCGATGAACAGGCTGTACATCGCCCAGCGATACTCGACCGTGGCGCCCTTGATGACGTCCGCCAGCACCGCGATGGCGACCCCCGCGCAGAGCGCCACCAGGCCCAGCACGAACAGCGAGCGCTTCCGGAACTTGAAGCGGCTGAGCTCGGCGACGGCCTGGACGAAGCGCGGGTAGACGCCGCTCGCGAGCAACATCGTCCCCCCGCTGACCCCCGGCACCAGGTTCGCGATGCCCATCATGACGCCCCCCACGATGCAGCGCAGCGTGAGCAACGGCCAGGGCCCGTAACCGTAGATGGCGCCTTCCTTTTCCTCGGGCGCGAGGATCTCGTCGTGCTTGGGCTCGGTCATCACGGGCATGATGCGCGCACCGGCCCCCACGCGTCCAGGTAGACGAGTGGCCAGTACCGCACTACATGCAGCCCATGCGCTTCCTGTCCCTGGTCGTCCGGACCTTTGCCATCCTCGCCGTCCTCACCGGGGCCATGTTCCGCTACCTGGGTCGGCGGCTGGTGTCGGGACGCATGGACGCGGACGCCCGGGACCACCTGCGCGGTCAGGTGTTGGTGAGCGCGCTCGACCGGCTCGGCGCCACCTACGTGAAGCTCGGGCAGATCCTCAGCACGCGGCCGGACATCATCCCGGAGGGCATCGTGCGCGAGCTCGAGACCCTGCAGGACAACGTGCGGCCCATCCCGTTCGCGCAGGTGCAGCACGTCATCGACCAGGACCTGCCGCCTGCCGCGCGCGCCCGCATCGTCAGCATCGATCCCGTGCCGGTGGCGGCGGCGTCCGTCGCCCAAGTTCACAAAGGCGTGCTCGACGACGGCCAGGTGGTGGCCATCAAGGTGCAGCGACCGCTCGCCGCGCCGCAGATCGAGCGCGACCTCGTGTTGATGGACCTCGGGGCGCGCGTGCTCGAGTGGATCCCCTCGCTCAAGCTGCTGTCGCTGCGGGGCTCGGTCGCGCAGTTCGCCGAGGCCATGCACCGGCAGGTGGACTTCGAGAAGGAGGCCAGCAACAACCGCCGCTTCGCCGCGAACTTCGCGGACGTCGACGGCGTGGGCGTTCCCGCGCTGGTCGAAGACCTCTGCTCCCGTCGCGTGCTCACGATGGCGTTCGTCGATGGCGTGCGCGCGACCGAGCCGGAGAAGGTCGGCGGCGACCGCAAGCTGCTCGCCCGGCGGGGCGCAGGGGCCATCCAGCAGATGGTGTTCAAGGACGGCTTCGTGCACGCGGACCTGCACCCGGGGAACATCCTGCTCACGGACGCTGGCGAGGTGGTCCTGATCGATCTCGGCCTCACCGCGGAGATCCCGAAGGACCTGATGCGCCCGTTCATCGAGACGTTCCACGCCTTGAGCCAGAAGGACGGCAAGGCAGCCGCACGCCTGTTCTACGTGTACGCGCCGACCGTGGGCACCAAGGACTACGCGCAGTACGAGCGGGAGGTGACCGAGTACTTCGACACGTTCTACGGCAAGCCGCTGGGCGAGCTGGAGGCCAGCGAGGTGGTGACGGGCATCATGAACATCCTGCGCCGGCACAAGGTGCAGATCGATCCCAGCTTCACCGTCGTGCACATCGCCATGTTGGTGGCCGAGGGCCTCGGCAAGCAGCTCGATCCCGACATCGACCTGATCGAGTTCGCCACGCCGATGCTGCTCGAGGTCGTCGTCACCGCACCGCCAGGGAGGGCGCCGGAGCGTGAGGTCCCGGGCGCCGCCGAGGCTGCCCGCGCTGCGCGTGAGGCCAAGGCCGCGAGGCGCGCTGCGCGTCGCTCCGCCCAGGCGGAGTAGCCGTGGGCAAGCTGCTGCTGCTCTTCACCGTGGTGCCGCTGATCGAGCTGTACCTGCTGCTGTATCTCGGACGCGTGCTGGGCTTCTGGTCCACGGTCGCCATCGTCTTCGTCACGGGCGTCGCTGGCGCGACGCTGGCCAAGCGGCAGGGCGCGCGTGTGCTCGCCAACTGGCGCGAGTCGCTGGCCTCGGGGACCATGCCCGAAGAGGGGGTCCTAGGCGGGGTGCTGGTGCTCGTCGGAGGCGTGCTCCTCGTGACGCCAGGCGTCTTCACGGACCTGGTCGGGCTGTCCCTCTTGGTCCCCGTCACGCGCGCGCTGTGGGCACGTGCGGTGCGCGCCTGGTTGGAGCGCCGCATTCAGCAGGGCGACGTGACCGTCATGACCATGGGGTCGATGTCTGGGTTCGGGGTGGACCCACGCGCTGCGGGTCCCAGGCGTCCACGCGAGCGGGGCTCCTCTGGCTACACGGGGCGCCCGGGACGGAACCCAGGACCGGGCCCATCCGTGGTGATCGACGTGGAGGGCTACGAAGTCCCGTCGGACCGTGATGGCAGCGGTGAGCCGCGGCTCCACACGACCGACGACGACCAACCATCGTAGTGCGCGTCAGCGCGGGGCGCGATGGCTCCCCGTCCGGCTCGTCTCACTCGTCCAGCGCGTCTTGCGCGCGGCGGATGCGCTCGCTCGGCGCGCGGTCGCGCGGGGCCACCGCCTGTGCGTCTTCCCATGTCGACACGGCGCGCTCGAGCTGCCCCATGAGGAGCAGCGCGTCGCCCATGAGCAGGCGCCCGTCGATGCCGTCCCGCTCGAGGTCCCGTCCGCGCTCGGCCCAGCGCAGCGCGTCTTGGCCCTGCTCCGCCTCGAGGTACGTCCGTGCGATCCCGAGCGCCGCGTCGCTGCTCCGCGGCTTGAGGTGTAGCGCGAACTGGTAGGCGGCGAGGGCGTCACCGAGGTCTCCCCGTGAGCGCGCGCGCGCCCCCCGGGAGAGGGCCGCTCGGTAGCGCTCCACGGTCGCGGCAGCGCCAGCGTGTTCGTCTGGCATGGGCCCCGGGTCGATCGAGGGGAGCCGCGGCGCCGTGTCGGCCGCCACCGCTTGGGGGCTGGGCGCCGTGCCCGTGGTGGACGTGGCGTCTTGCGCGGGCGCCATCGTCGGGGCGGGCGTCGTCGGCGGGGAGGCCTGCGCCGCCTGTTGCGCTGCCGGGGGCGTCGCCGGTGGGGGCGCATCGGACGTCTCCGCGGGGCTGGCGGTCTCGTCTGCGGCGGCGCGCGGGGTGTCGCGCGTGGCGAGGGTGAACACCAACCCGAAGCCGGCCAGACCCGCGATGACCACGCAGAGCCCGATCACGACGTGCATCGGAGAGACCCCCTGCGTCCACGACGTCGGCACGGAATGGCTCGCGAGCGACGTGGGGGTGTGCGGCGTGAGCGCGTCGTGCGCGGCCGAGGGCGCCGACACTGCAGCCACGACGGGCACCGGGATGGCCGGGGGCGAGACGGACGGTGGCGCCTCGCCCCCGTCTGCGGGAGCGGTGGCCGCCCGCGGAGATGGCGGCGCGACGGGCGGGGGGACGACAGGCTGGCCGGTGGTGGGCGCGCTGTCGGACGTGAGCGCTACGTCGGGGTCGGCGACGTCCGACGCGACGGGGGACGGCGCCGGCGGACGGCCCGTGAGGCCGGCCGTCGGGACGGGCTGCGCCGCCACTGGCGGACCGGGAGGGCGATGGGTCGCGCCGGCGTCGGGGAGGGGCCCCGTGCCCGTGGGTGCGGCGGGCGGTCGGCGGGTGACACCGGTCGTCGGCGGGGGAAGCGCCTTCGCCGGAGGGCCGGGCGGGCGCTGGGTGGGGGCGTCCACGGGCGGACGCGCGGGCGGGCGGGGCGCGGCGGGCAGACCCGACTTGGCCACGATGGATGACGGTGGTGGCGCGTGCGACTTGGCGCCTGCGGGTGGTGGGGGAGGCGGGAGCGACTTGGCGGCTGTCGAGGGGGGCGGCGGGAGCGACTTGGCGGCCGTCGCGGGCGGCGGCGGGACCGACTTGGCAGCCGCAGCTGGCGCTGGGGGCGCGAGCGACGCCTTGCCCAAGGTCGCCGTCTTCGGCACCGCTTGCGGCCGCGCGGCGGGTGGCACGGGGCGCGCAGAGGCGGCGGACGGGCCGGGTCCGCTGCGGGCTCCCGTCGCCGTCGACGCAGGACGCGCAGGCGCCGCCAAAGGCCGCGTGGGGTTCGCGCCTCCTGCGCGTGGTGGGGGGGGCGCGGTCGGTGGGATGGCGGTGTGGGCGGTCGCGGTGGCCCCGCGTGGTCGTCCGGCGGGTGGGGCGCCCGCGGGTCTCGTCGCGGGCGGCCTGACCGCTGCGCCGGCGGCCTTCGGTGCAGCCGGTGCCGGGCGTGGGACGGGTGGCGGCAGGCTGCTGGCTCGCGCGCTGTTCAGCTCGCCCACCAGGTCCTCCAGCTCGCCCACCAGGGCGGCCGTCTCCGTGCTCGGGAGCGGCATGCGGGGGCGCCCCATGGAGGAGCGGTCCCGCTTGTCCATGGCTGGCGGTGGCGCCGATGGACTGCGCGTGACGCGCAGCGGGCCGCCCTCGGCGTGTGCGGCCCGGACCGCCTCGTCCAGCGGCATCAGCATGTTCGCCAGCGCGGGCCGTGCCGCCGGGGTGGCCCGCAGCCGCCCCGAGCCAGCCACCAGCAGACATGCGAGCGCCGCGGCACCCTCCAGGGCTGGGCTGTCGCCCAGCTGCGCGCTGGCGCCCGCGACCAGACCCTCGGCCAACGCCAGCGTCACGGTCGCACCGCCCCGCGGCTTGGCGCGCACGTTCCATGCGCCGTCGCTCGTGAGCAGCGCGCGCAGGACGCGCGTCGGGCCCACGGTCTCGATGCGCGCCACGAACTCCTGACGCGCAGCCGCACGGGCGCGCAGGGCGCCCTCGCTGTCACTCAAGCGGGCGATGTTCGCCGCGAGGCGCTCGATGCGCGGTGGCCCGTCACTCGGGAGCAGCTCGTTGCTGTCCATCACCACCAGCGACGCCCAGCGCAGCTGTGGGTCGCTGCGCAGCTTGGCGACCGCTTCGAAACCCCAGTGGTTCAGACCCTCCTCGTCGATCAGCGCCACCTCGGGGTCCAGGTCGCGCGCGCGATCCCAGCCGGACCCGTCGGCCGACACCACCACCACCAGCGCGTCACAGGCCCGTAGCTCCTGCGCCAGCGCGTCCGCGTGCGCCGGGTTGTTCGCGATCAACAGAAAGCGGCGCCCGCCGAGCGCCGCCCGGGCCGAGCCTTCGCTCGCGGTCTCGGCGTCGTCGAGCGTGAACAGGGGCGTCAAGGGCGCCTCGTGGAACGCGTACTGCAGGGGCTTGGCCTCTGCGATCAGCGGCCGCACGCGCTCGATGAACTGGCTGATGGCGGCCCGCATGGGCTGACCGGCGCGCACGACGAAGCGCTCCGCCCGCTGACCGTCGACCTGCGAGACGGAGAGGATGCCGCTCTGTAGCTCCCGTCCCAGGATCTGCACCAAGTCGTCCACGGAGGCTTCGGCGAGGTCTCCGGCCTCGGTGACCGTGGGATCCTCGTACAGCTGCTCGGCCAGCTGGACCATCTGACGCGCCATGCCGTCTGCGCTGGCTCCCCGGGGCAGGATGCTGACCATCCCGTACTCGGACGCGCGCAGCTTGGCGGCCAGGCTGTCGTCCGTCGCCAACAGCGCCACGGGGCTCCCTTCGGTGAGCGGGTGCTGCCGCAGCTCCCGCAGCAACCCGCCCGCTGTCTCGGTCTCGGTCGCCTGGCCCACCAACACCGTCAGATCGGGGACGTTGGCCAGCACGGCCGGCACCAGGGCGTCGGACTCTCCGGCCACGCTCACGTGAGCGCGTGGACGCAGCGCGGCCACGAGCGCGTCGAGCATGGCCTCGCCGTCGCCGAACAGCAGCAGGGTAGGACGGTCGTCGTCGAGCTGGGTCACGCGGTTCCTTCGGCGATGTTATCGATCCGCAAGGCAATTTGGAAAACACTTTGCCCCGCAAGTCGGCTCATCGCGCTCACCCCGACCCGCGCAAAGCGCGTGACCGCACGACCGCGCAGTCGGACGGGACCTCCAGAAAGGCGGAGCACCACCGCCGCTCGGCGTCTCGACATCGCCCGCCCGTTCGGGTACCAAGCGCCCCATGTCGTTCTCCGCTCGGACCTCCCCCACGCTCGCGCTCGGCGCGTTGCTCGTCGTCTTCTCCAGCGCCTGCCGCGCCAACCGCGACGGCCTCGGTGGTGAGGACACGCCACCCGCTCAGGCGCCGCGCGGCCCACGCGCCCAGACTCACGAGGATCCGCCAGGGACGAACACCGCTGGCAACGCCGGCGCCCAGGCGGGCGCGCACGGCGCCGCTGCCGGGGCCCACGGCGCGCAGCAGGCGGAGCCCCCCGCGGCCGAGCCTGCAGGCCTCCCCGCACCAGAGGACGTTGCCGCACCCCCGGCGGGCGCCGAGCGCACCGAGTCGGGGATCGCGTCGCGCGTGTTGCGACCGGGCACTGGCACCCAGCATCCGACCGCCCAAGACGTGGTCATCGTGCACTACAGCGGCTGGACGACCAACGGCGAGATGTTCGACTCGAGCGTGCAGCGCGGCGTGCCCATCTCGTTCCCGCTGCGCGGTGTGATCCCCGGCTGGACCGAGGGTCTGCAGCTGATGGTCGTGGGTGAGCAGCGCCGCATCTGGATCCCGGAGGAGCTGGCCTACCGCGGCATGCCCGGTCGCCCCGCCGGCATGCTGGTCTTCGACGTCGAGCTGCTCGGCATCGAGACCGTGCCCCCGGTCACGCCCGACAACGTGGCCGCCGCGCCGCGCAACGCCGAGCGCACCGAGAGCGGCATTGCGTCCGTCGTCTTGCAGCCGGGCACCGGGACCGAGCACCCGACCGCGACGAGCACCGTGTCGGTGCACTACAGCGGCTGGACCACGGACGGCCAGATGTTCGACTCGTCGCTGCGTCGCGGTCGTGAGGCCAGCTTCCCCCTGAACGGTGTCATCCCCGGCTGGACCGAGGGCGTGCAGCTCATGGTGCAGGGCGAGAAGCGCCGCTTCTGGATCCCGGGCAACCTGGCCTACGATGGCCAGCCGGGCCGCCCGCAGGGCACGCTCGTGTTCGACGTGACGCTCATCTCCATTCACTGACGAGTACCCGCCATGGCCGACTACATTTTCACGATGCAGGGGGTGACCAAGGTCCACCCCCCCGACAAGAAGGTCGTCGAGAACCTCTACCTGTCCTTCCTGCCCGGCGCGAAGATCGGCGTCATCGGCGTGAACGGTACGGGTAAGTCCACCGTGCTGCGCATCATGGCCGGCGTGGACACCAACTTCACGGGCGAGGCGTGGAAGCGCCCGGGCCTGAGCGTGGGCTACCTGGAGCAGGAGCCCGACCTGGGCGACGCGAAGACGGTGCTCGAGGCAGTGGAGCAGGGCGTCAAGCCCATCCGCGACCTCATGACCGAGTTCGAAGAGATCAGCATGAAGCTCGGCGAGCCCATGAGCGACGACGAGATGACCAAGCTGCTCGACAAGCAGGGGGCGCTCCAGGACAAGATCGACGCAGCGGACGGCTGGAACCTCGAGCACACGCTCGAGCTGGCCATGGACGCGCTGCGCCTGCCGCCTCCCGACGCGGACCCGAAGGTGCTGAGCGGCGGTGAGAAGCGCCGCGTGGCGCTGTGCCGCCTGCTGCTCGAGAAGCCCGACATGCTGCTGCTCGACGAGCCCACCAACCACTTGGACGCGGAGAGCGTGGCGTGGCTCCAGGGGCACCTGCAGCAGTACGCGGGCGCGGTCATCCTCGTCACGCACGACCGCTACTTCCTGGACAACGTGGTGGACTGGATCCTAGAGCTCGACCACGGCAAGGCCTTCCCCTTCCAAGGCAACTACTCCGAGTGGCTCGACAACAAGGAGAAGCGCCTCGAGAAGGAAGAGAAGGCGGACAGCGCGCGGCGCCGCAAGATCCAGCGCGAGCTGGAGTGGGTGCGCGCCTCGCCCAAGGCGCGCCAGGCCAAGAGCAAGGCGCGCGTGCAGGCGTTCGACACGCTGGTGGCCGAGGCCGGCCGCGACCAGCGCGACGCGAGCGAGATCAAGATCCCACCCGGGCCGCGCCTGGGCCGCAAGGTCATCGAGGTCAACGGCATCAAGAAGGCGTACGGCGACAAGCTGCTCTACGAAGACTTGAGCTTCTCGGTGCCGCCCGGCGCCATCCTCGGCATCGTCGGCGCCAACGGCGCGGGCAAGACGACGCTCTTCCGCATGTTGGTCGGCCAAGAGCAGCCCGACGCCGGCAACATCGAGGTGGGCGACACCGTCAAGCTCAGCTACGTCGACCAGAGCCGCGGCGACCTCAACGCCACGGCGTCGGTGTACGACGAGATCGCGGGCGGCTCCGAGGAGATCGACGTGGGTGGGCGCTCCGTGCGCGCGCGCCAGTACGTGAGCTGGTTCAACTTCAAGGGCAGCGACCAGCAGAAGAAGGTCGGCGCACTCTCGGGGGGTGAGCGCAACCGCGTGCACCTCGCCAAGCTGCTGCGCAGCGGCGGCAACGTGCTGCTGCTCGACGAGCCCACCAACGACATCGACGTCGAGACGCTGCAGTCGCTCGAGCAGGCGCTGCTCGAGTTCCCCGGTTGCTGCCTGATCGTCAGCCACGACCGCTGGTACCTCGACCGGCTCTGTACGCACATCCTCGGCTTCGAGGGGGACAGCCGCGTGGTCTTCTTCGAGGGGGGCTACTCGGACTACGCCGCGGACAAGAAGAAGCGCTTGGGCGACGACGCGGACATCCCCCGCCGCATCAAGTACCGCAAGCTCACGCGCTGACGGAGCGTGCCGGCGCCGACATCAGCGCGGGGCGCCATGGCGCTGCCGATCGACGACTTCCTGGCCTCCATCACCGCTGCGCTGGCGGACACCGGCGCGGTGGTGATCGTCGCCGAGCCGGGGGCAGGAAAGACCACACGCGTGCCGCGGGCGCTGCTGGAGGGGACGCGCGCCGACGACGGTGAGGTGTGGGTGCTCGAGCCCCGACGCTTGGCCGCGCGCATGGCCGCGGCCCGCGTGGCCGAAGAGCTGGGGGAGGCGCTCGGGGAGCGTGTCGGCGTCCAAGTGCGCTTCGAGACCGTGGCCTCCGCGCGCACCCGTCTGCGGTTCGTGACCGAGGGCGTGTTGCTGCGGCGGTTGTCCGAAGACCCCGCGCTGGACGGCATCGCGGCGGTGGTGTTCGACGAGTTCCACGAGCGCAGCGTCGCCTCCGACCTGGGCCTCGCGTTGGTCCAGCACGCGCGGCGCGGCGCTCGTCCGGACCTGCGGGTGGTGGTCATGAGCGCCACGCTCGATCCCGCGCCCGTCGCGGCCTTCCTCGCCGCCGGCGTCGTGCGCGTGCCCGGACGCGCCTTCCCGGTCGCGGTGCGCTTCGCCGACCGCGACGATCCGCGGCCTCTCGAAGAGCGCGTCGCGGCCGGGGTCCGCCGTGCCCTCGCGCAGTCCCCTGGGGACGTCCTGGTGTTTCTGCCAGGCGCCGCCGAGATCCGCCGCGCCGCGGAGCGCTGCGCCGAGGTGGTGCAGCACGTGGGGGCCGAGCTGGCGCTCCTGCATGGCGACCTGCCCGCGCGCGAGCAGGACCAAGCCGTGCGAGCGGGCGCGCGCCGCAAGGTCATCCTGTCCACCAACGTCGCCGAGAGCTCGGTCACCATCCCGACCGTCACCCACGTGCTCGACAGCGGGCTGGCGCGGGTGCTGCGCAGCACGCCCTGGACGGGGCTCAGCAGCCTGGTGACCGAGAGGGTCAGCCGGGCGCGGGCCGACCAGCGGGCCGGGCGAGCGGGGCGCGTGTCGGCGGGTACGTGCGAGCGCCTCTACACGCGGCACGACTACGACGCGCGCGACGCGCAGGACGCGCCCGAAGTGGCGCGGGCCGAGCTGGCCGAGGCGCTGCTGTTGCTCGTCACGCTCGGACACGACCCTCGGCGCTTCGCGTTCTTCGAGACGCCGCCGGAGGCCGCCCGCCGCGCGGCCCTCGAGCTACTGGCTCGTCTGGGCGCGCTCACGGTCGAGGCCGAGACGTGCGCGGCGACGCCCCTCGGACGGAAGCTCGCCGCCCTGCCGACGCACCCGCGCCTGGGGCGCCTGCTGGTGTCCGCGAACGAGCAGGGAGCCGGTGCGCGTGGGGCGCTCCTGGCGGCGCTCGTGGCGGAGCGGGACATCCGGCGGGGCGTGGGCGCCGCCCTCGGACGAGGTGGAGGGCGCGCACGCGAGCGCGTGGAGGACAGTGACCTGATCGATCAGCTCGAGGCGTTCGAGGAAGCGGAAGCGCACGGGTTCTCTGGCGCCGCGCTCCGGCGCCTCGAGCTCGACGGCGCCCAGCTGCAGACCGTGCGCAAGAGCCGCGACCAGCTCGCCCGCACGCTGCGCTTGCCGCGTTCGCCCGAGGCGCCGCTCGACGAAGAGCGCAGCGCACTCACGCGCGCCGTCCTGCTGGGCTTCCCTGACCGCGTGGGCAAGCGCCGGGAGCCCGGACGTCCTGCGGTGGTCTTCGCGGGGGGCGGCAGCGGCGAGCTCGCCCCCGAGAGCGTCGTGCGGGAGGCCACGTTCATGGTCTGCGTCGACGTCTGGCAGAAGGGGCCGCGCGCGGTCGTCGCGCGTGCCAGCGCCATCGACGCGGAGGACCTGCTCGACGCGTTCCCCGACCAGGTCGAGAGCTATGTACAGACGCGCTTCGACGCGCGCCTCGAGCAGGTAGAGCAGGTCAGCGGGCTGCGCTACGAGGGCCTGGTGTTGGACGAGAGCGTGCGGCGCGACGGTCAGGGGGAGGAGGTGGCCGACTGCCTCGCGCGGGCGGCAGTCTCGGCGGGGCTGCATCGCTTCGTCGACATGGACGAGCTGATGCTCTTCCAGCACCGCGTGGCTTTCGCGCGCAAGCACGGCGTGGACGCGCCTCCGGTGGATGACGAACGCGTCGTCGAGGCGCTCCGCCTGCTGTGTGCGGGGAGGCGCACCTTCGCGGACCTGAAGGGTCTTGCGCTGGTGCCGACGCTGTTGGGGATGCTCGAGCCGAAGGTGCAGCAGGCCCTCTTCGCCGTGGCCCCGGAGAGCGTGCCCTTGCCCGGTCGGGCCCGGGTCCCGCTGCACTACGAGGCCGAGCGCGACCCGTGGATCGAGTCCCGCATGCAGGACTTCTTCGGCCTCACCGAGGGGCCTCGCGTCGCGCGCGGTGAAGTGCCCTTGGTGCTGCACCTGCTCGCGCCCAACCGGAGGGCGGTACAGGTCACCACCGACCTCGCTGGTTTCTGGCAGCGCCACTATCCGCGCCTGGCCGCCGAGCTGCGCCGGCGCTACCCGCGACACCCCTTCCCCGAGGACCCCACGCAGCGGGTGCGCGCGGAGCCCCGCTGACGACTGGATGTCGGCGCTCCGAACGTTGACACTTTCCGTGCACAACGCGACCATGGGAGCCCCATGTCGGCCCTGACGTCGTTGCTCGTGCGGGACCGCGTCGTCCCCCTGAAGAAAATCGAGGAGGCCATCCAGCGCCAGGTCATCTCGGGTGGCGCGCTCGACACGGTCCTGCTCGAGGTCGGCGCCACACGCGAGAACGTGCTCGCGTCGTACTGTGCCGCCGTGTTCGAGCTGCAAGCGGTGGCGGCAGGCGACCTGATGAACGTCACGCGCGAGGTCGTGCGTCTGGTGCCGCGTGAGGTGGCGGAGCAACACCGCGTGGTCCCCATCGAGTCGCACGCAGGCCGCGTTGTCCTCGCGGTTCACGAGCCGCTGGCCCGCGACGTGGAGCAGCAGCTCGCGTTTCTGCTGGGCGCCAGCATCGAGCAGCGCGTCACCACGCAGGCCCGCCTGGAGGCGGCGCTGGGAGCTCACTACGGCGTCGAGCTCTCCCCGCGGCTGAAGCGCCTGGGGCGCAAGCTCGCGGACGCACCGGCGGGCGACTTGGTGGATGTGGCTCCGCTGGACGACAACCGTCGCACGGTCCCGGACGACCTCGCGCCCGAGGCGATCGCCGAGGCGGACCAGCGCCCGGAGGCCACGTACGCCGCGCGCACGGGCAGCACCGCCAAGTACGGGCAGGTGCCCGAGGCCCCTCGGCGGAACTCGGCGGTGGCCGTGAACGTCGCCAGGGTGGTCGGCGCGGACGCGCTCGAGCGCAAGAGCTTCACCGCCGACGCGCCCACCCCCGAGCTCGCGGAGCCTGGCTCGGACGTGACGACGCCGCGTGTGACCAACGTCCCCGAGACGTTCGAGCGTGCTTCGCGCGTGACCCTGACGGACCTCGCCGCGCAGGCCAAGCCCAACGCGCAAGCGTCGCGCGAGCCCGAGGCCAGCTCCTCCACCGAAGCAGCCTCGCCCCGCATGGAGCGCCCGCCGCGGACCGAGCTGCTCAGCCGCATCCGCGGGCCGTTCACGGCGCGACTGGCCGTGGAGCTGTTGGAGCAAGCGGGCGACCGCGAGGAGGTGCTCCAGGTGGCGCTGGCGTTCGTGCGTCAGTTCTTCGACTGCGCGGTGCTGTTCCTGGTGCAGGACGACATCGCCGAAGGGCTCGACGTGGAGGGCGCGGGTCCAGACTACGCGACCGTGCGTCGCACGACGGTCTCGGTGGAGGACGCGGGCATCCTCAGCGACGCGTTTCGCACGGCGCAGCCCAGGATGGGCGACCTGGAGTCGGGCACGCGGGCGGACCAGTCATTGGCCAAGGCGCTCGGTCGCGACACCGCGCAACCGTGCGTGGTCGCGCCCGTTGCGATCCGGCAGCGCGTTGTCTTGCTGTTCTACGGCGACCGCGGCGGCGAGGACTTCGGCATCTCGGATGTCCCCGAGTTCGTGGCCTTCATGCCGCGCATCAGCGAGGCGTTCCAGCGCCTCATCCTGCGCCGCAAGATGGGCAAAGCGGCCCCCGCGGAGGAGCCCGACGACGCCAAGGGCAGCACCGCCAAGCGCTGGCAGGGGGGGCGCCGGAACTGGGTCGCCGAGGTCTCGCACACTCCGCGAGGGCGCGCGCCCAAGCGGCGGACGCAGGCCATGGACGTGCTGGGGGTGCCCCGCACAGCGCCCCCGCCGCCGTCCCCAGTGGCGAACGCCGCGGGCGCGCACGCGGTCCCACCGCAGGACGCTCCAGGCGTGCCCGAGGCCCCAGAGGACCCCGAGCCGGCGTATCTCGGTGTTCCCGAGGTCGCGCCGGGTTCCGAGGATGATGTGGGCCACGCGCAGCCCGCGGAGCGGACCGCCGGAGAGTCCCTCGTGGCGTCTCCCTCCTCGGGGTCGACGCTCCTGGATGGGGCCGAGGCGGCGTTGGACGAGGGGTCCTCGTCCAGCGACCCAGAGGGAGTCGAGTCGAGCCCCGCGCCGACCGAAGACGAGCCCGACCTCACGGCCATCCCGCTCACCAACCTGCGCCCGACCGAGCCGGCGCTCGCCCTCGACCCGGACGAGGTGGTCTCCGCCGACGCCCTGAGGAAACGCGGTGGTGTCACGGTGCAGCCCGCGATCCGCGTCGTCGACAGCGAGCGCGCCCGCGCGACCGCGCGCGCGATCGCCGAGCAGATGGTCACGGGGAGCGTCGGCTCGACGCCGCCACCCGAGGCGCCGGTCCGCGCGGTCGCCAGCGTCCGCCCCGCCGGTGGTGTCTACTCGATGAAGGGCACGACGGACGTCGTCGCGACCTCGCGCTCCTCTCGTCCGCCACCGCCCCGCGAGCGGGACGCTGTACGCGCCGAGAGCCCCAACACGTCGGAGCGGGAACCCACCCGGCCTGCGATCGCGCCTCTCGACGACGACGATGACGAGCCCGAGCTGACCGTCACCGAGGCGGCCGTGCACTCCTCCGCGGGGTCCCACAGCGCCAACGCGCGCGTCGTGGTGGACCCCGGCATGCCTTCCGTGATCCTGGACCTGGGCGACGGCGTGGAGAACGCCGTGCAGCAGCTGCTTCACGCGGGACCCGAGGACACGTTCGCCGTCCAGGCCGCGTTGCGGGCAGGTGAGGGAATCCTCCCCGCGCTGGTGCGCGAGTTTCCGGGACCGCTCTGGTTCGACCGCCATGCGCCGCACCAGCGTTTGCCGCGCGGACGGGACGTGTCTGCGGTCGCGCGCGCCATGGTGGCCTTCGGGGACGTGGCGGTACCTTACGTCGCGGCCCTGCTGGACCGTGAGGATCCGGACGTGCGCTTCTACGCCACGCTGCTGTCCGCGGAGCTCGTACACCGCGACCTCGTGGGGCCGCTGGGGCGGCGTGTGTTCGACGTGGACTCGGGCACGCGCGCGCTCGCGCTCGACGTCCTCCGGCCGCTGCGTCGCTTCCCGCGCGAGTTCGGGCGCGTGATCGACCGCGTGCGCGCCAGCGCGCGTATCCCTGCGAGGCCGCTCCCCATTCGGTTGGCGGCCCTCAAGGCGCTCGGGCACCTCCGCGACGACGGCGCTCTCAACCTGCTCAGCCGCGTGTTGGACGTGGACGAGCCCAAGCTGCGAGAGGCCGCGCACCAGAGCCTGGTGCTCATCACACGCCAGGACTTCGGCAAGGCTCGTGATGCCTGGGAGGACTGGATCGCGGAGCACAGCGGCGAGCACCGCATCGAGTGGCTGATCGACGCCCTGATGAACGACGACGCGAAGCTCAGGCGACTGGCCGGCGACGAGCTGAAACACCTGACCCAGGCCTATTACGGCTATCAGCACGCCCTCCCCAAGCGGGACCGCGAAGTGGCCCAGCGCAAGTACCGCAAGTGGTGGGACACCGAGGGGCGCGCGTTGTTCGGCGCGGTCCCGCAGCGCTCCTGACCGCGGGCGTCGGTCATCCGGGCGCGCGGCGCGCCTGGTCCCTTCAGCCCAGCCAGGTGAGATCGAAGCGCGTGTCGTCGTCGCCCAATGCGCGACACTGCGTCATGGTCACCTCGGCCTCCTCCGCCCCCGCGTGAGTGAGCAGCTTCTCGAGCAGGCCCAAGGTGCACACGCCGCCCGTCAACGTGGACTGCCCCTGTTCGTCGAGTGACAGCTGCGCGTAGCCGCGACCCACCCGGCTCACACGGAAGCTCACGCCACGGATGCGCGTCGCGGCGAGCTTGGGGAAATTCGTGATCAGGAGCTCCGGGGGGGCGCTGCCCAGCTCCGCGCTGACCTGGGGTGCGAGCGCGTCTGCCATCTCGCGGCCACACTCCACGACCAGGTGCAGGTCGTCGCGGCCCATCGTGGCGTCGATGCGCTCCAGCAGCTCCAGCACGGCGTCGTACGGCACCATGTCGTGCTCGGCGACGCCGGCCGCGAAGAGGTCGCGCGTGAGGGGCGGGAGGTACGTGAGCAGGTCACGCAGCGCCAGCTGCCCGAAGCGGTCTCCTACGTACCGCAACACGGCGAGCACCATGCGCCCCTCGAACGCCCGCATGACCAACACGGGCACGGCGTCCACGTGTGTGTCGCGCAGCGGGACGTCTGGTGCAGGCGCGCGTTCCGTCTGACGTGCGCCTTCGTCCGCGTCGCCGAGCCCCGGGGCCGTGTCGAACGAGACGTCGATCTCGAGGCTCTGGCTCTTGGCCTGGGCGCCAGTGTCCATGCGGTCACTGCCGCGGCTCACGCTGCTCTCGCGGGCCTCGCCTCCTGGCGCTTGCGTCCAGTCGCCCGTGTCGGAGCGCTTCACGCGGTCGCGGTGCTCGGTCTCGCGCGCGCGGAGCCGCAGCAGGTCCATGGTGAAGCTGTCGGATGGTTGGTCGGCGCGGAGCACCTGCTTCCCACCGAACGGGACGAGCGCCTCCGCGAACTCCTCCGCGCTGCTCCAGCGGTCCTCGCGCTCCTTGCCGAGCGCCTTCAGCACGATACGCTCGAGCACCTCGGGCATGTCGGGGCGCAGGTAGCGCAGGGGCGGTGGGGGGTCGTGGCGGACCTTGTGCGACAGCTCCTGGAAGGTCGCCCCGTCGAACGGGCGGCGCCCCGCGAGCATCTCGTACAGAGCGACGCCCATCGAGTACACGTCCATCCGGGGGTCGGGTTTGTCGTCCCCGCGCAGCCGCTCGGGCGCGGCATAGGCTGGCGTTCCCACCAGCGTGCGCGCAGGGGTGAGCGTCCGCGCGTCGTCGATCGAGCGAGGTCCGATCAGCGTGGCGAAGCCGAAGTCGCAGACCTTCACGAAGTCCGGGTCGCCGAACTGCGCGATCAGCATCAGGTTCGCCGGCTTCAGGTCGCGATGCAGGATGCCGCGGTGATGCGCCGCCGCGAGACCTGCCAGGCTGTGTGTGGCGATCGCGCACGCCCGCTCCACGCTGAAGCGACCGTCGTGCGCGATCGCGTGAGACAGGCTGCGTCCACGCAGGTACTCCATCACCAGGAACGGCTGACCGCGCTCTTCGCCGAAGTCCAACACGTCGGTGACGTTCGGATGCCCGATTCCTGCGGCGGCGCGGGCCTCCCGAAGGAATCGCTCCACGGCCTCGGGCTTGCGCGCCGTCGTCGGGTGCAGGAGCTTGATGGCCACGAAGCGGCGCAGGAGTTGGTCTGCGGCCTTGTACACCGCGCCCACCCCCCCGTCGCCGATGAGCCGCACCAGGTGGTAGCGCTCCTTGATGACAGACCCGACCAGGGCTCCGCTGGTCAGGGAGGCAGGCGAGGGCCGTGGGGCTTCGCCGCTCGACGGGGGCGTCATGCGGCCGAGTCTCTCTTACCGACGCGCGCGGGGCAACGGGGGAGTTGCCAGCCGGGTCCCATCTGTGACACACCTGGGATACCGCGTCATGCACCCATCGCCTCTACGTCTCGCTGCACGTCGCTCGCTCGGTGTGCTCCCCGTGGCCCTGCTGCTGCTCCTCGGGGCCTGCGACGCGACGGCGCCGCACACGATCGGCGGGTACTGTCGTCGTGATCTCGACTGCGTCCCAGGGCTGCGGTGTCTGGCGGGCCAGTGCTCGGAGCGGCTCACGCAAGACGCAGGGGGCCCGCGGGACCAGGGGCAGACTCCCGACGCAAACACGGACGACACGGGCACGGTCGACATGAGCATGCCCGACACGGGAACCCCGGACACCGGCACGCCCGACATGGGAACGCCCGACACGGGGCCGGAGGACATGGGCCCACAGGACATGGGTCCGGAGGACATGGGTCCCGCGGACACGGGGACCGACGGCGGCTGACCAGCACTGGAACCCGCGCGGGTGGGTGATATGGTCCGTCGCCGTAGCGTGGGCTGCGGTGGCCTCCCATGAACTCGCGCAGCCGCATCCTCCCCGTCGTTGGTCCGGCGGCCGTCCTCTACCTGCTCGCGGGCGCCGCGGCAGCACCCGGGCCCCTCGACAAGGGCCGCTCGCTGCTCGGCGTGTTTGCCTGCGGGCTCTCGCTGACGCCGCTGTTCATGCGCCACGTCGTGGCGCCGGGGGCGCGCCGCGTGAGCGGTGTCGGCGTGCTCGGGGGCATCGTCCTCGCTGCGTTCCTGGTACCAGACCAAGACGCCCTCGTGCGCCTCACCTTTCTCGCGCTCACCATGCCGCTCGTGGGCGTGCGGGTGTTCCACCTCGCGCTGGTGGTGCCAGACCGGCCGGGTGGCCTGCTGCGGACGGCGCCGCTCGCCTCGCTCCTGGCGGCGTCGTGTGCCGGGCTCGGCCTCTTGGGCGTGTTCCCGCCGACCGAGCTGTTGGGGGACGGATTGCTGCTGCCGGAGGCGGCGCTGCGGGGAACGCCCCGCGTCTTCATGTGGGCGGCGTTCGCGGCAGCGCTGCTGTTGCGCGCTGGACGTCGTCGGCTGGGGAGCGGGCCTGCAGCGCTGGCATCCAACGCCTGGGGCGTCATGGGGCTGGTGGTGGTCGTCGTGGCCATCCCCCTGATCACGTGGCTGCTCGGCGTGGGCGTGCTGGTGCCGGACCCCGCGGCCGAGGCGTGGACCGTCGCCATCCTCGCGAGCGTGCTGCTCTACGGCCACGTGGCCATGGTCGACCCGCGTCGACGCGTGTACGCGGGGGCGGCGGTGCGGCGCAGCGTCCGCGCCGCGCTGGCGGTCGGCGCGGTCACGCTCGGGTTCGCCCTGTTGCGCTTCGCGCTCGACTCGGACGAGGCGCTCCCGGCGTATGCCTGGGCGGTCGCTGCGGGCCTGACGCTCGCCATCGACGGGGGGCTCGCGCCGCTGGTGCGTCGCGCGCTCGCGCCCTACGGCGGGCGGTTCCTGGACGCGCTCGAGGTAGCGTCCCAGCGGCTCGAGTCCGTGCCTTCGCTCGCAGAGCTCGGCGCTGCCGTCTTGCCCGCCTTGCGCGAGGCAGCAGGCGAGTCCGACGCGCAACCCGTGCTCTATGTGCTCGAGCCCGCCCGGGTGGTCTCCATCGACGCGGCCGGGACGCCGCGGGTGCAAGCCGCTTCGCTCTCCTCCCGACTCGTGGACTTCGCGTTCGACCATCCGGGGACACTCACGCTCGTCGCGGAGCTGGAAGCGCAGGCGGTGCGACGCCCCGACCTGCGCCCGCTGCTCGAGGCGCTCTCCCAGTACGACGCGCTCGCGCTCCTGCCGCTCGCCAACGACGGTCACGTGGACGGCATCCTCGTGGTGCCCCGCGGTCGCCGACGCAGCGCTCTGGCCCTCGAAGAGATCGACGCCGCGGAGGCCTTCGCGCGGCGGCTCGCGTCCACCCTCGGCGCCATGGCGGGTCAGCTCCGCGCGCAAGCACGCGTCGGTCAGCTCACTCAAACCAACGAGCAGCTCCTCGAGGAGCTGCATGAGCGCGAGCTCCGTGTGGCCCGCTTGCGCGGCAGCCTGGATCTTCTGCGAGCCGGCGGATCGGTCGGCGGCGCAGAGCTCCCACGTGTCGCGTACAGCCCCGCGATGCGAGCGTGTGAGGCGCAGCTGGGACAGCTGGCGGAGGGTCGGGCTCCCCTCGCCTTGTCGGCGCCGACGGGCGCTCCGGTGCTCCACCTGATCGAGCTCGTACACCGGCTCGGGGGCCGCGCCGAGGGCCCGCTCGTGGTGGTCGACTGCGCGTCGGTGGCGGAGGGGGAGACGTTGGTCGCGCTGATGGGCGACACCCACACGGGGGACCCTGGTTGGGTGTCGCACGCCACCGGAGGGACGCTGGCGCTGCTGGACGCGCCAGCGCTCTCGCTCGATGCGCAGGAGGCGCTCGCCCTCTGGTTGAGTGAGTCGGCGCTCGAACCGCCCGACGGCGATGCCGCCGCCGCCCGCACGACCGTTCCCCCTGTCGCGCGTCCGGCGCGTGTGCTGCTGGTCACACGCACGGATCCGTCCACGCTCGCCTCCCGGGGCACCTTGTCGCCAGCGCTCGCCGCGCTCGTCGTCGAGCGGATCGTGCGCGTCCCGGAGCTCTCTCGCCGTGCAGCAGACATCCCCTCACTGACGCTGCTCTCGGTGGGGGTCGCGTGTCGCCGGCTGGGTCGCGAGCCCATCGGGGTATCGCAGGCAGTCGTGGACCACGTGCTGCAGAACGTGATCGAGGGCGACGTGCGAGGGCTCTCGGAGCGCATCGAGGCGGGTGTCGCTCGGGCCGAGGGGCCGCAGCTGACGCTCGCGGACCTGCTGCCGGCGGGCGACACCCGCGTCGCCGCCGAGCCACCCGCCCCCGTGGACCGCGGCGATGGCGACGAAGGCGCCCAGGCGGGCGACCAGGCCGTCACCGACGAGTGGGTGGGCACGTTCGCCGAGTTGGAGCGGAAGATCCTGGAGCGCGCGATGACGCGCGCCGGCGGAAACAAGAGCGAGGCGGCGCGGAGCCTGGGTCTCAAGCGCACGACGTTCTTGGACAAGCTGCGGCGCCTCGGGGTCAGCGCAGACTGAGCGCCCCGTCCGTGTCGCGCGGCCTCTCTCGAGCGTGTTGTCAGCCAGCCGACTTCGCGCAGCGCTCCCCCTCGTGCTCGAGCTGGTCGGGCGTCTCTCGAGGGTCAGCGCGCCGTGGGGCAGGCGCCTCGGATGCGCGCGCGCGCCCGCTCGCAGCGCTGTGCGGCCTCCGCGCAGTGCGGGCTGGGGGTCGCGAGCGCGCAGATGCGTCGCGCCAAGTCACACACGCGGTCCCCCAGCGCGGCCGCCGTTGCGCAGTCCGTGGCGTCCAGCGCGCAGGCCAACGCCCCCAGGTCACGTCCCTGCGCTTCGAACCAGTCGAGGCTCGTGTGTTCGGACGCGGGGGCGTGCGACTCCGCTGCGGTGCTCGGCGCTTCACGCTCGGGGGCCACCGCGCCATCGGCCACGGTGGCCATGTCCGTGGCAGAGACGGCCGAAGCCGGCGCAGACTCCGCAGCACTCGGCTCCTCGGTCGCGTCCGCTGGGACGCACGCGAAGCGATCCTCGCCCAAGGGCGCGCGCGCCGGCGGCGTGCTGTGGGCAGGCTGCGTCGAGCCCGCGCACCCGCACGCGAAGCCGAACCCGGAGAGGAGCACCGCCGCCAAGAGCGAGCCGCGCACGAGGTCTGGAACGCAGCACGCGCCGACGGAACGGCCTCCCCGCGTCCGCCGAGGGGGGGCGCCCCGCCCGTGAGAGCACGAGCGGGTCTGCGTCACGTCCGTCGCGCACGCTGACGTCTGTTCCAGGGTGCGCGGCGCCGAGGCCCCCGTCGTCATCGTCTCCAGCGCGAGTCTGCTCATGGCGCGCCCTCCTCACCCAGGACGGCGTCCAAGAGCCGCTCGTGGATGCGCTGCGCAGCGAGGTAGTCGGCGCTCGCGCGCGTCCCATCCCCCAGCGCCTCGTATGCTTCGCCGCGCGCGATGAGCAGGTTGGCCGTCAGCACGTCGTCGGCGCGCCCGAGCGCGAGCCCCGCGGTGGCGGCGTCGCGCGCGGCAGCGGCGTCGCCAGCTCCGGCCGCGGAGCTCGCGATGCGGAAGTAGAGGTCTTGGCGGACGGCGCGCGCGTGCGTGGGCGCGACCCCGAGAGGGGCGTCCTGCAGTGCCAGCCTCTCGAGCGCTCGATGTGCGGCGGCGCGCTCCTGTGGAGTCGCGGCGTCGTCGGCCGCCTCGTGCGCGGCGCGCACCTCGGCGACCCAGAGGCTCGCCGGTGTGGCCTCCCCCGAGCCCTCGCCGCGCGGTGCGTCGGCCTCCTTGCACCCGACGCCGAGGCCGACCGACAACGCCCCCCAGACGAGCCACGCGCACCATCGTCTCCAGCCGGTCATGGCCTGTACTCCGCCTCGAGTCGCGCCAGCAGCTCGGCGCGGTAGGGCCGCATCGCACGGCCCAGCTGCTCTCCGCTCGCAGTGCGTGTGCCTTGCTCCGCTCGTGCGCGCGGCTCCATGGCGGCCGCCTGCGCGGCCAGGAGCTCTGCGCTCGGCGCAGGGAGGCTGGCGACGGGGGCCCGCTCCGGCCCGCCCGCGACGGCGAGCCACAGCAGGACCGACCCCAGCGCGAACGCGGCTGACGCCCACGCCCACAGCCTCGACGGGCTGCGCGCGGGACGCGATCCGCTCGTCGCCCCTGCCGTGGTGGAGGGTTGCGCCGGGAGCGAGGCCTCGAGGCTCGCGTAGATGGCGTCGAGGCGCGCGTCGCTCAGCTCCGCGTGCTGCGCGGCGTGCAGCACGTGAGCCGCCTCGAGCGCTGGCAGGACGGCGGCGTGGTGTGCCTCGACCAGCACCTCGCGCTCGAGCGCGCGCGTCAGCGCCGCCGCTTCTGCGAGCTCTTCGGGGCTGGGCTCGTCCTCGTCGAACAGGGGCTGCTCTGGATGGTCCGTCATCCTGCACCATCCTCTAGCGCGAGTTCGGCGGACGCGCCGTCAGTCGGCTCGTCCCACACACGTCGAAACGCGCGCAACGCGCGCAGCAGGAGCACGTCGAACGTGCCCAGCTTGACGCCCAACGCGTCCGCGCACGCCTGTCGCTCGCGCTCCTCGAAGAACCGCAGCTCGATCGCCCGCCTGTAGCGTGGGTTCAGCGCTCCCAGCGTCAGCTGCACACGCGTGTGGAGCGCGGCGTGCTCCTCCCGGGCACTGACCTGCGCGAACGGGTCCAGGCTCACGGGCGGCTCGGGACCAAGAAGGTCCGACAGCCGGGTGAGCGCGCGGTCCGTGCGTGCGCGGACACGGTGCATGTCGATGGCCTTGTTCGACGCGATGCGCGCGAGCCAGTGATAGACGCTGAGGCCCTGGTCCTCGAAGGTGTGGAGCTTTTGCAGCGCGGTGCGAAAGGTCTCCGCCAGGGCGTCTTCCGCCGCGCCCGGAGCGCCCAGCTTGGGGAGCAGCACGCGACGGTAGAGGACCGGGGCGTAGGCGCGATACAGCTCACCGAACGCCGCGCGCTCACCACCGCGGATTCGCCGCAGCAGGCTGCGCTCCCAAGCGATTCGATCCGCCGCGTCCGTGTTCGCCACCCGAGCCTCGCCGCTCCGCGTCGATGCTGCGCCGACCCGTGAGCTCCTGGCCTTGTACGGCAAGCTGCGGATCCTTTCCAGCGTCGCGCACCAGCGACCTTGGCCGGAGATCACCGCCGCGCTCCCCTGTGGGGCGGGGGACGCCGACGCGTGCAGCCATGCGCCGCGTTGGCCAGCGACGGACGTGGGCAGGGGCGAGGTGCAGCGCGCGGTCATCGAAGAGGTAACGCGTGCTCACGCAGCCGCTTACACGCCGCGCGACGTTCTGGCAGCACGAATGGCTGCGGTCGGTGTAAGGGCACCGCGGCGCGGGACGTTTCGAGAGCGCAACCCAAGGTGGCCGACGCCCCCTGGGTCCCACCCCGGTCCGTTGCGGCCATCACCCCAGGAGCTCCGTCATGTCCCGTCTGCCCCATTCTCGTGCGCGCCGTCTGCCTCTGCGCCTCGCCCTCGTGCTCTCCCTCTCGGGCTGCGGCGCGTCCGGCTCTTCGTACGAGTCCGCGCCAGAGACGGGAGGAGCTCACTCGCCGGCCAGCGTGGAGTACGCCTCCACGTCCGACGGCGCCTGGGGCGCCAGCGACGGCGCCGCTGCCCCCACGGGCGCTGGGGGCGAGTCGGAAGGCCATGGCGCGCCTGGGCGCGCCGGCGGGCGCGGCGACAGCCTCAGCAATGGCTGGGCCGACGGCACCGGGGGGCTCCCCGCGGATGTGCCCAGCGCTGCGCCCAGCCCCGTGCCCAGCCGCACGCGCGGCGCCGAGAGCAGCCGGCCCGCGACCGAGGCCGAGGCGCGCATGGCCCCACCGCCACCCCACGGAGGCGGGGCGGCAGACATCGACGTGAGCGTGACCGTCACCCTCGAGGAGACCGTCGTCGCCCCCGAGCCCCCGCCCGTCGTACAGCAGCAGGTGGCGCCGCAGGCGCGGGTGCTCACGGCGGCGACCGTGGGTGACAGCGATCGGCGCGGCAACTACCTCGAGTACGTTGGACGACGGCCGTTCGAGGCCCAGCGGGCTGGCTTCGACGTGTCGCGACGCGTGCGCTTCCGCGTGGTCGATGCGCAGGGCCGCCCCTTCCGCGGCGCGGAGGTCACGCTGGGCGGGCAGCGCGGTCGCGTCGGCGGGACGACGATGGCCGACGGCTACTGGGACTACTTTCCCGGGGTGCTCGGTGACGTCGGCAGTGACGTGCAGGCTACGGTCTCGGCCAACGGCGTGCAGGCGCAGGTGGCCGCGCGCATCCCCGCGGCCGGTGACGGGCAAGACGTGGTCTTCCGCATGCAGGGGGTCTCCGCGCGCGCCCCCCAGCGCCTCGACCTCGCCTTCCTGATCGACGTCACGGGCAGCATGGAGGACGAGCTACGCTACGTGAACAGCGAGGTGGCGGACATCGTCGGGCGCATCCACGCGTCGTCCCCCGAGGTGGCCATTCGCGTCGGTGCGACGTTCTACCGTGATCGCACGGATCGCGAGCCGCTGCAGGAGATCCGCTTCACGTCCGACATCCAGGGCTTCGCGCGCACCATGCTGGGCATCCGCGCGGATGGTGGCGGGGACTATCCAGAGGACATGAACGCGGGGCTCGCGGCAGCGTTCGGGCGCCAGACCTGGAGCGAGGGAGACGCGGTGCGGGTCTTGGTCGTCATCGCCGACGCGCCGCCGCAGAGCTATCAGACGTCGTTCACCTACGTGCAGGCCATGCGAGAGGCGTCTCGGCGCGGTATCCGGCTGCTGCCCGTTGCCGCCAGCGGAGCAGACCGCGAGGTGGAGTTCCTCTTCCGCGCGATGGCGACCGTGACGGGCGCTCCCTACACGTACCTCACCGACGAGAGCGGGGTCGGGAATCCGCACATGGAGGCGGATACCGACCGCGTCGCGATCGAATACTGGAACGATCAACTCACACGACTCGTGACGAGCGACCTGCGCGGGCTCGGCATGCACGAGCTCATCCCGAACTGACCGGGTTCACAGGCCCATCACGTCGACGACGACGACGGTGACGTTGTCGCGCGCGCCGTTGCGCAGCGCTTGCTCCACCAGGCAGGCGCTGGCGTCGTCTGGGGTGCCGCGCGCCAGCAACGGACGCAGGTCGGGCTCGAGGATGGCGTCGGTGAGGCCGTCACTGCAGAGCAAGAAGCGATCGTGCGACGCCACGTCGAGGAACCGCACGTCGGGCCGCGCGTCACCACCGCCGCCCAGGGCGCGCGTCACGACGGTGCCCATGGGGTGCGACGCTCGGTGGTGGATCGGGCGGCCGAGCGTCAGCTCCATCTCGCTCACGACGGAGTGGTCGCGTGTGAGCCTCTCGATGCGCCGCCGACGGAGGCGGTAGACGCGGCTGTCCCCGACGTGGGCGACGGTGGCACCGTTCCCGAACAGCGCGAGCGCCGCGACGGTGGCCGCCATGCTCTCGCTGCGTCGGTCCTCGTCGATGCGCGCCGCCGCGGACGCGATGGCTGCGTCGAACTCCAGCAGCGGGTCCCGGCGCCCGGCCTCTCGGAAGTGGGCGCAGACCGTGTCCACCGCCAAGCGACTCGCGGCGTCCCCGGCTGCGCCCATGCCGTCCGCGACCACGAACAAGCCCAGCTCCAGCTCGATGCCGTAGCAGTCTTCGTTGGACGCCCGGGGTCCTGTCGCCGTCTTTCCGCTCGCGAGTAGCCGCACGTTGCGTAGCCTCGTCGCATCCTAAGCCAATCGCGTCCCAAGTACAGGGGCTTTGGGGCTGTGGCTCAGGGGACGGGGAGCCAGCGCAGGGTGCCCGACGTCGCGTCCAGCGTGACGCGTCGACCCAGCCACAGCTCGCGGTTGTCGTTCACGTGGCCCACGGGCGCGTCGCAGGCGGCGGGGAGCCCGAGCGCTTCGGCGTGCTCGCGCAGCACGTCCCGTGTCTCGACGCCATCGGGGCCCGCCGGAGCTTCGGTGAAGGCGCCGAACACCACCCCGCGGAGCCGCGCGAACCACCCCGCCTGGCGGAGCGTCGTGAGCATGCGGTCGACGCGATAGGGGCGCTCGCCGACGTCTTCCAAGAAGAGGACGGCGTCGTCGAGCGGCGGCGCGTAGGGGGTCCCGGCCAGCGCGGCGAGCACGGCGAGGTTGCCGCCGCGCAGCGGGCCCTCCGCGTGCCCGTGAACCAGCGGCGTGAGCTGCGTGAACGGGGCGGGAGACGCGCCGGCGAGCGCTCCTGCCCACCGCGCGAGCGCGTCGGGCGGGAGGGCGTCGAGCTTCGCCACCATGGTGCCGTGGACCGACGCCACACCAGCGCGTGCCCACAGCGCGTGCAGCGCCGTCACGTCGCTGAAGCCGACGAGCCCCTTGCCGGCTCGACGAACCGCGTCGACCGACAGCCGGGGTAGGAGGCGTGTGGCGCCGAAGCCACCACGGGCAGCCACCAGCCAGCGTACCTCGGGGTCTGCCAGCGCGCGTTCGACTTCGTCGGCGCGCCGCGCGTCGTCGCCTGCGCAGTAGCCAACGCGCTCGAAGATGCCCTCGTCGTAGCGACACCGATACCCCAACGCCTCGAGCCGCGCGACTCCCCGCAAGAACGCCGCGCGATCGAATGCTCCGCTGGGCGCGATCAGGGCGACATGGTCCCCGATGGAGAGGGGCGGGGGCTCCAGGAGGGGCGGCGTCATCCTTCCGCCGCGGCGTCGTCGCCGGCTTCCCCGGTCGCGCGTGGTGGGCGCAGGAGCACCAACGACACGGCGAACAACAGGCACAGCAGCGTCGCGAAGTTACCGACCACCTGGTAGCCCGTGGCGGCGTGTAGGCGTGGCACGTCGAACACTTCGGCGCCGCCTTCTCCGAGCGGCATCGTCCCCGAGCGCGCACCCACGGGGTCGATCAGGGTGGAGCCTCCGTGCGCTGCGGCGCGCAGGACGTAGCGTCCTTGCTCCACGGCCCGGAACACGGCGCAGGCCTCGTGGTAGGTGGGCAGCGGAGTGTCGGCGAACGCGCGGTCGTCGACCACGCTCAACAACCACTCCGGGTCCTGGTCACTGAGCTGACGGCGCAGGTCTGGTCCGCTGAAGTCGTCCCAGCCCACCATGACGCCGAAGGGCACACGGCCGATCTCGAACATCGCGCCCCGCTGACCAGGACGGCGCCCCGCGTCGTGAATGCGCGCGCGCGCGCCGTCTGGCAGCACCTCCTCGAGCGGCGCAAAGTCCAAGAAGGGCGCGAGGACCGTGGTCTGATAGACGGCGCTGCGTTGACGGGCCTCGTCCGTCAGCACCAGCGCGTGTGCGAGCGGGCCCTCGGGCGGCGCATCTCGTGCCATGCGTGTCCCGACCAGGAAAGGTTCGTCCACGCCCGCTGGCAGCCGCGGGGCCAGGTCCAGCTCGGCCCAGGCGATGGGCTCGTCGTAGGTCACCGCGGGCCACACGACCGCAGTGATGGGATCCCCGACCACGTCGTCGAGGGCCGCGCGAGTCTGCTCGACCAGGGTCGGCGCTTCCGTCGGAGCGGGCTGGACCACCAGCAGTCGGACGTCGGGCGCGCTCGCGCGGACGGCAGACAACGCCTCCACGCGCACCTGGTGGATGGCCAAGCTGCCGCCAACGCCCGCGATGGCGGCCAACACCAGGTAGGGCCGGCGGCGTGGCGGGACCGCCAGCAGGAGGCACTCGGCCAGAGCGCCGTTGACCAGCGCGCACACCAAGCTCACCAGGGACGGTCCGCCGATGGACGCGAGCGCGATGTAGCTCGGGTGCTCGAAGAGGGCGACGGAGAGCCGCTCCGCGCCCAGCGGCGCGAGCCCTTCGGCCGCGACCCACGCGAAGGCGAAGAACCCGGTGGCGCGTCGCCCGCGTCGCACGGCGTACCAGGCGAGCAGGGTCGCCACCGAGGCGGTCGACGCCTGCAGCGCAGCCGCCATCTGCGCGCTGGCCCACGCGTCGGGCTCTGGGTACCCCTGCGCGATGATCGCTGGGAGGATGCTGGCCGCAGCTCCGTACGCAGCCAGCGCGCTCGTGCCGAATCCGAGGACGAGCGCCCCGAGGGCGCCCACGCCGGCGTGCACCCGCTGGGGGGCCAGCTCGAGCCACAGCATCGCGGGCACCAGCGCGACCAGCACGAGCAGCGGCGAGGACCACCCGGGATGACCGAGGGCCGCCAAGGGGTCGCCGGGGCGACTCGCCAGGAGCAGAAGCGCGCCGACCCCGGCGCACAAGATGGCGGTCGCCAGCGCGGCGGCGTTCTTTTGGGCTGAGGCGCGACTCATCGGCACCGCGATGTACCACGGATTGGGCCGCGACGCGGCGTCGGCGCCGAGGGTCACGGTGACACACTATGGCGCAAGGTTGGTGTGAGGATGGCGAATGTCGCTCAAACTTGTGCCAAGTTGTGTAGGCTGCGGCCGATGGACGAAGGCGTCAGCGAAGCCTGGTTGGTGGCTCGGGGACCGTTGGCCGAGGGGCGGTGGAGCGGTCTGGCGAAGGCCGAGGCCCTCCTGATCGATGGGCGGCTGGGGGAAGGGCTGCATGCGCTGGAGGGTGGGCCCGAGCGCGAGCGGGGGACCTCCGAGCTGCGGGCAACATGGCTGCTGCGGCTCGGGTCCGTCAACGAGTCTCACGAAATTGTCGAAGGATTACCGATGTTTGTCGGTGGTGTCGGTGTGCCGACGGTGCACGCGAGGGTTCGCGCAGCCCTCACGGCGCAACGCACGGGGGACATCGACGAGGCGCTCTTGCAGCTCGAGCAGGGGGCCGCCTGGTGCCGTGGCCACGCCACCCCCCACGGGGCGCGCAGGCTCGAGGCGCACGAGGCGATGGTGCGCCTGTCACGACGTCGGGTCGGGGATCGGCGCCGAGCGCGTGACGTGTGCCACTCATTGCCGCATGGTGCCGTCCGTGACGCCCTGGCCGCCTGGCTCGACGTCTTGGAGGGGGCCGCGCTCGACCGCATGGTGACCTGCGCCGAGGCGCTGCCCCAGCGGGTCCTCGGCGCCGAGCTGTTGAGGGCCGCCGCGGTCCTCGCGCGTGAACAGGCCCCGAGCTCACGGGCGGACGTGGAGGAGCGCTTGGTACGCCGGCTGGAAGAGCTCGGCCTCACCCTCCCGGTCCGACTCCGCGCTGGGTTGTTCGCGGGGCTTGGACCCACCACCTCGGGCGCGCGTTCGGGCTTGCTCTCTCCTGACGCCCCCAGCCCCGCCCGAGAGCGGTTGGCGAGGCTCTTTCAGACCCTGACCCGCTTGGCGCGCGAGCGAGAGCTGCCGCGTCTCCTCGAGCGCATCACGGACGGAGCGGTAGACCTGACGGGCGCCGAGCGCGGCATGGTGCTGCTCGCGAGAGAAGACGGCATCGCCGCCTCGGCGCAGAGCCCGGTGCCTTCGGACGCGGTGTCGGATCCGTTGTTCAGCCGCAGCATTGCGCTCTCGGTCATTCAGGACGGTCGGCCCATCATCACCGTGGACGCGCAGAACGACGCACGCCTGAGGTCGTTCGAGAGCGTGCATCACCTCGCGCTCACGAGCGTGGCGTGCGTGCCCATCCGTGGCCGCGCCGGGGTGCTTGGAGCCCTCTACCTGGAGCACCGCATGTGGCGCGCCCGCTTCGACGCCGACGACATGGACCTGCTCTTGGCGTTCGCCGACCAGGCCGCGGTCGCGCTCGAGACGCACGACGCGCTCCGGACGCTCGAGTCGCAACGTGACGAGCTGCGTGTCCACCGGGACGCGCTCGAGGCGACCCGGGCCGCGCTCGAGGATGCGCTCGAGCGTCAGGGCGCGGAGCTGGCCGACACGCGGCGCACGCTGGCGCGTGTCGCCGATCCTGCACGCCACGGTTTCGAAGAGCTCGGCATCGTGGGGAGCAGTCCCGCGTTGCGGCATGCGCTCGCGCTCGTGGACCGCGTCCGGGACACGGATCTCCCCGTGGTGTTTCGCGGCGAGAGCGGCACGGGCAAGGAGCTCTTCGCCCGCGCGTTGCACGCGAGCGGACCCCGTCGAACGGCGCCCTTCATCGCGGTGGGCTGCGGCGCGCTCACCGAGTCGCTGCTGGAGAGCGAGCTGTTCGGGCACGTTCGCGGCGCGTTCACGGGCGCGGAGCGGGCCCGCGACGGCGTGTTCGTGCGGGCGTCTGGGGGGACGCTCTTCCTCGACGAGCTCGAGGACATGCCTGCGAAGATGCAAGTCGACCTGCTGCGCGTTCTCCAGGAGCGAAGCGTGCGACCGTTGGGTGCGGACCACGACGTGACGGTGGACGTGCGCATCGTCTGCGCCGCGCGTCGACCACTCCGTGAGTGCGTGGCTGAGGGGCGGTTCCGCGAAGACCTGTTCTACCGTTTGCAGGTGGTGGAGGTCGTCGTGCCGCCTCTCCGCGAGCGCGTGACGGATCTGCCACAGCTCACGGCGCACCTCCTCGGTCGGCTGCGGAAGGTGCATGGCGGCGAGCGCCGCCGCCTCTCCCCCGCCGCCCTTTCGCTGCTCGCGCGTTCCGAGCTCCCGGGCAACGTGCGGCAGCTCGAGCACCTGCTGGCCAGCGCCAGCCTGCTCGCGGATGGCGACGTGCTGGACGCCCCCTTGTTCGAGGCGCTCCTGCGCACACCGGGCAACGCGGGCGGCGCGCGTGACGAGCCACCCTCACAGGCGCTCCGCGGCGATGTCGTCGGAGCCGCAGGAGCCGACGCACCGCCGTTCGGCGCGGCAGTCGCGCCGCCCGCCACGGAGGCGGACTGGAAGGCCCTCGAGCGGGAGCGGATCCTGGTTGCGCTGGAGGTCAGCGGGTGGAACCGCGCGCGGGCGGCGCTCGACCTGGGCATGCCGCGTCGGACATTCTACCGGCGCCTGAAAGAGCATGGCATCCTCTGAGCGATGCCCGTGCTCTCCCGCCGCGCCATGGTGCCCCTGACCTGCGCCCTCATGCTGCGCACGCTGCTCATGCTGCTCACGCTGCTCATGGGGTGCGCACAGGACCTCGTCCCGCCTGCCGCGCCAGCCGGAACCCCGTGCGAGACGCTGGATGACTGCGCGCCCGTGGACACGCCCACCTGTGGCAGCCTGCGCGCTTGCGTCGATGGCGTGTGTGAGGCGACCCCCTCCCTCTATCGCCCCTGCCCCGAGTAGCCGTTCACGGGCGATTCGCTGTGGCTCGACCGCCTCAGTCTGGCTCGGAAGCGTCTGCCGCGCCGTCGTCGTCCCCGCCTGCGCTCGCGGCTCCACCTCGCCGGTACCGTGGGGCCTCTCCCGAGCGGGAGTAGTCGACCCAGTAGGCCGAGTCCGAGCGCGTGTCGAGGTGGACGAAGCTGCTGTTCGGGTAGTAGCCCACGCCTGTGTCGGGGAGCTGGCGACAATAGTCACGCACCTCCGTGTTGGCCACGCGGTCGACGCGGAAGTCCACCGCGCGGCCCTGCGTGTGGCGGCTGGACTCCCGCGTGTAGCCACCCGCCGTTCGGAAGCCGCTGATGATGTAGAGCTTGCGGCCGCCGAAGTTGTCGCTGACCTGGACCAGCAAGCGCATCAAGCGTTCATCGACCTCGTGGGTGGCGTCCGACTGGCGCTCCCGCATGAGACGCGAGAGCTGGGTGCGCGCCGCTCGCCGTGGCCGGCCGCGGCTGTCGAGCACGCGGATGCGCAGCGTCTCGCGGCTGGAGAAGCGGAAGAACGTGACCACGCCCGGGTTGCGAGGGCGCCCGTACTGTTGCCGCGCCGCCGCCGTGTGTTCGTGCCCGGGGAGCACCAGCCGCTGTCCCGGTTGCAGCGTTGCATCGACGTCGATACGGTTCGCCCGCGCGAGCTGTTCGGCGGTCACGTTGTTCTCGCGCGCCACGTGCGAGAGGGTCTGACCGACCGCCACGTAGGCCACTCCCTCTTCGGGGATGACGAGCATCTGCCCGACCATCAGGCGTGCGGTGGTGCGGAGCCGGTTCGCGCCGGCCAGGTTGGAGACCGACACGTGATGCCGCTGCGCGATGGCCGCCAAGGTCTGGCCCGAGCGCACTCGGTACTGCCGCTGCGCCGACGCGAGGGAGAGGGTCCCGGCGACGATGGCGCTGAACGCAAGCGCCAGGACTGCGAGCGTCCCGGCCACGGCCCAGCCGCGCACAGGCTCCGCACGCGGCGCGTGACGGGGGGCACGGGGGGGCGAGGTCTCGGTCGGTTCCAGCAGCACGGCCAGAAGGGTCTAACGCGTCGAACGGACGGGGGCAACCGCGCGGGTGCCGCGCGTCCACGCGTCCCGCGGATGTGCGTTTTTTTGCCCTGCGTGTTCGGGGGTGCGAGCATGACCTCAGTCTGTTCGTTCATTGACATCCGAAAGATGAGCACAAAGCGTCTCGCTGCTGCGGAAACGATCGTGACCCCCACGATCGCCCCGCGGACACCATCGAGGCAGAGGGCACCCATACCCATCACTTACCTATAAATTATGGGTAAGTGACGCTAACTTGCTTGACGATTCTAGGTTTCACATCTAGCGTGGCTTGTGAATCGGCCCAGGGTGGTTCACACCGCTGCTAGATATCTGCCCGAGCCATGATGGAAGACGACCAAAACCAGGAGGCCAACCTCCCTGCCGAGCATGCGGCGGGTTCCTCCGAGGTGTCTTCGGACGACACGACCCTCCCTCAGGGAGCAGGTGGTCGTCGTGCGGCTGCTCCGGCGAGCCCTTCGCCGGCGGCATCCAGCTCAGTGCTTGCCTCCTCGGTCGCTCCGGCGCCCGCGCAGGTCAAGGGGCTGGACAAGGGCTCGGAGCCCAAGGCCGACAAGCCCGAAAGAGCCGAAAAGCTCGAGCGGGCAGACAAAGCGGACAGGTCGGACAGGTCGGACAAGGCGGACAAGGTCGAAAAGACCGAGAAAGCCGAGCGGGTGGAGAAGAAGCGGAGCAAGACCACGGAGGGCGGCAAGCCCAACATGGTCCGCCGCATCCGCATCGAAAGGATGATGTCCAAGGCAGAGCTGGCGCGCAGTGCGAATCTCTCGGTGTTGACGATCGATCGTGTTGAAAAAGGTTTCGGGTGCCGCGTGGATACCAAGCGGAAAATACTCGAAGCTCTAGGCCTCAGCCTCGCGGATCGAGTTCGAGTATTCGGCGAGGAGGAGTGATGCGGGTCGATGGCATCGGAAGGCAAGAACCTGGTTGGCGTGGATATCGGTTCCGCGGCCATCAAGGTCTGTGAAATCAAGGAGGCCGGAAAGGGCCCCCGTCAGCTCGTCCGGTTCGGCTTCCATCCGCTCCCCGCGGACACGATCGTCGACGGGCACATCATCAACTCCGGCGCCGTCGTCGAGGGGCTCGAGAAGCTCTTCCACGGGTCGAAGTCCCGCAAGGTAGCGCTCCGGGCCAGCGGCCACAGCGTGATCATCAAGAAGATCGCGATGCCGCTCATGACGCCCGCGGAGCTCGCCGAGCAGATCAAGTGGGAGGCGGAGCAGCACATCCCCTTCGACTTGGCGGAGGTCACCCTCGACTACCAGACGCTCACGCGCCGCGAGGACCAGGGGCAGATGGACGTGCTGCTGGTGGCCGCGAAGAAGGAAGAGATCAACGACCTCTACAACCTCGCCATCGAAGCGCGGCTGCAGCCCGTGGTCGTCGACCTCGACGCCTTCACCGTCCAGAACGTGTACGAGAGCGCGCACGGCGCGCCGTCGCCGACCGACACCATCGTGCTGATCCACGTGGGCGCGTCGCTGACTACGGTGAACATCCTCGCCGACGGCACCACGGCGTTCACGCGTGACATCGCGAACGGCGGGAACGCCATCACGGAGGAGATCCAGCGGCAGCTGGGCATCAGCCGCGAGGAGGCCGAGGCCTACAAGTGCGGCGGCGATGGACGCGGCATCGTCCCGCAGGAGGTGCCCACCATCATCAATCAGTCGGTGGAGCAGCTCGCCGGCGAGATCCAGCGGTCCCTCGACTTCTACCTCGCCACCAGCGGGGACCGCGAGATCACCAACATCTACTGCTCGGGGGGCACCGCGAACATCCGCGCGCTGCTCGACGCGCTGGGCCGACGCTCGCGCGCCCGCGTCAGCCTGCTCGACCCGCTGCTCGTGGCGCAGCCGGGGGGGAAGGCCATCGACCCCGTTGCGCTCCAAGGCCGGACCGCGCAGGCCGTCGTCGCGATGGGTCTTGCGCTGCGCAAGGAACGGGAGCGCACGTCATGATTCGCATCAACCTCCTCCCGAAGACCAAGAAGCAGGCCGCGGCGCAGTCATCGGGCGGTGGCCCGCTGTGGGCTGGCATCTACCTGCTCGCGGCGTTCGTATGGGGCATCCTGCTCGCGCTGCTCTACTTCCAGCAGAAGGGGGAGCTCGAGGCCATCCAGCGCAGCAACCGCGAGCTCGACACCGAGATAGCCGACCTGCAACAACGGACGTCGAGGCTGGAGGAGCTCCAGGCGCAGCTGGCGAGGAGCATCCGGCTCGAGGAGGTCGTCGCCGAGCTCAACCGGGCGCGTACTGGGCCCTTGCGCGTCATGATGGAGCTCTCGCAGATGCTGAGCGTGCCTGGCGGACCGACGATCGACCCCGAGGCGCTGGAGCGACAGCGCCAGGTCAACCCCTACGCGGGCTTCCGCGAGGGGTGGGACGTGCGTCGGCTGTGGCTCAAGAGCTTCACGGAGGCGGAGCGCGTGTGCCGCATCACAGGGGAGGCCCGCACCAACGAGGACGTGGCCGAGTTCCTACGACGCCTGTCCCTCTCCGAGCTCTTCGCCGACGTCGTCCTCGAGCGCACTCAAGGGAGCGCGGACGCCGACGTCGTCGCCTTCAACCTGAATTGCCGGGTGAGGTACTGAGATGGCTACCAACAAACAAGCGGCGACGTTCGCCACCGTACCCGTCGCGGGCAAGGTGGGCATTCTGTTCGTCATCATCGCGCTCGTTTCAGGCCTCTATTTCTTCGTTCTGCACAAGCCGATCACGGACGACATCGACACCGCGCAGGCCGCGCACCGCAACAAGACCCGCGAGCGCGACGCGGCTCTCCAGCGGCAACAAGAGTTCGTCCAGATCCAGCAGCAGCTCACTGCCCGCGAGGCCGTGGACATCCGGAGCCGCCGCGTGCTGCCCGAGCAGGCCGAGATGGCCGCGTTCCTGGAAGAGATCAACCGTGCGGCCGAGCTGTGCGGCATCCGCATGGTGAACGTGCAGCCGGGCACGGAGGAGCCGGGCGAGTTCTACACCAGCATCCCAGTGGCCCTGAGCCTCACGGGAACGCACCACCAGCTGGCGCGCTTCTTCCACAGCGTGTCGCGGCTCGACCGCGCGGTGAGCATGGAGAACATCTCGCTCACCCTGCCGCGCGGCGACACGCAAGACCTGACCATCACCGTGCGCGCCATCACGTACAAGCGCCCGGACCCCGACGCGCCCCCCGAGGGAGAAGGCCGTGAAGGAGGGCGAACATGAGGCACCTCACGTATCGTCGACCGCTGGCCACCGGCGCGCTGTGCGCGACGCTCGCGCTCGCCGGTCTGGGTTGCGACGACCCCATCCAGACCGGGTCTGGTGGGACCGCACCTACCCCGCGACCTGTCGCGACGCCCACCCCGACTGCCCCGCCGCCCGCCGACAGTCCCGACGCCACGCCAGAGGGGACACCGGACGCAGGCCCTCCGACGGTGACCTACGCCGACGAAGCGTTCGTCGAGATCGACGTTCAGCAGCGCGACCCGTTCCGGCGCTTCGAGATCGAGGTGGTCGAGGCGCCCACGGTGCAGAGCGTCATGTCGGACACGCCCGTCGACCAGATGCGCGTGCTCGGCATCGTCCTCGGCGGCGTGGGGCCGCGCGCGATGATCGCGGACCGTGGCGGACTCGGACACACCGTCCGTCCGCGTCAGTACATTGGGCAGCCGGAGGCCGTACAGGTGGGTGGCGCCGACGGAATCGCGGTGCCGCTGGTATGGCGCGTCGACCGCATCCGCCCGAATGAAGTCATCCTCACGCGTGAGAACCCATCGGCGCCAGACCAACCGCCCCTCACGCGCACGCTGACGCTGCGCAGCGAAGACCAGATGATGCTGATGAGCATCGGCGGTGTCGCGCCGATTCAAGGAGAGACGGCCACACCGGCCATCCCGACGATCCCCACCATCCCGAGTGGTGGATGATGCGTGTCTCCCTCCGCCCAACATCCATGACTGATTTTCGCTTCGCGTCTTTTTTGCGACGAGTGGCCAACTCGATAGAAGCTCTCGCTACTCACCTCAGGAGTCCTGATATGCGCGCCCTCTCCGCGACCCTTTTTGCAGTGATGTTGCCCGCGCTCTGGGCGGACACGGTCTCGGCCGACGTCGCTCCCGAAGCGCCGCGCCCGCGCACTGAGGGCGCCGCCGCGGAGCCGGCCAGCACGCTCGGGGCCGTGACCGTGGAAGCACGCGATGGACGCGAGCGCGTGATCCTGCAGTTCGACCGGGCGTCGGCGTTTCGTGTCGTCGAGCGCGGCGGCGAGCATGTGCTCGAGGTGCGTGGGGCGGTCCTCGATCCCAGCGTGTCGAACCACACCCGCGGGAACCCCGCCGGGCTCGTCCGGCGCGTCCGCGTCGAGCAGCGCGGCGAGGACGTGGTCGTGCGTGTGGTGCGTGGCCCGGGCGCACGCGGCACCGCCGTGCGCGCTGGCAACCGCATCCTGTGGGTCTTCTCGGGGGACCCGCAGGTGGCGGAGCGACCGAGGGCTCGTACCGTCGCTCGCGAGCGCGACTACCGTGACGCTGCGGATCTCCAGGTGGGCACGGACACGGAGGCGAGCGAACTGGAGGGCGTCGAGGTGTCGACGGCCGAGACCGATGAGGCCGCCGCGTTCCTGACCGACGTCCCGCTGCAGGTCGCGGGCGCGCGGCGTCGGGGGTACTCCGGTCGCCGCATCGACCTGGACGTGCTCGACGCGGACATCCACAACATCCTCCGGCTGCTGGCCGAGGTCGGCGGCGTCAACATCATCGCTGCGGACAACGTACAGGGTCAGATCACGCTCCGGCTCTTGAACGTCCCTTGGGATCAGGCGCTGGACGTCGTGCTGCAGGCCAAGGGGCTCGGGATGGTGCGCCGCGGCAACCTCATCCGCGTCGCCCCGCTCTCGCAGCTCCAGCAGGAGCGCGACGCCGCCATCGCCCGTCAGCGGCAGAACATCGAGCTGGCGCCGATCGAGACGCGCCTGGTGCCCGTCAGCTACGCGACCGCAACGGACGTGGCCCCGCGCGTCTCCGACCTCCTCAGCGAGCGCGGCTCGGTCTCGGTGGACGAGCGCACCAACATCCTCATCGTGCGAGACATCGACGAGAACCTGGACGCGGTGGAGGAGCTCATCCGCTCGCTCGACACGCAGACCCCCCAGGTGTTGATCGAGGCGCGCATCGTCGAGGCCACCAGCCAATACTCGCGTGACGTCGGCATCCAGTGGGGCGGCGACGTCTCCATGAGCAGCGCGACGGGCAACCCGACGGGCCTCGTGTTCCCCAGCAACGTCGGCCTCGCCGGCGGCGCCACCAGCGCACAGGGCACGCCCACCGCCGGTCTGTCCCCGTTTTCCAACGTGTTCCCGACGCCCAACTACGTCGTCAACCTGCCCGCCGCGGTCGGAACCGGCGCCGGTGGCGCGCTCGGCATGACGCTCGGGAGCGTCGGCGGCAACTTCAACCTCAACGTGCGCCTCAGCGCCGCCGAGGCCCGCGGTACCGTGCGCATCATCAGCTCGCCCCGCATCCTGACCCTCGACAACCACGAGGCCACCATCGCGCAGGGCACCCTGATCCCCTACTCGGTCGTCAGCGCGCAGGGCGTCAACACCGCCTTCCAGGAGGCCAAGCTCGAGCTCAACGTGCGCCCACACGTCACGGCCGACGGCTCGGTCTCGATGCACGTGCGCGTCACGCGTGACGAGCCGGACTTCAGCCGCACCAGCGTCCGCGGTGATCCGACCATCCTCAAGCGCGAGGCGGAGACCGACCTGCTGATCCCCGACGGGCACACGGCCGTCATCGGTGGCATCTACACACGCACCACCAGCCGCAACGTCCGCCAGGTGCCGTTCTTCGGCGACATCCCGGTCCTGGGGGTGCTGTTCCAGAACCGCCAGGTGCGGGACGACCGCAACGAGCTGCTGATCTTCATCACGCCTCGCATCGTGAACCGGGCGGAGTCCCTCCCGCAGTAGCGCTCGCTCGAGAGCGGACGACGGCCCGCGGCCGGTCCCGTCGTCCCACTCCGCCATGGCGCGACCGCTCGGGTTCGAGCGGCCGCGCCATGCTCGTTCGGGCGCGGTCTGCTACGCAGCAGGGATGCGGACGATTTACCTCTCTGGGCCGATGGGTGCTGGCAAGAGCACCGTGGCCCGCGCCCTCGGGCAGCAGCTCGGTCGCCCGGTCATCGATCTCGATCAGCGCATCGAGGCGGCGGCTGGGACGTCCATCACGCGCATCTTCGCCGAGCGCGGGGAGGCCGCGTTCCGGCAGCTGGAGGCCGAGCACGCACGCGCGACGGCGTCCGAGGGGGCCGTGGTGGCGCTCGGCGGCGGCGCGCTCACCCAAGACGCGCTGCGTCACGACCTGCTGGAACGTGGTCTGGTGGTCACGCTTCGCGCGGACACCGACGAGCTTCTGAAGCGGGTGGGGGACGCCACGGATCGTCCGCTGCTCGCCGGCCTGAGCCCCGAGCAGCGCCGAGAGCGCCTCGAGGGGTTGCTCTCGGCTCGCGCGTCCGCCTACGCGGAGGCACACCTCACGGTGGACACCGGCCTGGCAACCGCGGAGCAAGCGGCGCTGCAGGTGGCGCAGGCCAGCGAAGACGTCATGGTCGTCGTGCCCCTCGGCGAACGAACCTACCGCGTCGAGATCGGCGCCGGCGTTCGAGAGCGGGTCGGCGCGCGGGTGACGGAGGCGTCCAAGGGAGACGTGGTCTTGGTGCACGACGTGCCCGACCCCGTCCAACGGCCCTGGCCACGCGACGTGGCGGAGCGCGTCGAGGCGGCCGGGCGTCGGTGTGTCTCGGTGTGCCTGGAAGACGGCGAGCGCTTCAAGCACGTGCAGTCCGTCGAGACCATCTGGGACGCAGCCCTGGACGCCGGGGTCGACCGTCACGCGCTCGTGCTGGGTGTGGGCGGCGGGGTGGTCGGGGACCTGACCGGCTTCGCGGCCTCGACGCTCCTTCGTGGGGTCGCGCTCGGCCAAGTGCCAACCACGCTCCTGTCCATGGTCGACAGCTCGGTGGGCGGTAAGACGGGCTTCAACCGTCCGCGCGGGAAGAACCTGGTCGGCACCTTCTACCAGCCCAGCTTCGTACTGTGCGACGTGCTCACCCTCGCGACCCTCTCAGACGACGAGCGCATCTCGGGCCTGGCGGAGGTCGTGAAGAGCGCCTGGCTCGACGGCGAGGCGGCCGTGGCGCAGCTGGAGGAGGACGCGGCGGCCCTGCGGGTGGGTGAGCGCGAAGCGACCATCCGCGCCATCGAGATGAGCGTTCGGCTCAAGGCCCGCGTCGTGCGGCAGGACGAGCGCGAGGGTGGCAAGCGCATGTGGCTCAACTTGGGGCACACGGTCGGCCACGGGCTCGAGGCGGCCCACGACTACGTGGGGCTGCGGCACGGGGAGGCCGTCGCGCTCGGCATGATCGCGGCGCTGCGCGTTGGCGTCGCGCAGGGGACGACCGACGCGACGAGCGTCGCGCGGCTCACGGAGCTGCTGAGGACACTGGGCCTGCCGGTCGACCTGGACGACCGACTGAGCGACGCGGCGCTGGACTTCGTCGCCTCGGACAAGAAGAAATCCGGTGGGCTGGTGCGCTTCGTCGTCCCAGGACGCCCTGGGGACACGCGGGTGGTGCCGCTGTCGCTGGGCGCCATTCGAGCGGCCGTGCGCCGCTCCTGATCTGTCGCTTTCTTGGGGATGCTGCGCAGAGGGCGTATGCTGAAGGCGCAGTCGACCCGACTCCGCGAGGACTCCATGCGCCACCTTCTGCTCTCCGCCTTCATCACTTCGACACTCGTGCTCACCGGCTGCGCCTCCGATGGCTCCTCGCTCTTCGTGACTGGCGTGGCTGGGCTGTCGGACGAGTGCGTCGTGGACGACTCCGTCAGGCTCCTCTCCGCCATCGTCGACGTGAGCCAGACGCCGAGCCTCACCATCTTCCCTGTCTTCGCGTCGCAGCTGCGCGACCGCGTCGGCGCCAACGCGGCGAACCCTGCCGACATGCACGTGCGGTGGGTCGACGTCCGCTTGGAGGATCTCGGCGGCAACACGCTCAACCTGGGCCTGCCCAACCCGTTCCGCGTCCCCACGAGCGTGTTCATCGAGAGCTTCGGGGGGAGCGGGTCGCCGAGCACCGGCTCGGGGGCGGTCGAGGTCTTGCCGCCGAGCTACCCCGAGGCCGTCGCGGCCGTCGCGGGCGGACGCGCGCTGGTGGCGTTGCGGCCCATCGGACGTACCAACGGCGGCATCGAGGTCGAGGGCAACTTCGACTTCCACTACGAGATTCGCATTTGCAATGGCTGCCTGACCCGCTGCGCCGAGGGGGACGAGACGGCGGTCATCCCGTGCACCCCCGGCCAGAACGAGGAGACCATCCTCGAGTGCACGCCGTGATCCCCTCCCTCTGAGGGTCCTTCGCGCGGTGGCGCCACGCCGACCGTCGCGGGCGGCGTGATGGGACCGAGGCCCACGTGCCGCCGGCCTCGGTCGCAGAACCCTCGAGGGTCTGTTCGCTCACCGTGAGACGATTGAGCCCCGGGCGCTGGCGCGACGGAAAGCGCAGGTCACCGACGGGCGGCTAGTGTGTGCTCGATGATCGCCCTGAACCCACGCGAGCGCTCGAGCGCGAGCGCGAAGCGCTCGTCCGGAGGGCTTTCGACCAACTCGGCGAGGTCTGGGTCGTCTGCGAACAGCCCCGCGACCGCAGCGCTCACCTGGCCGCAGCACGCCAGCCCTACGAGCGCGGCGCGGGACTGGGTGAGGAGCGCCAGCTCCTCGAAGTCCAGCCGTTGATCCTGGAGCGCGTGGCGGATGTCCGCCTGGTCGCGCGAGGCGATCGTATGCCAGAGATCGGCCGCCAGCGTCGCCGTGTCCGGATCGATCGACTGACCCGGGTCGTGGGGGCCGAACGCGCCCTGGATGGCGTTCATCAGCATGCGCCCCTCATCCGCCGAGCGGCTGCTCAGCAGGATGTTCTCGGGGCGCGCGAGGTGCATGGCGCGCGCGAGGCGGAACACCAGCCGCGCCGGGGAGTCGTCCAGGGTACGCACCAACACGGACGGCGGATGCGTGGGCGCGACGGTGATCGTTCCGGCGCTCGGGTCGCACGCGTACACGGCCACGTCGTGCGAGCGTGTGCGCGCCAGGGCCTCGCGCACGGCCAGCGCGAGGGGACGGTTGCCGATGCCACTCACGCGGCGACCGTCAGCCGCTCCGTACTGCCGGAGGGTCTTGCGGAAGATGGGGAGCGCGCAGTGCCACACCGCAGAGAGCACGCCGAAGTCGAGCTCGCGTGGCCCCCGCCGGATGGCGTCCACCACACCGGGCTCCGGCGCTGGGCCGATGGCCTGCTCCAGCGTGCCCACCCGGAAAAAGGCGGCGATGGCGCGTGCGTCCGCGCTGCCGGCCGCCTCGGGGGGTAGCGCCTCGAGCTCGGCCAAGGTCAACGTCGCCGTGTCCCGCGCGGCGGGGAGCGTTGCTGTGGGCCCGGCCGAGGGCCTCTCCACGCCTCCGCGTTCGGGGGCCTGCGTCCAGCCCTCCGGGGCCTCGGGCGCGGCGCTCGTGCGTGGTCGCGGCGCCCTCCCTTCCGTTTCCGCTCCTGCGTCGGTGTCCGTGCCAACCTCGTCCGACGGAGGCCGCGACGAGTCCGACGCCGTACGCGGCGCGCCTCCTGAGTCGTGGGTCTCGCCCGGTTCGCGAGGATCCAGCTCGTCGGCCCGTGTCTGGAACATCGAGGCCTCATCCGACCGTCCCGCGGCAGAGAGGCGCCCGGCCAACGCGCGGCACAGGGCCGCCGCGACGCGCTGTCCTTCGTTCTCGCGCCGCACGATCGCCAGCGCCTCCTCCGCCACTCGGCACTCGGCGTCGAGATCGCGGCGGTCCTCCCCCGCGATGGCTGCGATCACGGCCAGCGATTCCAGCTGATCCGGCGCGTCCCAGCTCATCTCGATCCGGCTGCGCAGGCCCTCGACCACGCGCTCGCGCATGCTCGCCACCCGCTCGGGCTGCTCCTGCTCCGTCAGGTTGCCCAGGCGCCGCAGGGTGGGGAGCAGCTCGCTGCGGTTCGTCTGCTTGAAGGTCTTCTCGTACAGGTCGAACGCGCGCAGCGGTTGCTTCAGCACCTTCTCCGCGAGCCCCCCTGCGCGGCGGGTCAGCTCGACGCGTCGGTCGGCCAGCGTGGCGCGTTCGGCCAGCGCGGCCAGCGCGTCCACCATGGCGTGCGAGTCGGACACCAGGACGGACAGTCGCTCGATGGCGTTGAAGACGACCCCTTCCCCGGGCGCCATCGCGAACGCCAGGGCGTACGCGTCCAAGGCCTCACGGTTGGCGCCAGCGCTCTCCAGCCAGCGCGCTTGGCGGTAGCGCAGACCACGCAATCCGTGGGGGCCCATCGCTCGCGCGCAGAGGTCCTCGTACATGGCCTTGGCGCGGTCGACCGCGTCGCTGGCGAGCGTGAGGCGCTCGAAGGTCACCAGCAGCTCGGGATGCGGTGGGTCCAGCTGAAGGCCTCGGGTGGCCAGGTCGAGCGCTTGCAGCAGCTCCCCTTCGTCCTCGAGGGCCCGCACCGTCGCCGCGAACCGCCGCGCCAGTTCGTCCGTGTCGTCACCCGCCGCGTCGCGCGCCGCGGCTTCCCATGCGTCGGCGTCGAACGGGCCGACTGCCGCGTCCCCCGGCTCCGTTGGCGTGCGAAGCCCGATCTCCCGTGGAGGGGTCCCCTCGGCGTGGGCCGGTGCTTGGGCGACCAGCGCCAGCCACTCTTCGCGCGCCCGCTGTGCACGGGCGTCCGTGAAGCCACTCTCCTCGACGGCCTGTTCGACGAAGCCCCTCGCCCGCTCGAGATCGTGTGCGCGCTGCATGGCGGCCTGCGCGAGGCAGAGCAGCCGCTGCCGACGCGGCAGGACGCCCACGGCAGCCTCCAGCGACAGGGCGAGCACGGCCATCAGCCGCTGGGTCTCCCCCGTCTCCGTGTACAACTCCGCCAAGCGCTCGAGGGCTGGTGGGTCGTGCGGCTCCTCGGCCAACACCCGCAGCAGGGTCCGCGCCTCGGCCGCGGCGTTCCCGAGCTCTCGTTGGATGGCCGCGAGCCGCCGCAGCGGATCCACGCGCGCCGACGCCTCGGTCCACGCCACGATGCGCTCCAGAGTGGCGATCTTGGAGGCCTGATCCACGCCAGACTTCGCGAGCTCCCAGCTCTGTTTCAGCAGCTCCCTCTCCCCGAGCGTGTCCAGGGCGCGTAGCGCGAGCGTGCAGGCGGCGTTCTCGCGCGACAGCTTGCGCAGCGTACTGAGGGCGTCCGACACCACCGCGGCGGTCTCGGGCGCGACACAGAGCGGGAGCAGCGCTTGGTCCGCTCGCTCGAGCAGGGCGTCGGCGTCGCGCTCCGGGTCGCGCTCCGAGGCGGTGATCGCGCGACGCACGCGCTCGAGGGCGACGGCTGGCGTCGGCAGGATGCGGAAGTGTGCGTCCAGCAACGTCCTCGCCAGCTCCTCGTCGTCGGCTCTCTCGGCCAGCGCGAGGCACGTCTCGAGCAAGGCGGGCGTGTCCCCGAGGGCGGCGCGAGCCGGGCCGACCCACTCGAGGGCCTCGCGCTCCGGCAGCGCGTCGAAGTAGCGCACCAAGAGCGCCAGCGCGTCCGCGCAGCGCGGGTCGAGGGCGAGGGCGGCACGCGCCGCCGCGATCGCCTCGTCGGGAGAGCCTGCGGCGTCGGCTTGGAGCGCGACCTGCCCTTGGAGTCGCGCCGCCTCCTGCGGCTCTGGGTCCTGTCGGAGCCGCGCGCGCAAGGCCTGGAGTCGCAGCTCTGGGTCGCCCACCTGGCGCGCCGCGAGATCGAGGCGCGCCCACGCCACGCGGGACGCGGGAGCCAGCTCCAGCACGCGTAGGGCGGCGCCTGCGCTCCCCAGCGGATCGTTGGCGAGCGCGAGCGCGCCAGACGCGTGGCCGAGCGCCTCGGAGGCGGATTCGGCGCCCAGGATCGAAGGGGCCTCGAGCCACAGCTCGATCAAGTCTGCGTCTCGGCCTTCGAGTCGGTAAAGCCGCGCGAGCGACGCGAAGGCGGTGGGGCGGTGCTCGGCCGACCCGGCGAGGGCGACCCGTAGACAGCTGATGGCCTCCTCACGGTGCGTTGGGACGTCTCGCAGCAGCTGCCCGAGCCGCAGCGAGAGGGCGTCGCGCTGGTCGCCCGAGGCTGCGTCCAGGTCGCTCCGGGCCATACCGAACAAGTCGGCGCGCGCGGTGGCCAGGCTGGTGAGCCGCTCCTGCTGCGTGGTGTCGCCGTCGGGGGCGCTGGGCTGCCCGTCGCCGGTGCGTCCCGTCTCCCGCGCCCAACCGAGACAGCTCAGCGCCCGCGCGGGCTGGCCAGCGTCCTCCGCGAGCGCGGCGGCGCGGCGCAAGAGCGCGGCCCGGGCTTCACGGTCCTCTTGGGCGCTGCCGTCCTCGAGGAGACGCCCCGCACGTTCCAGTGCGTCCAGGAGCAGCGTCGGGTGCGCCCACCGTTCGGCCTCGGCCTCGATCGCGGCCAGCACCTCGGCGGAGCCAGGGTCGGCGATCAGGGCGCGCGTGAGCAGCTCGCCGGCCCACGTGTCCCGCCCCGTGTCCTCGCCGCTCCTCGAGAACGCGCTGGCGGCTTCCAGCAGCCAGCGGGCGCGCGCGACGCCGGACGTGGCCGCACCCACGGCCTCGAGCACGACCGACAGCGTCCCGTCGGAGCCCGCCGCGCGGGCGTCCTCTGCCAGCGGGTCGTGCAAGACCTCGAGCTGCGGCTCGGCCACGAACGCGTCCAGCAGGAACCCGCAGGAGAGGTCCGGGTGCTCGGCGAGCTCCGCCAGCTCGGCAGCCTCCAACAGAAACCCGCGCCGCACGTCCGGCTCTCGCGCTGCCGCGGACGCGTGGCGGAGTTCGCTGAGCGCGGCCTCACCGAAACCACCTTCGTGCAGCGCGCGTGCGTAGGCGCTGGTGCGCGCGGGGGAATCCTCTAGGCTGCGCGCGAAGCCCAGCAACGCGCAGGCGCGCTCAGGCCGTCGTACAGCGGCCGCACCCGCCTCGGCGGCCTCAGCGGCGCCGCTGAGGTCCCCGCGGCGCACCCGCACGCGCGCTAGCGCCTCGAACGCGTCACCGTCGGTGGGGTCCGCCGCGAGCGCCTCGACCAGGGTGGCCTCGGTCTCGTCGATAGCGCCGAAGCGTTGCGCGTTCCGCGCGATGAGCTTGAGGCCGCGGGCCCGCTCGGCCGGGCTGCCGGCGGCCGCAGCGGCTGCGCGCGCGTAGGCGTTGCCGAGCTCCACGCGGCCCATCGCGGTGCACAGTGTCGCTGCGGCGTCGAGCGCATCGTAGAACGTCGGGTCCGCCGCGGCTGCCTCGCGAAAGGCGCGGCAGGCCTCTTCGAGGGAGCGGTGGTGGCGCTGCCATGCGCGGCCGAACTCGAGCCACGCCGTCGCGCGCTCGCGGGCCGGCGCGCTGCTGGCCTCCAGGTTGGCGATGCGTTTCTCGAGCGGATCGAGAGGGTCGTCGAGGCGCATCAGGATGGGCGGCAGCGGGGGCAGCTTGATGCCGAACTCGCTGGGGCGTCCCGTCGCGTCTCGGGGCTGCGGGATGAGCTGGACGACCGAACCCGCGGCGGGCCCGGCCGCGACCGGTGCCGCGGGCGGCGGGGCGATGGTCGTGGGGCGTGGCGGTGGAGGAGGGGGGGAGTCCACTCGCGCGCTCAGGTACACGAGCCCTGCTCGGAGCAGCGCTGCGATCCGCGAGGCAGCCGCCGGCGACGTGGCCAGGAGCCGCGCGACGCGTGGCGGGTCGAGGACGGGCAGCTCGGCCCACGCTTCGGCCGCGGCGCGGTGTGACCCCTCGTGCCAGATCAACAGCTTGCCCGCTTGTGACCCCACGAGCCCGGCGTCGCGCTCCCCCGCGCGGCGCGCGAGGGCGTCGAGGAGCAGCTCCAGGAGCGGGGTACGGTGCTCGCCCGCGCGTGCGCTCAGGGCGGGGGAGGGCTCGAAGTCGTTGAGCCCTTGCCCGGCGTCGACGTCCACCTGGAGTCCGAACACGAGACGATCGAGCCAGAGCGCGCGCAGCCCCTGCGTCAGCTGCGTCGGCGTCAGGACTTGCTCCAGCTCCTGGATCAGCGGTCTCCCGGAGATCTCCGACTTCGACCGAGCTTGCCGCGCCCCGCCCTCGTCCAGGCGACCGGCCTTCACCAAAAACGTGTCCAGCGGCTCGTCGCCAGGGGCCGGCAGCACGCCCGTCACCTGGCCCTCGTGGAGCACGAGCTTGCGGCCCCCGATGGCGATCTCTCCGCTGGCCCGACGTTCCGCGAGCTCCAGGAGGGTCCTCGCGATCGGTCCGGGCACCAGCGCCGACGGTGAATCCATGGGCGCGGAAGTTATCACAGTCACACCGCGCGCGAAGGCTTTCTGCCGCGTGCGCCGCGGGGCTCAGCGCCCGTACCAGCCGTTCGCTTCGTACCAAGCGTGAGTGCGCGCGAGGGCCTCTCGTCGCCCGATCGACGGCGCGAAGCCGAAGTCCGCGGCCGCCGCGTCGGCGTGGCAGGTCCAAGCCTCCTGTGCCCCCATGATGGCCTTCTGCCGGTTCATGAGGCGCGGCTGCCCATCGACGCGTGTGGCCAGCTCGCCGAGCGCGCCGGCGATGAACGGCATCTGTCGGGGCAGGGACACCGTCAGCGCGCGACGCCCGACGACGGAGAGGATGTCGGCTTGCAGCGTCTCCCAGGTGATCGGCTCGCCGTCCGAGAGGAAGTAGCCGCGGCCTTCGGTCTCCGCCACGGTGGGGACCCGCAGGATGGCGTCCACCACGTCGTCGACGTAGACGAAGCTGCCCCAGCTCCGGCGGTTGCCGAAGAACAGGTTCACGCGACTCCGAGCGAGCTTGAAGAGCTCGAACATGTCGACGTCGCGCGGGCCGTACACGCCGCTCGGCCGAATGATGGTGTAGGGCACGTTCGCCCCTTCGACGACGCGCTCGGCAGCCAGCTTGCTCTCGCCATAGAACTCGACGGGCCGGCGCGGGTCGCTCTCGCGCAGGGGGGCGCCGGGCCTCCCCGGGCCGTACGCGGCGAGCGACGACACGTGCACGAAGCGCTTCAGACCCGGGTGCTGCGACGCGACCGCGCGCAGCAGGTTCTCGGTGGGCATCACGTTGCCCGCTTCGAAGTCTTGGTACGTGCGCCCCTTCGTCGCGCCCGCGACGTGCAGCACGTAGTCGGGGCGCTCGCGGTCCATCAGCCGCTCGAGCGACGCCACGTCGTCGTAGCTGGCCTCGACGCTGCGCCCCGTCTTCGCCTCGGGCGAGCCCGGCCGGCGGATGGCGAGCACGTCCGAGCCCTCCTCCAACAGCCTGTCGCGCAGCCAGCTCCCGATGAACCCGCTCGCGCCCGTGATCAGTACCTTGCCTCGAATCGTGTCGCTCACGCGGGGTGTGATGCCCGTTCCCGCGCGTCGCCGCAAGTGCCCAGTGGCCCCTCGGGGCGCCGTCGCACGTCGCCCGGACCGTCGTGGCGCGGTCCGAGGTGGCGCGCCCCGTACACCACCAGCGCTGGACTGCTACCCTCCGCCCGATGCGAAACACCCAGCATGAAACGATCGGGACGCGACACGCCGTGGTCACGGGTGGCAGCGCGGGCATCGGCCTCGAGACTGCGCGCGGTCTCCTGCGGCGCGGCTTCGAGCGCGTCGCCATCATCGGACGCGACGCGGGCCGCCTGGCACGCGCGGTCGACTCGCTCGGACCAGGTGCCGTGGCCATCCGCGCGGACTTCAGCTCGTTGGCCCAGGTGGAGGCGTGCGTGCAGGAGGTCAAGCGGCAGCTGGCGCCCCTCTCGGTCGTCGTCAACAACGCGGGCGTGTGGCACGCGGAGCGCACGCTCAGCGTCGATGGGTTCGAGGACACGTTCGCGGTGAACCACCTCGCCCACTTCGCGTTCACGCGGGGGCTGCTCGACCACCTCGCGGAGCGTCCGTCGTTGCCAGCGCGGATCGTGCACGTCTCCTCGCGCCGCCACGTGCACTGCCGCGCCATGCAGTGGGACGACCTCATGCTGGAGCGCAGGTACTCCGGGCTGCGCGCCTACGACCAGAGCAAGCTCGCGAACCTGCTGTTCAGCGCCGAGCTCGCTCGCCGCCTCCACGGCGAGGACCGCCACGTCCGCTCGAACGCCGTGCACCCTGGCTCCGTCGCGACGGAGATCACGCGCGACAGCGGGGTGCTCAGCTTCCTCAGCGACAAGGTGGCTGGGCTGGTCCTCCTCACGCCCGCAGAGGGGGCCGCCACGTCGATCCACGCCGCCACGCATCCCGCGCTCGACGACACCACGGGCCAGTACTTCGCGCGTGCTCGTCGAGCGCGCCCGTCGCAGGCCGCGCTCGACGAGCTGGCTGGGAGGCGCCTCTGGCAGCTGAGCGAGAAGCTCCTGCGCGGCGCCGGGGTGAGCGATGCCTGAGCCCGAGGCCTACAGGGACTGCGTCACGCGCTGCCGCTCCGCACTGAACGACCTCCCCGCCAACGCGCGTGAGGACGCCGAGCGCGCCCTGCAGCTGGTCTCCGAGCGCGCCGGGGACGGCATCGAGGACGAAGCCGCCGCGAAGCGCGAGCTGCTGGGCCTCATCGAGCGCCTCGGACGACGCGCGAGCGCAGCGGTCCCCTTTGCGTCGCTCGCGCGGGCGCTGTCGGCCGATCTGCACGGCTCACGCGCGGTCATGCGCGAGAGCCTCGACGCGTGTGAGCGCGCCCTGGTGCTGCGCGGCCTCTGACGAACGCTCGGGCGTTCCTCCGGCCTCGCTCGGCGAGCTTGGTGTAGCCTCGCTGCGTGCACGAACTCGCGTCCCTCATCGACCACACACTGCTGCGCGCCGACGCGCAGTCCGCCGACTACTCCCAGCTGTGCGTGGAGGCTCGCACACACGGGTTCGCGACGGTGTGCGTCCCCTCTGCGTGGGTGCGCTTCTGCGCGGAGCGCCTGGCGGACGCCGCGCCGGGCATCACGACCGTCATCGGATTCCCCCTGGGATGCGTCAGCACCGCCGCCAAAGTCGCCGAGGCCCAGCAAGCGGTCCGCGATGGCGCCACCGAGCTGGACGTGGTGGTGCACCTCGGCGCGCTGCGTGACCGTCACTACCGCACCGTCGCGCTGGACCTGTCCGCCGTCGTGCAGGCCGCGGAGGGGCGCATCGTGAAGGTGATCCTCGAGACCGCTGCGCTCAGCGACGAGCTCATACGCGTCGGGGCCGCCGTGGCGCAGTCGGCCGGTGCGCAGTTCGTGAAGACGTCGACGGGCTTCGGCCCCGGGGGCGCGACCGTCGAGGCGGTCGCCCTCCTGCGCGCCACTGTGTGCTCACAGATCGGCGTCAAGGCGTCGGGAGGCATCCGCGACATCCAGAGCGCGCAGGCCATGGTGGCCGCCGGAGCGACGCGGCTCGGGACCAGCGCGGGGGTGGCCATCGTTCAGGGTGGGGCCGGCGGCGGCGCGTACTGAACCGACCTGCGCTGGCGCCGTCCTAGGCGCGCGACCCACGAGCCCGAGCGGTCATGTCGTCCACGTCGAGGAGCGGTTGGAGCGCCTCGGCAGCCCTGCTACACCTCCGCCATGACCGTCATCGCCGTGACCGACGCGACCTTCGAGCGCGAAGTCCTCGCCGCCGAGCTGCCCGTCCTGATCGACCTGTACGCCGACTGGTGCCAACCATGCAAGCAGCTGGCGCCCGTCGTCGCGGGCATCGCGGGTGAGCTGCAAGGCATCATCAAGGTCGTCAAAATCGACATCGAGCGCAGCCCGGGCGTGGCACAGATGTTCCGCGTCCAGAGCATCCCGATGCTGGTCGTGATGCACGGCGGTCGGCCCGTCGCGGCCGAGCAGGGCGTGCTGGACCGCGCCCAGCTGCTCGAGATGCTCGCGCCGTTCCTGCCGCAGGCCGCCACGGCCCTCAAGCCGGCCGAGCTCGCGCAGCTGCTCAAGCAGGGTCAGGTTCTGCCCGTGGACGTGCGTGACGAGCGCAGCTTCGGGCGCTTCCGCATCCCGGGCGCCATCAACGTCCCCGTGGAGACCGCGGCCACGCGCGTTGCGGAGCTGGCGCCGACGGATGGTCGCTTGCGCGTGCTCTACTCCCGTACCGAGGACGACGCGAAGCAGCTCGCGGACACGCTCGGCAAGCAGGGTGTCGAGGTGGGCTTCCTCTCGGGCGGGTTCCTCCACTGGGAGGCCGACGGGCTCGAGGTCGAGCGCGGGTGAAGCTGAGCGACCTCGGGGACCCCCGGCGCGGCGACGCTGCCGTACCGTGCAGTGTGCCGGCCGAGCTCATCGCGTTGGGGGGGCCGACGGTGGTCGTGCTCGGCGTTCGCCGCGGCGACCTCGCGGCCAAGCGCTTCCTGCTGCAGCTGGCGGAGGCGGGTGTCGGGCGCTCTGTGCCCGTGGTGATCTCGTCTCTGCGTCGTGCCTCGGGGCCGCTCACGCTGGACGCACCGGCGCGAGGCGAGGACTACGTCGCGGCAGGCGCGCTCTCGTACCGCGGGGCCAGCGTGCCTGCGGAAGCGGATGTCATCGACGCCCAGCTGCGCGCGTGGGCCGAGGACGCGCCTCCAGGGGCGCTGCACCTCGCGCTGGGCGCGGACTTCGCGGCGCGGGCACGTGCGGACGTGGTCGTTGCCCTGACGGGTGGGTTGCCGCCGCTGGCGTTCAGCCCCGCTGCGCGCGCCGTGGCCGAGCGTTTTGGGTTGCAGCTGGCCGAGCCTCGAGCGGAGGTCGCCCGGGGCCTCGTCGCGCGACTCCTCACCGCCTGCTGACGAACGTCCCCGGTCAGCCGCCGAGGGCCCGCCTGTTCGCGCCGTGTCGGTGTGGCCCATCGCTCTGTCGGACGGCGCGCCTGGGTTGCACATGGCCGTGGGGGGACGCTTGCGCGTCGCACACGTGCCCAAACGCCGAACGCCCGGCCGAGGCCGGGCGTTCGTTCAGGTTCCACGACCCGCGAGGCCCGCGGGTGGTGACTGGCTCACGCGCAGGTGGCCTCGATGATGGGCGCGGCCACGGCGAAGCGGCCCAAGAACTCGCGGCGCTCGGACTTCATCTTCGCGACCCACTTCTTGTAGTCCTCCGCGCGACCGACCTTCTCGAAGTAGCGGCGCGGCTCGAGGATGTCGGCCGGGACCTTGTCCACCAGCGCGGCGTTCTCGGGCGCGTCCACGTCCACGATCTCGTAGCCGAAGTCCGGGTCGACCTTCCACTTGATGTCCTCGCTGAGGAGGGCCTCGAGCATGGCCGAGCTGTGGCGGATCTTGACCTTGAGGGCCTTGTCCGCCTTCACGTCGTTGGCGTCGCCGCCGACGTAGCCGGTGTTCATGAGCCACATGGTCACGCCGCTCATGGTGGAGGCCAGCTCCGCGAAGCGCTGCGCCTGGAGGCCGTGCTTGGCGGGGAAGAAGGGCTGCGTGAAGGGCGAGCGGGTCTTGCCGCGGTCCTTGCCGGCGGCGCTGGTCTTGCTGGTCTCACCCAGCATGAAGAAGCCAGCGGCCTGCTCCGGCGAGGTGAAGCGCAGGATGCCGGGCATCGCCGCGTCCGGACCCTCGTCACGGTTGAGCACGCCCATGGACTTCACCTCGGGCAGGTTGCCGAAGTCCGCCGCGCCCGGGATGGAGCTCATCGGCACGATGGAGCGGCCGTTCTGGCTCCACACCACGAAGTCCCAGCCGTCGGCCGGCACGCCGCGCGCGTCGAGCACGTCCTCGGCCTTGACCTCGCCCGCGATGTACTTGTCCACGTTCGCGCCGTTGGCGCCGGTGAGCAGCAGGATCTCGCGCACGCGCTTCACCTCGGCCGCCGAGAGCACGCCCTTGCTGAAGTCGTACTCGCCGTCCTCGCCCAGGTAGGCGTTCTCGAGCCACGCGTCACCGCGGATGGTGGCCTCGTAGATGATGGGCTCGGACTCCAGCGACAGACCCTCGGTCTTCGCGAAGCAGCCGTTCTCCGTGATGCTGATGGCGCCGTTGGGCCACAGGGTGACCATGTCGTCCTGGATTGGCTCGGTGCGGTCGCCCTGCTTGGAGAACGTGGTGGTGGTCTTGCCGGTGCCCGACAGGCCCATGACCGTCATGGCGACGCGGGTGCCGTCCTTGCGGGTGACCGACTTGGCCCCGGCGTGCAGGACGAGCGCGCCCTTCTGGTACGAGTACTCGTTGAGCATGCGGAGCACGCCCTTCTTCGACTCGCCGAAGTAGTCCGCGCCGATGACGTACGTGGTCCAGTTCTCGATGTCGACGATGATCGCCTGGCGACCGGGCATGTCCTCGAGGCGCAGGTCCGGGGTGTAGACCAGCTTGAAGACCGGCTTGAACGCCTCCTTCAGCTGCGCGGGCGTCTCGACGTCCTCACGCGGGAACGCGAGGATCTGCTGCATGCCGGCGATGTTCGCGCCCTCGAGCGTGTAGAGCCAGGTGGCTCCGAACGCGCCGCGGCCCAAGCCGACGTAGCCGTCGATCGCGATGAGCTTGCCCTTCTCCGCGATGTAGGCCTCCTGCCGGGCGATGATGTCGCGGGCCTTGTCCGGGTCGATGACCTGGTGGCTCCAGCGGTCGAGGCCGGAGCCGTCGATGATGTACGTGTACGCAGCGACGCGCGACTTGTTGCGCGAGACCTTGTTCACGGAGCCGGACTTGGCCTGCTGGACGGCGGGCGTGTGCGCGAGCGCCAGCTCCCGGAGCTCTTCTTGGCTCGGGTTGTTCAGGTACTCGACGTTGTATGGGCGTGGATTCTGCTGAGCCATCGGGTCTTCCCTCCAGGGGGATGTGAGGACCGAAAAGAGCCCCTTCCGTAGCTCACATTTTAGGGGTGCGCTACCGCGGAGGCGACACGATTTCAGACCCATGGCAGCCCGCTCAAAGCCAAGTGCCCGATCCCTCGTGGGATTTCGGGTTGTTACGCTGTCAGTCGGATATTGCTGAAAACTATAAAGCCAACGCGGAAACGAGCGGTGAAGATCGTCTTCTGCTTGTAAATCTGTAAAGCGCGCTGTCGGGGCTCATGCAGCGTCGTCGTCGGTGGGTTCGGCGGGGCGCTGCGGCGATGCTCCCACGCCCCCCCCATCGCTGCGGGCGGGGGAGGCTTCGGCCTGCGGATCCGAGGTGTCTCGTGGGCCTGCTCGCGGGACGTCGCCTGGTCTGGCGGCGGGGTCGTCGTCATCACGCCGCTCGCTCTGCGGCTCGTGAGGCTCGTTCCGCGGGCTCGGGTCGTGGCTCGCGCCAGCGCCGTCGTCAGCGGCACCGTCCGGCTCGTGCGGCTCGCCGCCGCCGTCCCCGTCGTCGTCCAGGGCTGCCGCGAGCGTGTCGGGCATCGGGGTGGGCTCGTCGGTCGGAGTCCCGAAGAAGTCGCTGGCCCGGTAGGCACGCGTGGCTCGCACCACGAAGATCTTCACCACCGCTGCCCCTGGCACCGCCATAAGCACGCCGAGGAAGCCGAAGAGCTCGTTGCCGATCATCAACGCGAGCAGCACCACCACCGCGCTCAGCCCCACCTTGTCGCCGACGAGCTTCGGGGTGATCACGAAGCCCTCGAGCACCTGCACGATCCCGAACGCAACGACCACGTAGCCCATCGACGGCCACAGGCGACCCTCGACCGCGCACGTGAGGAGCGCCAGCCCGAGACCCAGCGCGCCGCCGACGTACGGGATGAAGGACAACAACCCCGCGATGATCCCGATCGGGATGGCCAAGGGCGCGCCTGCGAGCGAGAAGGCCACGGCATACAGAGCGCCCAGCGCGACCATCACGAGGAACTGTCCCCGCACCCAGTGTCCGAGGACCTCGTCGATGTCGGCGGCCATGCGGAACACGATGGGCCTGTGCCGGTAGGGCACGAGCTCTCCGCCCGCCGCGACGATGCGGTCGAAGTCGTACAGGAGATAAAAAGCGAACACCGGCACCATCAGCCCACCTGCGACGGCGCTGAACACGGACGCCGTCCCCCCCGCCACCCAGCGCAGGGCGGACGACACGGGCGTCACGGCGCTGCTGGCGACCTCACGCGCGTCGACCTGCAGGCTGGCGAGCGCTTCGTCGAGCGTGTGGGGGACTGGCACGCCGTAGCGCGTGAGCAGCGGCTCGAGCCGCGCCACCCAGTCCTGCAGCTTTCCGGGGAGCGCCTGCGCGAACGCGGTGAACTCCGACACGATGCCAGGGAGGACCAGCAACATCGCCACCACCAGGGCCCCGAGCGTTCCCGCGAGCAGCACCGCGATGCCCGCTCCGCGCGGCAGGCCGCGCGCTTCGAAGCGGTCGACCAACGGGTCGAGCATGTACGCGATGAAGAACGCGAAGAAGAGAGGGGTGAAGACGGCGCGCAGCACCCACACCATCACCAGCGTGAGGACGACGCCGGCGGCCACGATGAGGGTGCGCGGCAGCGCGCGTGTGGGAGGAGACGGAGGCGCAGTGGGGTCGGAGCCGTCGGTCATGTGGGGCGTCTTTCTGGAGGGCAGGGGCCCTGCGTGGGGACACTCGGGGGCCGCTCGCGGGCACAGCCTCGACGCATTTTTTCGCTGAGGCCCGTACGCGCGATGATACCTTCGCCACCCGATGCTACGGATCGATTTCTACGTTCAGCACCTGCTCAAGCACAAGGCCAACGGCGTCCGGTTGGTGTCCGACATGCCGGTCACCTTTCACTTCGACGCAGGGGACCGCCAGTCCAGCAAGCCCATCGATCACGACATGGTCGTCGCGATGGTTCAGGAGGCTGCGCCACCGGCGGCGCTGCAAGAACTGCAGGCCCAAGGGCGCTGCGCGTTCCAGCACGACTCCGAGGCCGGTATGCGGGTGCAAGTGGAGGTGCGCGCTGCGGGGCCGTCGTCGTGGGCGCTGCTGCTTTCTCCGGCGAAGCCTGCGCGCATCGCGCCGGCCGACGTCGAAGCCATCCCGTTCCCGGCGGCAGACGCGCCGCCGCGCGCCGCCGTGCGGGCTCCAGCTGCCGCCCCAGCGCCGGCGGCGCCCGTCCAGGCTCCCAAGGCGAGCCCCAAGCCAAGCGGCGAAGCACGCGGCTACATCGACGGCGGCATCCCCGATCACGCGGCCGCGGACGGCATGCACGTCCAGCTCGAACCCGGTGAGCCGCAGATCAACCGCCTCTTGCGCCTGATGAAGATGGTCAACGCCAGCGACCTGCACCTCTCGGCCAACGTCGTGGCCATGGTGCGCAAGGACGGTGAGATCCACCCCCTCGAGCGCCGCGAGGCTTACAGCTCGGACGAGATCGCCGCCATGATCGCCGAGATCATGCCCGAGCGCAGCCGCATCGAGTTCGACGAGACCAACGACGCGGACTTCGCACACAACATCCCGGGCTTGTGCCGCTTCCGCGCGAACGTCTTTCGCGACCGGCACGGCGTGGGCGCCGTGTTCCGCCAGATCCCATTCGAGCTGCTCTCCGTCGAGCAGATCGGCGTGCCACCCAAGGTCCTGGATCTGTGCTGGCTCACCAAGGGTTTGGTGGTGGTCACCGGCCCGACTGGTAGCGGCAAGTCGACGACGCTCTCCACGTTGATCGACTTCATCAACATGAACCGGGCGGACCACATCATCACGATCGAGGATCCCATCGAGTTCGTGCACCCCAACAAGCGCTGCCTCGTGAACCAGCGCGAGATCGGCGAGCACACCACGGGCTTCAAGCGGGCGCTGCGCGCCGCGCTGCGCGAGGACCCGGACATCGTGTTGGTGGGCGAGATGCGCGACCTCGAGACCATCGCCATCGCGATCGAGACGGCGGAGACCGGACACTTGGTGTTCGGGACGCTGCACACCACGAGCGCGGCGAGCACCGTGGACCGCATCATCGATCAGTTCCCGGCCGACCAACAGGAGCAGATCCGCATCATGCTCAGCGAGTCGTTCCGCGGCTGCATCGCCCAGGTGCTCTGCAAGAAGAAAGGCGGCGGTCGCATCGCGGCCTACGAGGTGCTCATCGGCAACAGCGCGGTCGCCAACCTCATCCGCGAGGGCAAGACGGTGCAGCTCAAGAGCGTCATGCAGACCGGCCGGAACCTCGGAATGCAGACCATGAACGACCACCTGCTGCAGCACGTCAAGAACGACCTCGTCACGCCGGAGGAGGCCTACATGAAGTCCAACGACAAGCAGCTCATGAAGTCGTTGCTGGCCGCCGAGGGCTTCTCGGTCGACCTACCCCAGGGCTGAGGCGCCGCCGCGGACCGTCAGAGGGCTCAGCCGCGGCGCTCGAAGCAAGCGTCCGCGATCTGCAGCCTGTAGCGCAGCGCCTCCGTCCGCTCGACCATCGCGCGGGTCTTCGGGTCGTGGTACCCGCTGACGCGCGGCAGCGTCGGGTCGTGGTCCGCGTAGAAGGCGTTGAGTCGCTCCATGGCCACCTCGCGCAGGTACTTGCCGATCATCGACGCGATCGCGACCGGTAGGTGGTGCCTGTCGGAGTCCACCTCGAAGCGTACCTCGCCGACGCCGTCGACCGCGTACACGGAGCGCTGCTTGCTCTCCTCGACACGGTGCACGTGCGCACGAGGGAAGCGCCCGAAGTACCCCTCGTACTTCCGGATGCCCCCCACCATTCCGCAAATGGCGAGCAGCGGTTCGTCGCCCGCCGCCCGTGCCTCGAGCACCAAGCGCTCGAACGCGTGCAGGTCCACGGCGAGCTTGCTGTGCCCCAGCGAGAGCTCGTGGTTCAGCACGCCAGCGCACACCATCACGGAGCGCGCCCGCATGACCCGCAACGCGCGACCTTCGAGGGCGCGGAGTCGCTCGCGGCCGTCGGACACGTCACCTCCGAAGAGGGGCAGGGTAGGCGCCTTGGACCAACACTGGCGCGAGGTCTCGCCGCCGGGGCAGGGCGACCGCAGCCCCAACATCCCGTCGACCGCCAGCTCGGCGAAGAGCGAGTCCGCCGTGCGCGGCACCTGACCCGTCAACCGCTCCAGCACAGCCAACGTGAACCCCTCCGCGAGCGCCATGCGGCCGAAGGCCGAGCTGGCCTTGGAGTCCGTGATGCCCAGGGCCTCGCCTCGTCGGCAGAGGGTGGCTGCGCGGTATTGGCGCAGCTCCAGCACCACGCCAGTCGCGATCAGCGGCCCCAGTCGAGGTCCGAGCCCGTTCTCATCGACGCCGAACACTCGCATGCCCGCGCAGATAGCAGCGCCTTCCTTCGGGGCCAGTGCTTTCACGGGAAAATTATCGGCCGTGCGGCCAAGAACTGGCACGATGTGCACTATTTGTACTTCTCGAAGCGGTATGTCAAAGTCGAGCCTGGATACATGTCGACCTCGCTCGCAAATCGATCGTCGCCGAACGCAGCTCGCATTCAGCGAGTATTGGCGGAAGCGGTCGAGGCCGTGGTGACGCCGAACATTGCAGCCAAGCTGCTGGAAGGCGCGCTGCGCTCCGCGCTCATGCCGGCGCTCCCGACCGACCGCGACGAGCTGACCCGCTTCGTGCAGGGACCCCTCTTCGCGTCCATCGCGGGCATGCTGGGGGAGGACGAGGCCAGCATGGTGGTCGACGGGCTGATGCCCATCCTGCCGCGCATCAGCGACCCATCGGAACACAGCCAGGTGCGCGCCACCATCAAGCCGACCCGCTCGGACGAGTTCCCGCGCACGGAGATCGGGGAGCCGCTCGGTGTCGCGATCGTCGCGAGCGCCAACGTCGGCCGGCGCGGTGGGCTGTTGCGCGACCTCGGGCGCGACTGCATCGCCCTCGAGGCCGACGATCTGATGGCGCTCTTCGACCAAGTGCACGCCTCTGTCGTGGCCCACCCCGTGCTGGTGTTGGACTGCATGTCCCCCTCGGTGAACCCCATCTCCGTGGCGACCCTCGTGCCAGACCTCCCTCAGGGCTCCAGCATCGTGCTGTGGGGGGCCTCGGCGGCGCTCGAGCAGGAGGTCGTGGCGCTGGGCCAAGGGCAGGGGCGGTTCATCCGCTGCGAGAGCAACGTCAGCCCCAACGACGTCGCGTCACTGGTACGCGCGCTGCTCGGCAACTGATCGGCGGGCGCCAGCAAGATGACGAGCGGATGATGGGAGCCACGGCTCGGGGCGTCAGGGGCCCCAGCGTGGCTCCCGGAGCCACGTGCCCGCCGTGACTCAGGGCGCCGTGACGGTCACGATGCGAGGCGGGCCCTCCTGTGTGCCGACTCGTTGCCACACGGAGATCTCGTCGCCCGCGTCGGCGCCCAGCGTGAGCTGATAGCGCCCAGCCGCGTCCGCCGTCGCGATGACCCCGGCGAGCCGCGCTTCGTTGTATCCGAACACCAACGCGTCGGGCTCGGCGTCACCGTCGATACGCACCAGGCCGTCCATGTCGGGAGCGGAGATCGTCAGCGGGGGCAGGATGGGGACCACCGGACCAGAGCACTGAGTGAGCAGCAGCAGCCCCAACACGGCGAGGCAGCGCGAGGGGGAGGGACGGCGAGGGGGGCGCATGGGGGCCAACATACCAAGATCACCCTGCAAAGCGGAGGCCCGCGGGAGGTGACCTGGATCTCGGCGGGCGCCGTGGCGCGTGCGTCAACAAAGTTGGCAGTCGGCGGCCACTTCGTTTTCGGTGCGAGGACGCAAAATCACGTCGTGGAGCGGGCCAACGAGCGCCGGAAATGCTAATGTCGGCGCAACTTTCACGCGTCCCGGGGGCCGGCAGAGAGCCCCTCCCGCGAGGACCGCGCGCACCCCGTGCAAGGTACCGTCACGCCCATGGCCGAGACTCAGAAGAAGTTCCCCGTCACCATCGAAGACGAGATGCGCAAGTCGTATCTCGACTACGCGATGAGCGTCATCATCGGGCGCGCCATCCCGGACGCGCGTGACGGCCTCAAGCCGGTGCACCGCCGCATCCTCTACTCGATGCACGAGCAGAAGGTCACCGCCAGCTCCTCGTACAAGAAGAGCGCGCGCATCGTCGGTGACGTCCTCGGCAAGTACCACCCGCACGGTGACAGCGCCGTGTACGACGCGCTCGTGCGCATGGCGCAGGACTTTGCGCTGCGGTACCCGCTGGTGGACGGGCAGGGCAACTTCGGCTCGGTGGACGGCGATCCGGCCGCGGCCATGCGCTACACGGAGGTGCGCATGTCGCGCCTGGCCTCCGAGCTGCTGGCCGACATCGACAAGGAGACGGTCGACTTCGGCCCGAACTTCGACGAGTCGGAGCACGAGCCCCTGGTGCTCCCCAGCCGTGTCCCCAACCTGCTGATCAACGGCAGCGGCGGCATCGCGGTCGGCATGGCCACCAACATCCCGCCACACAACCTGGCGGAGGTGGTGGACGCCACCATCCGGCTCATCGAGAACCCCCGGCTCTCGAACGACGCGCTCATGGAGGACGACCCGGAGACGGGCCGCCTGGGCGTGAAGGGGCCCGACTTTCCCACCGCGGGCTACATCTACGGACGCGCCGGCATCATCCAGGCCTACCGCACGGGTCGCGGTCGCGTCGTCATGCGCGCGCGTGCCAGCATCGAGCCCATCCCGGGCAAGGGCGACCGCGAAATGATCGTGGTCACGGAGATCCCGTACCAGGTCAACAAGGCCGAGCTGCTCAAGAAGATCGCGCAGCTGGTGCGCGAGAAGCGCATCGAGGGCATTGCCGACCTGCGCGACGAGAGCGACCGCGAGGGCATGCGCATGGTCATCGAGCTGAAGCGCGACGCCCACGGCGAGATCGTGCTCAACACGCTCTACCAGATGACCGCGCTGCAGAGCACGTTCGGCTACAACTGCCTCGCCATCGTGGGGCAGCGTCCGAAGCTGCTCGACCTGCGCAGCGGGCTCCTGCACTTCATCGACCACCGCCGCGAGGTGGTGACCCGCCGCACCCGCTACGACCTGCGGCAGGCGCTCGCGCAGCGTGAGCTGGTCGAGGGTCTCGGTATGGCCGTGACCGAGATCGATCTGGTCATCTCCACCATCCGCGCGTCGCAGACCACGGACGAGGCGCGCTCGGCGTTGCAGCAGCTGCCGCTCAAGGGGCTCGAGGAGTTCGTGCGGCGCGCGGGCCGGCCCGAGGAAGAGATCCAGAAGGCCGCCGCGCGGGGCGACTACTACCTGTCCGAGCGGCAGGCCAAGGCCATCCTGGAGATGCGCCTCAGCAAGCTGACCGGCCTCGAGCGCGAGAAGCTGGCTGGCGAGTATGGCGGGCTGTGCGAGCTGATCGCGCACCTCGAGGCCATCCTGGCCAGCGAGAAGCTGCTGCTGGGCGTCATCGTCGACGAGCTGCAGGAGGTGCGCGACAAGTACGGCGACCCGCGCCGCACGGAGATCGTCGAGGCCGAGGGCGACCTGAGCATCGAGGACCTGGTGCCCGACGAAGAGGTCGTGGTGACCGTCACGCACCGCGGCTACATCAAGCGCGTGCCGCTCAGCGAGTACCGCGAGCAGGGCCGCGGCGGCAAGGGCCTGCGCGCGATGGACACGCGCGACGAGGACTTCGTCAAGTGGGTCTACGTCGTCAACGCGCACGCGCACATGCTGTTCTTGAGCGCCGACGGAAAAGCGTTCACACGGCGCGTCTTCGAGATCCCGCAGATGGCGCGCACGGCGCGCGGCCGGCCGATGGTGAACTTCGTCGGGTTCGAGGAGGGCGGGGCCGTGGCGGCTATGGTGCCCATCCGCGAGTTCGTGGACGACGGCTACCTCCTGACCGTCACGGTCGGCGGCAAGGTCAAGCGCACCGCGCTCTCCGCGTACGAGAACATCCGGCAGACGGGCATCATCGGCGTGGGCATCGACGAGGGTGACTCGCTGCTCGCCGCGCGGGTGGTGTCGGACGGGCAGGAGGTCCTCATCGGCTCGGCGCAGGGCATGAGCATCCGCTTCGGCGTGGACGACGTGCGCCCCACGGGGCGTGACACGCGCGGCGTGCGCGGCATGGACCTGAGCGAGGGCGACCGCGTCATCGCCATGGACGTCGTCGAGTCCGAGGACACGCAGCAGGTCCTGACCGTGAGCGCCAACGGCTACGGCAAGCGCACGCCCGTGAGCGAGTGGCGTGTGCAGTCTCGCGCAGGCAAGGGCATCATCGCGATGGACACCTCGGAGCGCAACGGCGAGCTCGTGTGCCTGCGCCTGGTGCTGCCGGGCGACGGCCTGATGGTCATCACGGACGGCGGGCTGGTCATCCGGACACGCGTCGCGGAGATTCGCGAGACGGGGCGCAACACGCAGGGCGTGCGCGTCATCCGCCTCAAGGACGGCGAGCGGGTCGTGGACGTGGAGCCGCTGAGCGACGACGACGAGAGCGACGGCGACGCAGGCAACGTCGACGGCGACACCGTTGGCGCCGCCAACGCGGACGGGACCGGGGAGGGCAACGCCCCGTCGCTGGCCGATCAGGTGCCTTCCGTGGGCGCCGAGACCCCTGCGGCCGGTGCCCCGGCTTCCGACGACAACGACGACAACGACGACAACGACGACAACGACGACGCGTAGTCGTCGGAGTACCAGGCCACGAGAGTTTTGCGGCCTCGATGGTAGCGGCGATGGTATCGTAGCGGCGTCTCGCAGTCCTCGGAGAGCGCATGGCGGAATTGGTGTTGGGCATCGATCTAGGCACCACCAACTCGGTGGTCGCGGTCGCAGACGGCGGCTCGGTGCGCATCCTCGCCGACGCGGAGGGCCGCGAGCTCTTGCCCTCCGTCGTGTCGTTCCATCCCACGGGGGACGTGCTGGTGGGCTACCCAGCCCGCGACCGTCGCATGCTGGACGCGCGCAACACGTTCTATTCGGTGAAGCGCCTGCTGGGGCGACCCTTCCGCTCGGACGAGGTGCGACGGGCGCGCGAGCGTTTCGCGTTCGAGCTGGCCGAGAGCGACAACGGCGGCACGGTGGTGCGCACGCGCGGCGAGACCTACGCGCTGAGCGAGATCTCGGCCTTCGTGTTGCGCGAGCTGAGGCGGGTGGCCGAGGGGGCGACTGGCAAGCGCTGCTCCAAGGCGGTCATCACGGTCCCCGCGAACTTCAGCGACCTACAGCGCAACGCCACCATGGCCGCCGGACGCGTGGCGGGCCTCGAGGTGCTGCGCGTGCTGAACGAGCCGACCGCAGCGGCGCTAGCCTACGGCTACGGCCAGCAGGGGCGGGAGCGGGTAGCGGTGTTCGACATGGGCGGCGGCACCTTCGATGTCAGCATCCTCGAGCTCTCGGGGGAGGTCTTCGAGGTCATCGCGACGGCGGGCGACAGCTACCTCGGGGGCGACGACATCGACGGCACCGTGGCCGACCTCATGGCGGAAGCGTTCCTGCGCGAGCACCGCGTGGACCCCCGCACCGACCCAGAAGCGTTCGAGCGCCTGCGCGCTGCCGCCGAGTGGGCCAAGTGTGAGCTGACCGACCAGGACGAGGTGGACCTGCGCGTCGAGGAGCTCGCGGTCGGGGCCTCTGGGCAGGCGCTCGACCTGCGCTACACCCTCTCGCGGGCCAAGCTGCACGAGATCGCGCGGCCCATCATCGCGCGCGCGTTCGACGCTTGCGAGACGACGATGAGGGCGGCGGGTATCCGGCCGACTCAGCTGGACAACGTCATCCTGGTGGGCGGCTCCACGCGCATGCCGTTGGTGCGGACCATGGTGGCCGAGTACTTCGCCACCGAGCCGCGCGTGGAGATCGATCCCGACGTGGTCGTCGCGCACGGCGCCGCGCTGCAGGCGGCCTCCTTGGCGAGTGGGCGCCGCTCGCAGCTGGCCCGCGTGGCGCTGCGCAAGGTGCACATGGAGCGGGTGGCGACGGACCGGCTGGTGGCCGCTCCCGGGGCCTACGTCCCTGGGCTCGCCGGCGGTTCCGGGGGAGACGGGTACAAGCCCGCGCCTCCGAGCGCGTTCATGGCGCCCGCAGCCGCGAAGCCTCCCCCGCCGCTCGCAGCCGCGACGCGACGCCTCTCCGAGCGCGCCCCCGCGCCCGACCCTTCGGAGGAGCTCGACGCGCTGGAGCTGGAGGAGCTCGTGCCCGTGCCCGCGGCTCGGGTCGGGCCACCTACGGCGCCGGCGCGGCCGGTCGCGATTCAGCCCGTCGTCCGTGTGCGGGGGTCCGCGCCCTCGGACCGCCCCGCGGCTCCGCAGCCTCCGCCCGAGCTCGAGCCCGCTGGGCCGCCGCCCTTGCTGCTGGACGTCACCCCTCTGTCGCTTGGGGTCGAGACGGTGTCCGGTTTCTGCCACACGGTCATCCCCCGCAACACTGCCATGCCGGCCGAGAACACCCAGACGTTCAGCACGGGTCGCGATGGTCAGACCTTCATCTCCGTCCGAATCTGCCAAGGCGAGGAGAAGAGCCTGGAGGACAACCAAGTGCTCGGCGTCGTGGAGCTGGATGGGTTGCGGGACGCCGCCCGCGGCGCCGTGCGCATCGACGTCACGTTCGTGATCGACGCCGACGGGGCGCTGTCCGTGCAGGCCCGCGATCTCGAGACGGGCCGCGAGCAGCAGGTGCGCATCCGGCGTCTGGGCGAGATCGACGAGTCGGAGCTCGACGCGCTGCGTGCGCGGATGGAGGCCCGCTATCGACCAGGTGGCGAGGTGGCGCCAACAGAGCGGCAGGAGGCGCCACGCGCATGAGCGACCCCCTCGACGCGTTGGACTACTACACCCTCCTGCAGATCGAGCAGGACGCCTCTGCGGACGCGGTGCGTGCGGCGTTCCACAAGTTCGCGCTTCGCTATCACCCGGACGGGTACACGATGGCGAGCGAGGCGGACAAGGCGCGCGTCAATCAGATCTACCGGCGCGGCGGGGAGGCGTACCGGGTGCTGTCCAACACCGCGACGCGCGCCGCGTACGACGCGGGGCTGGCCGAGGGGCGGCTCCGCCACGTCGCGCAGGCCGCCACCGACGAGTCCTCTTCGCGCGCGCAGGCGGTCAAGCGAACGGTCAACGCGAAGGCCCGCCCGTTCTGGGCCAAAGCTCAGGCCGCCATCCGCGATGGGCAGTGGGGCCAAGCCAAGCTCAACCTCCAGATCGCACTCGGTCACGACCCCGACCACCCCGTACTCACCGAGCGCATGGCCTTCGTGCAGTCCCAACGCTGACGCGGCCAGGGCCGGAGCGACGGGGGGGCGACATGCGACCTGCCCGGGGCCGTTAACCTGCGGGCGCCCGGGTTTCGAGCTATGGTCCGGGCCTCATGACCCGACGAGCCGTGCTGCATCGCAAGACGAGCGAGACCGACATCCGCGTGGTCGTCGACCTGGACGGTACGGGCCAGGCGCGCGTCGCAACGCCGATTGGCTTCCTGACCCACATGGTCGAGCAGATCGCGCGCCACGGGCTGTTCGACCTCGAGGTCGTCGCCGAGGGGGACACGCACATCGACGGGCACCACACCACCGAGGACCTGGCCATCACCTTGGGCAAGGCGGTGGCCGAGGCGCTGGGTGACAAGCGCGGCATCCGCCGCTACGGCTCGGCCACGCTCCCGATGGACGAGGCCTGCATGACGTGCGCGCTCGACCTGTCGGGGCGACCGTACTTTGTGTGGCGCGTGCCGATGCCCAAGGCCACGCTCGGCGGCTTCGACACGGAGCTGGCCGAGGTGTTCTTCGAGGGCTTCGTGCGCGGCGCGCAGTGCAACCTGCACATGCGCCTCCACGAGGGCGAGAACCTCCACCACATCATCGAGATCGGCTTCAAGGCGTTCGCCAAGGCGCTGCGCGAGGCCACCGAGATCGATCCCCGTCAGACCGGCGTGCCCAGCACCAAGGGCACGCTCACCGAGTGATGCCCGTGAACCCACGCCACGTCACCATCGCCAACCTGGGCCTAGGCAACCTCCACAGCGTCGCGCAGGCCTTCACGCGCGCGGGGGTGAGCGCCACCATCTCGGCCGACCCCGACGTGCTGCGCGCGGCCGAGCGGTTGGTCTTCCCCGGGCAGGGCGCGTTCCGTGAGTGCGCCGAGGTGCTCGCTGGTGAGGTCGGCCCCGCGCTGCGCGACTTCATCGCCACCGGGCGGCCCTACCTCGGTATCTGCCTCGGCATGCAGGCGCTGTTCGACACCAGCGAGGAGTCCGAGGGGCGCGGCCTGGGCGTGTTCCCAGGGCACGTGGTGCGCTTCGCCAGCGACATGCGCGACGAGACCACGGGAGAGCGGTTGAAGGTGCCGCACATGGGCTGGAACCAAGTGGACACGGCGAGCCCCATGTTGGATCCGGGCGGCTGGTACTACTTTGTCCACAGCTACCACGTGGTCCCCGAGGACCCCGCGCTCGTCGCCGCCACCAGCGAGTACGGCTCACGCTTCTGCGCGGCGGTCGCGCGCGACAACGTGTTCGCGTGCCAGTTCCACCCCGAGAAGAGCCACCACGCCGGCGCACGATTGATCGAGCGCTTCCTTTCGCAGTAGGACCCCGCCGCATGCTCGCCAGACGCATCATCCCCTGCCTCGACGTGAAGGACGGCCGCGTGGTCAAGGGCATCAACTTCGTTGGGTTGCGCGACGCAGGCGACCCAGTGGAGTGCGCGGCGCGCTACAGCGAGGGGGGCGCGGACGAGATCTGCTTCCTCGACATCACCGCGTCGCACGACGGGCGCCGAACGCTGTTCGAGCTGGTCGAGCGCACTGCGCGCGCCATCGCGGTGCCCCTCACCGTTGGCGGCGGCGTGCGTGAGCGACGGGACGTACACGACCTCCTGCACGCTGGCGCGGACAAAGTCAGCACGAACAGCGGCGCCGTCGCCAACCCCGACTTCGTCGCCGAGGCCTCACGGGCCTATGGGAGCCAGGCCATCGTCGTGGCCATCGACGCCAAACGCGTGAGCGCCCCGGGCGAGCCAGCGCGCTTCAGCGTCTTCACCCACGGCGGCCGGCGTGACACGGGGCTCGACGCCATCGCGTGGGCGCGGCGCGTCGTGGACCTCGGGGCGGGAGAGATCCTGCTCACGAGCATGGACCGCGACGGAACGCGAGACGGCTACGACATCGAGCTCACGCGCGCTGTGGTGGACGCCGTCAGCGTGCCCGTCATCGCGTCCGGCGGTGTGGGCAACGAGGCCCACATCCGAGACGGATTCTTGCTGGCAGGCGCGGACGCCGCGTTGGCGGCGAGCATCTTCCACGATGGTCAGCACACCGTGGCGGAGGTGAAGGACTACCTCCTGGCTGCGGGCGTGCGCGTGCGGCCGCCAGACGCCGAGGAGCGCGAGGCGCTCGTCGGGGGGCGTGCGCCATGAGCGACGCCGCCGAGATCAGCCTGGCCCAGGTCATCGAACGCTGTCGCGAGCGTGAGGCCCGGCTGGCTTACGAGATCGGCGCGTTCGTGGTGTTCGAGGCGTGTGAGGCGGTGCTCGAGAGCCCGTGTGTCGTGCGGCCTACGGACGTGTGGATCGCGCCGACGGGCGAGACGCGCGTGGACCTCGCCGCCTGCGGCACCAGTGGGAGCGCCGAGTCTGCGGCGTCCCTCGCGCGCCTGCTCGCGGGGGTGCTGGTGGTGGCGGGGCAGGAGGTCCCCGCAATGCTGCTCCACCTGGTGGACGTCACGCACGCCGAGCGCCTCGAGCTCGCTGGCTACCGCGACGAGCTCGAGGCTGCGCTCGTCCCGCTGAACCGGGCTGCGGCGCGCCGGGTGCTGTCGCGGCAGCTGCGCGAGCTCGCGCGGCCTCGCGCAGACGCCTCCGTGGACAGCGCCATCGTGGCGGCCGCCGACGCCGATCTGGACGCGCTGCTGGGCTATGAGGCGCTGGCGTCGGAGGAGACGCCAGACGGCGCTCAGGGCGGGACCGAGTCCGCTGGCGATGTGACGAGCGCGCTGGACGCGTCCAGCGCCATGTCGCCAGGGACGTCCGCGCCCGACGCCCGCGCCGGCTCGGCAGCGCTCGGCCGAGCGCCCGACCTCACCGGCATCGAAGAGCGTCGCGGCGGCGCGGGGCGCTTCGCCTGGCTCGGCGTCATCGTCATCGTGGGCGTCGTCGTCGTCGCCTATCTGTGGTTCGGCGGGGCTCGCTGAGCCGCCGCAGCAATCGAGGAATCCAGCATGAACCTGCACATCTTCCGCGAGTACGACATCCGCGGTGTCGCCGACCGCGACCTCACCGACGAGCTGGCGCGCGACCTGGGCCGCGCTCTCGGAACCTTCCACAAGCGCGCTGGGCGCCGGCACCTCGCGCTCGGGCGGGACTGCCGCCTGAGCTCGCCGCGCCTGCACCGCGAGCTGCTCGGCGGGTTGATGGAGACCGGTATGACGGTCACCGACATCGGCGTCGGCGCGACGCCGATGATGTACTTCGCCGTGTTCCAGCTCGACCTGGAGGGCGGCGTGCAGATCACGGGCAGCCACAACCCCCCCGAGGACAACGGCTTCAAGATGATGAAGGGCAAGGGCTCGCTGTACGGCCCCGACATCATCACGCTGAGGGACATGATCACCAGGCGCGACTTCGACCTGAGCCACGACGGTACGGTCACGTCGCTCGATCTGATGAGCGCCTACGCCGGGTTCGTGCGCGGCAATGTCCGGGTCGCGCGCAAGGACCTGCGCTTCGCCATCGACGCGGGCAACGGCGCTGGCGGCCCGCAGGCGCTGGCCGCGATGGACGCCGCGGGGCTCTCTCCCATCGCGCTCTTGTGCGAGATGGACGGGAACTTCCCGGTGCACCATCCGGATCCGAGCGACCCGCACACGCTCGAGCTCTTGCGTGAGACGGTGCTGCGCGAGGGCCTCGAGCTGGGCATCGCCTTCGACGGCGACGCGGACCGCATCGGCGTCATCGATGCTCGCGGCGACATCATCTGGGGCGACAAGCTGCTGATCGTGCTTTCGCGCGCGCTGCTCGCGCAGCACCCCGGTGCGGCGGTGTTGGGCGAGGTCAAGTGCTCGCAGACGCTCTACGACGACATCGCGCAGCGTGGTGGTCGTCCCATCCTGTGGAAGACGGGGCACTCGCTGATCAAGGCCAAGATGAAGGAGGAGGGCGCGCTGCTCGCGGGTGAGATGAGCGGCCACATTTTCTTCGCCGACCGCTTCTTCGGCTTTGACGACGCCGTCTATGCGGCCCTGCGCTTGCTCGAGATCGTGGCGGAGGCGGACCGTCCGCTGCACGAGCTCTTGGCCGACGTGCCCGAGACGTTCGTCACCCCGGAGCTGCGCGTGGACTGCCCCGACGCGGAGAAGTTCGACGTGGTGACCAAGGTGCTCGAGCGCTTCCGCGCGACGCACGACGTGGTCGAGGTCGACGGCGCGCGCATCCTGTTCGACGGCGGCTGGGGGCTGGTGCGGGCGTCCAACACGCAGCCCGTGCTCGTGATGCGCTTCGAGGCGGGTTCGGAGCAGCGCCTCGGCGAGATCCGGCGCGAGGTCGAGGGGGTCGTCGCGGACATCCGCGCCCACGTCTGACCACGCGACCCATCGCACGTCGCGTCGTTCAGCGGTCGTGCGCCTCTCGCGCGAGGCGGACCAGGTCCCAGTACGGAGCACGGTAGCCGTGTTCTTCCTGGAATGCGGCCGCCGCCCGCTCCACCTGGGCGCGCAGGGCAGCGTGCCGCGCGCCGAGCGCTTGGACTCGCAACGCGACCGTCGCGCTCATGCCCTCGGGCACGGGGCCGACGCGCCCGAGGCGGTTCAGGACCCAGCTGTAGGCCTTGAGGACCCGCGCGACCGGGAGCATCCACCAACGATGCGTGAGGGTGTCCCCGCGCCGCGCGCCCTCCAACAGCGCATCCACGACGGCGGCGTCGATGTGATCGTCGAACAGAGCGCCTGGGTCGCGCCACTCCGCGACGACCACCAACTTGGGGTCGTACTCGAGGTCGCTTGGTCCGTGCGTCTCGAACTCGCGCACCCCGAACGCCGCGAGCCAGCGCGCCGTGTCGGGGTCGCTCGTGGTCGTGAGCCCCTCCCACAGCTGGAGGCCCTCCGCGCCGTAGTGGCTCGACACGACCTCGGAGCAGAACTGCTCACTGTGGTCGACGCGGTCGCCAGCGAAGTCGTACGGGATGTGCCGGGTCAGGGCGGCATCTCGTGCGCGCGCGGCGGCCCGTGCGGGCAACAGGGGCTCCGCGACGAGCGCTGGGTCGCTCGCTCGTGGTCGAAGCAGCATCACCCGTAGCTTCCGGTCGTGGATGTAGTGATCGATGTCGGCCACCACCACGCCACGTTCGATGTGCGACTCCACGGTCTCGATCGTGCCGTCCTCGGAGATGGACAAGAGCGCCACATGCGAGAAGTTGCCAGGGTAGTCGTTGCCGCGCGCGATCAGCGCCGACGTAGGCGCGCCACCCCGCGACACCAGGATGTCGCCGCTGTGGACCCGCACGCCGCGCAGCGTCGCGCCGGGCGTGGCGGAGGGCTCGTCCACCCCGAGGCCGAGCACGGGCATCTCATCGGCCGGCATCTGCAGCAACACCTCCTCGAGTGCGGCGCGGCTGCCGTAGAGCGCGCGATACAGCAGCCGGCGTGCGCCATCGTCGGTCGGACGATGTACGAGTGACAGGCGCTTCATGTGCTGCCGCAGCAGGCTGTGCGCCGCGACCAGCTCCGGCGCCCGCGCTGGATGCGCCGAGAGGACCGCCGCGGCTTCGAAGAAGCTCTCCTCGACGCGGGCGAGCAGCTCGAGGTGCGGCGGGCGCAGCGGGGCGGGCGCGTCGGCCGCGAGGGTCGCGAGCTCGTCGAGGGCCAAGGTCAGTTCGCTCAGCGCCGTCTCGACCGTGGGCGCGGCCTCGTCCGGCGGGAGGGCCCGCAGCGCGGCGGAGCGCGCCTCCAGCGCTTCCCAGCGGCTGTCTTGGTTCCATGTGAACGCGACGCCGCTTGCGGGGATCGGCGCGTCTGGCCGCGGGTCCGGGACCAGCAGCAGTGCGAGCGTGACGAGCAGCAGCGCGATGGCCCAGGTCACGCGACGCCGCGCGCGCGCACCGCGCGGCGAGGGGCCAGCGGCGGTCGCGGGCGCGTCACTCATCCCTCTTGACCGTGTCCATGGAGAACGCAGGGAGGCAGATGGCCACGTACTCCGCTCCCTCGTCCGTGGGTGTGCTGTAGCGGACCCACTCGCCGCGCGCGGTGACCACCGCTTGTCCGCCTTGCACCAGCAGCTCTCCGTCGCGGTGCTCCACCTTGAGCACCCCGCGCAGCACCAGCGTGTACTCGTCGAACTCGGGCGTCTGCCCAGGCTCCACCCAGCCCCCTGGCGAGCGCATGTGCGCGACGCTCAGCGCGCTGTGGCCCGAGTTGACGCGTCCGAAGTATTCGTCGATGAGCTTGGGCTTGTTGCCCGCGGCTTCGACGCGGGTGGGGGCGGCGATGAGGGTCGGCATGAGCTCGAAGGTACCGGATCTTCGCCTTGGGCGGGTCAGGCGCGTGACGCAACGGCCGCTGGTCGCGAACGCTCAGCGGCGCAGTTGTCCGCGCTGCTGCTTCGCCACCCGCCGAATGCGCGCTGCGACTTCGAGGGCGCTCGCGGACAGCGCCCGATCCCGCCCCCACGCCAACAGGCTCTCGCGACGTAGGCCGCCGCCGCGCAGAGGCGTCGCGACGAGGCGACCGGCGCGCAGCTCGTCCTGGACGGCGCGTACGGGCAGCAGCGTGTGGCCGAGGCCGCGGCTCACCAGCTCGCTCAGGAGGCGCAGGCTGTTGGCTTCCACCGTGACGTCCAGCGAGAGTCCGAGGCGCAGCGCGTGCAGCTCGGTCAGCGCCCGCAGACCGTGTTGGCGGGCGGGTAGCACCAGCGGGAGGGCGAGCGCCTCACGCAGACCGATGCGCTCCGGTGCTGGGGTGCCCGGCGCGCTCACCAGCACGAGCTCCTCGCGAAACAGCGGCTCTGTGTGCAGCTGGGTGCTCGCGACCGGGTGGTAGAGGACACCGAGGTCCAGGTCCCCGCGTAGCAGGCCCTCGCGCACCTCGCCCGTGAGCGCGACGGAGACGCTCAGCCGGACCTCCGGGTGCTCCGCACGCAGCTGCGTGATGACCTCGCCCGCGAGCTCGACGCCGACGCTCGGTGGTGTGGCGAGCCGCACGTCGCCACGCAGGATGCCCGTGTCGTCCGCGAGGTCACGACCGACGCGCTCGAGCTCCTCCACCAGCGGCGCGGCGCGGCGCCGCAGCTCGACACCCGCGGGCGTCAGCACCGATCCCCGCCCCGTGCGACGGAACAGCGCCACACCGACGCCGCTCTCGAGCTCGCGCAGGCGCCGGCTGAGGGCGGGCTGCGTCAGGTGTAGCCGCTCGGCGGCAGCGCTCTGGCTGCCGAGGTCGGCGACGTGGAGGAAGGCGTGCAGCTGGTCGAGGTTCATGCTGGCCATGAGGGGGAGGTTCGCACCGATATACGTCCTACGCATAGCTGATAGGACGAACTTTCGTTGGACGCATGGCATGGGCACCCCCATGGTGGTGTTCATGAGTGAGGACCGCGCCCCGACGAGCCCCAGCCACGGCGCCACCTTCGTGCTGGTGGCCACAGTGCTGTTCGCGTTCAAGGGCATCCTGGCGCGGCTCGTGTTGGCCACAGGCATGAGCGTCGTCGCCGTCGTCAGCTTGCGCGTGCTGCTGGCGACGCCTCTCTACTTGGGCGTCGGTGCGCTCCTCGTGCGCCGCAGAGGGTCGCCCCCGGCGCCGCTCGGAGCGCGTGTGGAGGCCATGCTGACCGGCGCCTTCTTCTTGTTCGCGGCCGCTTGCGACTTCAGCGCCATCCACCGCATCGGCGCGGGCCCTTCGCGCGTGATCCTGTTCTCCTTCCCGGGCTTCGTCCTGCTGATCGAGGCGGCGCGCACGCGCACTCGGCCGCGCGCGGCCGAGCTCGTCACGTTCGCGCTCGCGTGGCTGGGCTTGGTGGGCGTGGCTGCTCCGGATGGATTGAGGACGCTTGCGGACCGTGACCTCAGCGGCGTGTTCTTCGCGCTCGGGGGGGCCGTGGCCTACGCCATCTTCGTGACCGCGAGTCAACGCAGCATGCGCTCCCTCGGGGCCGTGCGCTTCACGATGTACTCGAACGTGGGCACCTGCGCTCTCCTCGTCGTGGCGCTTCCCTTCGTTGCGTCGCGTGCCGACTTCGTGCTCGACGTCGAAGGGCTTGGTTGGCTGACGCTCATGGTAGCGCTCTGCACCGTGTTGCCCTTCTTCCTGCTGTCGCAGGGCATCGAGCGCGCCGGGGCGGGGCCCGCGAGCCTGCTGACCTTGGTGGGACCGCCGATCACCGTCGTCGCAGCCTACGTGCTGTTGGGAGAGCTGCTCACCCCCATCCAAGTGGCAGGCGCGGCGCTGGTCGTCGGCTCCATCTCGTGGTTGAAGGCGCGTGACGCGCTGCGGGCGCGTGCGGTTGCGGCCCGCACGGCATCGGGAGCGCGCGGCGCTGCCTCCCCAGCCGAGACCTCGGTGGGGAACGCCCCCACGAATGCCGGGTCCCCTGCGAGCGCCGGGTCCCTGTGAGCGGGTCGGTGCGGGCCTCGGCCAGGGGCAGCGCCTAGGCACCACACGGGAGCGTTCGCCTGAAGTCGCTCACACGACGCGCGCCACGCGGAGCTTGGTGGCGGTGGCGCGAGCGAGAGCGGGTTCACGCACGCGGATCATCGCGCGCCTTCAGGGCGTCGACCACCGCGCGCACATCCTGGGCGCGCTCGCGTGGCATCACCAGGAGCGCGTCTTCGGTGTCGACCACGACGAGATCGTGCACTCCCACCAGGGCGACCAGCTTCTGCGACGGCGCGCTCACGTAGCAGCCAATGCTGTCCACGAGGACGTCCGTGGGGCGCGCGGCGTTCCCGGCGCCGTCCTTCGAGGCCAGCTCGTAGGCTGTGGTCCAGCTCCCGAGGTCGCTCCAACCAAAGCTGCCGGACACCACCGAGATGCGCTCGGCGTTCTCCATGATCCCGTGGTCGAAGCTGACGCTCTCGAGTGAGCCGTAGGTGGCGGTCACCACCTCTCGCTCGCGCGCGGCGCTCTCTCTCGCGGCCGCGTCGTATTCGACGAGGCGCTGCGAGAGGGTCGGCAGCTGCCGCTCGATCTCGGCCAGCACGGCGTCTGCGCGGAAGAAGAACATCCCGCTGTTCCAAAGAAAGTGGCCGCTCGCGAGGAACTCCTCGGCGCGTTCGAGCGTGGGCTTCTCGACGAAGCGCGTCACTGCGTGCACCCCACCCGCGCGGGAGGCGCCACGCTCGATGTAGCCGTAGCCGGTCTCGGGGCGCGTCGGCTCGATGCCCACCGTGACCAACGCGCCGTCGTCCGCTGCAGCGAGCGCCGTGCGCAGGTGGGTTCGGTACGTGTCCGGCTCGCCGATGTGGTGGTCGGCGGGGAGCACCATCATCAGGGCGTCGGGGTCGCGTCTGCGCACATGCGCAGCCGCCCAGCCCACGCATGGAGCGGTGTTCCGCCCCATCGGCTCGGCCAGGATGTTCTCACGTGGGACGGCGGGGAGCTCGGCCGCCGTCGCGTCGGCGAGCAGCTCGGACGTGACCACCAGCACGCGCTCGGCCGGCACGATGGGCGCGATGCGCGCGACCGTCTCGGCGATCAAGGACAGCTCGCCACCCGCCAGCGGCAGGAGCTGCTTGGGGCGCGAGCCCCGCGATGCGGGCCAGAAGCGAGTGCCGGAGCCTCCGGCCATGATGACGGCGTAGACGGTGCGGGACATGGAGCCTCAGGAAACGTAGAGGAGGAGCGCGACCGGGACCAGGTACAGCGCGAACAGGTACAGGTTGCCGCGATGGACCACGCCGCGCAGCAACCGCAGGCTGGCGTAGCCCGACACGAAGGCAACCGCGCCCCCGAGCAGGGCGGGGAGCCCGAGGGCGGTGAGCTCCTCCGGGTGACGCAGCTCGAGCAGCATGGCGCCCCCGACGGCGGGCAGCGACAGCAGGAAGCTGAATCGGAAGGCGGCGGCGCCGCTCATCCCGAGCAGCATCGCGGCGGCGATGGTGGAGCCGCTGCGGGTCAGCCCGGGCAGGACCGCGAGACCCTGCACCACGCCGATGGCGAAGGCCTGCGGCAGCGTGGGCACCACGGCCTCGCCGCGGCCGAGGCGCGTCAGGACCACCGCCAGGGCGGAGCCGAGCAGGCACAGCGCCACGACATGCGGGTCGTGGGTGTAGGCTTCGACCGCGTCCTTCATGAGCAGGCCGATGATGGCCGTCGGGATGGACGCCAGCAGGACGGCGGCGACGAGCTTCCCGGAGTCCGACGCGCGGAGCAGCGCCAGGTCGCTGCGCAGCGCGACGACCTCGCGCGTGACGCCCCGAAGGTCCTCCCGAAAAGCCACCAGGGTCGCTAGCAGCGTCCCCGCGTGCAGCACCACGCTCAGCGTCAGCGGTGCGTCGTGCATCCCGAACAGCCGCTCCCCGATGGCGATGTGGCCGCTGCTCGAGACCGGCAGGAACTCCGTCAGCCCTTGGATGAGGCCGAGCGCGAGTGTGGAGACGGTGTCGAGGGTGGCGAGCACGGGGGGTGGTAGCAGCGCGGGGTCGTCGCGGCCATGCGGCGCCCGAGCAGACGTGCCGTGCGCCAGACCCCAGCGGGTTCGAACGGGGCGTGGTTGGGTTTCGCGCGCCGCAGCGCGACTACTCGGAGCCTCCCAGCGAAGCCTGGACGGTCATCGTGGTCTCGTACGAGACCGACCGTGAGAGGCTGCGAGGGAGCTCCACGACGCCTGGGAGGGCCCGCGCCAGACACGGCTCGAAGCCCTCCTGCGCCAGCGACTGTTGCTCGAGCTCCAGCTCGGCTGGGTAGGCGTCGTAGCTCCCCATGTCGCGCAGTCGCGAGAAGTAGCGCACCTGGAACCCCGCTTGCGCTTGCGCTTCGTGGCGGACCTCCCAGTCTTGCAGGAAGCAGTCTTGGGCGACGGCTCGCGCGGCGTCTCCTTGCAGGGCGGTCATCACGGGATCGAACGAGCGGCTGTCCACCGGCGCCACCTCGAACGTCACGGCGACCCGGTTCGGGTCTGGGCGCGCGGGCGTCTCGGTGAAGAAGCGCTCTGGCGGCTCCGGCTGATCGAAGGCGGCAAGGTTCAGCCCGTCGTAGCGCATGCGGCCCAGGGCGGCGATGACGCGCGTGCGCAGCGGATCGCCCGGCAGAGTGCTGCGCAGACAGCGGTCGCCCATGCGCGCGGCGGCCTCGCGCGCGTCGGCGCGCAGCGTCGCGTTGAGCATCGACAACGCGGCGCGACAGAGGGTCGCGCCGGGCGGCTGGAGCTCGGCCGTGTCGTACGCCGCGATGGAGGCGACGTAGGTCTCGGCGGCCCCCGAGGCATCGCCCGCCTCCGCTTGCTGGACGGCGGCGGCGCTCAGGAGCTCACCCCGGACGCTCGTCCGCGCCGCGACGCACACCGACTCCGAACAAACCTGATCCGTCGCGCAGTCCCGTGGGCCGCTGCACGTACCGCCCGGAATGCGCGGGGGCGTGGCCGTGCCCTCGTCCTCGGACGAGAACACCGGATCCTGGGGGCTGGGCCGGAAGTCGCAGCCATGCGCTGCGCCCAGCAGTAGGAAGGACAAGAGGAGGTGCCGCGAGGGCAGGCGAAAGGCGAGCGAGTGTGGCAACGGCGGTCCGGGGTTGAGCGTCGGGGCACGATACGGGCCACCCGGTGACGGGGTCAACCGTCCGTGCGCACGCGCCCGGGTGCCGCCGCAGGTCCCCCCTTTCTCCAATGGGTGACGTGTCTTTGCCCCTCGGTGCCAGTTTTCGGCTAGGATGGCGCGGCATCGATGCAAGAGACTTGGAAGGCGGCCCGCGTAGGCCTGATGGTAATCGTCGGCACGTTCGTGGCCATCGCCGTGTACCGCTACGTGGACGAGCGCTCCGGCGCCAACGACGGGTACACGGTCTACGCGATGTTCGACGACGTCCAGGGGCTCATCCCCAAGTCGCGTGTGCTCATCGCGGGTATCCCGGTGGGGTACATCGACACCATTCGTCTGGACGGACACCGCGCCCGGGTGGACATCCGCATCAACAGCGACGTCGTGCTGTACGAGGACGCCCGGATCGCCATGCGGAGCGCGTCGCTGCTCGGCGAGAAGCTGCTGGTGATCAACCCGGGTAGCGTGACCGAGCCGGAGATCCCGGACGGGGGGCAGATCCTCGAGGCGCGCGAGCCGACGTCCATGGACGCCATCCTCGAGACCGTCAGCGAGATCGCGACGAACGTCCGGGACGTCAGCGTGCAGATGCAGCGCTCCTTCGGCACCGACGAGGCAGGCGAGCGCATGCAGAACGCGCTGCTCAACCTGAGCGAAGCGCTCGAGGCCGTGAACCGCACCATCCAGTCCAACGAGGCGGTGGTGGGCAACACGCTGCGCAACGTCGAGAACGCCACCGAGGCGGCAGGCCCGCGCTTGATCCGCATCCTCGACAACGTGGAGTCGGCGACCCGCAACCTCGAGCAGGTCATCGACGAGCGCCGCCCCGACATCGATCGGGCCGTGGGCGAGGCGGACGACACCGTCGCGTCCATCCACCGCGCCTCCGAGGAGCTGGAGCGCGTGCTGGCAGACGTGCGGCAGGTCACCGACCGCACGGCGCGCGGCGAGGGCACGGTCGGCCGCCTGACCAACGACGAGACGCTCATCGACGAGGTCGAGGGCATCACGGAGGGCCTCGGCGACATCATCGGCGGCATCGGGCGCCTGCAGACCATCCTCGAGATCCGCAGCGAGTACAACATGCTCGCCAACACGTTCAAGACGTACTTCTCGCTGCGCCTGCAGCCGCGTGAGAGCCGATACTTCCTGATCCAGGTCGTCGACGACCCGCGCGGCTCGGAGTCCACGCGGCGTGAGACGGTGTTCCAGAACCCCGCGGGCAGCGAGGACCCGCCCGTCTACACGCGCACCACCATCACGCGTTCGGACGCCCTCCGCTTCACCATCATGCTGGCCAAGCGCGTCTCCGTCGCCACGTTCCGTGTCGGTATCATGGAGTCCACCGGCGGCCTCGGACTCGACCTGCACCTCCTCGACGACCGCTTCGAGTTCAACCTGGACGCGTTCGCCATCGGCGTGCAGGCGCTGCCCCGTCTGCGTGCGCGCCTCAACTTCGAGCTGGTCAACCGCTTCTGGCTCGTGGCGGGCGTGGACGATGCGCTCAACGGCACGCGCGACGTGTTCCTCGGGCTCATGCTGCGCTTCAATGACGATGACCTGAAGAGCATCCTGCCGTTCGCCGGGGGGTTGACCCCGTGACCGACGAGCCGCCCGTCGCGCGGCGGGTCCTCGGGGCGGTCAAGGAAGTCGCGGGCGCCCCCGCGCGCCTCGGGCTCGGGTTCTTCGCTGGCTTCCGCTATCCGTTCCGTGGCGCGCGCTTCGTGTACCTCCAGCACCCGGGGCTGGTGCGCTTCTGGATCGTCCCCATCCTCATCACCTTCTTGCTGCTGACGCTGGTCTTCTATCAGCTGGGCTCGCACCACGCGGAGTGGACGGACGCGATCTGGGCCAGCCCCGAAGGAGAGGGGGTGTGGGCCAGCGTCAAGCGTGGGCTCCATGCGGTGTTCGATTGGGGGCTCACGTTTCTGCTCGCGGCGGCTGGCGTGCTGGTCGTCGCCGCGCTCGCGAGCATCATCGCCGCTCCGTTCAACGACCTGCTGAGCGAGGAGGTGGAGCGTCGGGTGACTGGCGTGGGGGGGCCCCCCTTCACGCTCTCGGCGCTCCTGCGCGACACCGTCCGCACCGTGCGCGTCGAGGTGACCAAGCTGGTCCTCTACGCCTGCGTGATGCTGCCCCTCTTCGTGCTGCAGTTCCTCATCCCCGTGGTGGGCGCGCTGCTGTACACGGCCTTCGGATTCGTGTTCACTGCCACCTACTTCGCGGTCGACTACGTGGACTGGCCCGCGACGCGGCGCGGCTACGGGGTGCGTCGCCGGGCCGCGCTGGTGCGCTCTCGCTTCCTGCCCATGTTCGGGTTTGGCGCGGGGGTGTACCTCTTCTTGCTCATCCCCATCGTGAACCTGTTCTTCATGCCGGCGGCCGTGGCGGGGGGGACCCTCTTGTTCCTGGACCTCGAGCGCGAGGCCGAGCCGGAGCCCGCGCCGAGCGACTGAGCCTGTGAATGCATGGGCGCTCGCGCCCGTCGGAGGGGTGCTCCGCGGCTCTCCTCGGCCGGGGAGCGTGCCTGTTGGATACGTGCCCCCGCAGTGGGCGTCTGCTGCGGGGGCGCGTATCCTGCTCTATGCAGGTGCGCCTGGCGCCGTTGCTCCACCCATCCACAACTTGCGTAGGACGCACACTTGCCGTTGAATGCTGGCCTCGGAGGTCCCATGTCCATCACCAAATCCACTCTCATCCGCGCGGGCATCGTCGCTCTCGGCTTGTCCACGTTGATTCCCAGCGGGGACGCGGGCGCCCAGCGCCGCCGGCAGCGCGGTCAGAGCGCGCAAGCGAGCGGCTCGTCTCGCACGACCACGCGCCTCAGCGCAGCCATCGCGCCCTCGCTGGACGGTTTGCAGTGGGGCTGGTCTCGGCAGCGCACGCTGCGTTTCTTGCGTGAGGCCATCGAGACCGAGTACGAGCCCATGATCCGGACGGCGCCGGGCGCCATCGAAGAGGACAACGTGCGCGCCGAGATGGGTCGCGCCGTGCGTCGCATCATGGACAGCTACTTCGAGTTCGACGGCACCGTGAGCGGCCACGACTCGAACAACCTGCGCGGCGAATTCACGCACAACAACCAAGAAGCGATGATGCAGCGCCGCACGGCGGATGCGGACAACTACTACTTCTTCATCCAGAACCGGCTGTGGAAGTACTACAAGCAGTTCCTGCCGAGCATCGTGGCGGGGGCCAGCTTCGAGGACTACGGCGCCCAGATGATTGAGCGCTTCGGACCGTCGCGCATTCAGGAAGGGCAGCTGTACGAGGACATCGGCCGTGAGACGCGTTGGTACGAGTGGCGCGACCGCACCACGCGCCTGCGCTTCATCGACAACGGGCACACGTACGCGCTGGTCTACGAGGATCTCGCCACGGTCGCGAACCTGTCCACCCTGCGTCCCGTGCCACCTCGCCGCACGAACCAAGGCCACGCGCTGGTCGACTCGGTCATGGTGGACCCCGACGCCGAGGTGCGCGACCCGCACAGCGATGTGGCCGATCACATCTCGGGCACGCAACGCCGCAGCGGTCAGCAGGAGTGACCAACCGAGCCCGCTACCAGCGGTGCCGAAACCCCGCGTGCTCGCCGAGCGCGCGGGGTTTTCCGTCTCTGCAGACCACCATCACGTCGGGCGCGCTCCACACGCAGCCAATGCGAGTGACGTCCGCGCCGAGCGACGCGATGGCGCCGCGGTGGGCCGGCGGTGCCGTGAACAAGAGCTCGTAGTCCTCGCCTCCATGCAGTGCTGTGGCGTCGCCAGGGAGCTCGAGGGCCTCGCACGCCGCGTGGAAGCCCGGGGCGGTCGGCAGCGCGGTGAGCACCAGCTCGAAGCCTACGCCGGAGGCGCGCGCGACGTGCGCGGCGTCCTGGAGGAGACCGTCCGACAGGTCCACGGCGCTCGACACGTACGGACGGAGCGCGGCGCCGAGCGCGATGCGTGCGCGTGGGCGTCGCCAGTGCGCTTGCGCCTCCTGTGCGGCAGCGGAGCGTGGGGGCGACCCGCTGCGGATGACGGCGAGGCCGAGCGCCGCGAGCCCGACCCGGCCGCTCACGTACACGTCGTCGCCAACGCGCGCTCCGGCGCGGGTGAGCGGGGAGGCCCCGCTGGGGACGCGACCCGTGACAGTGGTGGTCAGCGACACCTGCGCGCCGCGGCTGACGTTGCCGCCGACCACCCGCAGTCCAGATGCTGCCGCAGCCTGCGCATAGCCGTCCGCCATGGCGAGCAGCCACGCGTCGTCCGTACCGGGTGCGATCGTCAACGCCAACAGCGCCGCCTCGGGCTCGGCCGCCATGGCCCCGAGGTCGCTGGCGGCCGCCATGAGGGCGCGGTAGCCGAGGTCCTCGGGCGGCGCGAACGTGCGCTCGAAGTGCACGCCCTCGACCGACGCGTCCACGCTGAGCACGCTGGGGCGCGGGTCACCGCGCAGCACCGCGGCGTCGTCCCCCAGGTCGATCCACGGCGCGAGGTCCGAGGGGTCTCGGGTGAAGCGCGCCTGCAGCGCCTCGATCAGCGCGAACTCGTCCATCTCACTGGGGGGCGAGCGGGAGGCGCACACTGAACGTGGTGCCGACCCCGACCTCGCTGCTGACGCTGATCTTGCCCCCATGGGCCTCGGTGATGCGCTTGGCGATGTTCAGGCCCAGGCCCGCCCCGCCGTGCTCACGGGTGGAGCTTCCGTCCACCTGGTAGAACGCGTCGAAGATGCGGTCGAGCTCTTGCGCGGCCATGCCGATGCCGGAGTCCCTCACGTCGAAGCGCAGGGCCGGGATGGCGTCACCGCCCATCAACACGGCACCCATGCCGGAGGTCTCGTCCTCGATGAAGTCGCGCTGCACGCTGAGCTCGACGTGACCACCGTCAGGGGTGAACTTGATGGCGTTGTCGGCCAGGTTGAAGAGCACCTGCCTCAGCCGCACGAGGTCCCCATCGAGGTGGGGAAGGTCTGCCTCGACCCGCGTGTCGATGCGGATGCTGCGCTTGCGCGCCGTGGGCGTGATGTTCGCGTCGACATCGCCGAGGAGTAGGGCTGCGTCCACGGGGACACGATCCAGGCGGATGGCGCTCTGGTCCATCTTGGACAGGTCGAGCAGCGTCGTGATGAGCGCGAGCAGCTGGTCGCCCTTCTCGAAGATGGTGTGGACGAACTCCTTCTGCTCCTCGTTGAGGTCGCCCACCATGCCGGACTCCAGCATCTCCGAGTACCCGATGATGCTCGTGAGCGGCGTCCGCAGCTCGTGGCTCACGGTGGCGAGGAAGTTGCTCTTGAGTCGGTCCAGCTCCTTCAGGCGCTCGTAGGCCGCGGTCAGCCGGTCGTTCTTCTCCGCCAGCTCGCGGAAGCTCTCGCGCACGCTCGCCACGTGCATCTCGCTCGTGAGGTGCGCGCGGTGGCTGCTGAAGAGGAGCAGGTCGAGGATGCCGCGCAGGTGCTCGATGATGCGGTCGCTGGTCTCGGTGCGGACGCGCGGGAGCTCGGCGAGGCGGTCGCGGGCCTCGTGCTGCTCGATGTTCGGGTCCACCTCGAGGAGCGCCGCGGGCACCTCGCGTGTGTCGGCGGGCAGGTAGGGGCCTAGCACGATGCGCCCGACGCCGCGCCCCTGGTACGTGATGGGGACGATGCGGTACACGGCGCCCGTGAAGCACGGGTGCGTGACGATCTCGGCAGATGCAGGCGCGTTGCGCACACCGGCGACCACGGACCGGCAAGCGTCCCGCCCGCCCGTGAGGCCATTCACGTAGCGACAGATGCTCTGCTCCTCGTGTACGTCGGCCAGCAGCACACCCGAGCTCGAGAAGATGCGCACGCTGAGCGAGAACAGCTCGAAGAACGAGCGGCACACCTGCGTCAGCGCCTCGCGGTCGACGACCTCCTCCAGCTTCGCCACGTCGCCCAGGGCGATGTCGATGGCGCCCCGCTGGGTGTTGCTCGGGCCGCTCATACGCGCCCCGGCTCCAGGCGCTGACGCACCTCGCTCATGAACGCCGCCTGATTGATGCCGAACTTGGCTTCGAGGGAGTGCAGCCGCTCGAGCCGCGCGAACGTGTGGTCCAAGAGCCCGAGGAGCGTCTCGAGCACGCCCACGCCGCGCAGCGCGACCGCCTTGTACACAGGCTCTCTGCCGCGCTCCGCCATACGGTCGAGCTCCGCGTCCGAGCGGACGTTGGGCATGTCGCGCTTGTTGAACTGGATTACGAGTGGCATCTCGTCGGCGTCCAAGCCGTTCTCGCGCAGGTTCTCCTGCATGTTGAGGAACGCGTCGCGGTTGGCCGCCGTCTCGGCCACCTGCGAGTCGGCGATGAACGCCACGCCGTCGGCTCCCTGCAGCACCAGCCGCCGCGTGGCGTTGTGGATGACCTGGCCAGGCACCGTGAACAGCTTGATGCGGATGGTCAGGCCACCGGCTTGGAAGGTCAGCGGCAACAGGTCGAAGAACAGCGTGCGGTCGTCACGAGTCTCGAGGGTCATCAGGCGACCGCTGGCTTGTGGGTCCACGAGGGTGTGGATGGCCTGGAGGTTGGTGGTTTTCCCGCTCAGAGCGGGCCCGTAGTAGACGAGCTTGATCGTCAGCTCACGCGCGTTGAAGTCCAGCTGCATGGAATCTTTCGTCGAGGCTATCAGCGTGTCGTCGCGATTGCATCATCCGCTGTTCGCAAGCAAGCGGCTCGCCGCCCACACGGCGGACGTCATCATGACGATGGCGACCACGACGGCGGCGGCCAGCACCACCCGCCGCGCCCCAGGGCCCGCGCGCTCGGGCGCGTGCTGGGCCAGCATGACCAATGCTCGGGCCATGATGCGCTGCTGCTGCTGCTCGGCGACGGTGGCGTGCTCCGGCAGCTCCTCCCTCACCCGTCGATAGAGCGCGCCGGCGTCCGGGAGCCGCCCCTGCGCGGCGCACAGCTCGATGAACGCGGCGTGTCGGGAGTCCGTGTCCCAGTCGTGCTGCACGGCTTCCCACGCGGCGGCGAGGTCGTCGGGTAGGGGGGGGTCGGGCGGGAGCATGGCCGCCACTGTACTCGGTGCTCGCGCGTCCTGGACACTGATCAAGTGTTGCGTGGTAGCAGCCGCGATCCACTTCGATCCACCCTGATCCCCTGGGACAGGCGGTGCGATCGACCCCTTCATTCCAGGGTTCATGCTCTCATAGGAAGTTGACTTGTCGAAATATACGGCCGTAGTTTCCTGGCACTGGTGGTAAAAGGTGCCAAGCGGTGCCATGATCGCCAGCCGGACTCCCCAGCGGGTCACACCAAGAGCCGAAGTCAAAGGACACCACGTTGTTTCGCGGGCGCTACGAACACGCAGTAGATGCAAAAGGACGCACGTCCTTTCCTGCGGCGTTCCGTGAGGTGCTCAACACCAAGGGCGACGCGCGGTTGGTGGTGACGACGGGCCTCGACGCGTGCCTCGTCGCGTACCCGATGAGTGAGTGGCTCGCGTTCGAGGACCGCTTGGCTGCGCTGCCGCAGTTCGACCGCAGCGTCGCGATGCTGCGGCGCATCTACGTCTCGGGCGCGGTCGAGTGCGAGGTGGACAAGGTCGGCCGGCTCTTGATCCCCGCGGGGCTGCGCAAGCACGCGAACCTCGGGCGCGAGGCGCTCTGGGCCGGCATGGGTCGCTACATCGAGCTGTGGGACCTCGCCACGTTCGACGCCATGCGCGAAGGCGCGCTCGCGGCCGAGGACACACGCGACGCGATGGCGTCTCGTCTCGCGGAGCTCGGGCTATGAGCGCGTTCGAGCACGTTCCGGTGCTGTACGAGGAGACGCTCGAGGCGCTCGAGCTCAGGCCCGGCGCGGTCTACGCCGACTGCACGATGGGCGGGGCTGGTCACAGCGAAGGCATCCTGCAGCGCAGCGCGCCCGACGGACGTTTGATCGCGCTCGATCGTGACCCCGCCGCGCTCGCCGCGGGTCGCGCCCGGCTCGCGCCGTACGAGTCCCGGGTGAGCATCGTGCACGCATCGTTCGACGCGCTGCCGCGCGTGCTCGACGAGCTGGGCGTCGCGCGCGTGCACGGCGTGCTCGCGGACGTGGGCGTCAGCAGCCCGCAGCTGGACCACGCGGAGCGTGGCTTCTCGTTCGGGCAGGACGGGCCTCTCGACATGCGCATGGACACGTCGTCGGGGGAGACGGCGGCCGAGCTGATCGCGCGCCTCGACGCCGACGAGCTGGCCGACGTGATCTATCAGCTCGGCGAGGAGCGTCGCTCGCGGCCCATCGCGCGCTCCATCAAGAACGCTCAGGCGGAAGGCCGCCTCGGCACCACGTCGGACCTGCGCGCCGCGGTGGTGCGCGTGATGGGACCCCGCAGCGGCAAGATCGACTCGGCCACCCGGACGTTCCAGGCGTTGCGCCTGGCGGTCAACGGCGAGCTGGAGCAGCTGCGCGCGCTGGCGGCGGCGCTGCCCGACGTGCTGCACGACGGAGGCGTGGCAGCGATCATTTCGTTCCACTCGCTCGAGGACCGCATCGTGAAGTGGGCCTTCCGCGACGACGCGCGCCTCGCGCCCACCACCAAGCGCCCCGTCATCGCGGGCGAGGCCGAGCTGGCGGCGAACCCTCGGGCGCGGACGGCCAAGCTGCGCGTCGCCCGACGCGTGCCGCGGGAGGTGGCGGCATGAGCGCGCGCTTCCTGGTCCTGTGGTTCGCGGCGGTGGTGGCGACGGCTGCGGCCGTGGTCGTGCACCTCTCCATTCGCGCCGAGGTGGTGCGCCTGGGCTACAGCGTCGGCGACGCACGCCGGGAGCAGCGTGGCTTGGTGGAGAGTCGGCGACAGCTGGCGCTCGAGGCGGCGACGCTGCGGCAGGCCGCGCGCATCGAGACGGTGGCGCGCGGTTCGCTGGGCATGAGCGTGCCCACGCCATCGCGCATCGTGCCCATCGGCAACGAGGAGGCGCACCGGCGCGCCACAGCCGGGCGGGTGCGATGAACAACCTGCCCGTCGAGCGCCGCCGCTGGCTCAAGGTGCGCATCGCGCTGCTGGGTCTGCTGCTGGCCGGGTATGCCGGGCGTGTGTTGCTGCGCGCGTACTCGGTGCAGATCGCGGAGGCGCCCGTCATCCGCGAGCACGTGCAGCGGCTGCAGACGCGCAACGTCCGGCTGTCGCCCAAGCGCGGCACCATCTACGATCGGCACGGCGCCGAGCTGGCCGTCAGCGTGGACGTGGACTCGGTCACGGCCAACCCGCGCGAGCTGCGCGCGGCTGGGCGCGACCCGCTCGCCACGGCGCAGCAGCTGGCCAGCGTCATCCCTGGGCTCGACGTCGAGACGGTCACGGAGCGCTTGCGTGGCGACCGCGCCTTCGCGTTCATCAAGCGCCACGTGACCCCGCAGCAGGGGGCCGCCGTCGAGCGCTTGGCCATCCCCGGTGTGCGGCTGGAGCAGGAGGCGCGGCGCTTCTACCCCAACCGCGAGCTGGCGGCGCACGTGCTCGGCTTCGCCAACATCGACGGTGAGGGCATCGAGGGTATCGAGCTGTTCATGGAGGACAGCCTGCGCGGGCCCGAGCGCGAGTTCGAGGCCGTGCGCGACCGGCGTGGGCGCGTGGTCTACTCGGACCATCTGCTCGACAGCACGACGCAGCGCGGGCAGGACATCACCCTCACCATCGACAAGACGATCCAGCACATCGCGGAGCGCGAGCTGGCGTTGGCGGTGCAGACCTTCGAGGCGCGCGCCGGGCACGTGGTGGTGATGGACCCGAACACGGGCGAGATCCTGGCGCTGGCCAACTACCCCACGTTCGACCCGAACGCACCGGGCCGCTTCGACGTCGGCGCCCGCCGCAACCGGGCGGTCACCGATCGCTTCGAGCCGGGCTCCACCGTGAAGCCCTTCACGGTGGCGGGCGCGCTCGCCGCCGGCACCATCCGCGCAAACCAGGTGTTCGACTGCGGCGACGGTCAGATGTCCGTCGACGAAGAGAACACGATCCGCGACTCGCACCGCTACACGTCGCTCACGCCAGCGCAGATCATCGCGTTCTCGAGCAACATCGGGACGGCGCGCATCGCCGCCACCATGGGGCGCAGCGGCCTCTACCGCGCCATGCGTCGCTTCGGCTTCGGTGAGCAGACGGGCCTGCCGCTGCCCGGTGAGACGGGTGGCGTGCTGCGCCACTATCGGCGCTGGTACGAAATGGACGCCGCGACCATCTCGTTCGGTCAGGGCATGAGCGTCACCTCCGTCCAGCTCGCGACCGCGATGGGGGCCATCGCCAACGGTGGGCGGTTGATGCGACCGACGCTCGTCCGGCGCGTTCACGACGCCGACGGGGCGCTCGTGGACGACAACCTGCCGCAGGTGCGCCGTCAGGTCATCCCCACCGCCACCGCGCGGCTGGTGGCCGACATGATGACCGCGGTGACGGGTCCGGGTGGCACGGGCATCGAGGCCGCCATCGACGGCTACCTGGTCGCGGGCAAGACCGGCACGGCGCAGAAGGCCGACTACGTCACGGGCGGTTACGCCGAGGACCAGTGGCTCGCGTCGTTCGTGGGCTTCGTGCCGGCCGAGAGCCCGCGCCTGGTGATCTCGGTGGTGATCGACGAGCCGCTCATCGCGCACGCCGGCGGCATCGTCGCGGGCCCGGTGTTTCGACGTGTGGGAGAGGCCACGCTGCGCCACCTGGGCGTGCCTCCCAACGGTGGCGGACAGGCGCTGGCCGAGCACGCAGCGCGGCTGCGGCAGGCCCGGCGCGAGGCCCGCATCGCGGCACGCGAGGCGGCGCGCGCGGCGCGCGATGGGAGCGCGGTGGGCGCCGAGGCGCGCAGCGAGGGGGACGACGTCGATGGTGAAGAGGGGGTCGTGGCGGCGCGCAATGCGTACGCGGGGACACCGCAGCCCGGCCCGGCGGTGACCCGCCGCGAACCCCGCGAGGACGAGACCCTGGTTCCGGACGTGCGCGGCATGAGCGCGCGCGCCGCGTTGATCACGCTGCACCGTGCGGGGCTCGTGCCGCGCTTCGAGGGCTCGGGCGTCGTGATGACACAGGAGCCCGCGCCCGGCGCGTTCGGGACCCTCGGTGCCGCCGTACGCGTGGTCATGCAGCGCCCGCGCTTCGACGTGGACGAGGCGATCGAGGGCGACGACACCGGGACCGTGGCGAGCGCGCAAGGGGTGGCGGGTGTGCCCGCGGGGAGGACCCCATGAGCGCGCCGCGAGTCGCGCAGGCGGCGCGCACGCTAGCGGACCTCGTGCGCTTGGGTGTGGCAGAGACGGTGCTCGGTGATGGCGATGCCGTGGTGACGGGCGTGCAGCGCGACTCCCGAAGGGTGGCGGTCGGGGACTTGTTCGTGGCGCTTCCCGGTGAGCATGTGGATGGGCGTGCGTTCGTGGACGCTGCGGTGGCGGCCGGTGCTACGGCGGTGCTGACTGGCGCCGAGGTCCCGGAGCTGGCGGTGCCGCAGCTGATCAGCGCGGACGTCCGGAGCGGGCTCGCGCGCGCGGCGCACGCCGTGTATGGCGACCCCTCGCGCGCGCTCACCGTGGTGGGGCTGACCGGCACCAACGGCAAGACCACCACCAGCTACCTGCTCGAGGGCATCCTGGCCGCGACGGGCAGGCCGGTCGCGCTGATCGGGACGGTGGCGGTGCGTGGCCCGGGCTACGTGACGAGCTCGGGCTACACCACGCCCGAGGCGGACGACTTGGTGCGCTACCTGGCACAGGCGGTGACCGCGGGCGCCACGCACCTCGTCATGGAGGTTTCGAGCCACGGCCTCGAGCTGGAGCGGGTCGCGGGGGTGCGCTTCGACGTGTGCGGCTTCACCAACCTCACGCAGGACCACCTGGACTTCCACCCCAGCATGGAGGCCTACGGCGAGGCCAAGGCGCGCCTCTTCACGGAATACGCGCCGCGCGTCAGCGTCATCTGCGTGGACGCGCCGTTTGGCGCGCAGCTGGCCGAGCGTGCGGTGGGCGAGGTGCTGCGCTGCTCGGTTCGGGCAGACTCGGACGCGCCGCTGCGCGCGGTGTCGTGGACCATGTCGCGGGCCGGGATCGAAGCGTCGCTCGAGACGCCCGCCGGCGAGCTGCGGCTGATGAGCCCGATGGTCGGTGCGCACAACCTCGAGAACCTGCTGGTGGCCGTGGGCTGTGCTGCCTCGCTCGGCGTGCCGTGGGACGTGGCGGTCGCCGCCTGCGCGCACCTGCCTGGCGCGCCGGGTCGGCTCGAGCGCGTGCCCTGCGACGAGGACGTGGCCGTGTTCGTCGACTACGCACACACACCGGACGCGCTGGAGCGCACTGTGCGCGCGCTGCGGGCGCTCACGCCAGGGCGGCTGATCACGGTGTTCGGCTGCGGTGGTGACCGCGACAAGGGCAAGCGACCGCTGATGGCCCGCGCCGCGTGCGGGGCGAGCGACTTGGTGGTCATCACCAGCGACAACCCGCGCACCGAGGCGCCCGAGAGCATCCTCGACGACGTGGAGCAGGGCTGCGTGGACATCGCGCGCGTGTCCCCAGAGCAGCTGTCCGCGGCTGCGCGTGGCTACACGCGGGTGAGCGACCGCCGCGCGGCCATCGCGCTGGCGGTGAGCAGCGCCCGGCCCGGGGACAGCGTGCTGATCGCGGGCAAGGGGCACGAGGACTACCAGATCCTCGGGACAACGAAGCACCCGTTCGACGATCGGGTCGAGGCCCGCGAGGCGCTCGCCGCGCGCGCGCAGGAGGTGCGCTGATGGCCACCGCCCTGCCGAACAACTGCGCGTCGTTCTCGTTGGGGGAGGTCGCCCGCCTCACGAACGGTGAGCTCCTGCCGGGTACGGCGCCCGACGACACCGTCGTCGGAGTGCGTCTGGACTCGCGCGCACTCACGACGGGCAACCTGTTCGTCGCGCTGTGCGGCGACCGACACGACGCCCACGCCTTTCTCTCGGCCGTGACGGCCATGGGCGCGTACGCGCTGGTGCAGCGGGGTCACGCCATGCTCACTGCGCACCCCGAGCTGCGCGGGGTCGCGGTGGACGACCCGCTGTTCGCGCTCGGAGAGCTCGCTCGCGCCCACCGGAAGCGCTTCACGGGTCGGGTGGTGGGCATCACGGGTTCGGTCGGCAAGACCAGCACCAAGCGCCTGATCGCGACCGCGCTCACGGGCGCAGGGGCGCGCGTGTGGGCCACGCCGGGCAACCTCAACAACCGCGTGGGTGTGCCCATGACGTTGTTCGCGCTCGAGGCGCCCACCGAGGTCGCCGTGATCGAGATGGGCACCAGCGAGCCCGGCGAGATCGCTCGCTTGGCGGCCATCGCGGATCCCGACGTGGCGGTGGTGACGCACGTGGCGCTGGCCCACACGGCCGGGCTGGGGACGGTCGAGGACGTCGCGCGTGAGAAGGGTGCGCTCTTCGCGCACCTCGGCGAGCAGGGTGTCGCGATCGGCTGCGGAGACGACGCGCACGTGGCGCAGGCGCTCGCGGCGTCGCGTCCCGCGCGCAAGGTGCGCTATGGCACGAGCGAGCAGAACGTCTGGCGCGGTCGCGTGCTGGGCCTCGAGGGTGAGCGCACCCGCGTGGTGCTCGAGCGCGAGGCGGACGGCGAGCGCCCGGCCGTGCGACGCGAGCTGAGCGTCCGTCTGTTGGGCGACGCGGCGGCCGAGAACCTGGCGGGCACGGCGGCGGTCCTGGAGGTGCTGGGCTACGATCTCGGTGCCGCCGCCGCGGCCCTGTCCGCCATGACCCCCGAGCCAGGTCGGCTGGTGGCCATCCGTGTGCCAGGCGGGCGGCTCGTGATCGACGACACGTACAATGCCAGCCCGGCGAGCATGGCGATGGCCATCGACACCGCTGCGCGGCTCGCCAAGGAGGCCGGGAAGCCGTTCGTCGCGGTGCTGGGTGACATGCGCGAGCTGGGACAGAAGAGCGTCACGGAGCACCGCGCCGTGGGCACGCACCTCGCGCGTGCCGGCGTGCGGCGTCTGATCACCGCCGGTCCCGAGATGCGCGCCACGGCGCGCGCCGCTCGGGAGCGCGGCGTGACCGTCCACGAGACGGGCTCGAGCGAGGCGGCGGCGCTGGCGGCGCTGGCGTTGGTGCGCGACGGAGACGTCGTGTTGGTCAAAGGCTCTCGCTCGATGCGCATGGAGCGCGTCGTGGCTGCGCTCACCGGGACCCCCCACTCGCACCGCGAGGCCGCCGGATGATCTACTACCTGCTCTACCCGCTGCACGAGAACCCGCAGCTCTCGTTCCTGAACGTGCTGCGCTACGTGCCCTTTCGCGTGCTGTGCGCGACGATGACGGCGATGCTGCTGACCTTCGGGCTCTACCCGTGGTTCATCCGCAGCCTGCAGCGCAAGCAGATCGGCCAGGTGGTGCGCACCGAGGGGCCAGAGTCGCACTTCAGCAAGGCGGGCACGCCCACCATGGGCGGCGCCCTGATGCTGCTGGCGCTCGTGTCCGCCACCGTGCTGTGGGCCGACCCGGCAAACCCGCTGGTGTGGGTCGTCACGGCCGTCACCGCCGCCTACGGCGTGGTGGGCTACATCGACGACGCCGCCAAGGTGCAGAAGAAGAGCACCGGCGGCTTGGCCGGGCGCTACAAGCTGCTGCTGCAGTTCGCGGTGGCGCTCGCCGTGTGCGGCTGGCTCTTCATGGGCACCGAGGGGCTGCCCGCCGACTGGCTCGCCGTGCGCTGGCGCCTCTCCGTGCCCTTCCTGGCTTTCGGGAAGTACCCCATCGAGCTGCCACCGTGGCTCTACGTGGCGTTCGCTTCGTTCGTCATCGTCGGGACCAGCAACGCAGTGAACCTCACGGACGGCCTCGACGGCCTCGCCATCGGCCCCGTGATGGTCAACGCGGGCACGTACGCGATCCTGGCCTACCTCGCGGGTCTCTCGTTCTTCGGCAACAACGTGGCCGACTACCTGCACATCCCGCACGTGGAGAGCGCGAGCGAGCTCGCCATCTTCTGCGCCTCGGTCATCGGCTGCGGCTTCGGCTTCCTCTGGTACAACACGTACCCCGCGCAGGTCTTCATGGGGGACGTGGGCTCGCTGGCCCTCGGCGGCGGCCTGGGCGCGCTGGCAGTCACCACCAAGAACGAGCTGCTGAGTGTGCTGCTGGGCGGCATCTTCGTGGTCGAGGCGGTCAGCGTCATCCTGCAGGTGGGCTACTTCAAGGTGTCGGGGGGCAAGCGCATCTTCCTGATGGCCCCCATCCATCACCACTTCGAGAAGAAGGGCTGGCCCGAGCCACGGGTCATCGTCCGCTTCTGGATCATCTCCATCATGTTGGCCGTGGCGAGCCTCGCCACCCTGAAGCTGCGGTGAGCGCGTGAGCACGTCCAACGACACCGTTGACCTGCGCGATCAGCGCTTCCTCGTGGTGGGGCTCGGCGCGAGCGGCCTCGCCGCGGCGAAGTTGCTGTGCGAGCGCGGGGCGAGGGTGAGCGTCAACGACGTGCGCTCCGAGGCGGAGCTCGGCGAACGCGCGGCCGAGGTGCGCGCGCTGGGCATGGAGCTGGTGTGCGGCGAGCACCCGAGCGCGCTCTTCACCAGCGTCGACCACATCGTCGTGTCCCCGGGCGTTCCGCCGCTGCCGGCGCTGGACGACGCCGAGCGGGCGGGCGTGCCCATCTCGAGCGAGATCGAGCTGGCGTCCTGGTTCGTCGCCGGGCGCATCGTCGGCATCACGGGCACCAACGGCAAGAGCACCGTGACGACGCTCGTCGGGCAGATGTGCGAGCGCGCGGGCTTGCCGACGTTCGTGGGCGGCAACCTCGGGCGGCCGCTGGTGGAGGTGGTGGGGACCGACGCGGCGGGGCCCAACGGCGTCGTGGTGGTGGAGCTCAGCAGCTTCCAGCTGGAGCGCGTCACGCGCCTGCGCGTGCACGTGGCCCTACTGCTCAACGTGACCGACGATCACCTCGACCGTTACGCCGACTTCGACGCGTACGTGGCGGCGAAGGCGCGCATCTTCGAGCGTCAGCAGGCAGCGGACTTCGCCGTGCTCCCCGCGGGCGACGCACGCTGCCGGCGGGCCTTCGAGGAGCAGGGGGCCGTAGCCGCGGCACGCTACTTCGGGCGCGTGACCGAGCCAGGCGCGGACGGCGTGTACGCCGCAGACGGGGTGCTGACGGACGCGCGCACCGGGCTCTCGCTGCCCACGAGCGCCCTCAAGCTGCGCGGCGGGCACAACGTGGACAACGCCTGCGCCGCGGCGCTCGCGTGCGGTCTGCTGGGCGTCCCTGCGAGCGTCGTCGAAGCGGTGCTACGCGACTTCGGTGGGCTCGGGCACCGCATGCAGCACGTGCTCGAGCGCCAAGGGGTGACGTACTACGACGACTCCAAGGCCACCAACGTCGGCGCGGCCGTCGCCGCCCTCGACGGGCTCGCGGACCTCGACGCGCACGGCGGACGCGTGGTGCTCATCGCGGGCGGGCGCGACAAGGGCGGCAGCTACCAGCCGCTGGTGGAGGCCATGCGCGCGCGTGGCCGCGGGGCCGTCCTGATCGGGGACGCTACGCCCCTGCTGCGCGACGCCTTCGCTGGCGAGCCCTTGCCCCGCGTCGAGGCCCGCGACATGGACGCCGCGGTGCGCGCGGCCGCGGACTTGGCCGAGCCAGGCGACGTGGTGGTGCTGGCGCCAGCGTGCAGCAGCTTCGACTGGTACGGCGGGTACGCCGAGCGGGGACGAGACTTCCAGCGCGCCGTGCGGGCGCTCGCCCAGGGAGGCGGGTCGTGAACGTGCGCAACGTCTCCCTGCGGCCTGCGGCGGCCGACGCCCCCGCGCCCACCACGGCGCCAGCGTCACCTCGAAAGACCACGCGCTTTCCGCCCGTGACTGGCACGGCTGACGTCGTGCTCGCCGCGACGATCATCGCCATCGTCTTCTTCGGCGTGGTCATGGTGTACAGCGCGAGCGCCTCCCTCGCGGCCCGCACGTTCCACGACGGGTACCACTACCTCGTCCGCCAGAGCATCTACGCGGTCGCTGGGCTGGGCCTGATGGTGGTCCTCGCGCGCATCGACTACCACCGCTACCAGGCGTCGTACGTCACCTATCCCATCCTCATGGCGGCCTTCGCGCTGCTCGTGGTCGTCGCGCTCGGAGGCGGCCGGACGGTCGGCGGCGCCGCGCGCTGGATCGACCTCAAGGTCGTGCGCGTGCAGCCCGCAGAGATCGCCAAGCTCGCGATCATCTTCTATCTGTCGTACTCGCTCTCGAAGAAGCGCGACCAGCTGCGCGACTTCAAGATCGGCTTCCTGCCGCACGTGCTCGTGGCGGGCGTGTTCATGGTGCTGTGCCTGAAGCAGCCAGACTTCGGCAGCGCGGTCATGATCGGCCTGCTCACGGTGGTGCTCTTGTTCACCGCCGGCACGCGCATCAACTACATCCTCGGCGCCGCGGCCATCGCGCTGCCCATGGTCTACCTGCTCATCACGGGCTCCGAGTACCGCATGCGGCGTATCGAGGCCTTCGTGAACCCGTTCCAGGATCGCGCGGGCGTCGGCTACCAAATCGCCGAGTCGCTGATCAGCTTCGCCCAGGGCGGCGCGTTCGGCGTGGGCATTGGGGACAGCCGCCAGAAGCACGCCTTCCTCCCCGAGGCGCACACGGACTTCATCAGCGCCATCGTCGGCGAAGAGCTGGGCCTGGTGGGTGTCACCCTGCTGCTGCTCGGCTTCGTGCTGGTCGTCTACCGCGGCCTGCGCGCGGCGCTCAACGCGGCCGACGACTACGGCACCTACCTAGCGACCGGCGTCACGCTGTTCGTCGGGCTGCAGGCCTTCACCAACCTCTCGGTCGCGCTGGGTTTGCTGCCGACCAAGGGGCTCACGCTCCCGTTCGTGTCCTACGGTGGGTCGTCGCTCTTGGTGAACTGCGCGGCCGTGGGTCTGCTGCTGAACGTGTCGCGGCCGCGGGACGTGAGCGCGCTCTTGCGCGAGGCAGCGGAGGCGGCCGAGCGGCAGGCAAACCGCAACGGCAAGGTCGAGCGAGAGGCGGTGGGAACGCCGGAAGAGAAGACGTCGCGCTGGGGGGCGAAGCCCAGCGTTCGGAACACCAAGGAAGCAGCGGGCGGCGGGCGACCCGCCGACGGGACGGGGAAGCGCGGGCGCGCGCCACGTTCGTCGGGCGGGCGCGCGCGAGGGAGTTCGGTATGAGTCGAAAAGTCATCGTGGCGGGCGGCGGGACGGGCGGCCATCTGTTCCCCGGGTTGGCGGTGGTCGAGGAGCTCCGGCGCCGTGACCCCCAGGTGGAGATCCTCTTCGTGGGCACCGAGCGTGGCATCGAGGCGCGTGTGCTTCCGCCGAGGGGCGAGCGCCTCGAGACCATGGAGGTGACGCCGCTCAAGGGACAGAGCCCCATTGCGCTGATGAAGAGCGTCGCGCGGCTCCCTGGGGCTCTCGGTCGCGCCTCCGCGTTGGTGCGCGACTTCGGGCCGGACCTGGTCCTCGGTGTGGGTGGCTACGCGTCGGGGCCGTTGCTGCTCGCGGCGTCGCGCCTCGGGGTCCCGACGGCGCTGCTGGAGCAGAACGCTCACGTCGGGCTCACCAACCGCTTGCTGGCGGGCCGCGTGGGGCGCGCCTACGTCACGTTCCAGGAGACGTTCGCCCGCTTCGGTGAGCAGCGCGCGCGCCTGGTGGGCAACCCCGTGCGTCGGGACTTCGTGAGCGCCGCACAGCGCGCCGTGACGGACCCTGTCGGCTTCGAGGCGCGCGCCACGGACATCCTCGTGCTCGGGGGTTCGCAGGGCGCGCGCGCGCTGAACCAGACCGTGCCCGCGGCGTTGGCGAAGGCGGGCCTCGCGGGAGGCACCGTGCGCGTGGTGCACCAGTCGGGGGCTGCAATGCGCGACGAGGTCGAGCAGCGCTACCGTGAGCTGGGCGTGAACGCCGAGGTGAAGACCTTCATCGACGACATGGCGCGGGCCTACGCCAACGCCGCCATCATCGTGGGCCGTGCGGGGGCCACCACGCTCGCGGAGATCTGCGCTGTGGGGCGCCCTGCCGTGCTGATCCCGTTCCCCTTCGCGGCCGACGACCACCAGGGCAAGAACGCCGAGGCGCTGCAGGCGGCCGGCGCGGCGGTGTGCGTGCGCGAGGAGGGACTGACCCCCGAAGGCCTCGGCGCGCTCGTGCGTGACCTCTTGGCGGACGCTCCGCGGCGACGCGCCATGTCGGACGCGGCGCGCGGCTTGGGGCGACCCGACGCGGCGGCCGCCATCGTCGACGACGTCTGCGACTGGCTCGGCTGGGACGACGTGCGGGGTGGTGGCAGCGGCGAAGTGACCGAGCCCGGTGAGCTGGCCGAGGGTGACGAGACCGAGGAGCACGACGACCCCGCGTCGGCCGCTGGCCAAGAGGCCGAGCGTGTCTCACAGTCGCTGCGCGGGGCTCGCCCCTACATCCCCCGCGTGCGAGACGCCCGCGCCGTGCTCTCCGCTCCTTCCCCCGCGCTGCGTCGACGGCTGACGGTGGGCGACGCGAGCTGGGAGTAGACGCCGGCCGCGCGCGACCTCACGAGAGCAACACAGCATGTTTCGCGGCAAGATTCGGTCCATTCACTTCATCGGTATCGGGGGCGTCGGCATGAGCGGCATCGCCGAGGTGCTGCTCGACTACGGCTTCGAGGTGACCGGCTCCGATCTGCGCATCAACGACTACGCGGCGCGCCTGATCGAGAAGGGCGCCAAGGTCGCCACGGGACACGCGGCCGCCAACGTGGCCACGTCGGACGTGGTGGTCTTCTCGTCTGCCGTCTCCCCCAAGAACCCCGAGGTGGTGGAGGCCAAGCGCCGTGGCGTGCCCGTCATCCCGCGCGCCGAGATGCTCGGCGAGCTGATGCGCCTGAAGGACGGCATCGCCATCGCGGGCTCGCACGGCAAGACGACCACGACCTCGCTCGTGGCGACCGTGCTGCGCGACGCCGGGCTCGACCCCACGGTCGTGATCGGCGGCAAGCTCAACGCGCTCGGCAGCGGCGCGGCGAGCGGCGCGGGCGACCTGCTGGTGGCCGAGGCCGACGAGTCGGACGGATCGTTCCTGCACCTCACGCCCGGCATCGCGGTCATCACCAACATCGACCCCGAGCACCTCGACCACTACGGCACGCTCGCGGCGGTGAAGGACGCGTTCGTCGGGTTCGCCAACCGGGTGCCCTTCTACGGCCTCGTGGTGGCCTGCCTCGATCACCCCAACGTGCAGGACATCCTGCCCGCGATCGACAAGCGCATCGTGACCTACGGGCTCGCGGCGCAGGCCGACTACCGCGCGCTCAACCCCCGCTTCTCAGGCCTGGCCATGACGTTCTCGGTCGTGCGTCGTGGCGAGCCGCTGGGCGAGTTCGAGGTGCGCATGCCCGGCATCCACAACGTGCTCAACGCGCTCGCCACCATCGCGGTGGCCGACGAGCTGGCGGTGCCCCACGAGCGCGTGCGTGAGGCCCTGCGGACGTTCGGTGGTGTGCAGCGGCGCTTCACCATCGTGGGCGAGCACGAGGGGGTCACCATCGTCGACGACTATGGGCACCACCCAGCCGAGGTGCAGGTGACCCTCGACGCCGCGCAGCGCGCGTACGGTCGACGCCTCGTGGTCGCGTTTCAGCCGCACCGCTACACGCGCACGCGCGACTGCTTCCTCGACCTGACGCGCTGTTTCAACCGCGCCGACGTGCTGCTGCTGACCGATGTGTACGCTGCGGGCGAGGAGCCGATCCAAGGGGCGGACTCGGCGGCGCTGGTGGAGGCGATCCGCGCACATGGTCACCGGGACGTGGCCTTGGTGCCCGACCGGGCGGACCTGGTGGATGCGTTGCGTGCGCGCCTGCGGCCCGGCGACGTCGTGCTGACGCTGGGCGCGGGGGACATCACGAAGACTGGGCGTGAGCTGCTGGCCGCCCTCGAAGCGCGCTGACACGGGCGGCGTGCTCCCGCTGGGCGGCGCGCTCATCCCAGCTTTCTTGACCAACGCGGGACGTCCGCGGGAGAAGTCCCGAGGGGCGCCGCGCACTGGCCGCACGCCCCTCGAGTACGCTTCGAATGGTCGCCACCAACAGACGACGGAAGCCCCCCGCGGAGTCGGAGGGTGACAGCGGGCAGCCTTCGCCGCCGGCCCGGCGCCGTGCGTCCAAGCGCGTCGCGGAGGCTCCCTCCGCGCCTCCCCCGGGACCACGGCGCAACGTCCGCACGCGACCGAGCATTCCGGAGCCCGAGCCTGCGCGCGATGTCTCTGCGGCCCGCGAGAAGCCGTCACCGCGCGTCATGGCGGCTCGTCTCGTCGCGGTGAAGGCTGCCCTGCGCGAAGGCGCCGCGCGTGGCTGGCTCCGCGTCCGAGGTCCCGTTCGGGTGGTGGGGAAGCTGATTGTGCTCGCCGCGTGCGTGGTCGGTACCGTCGCGGTCGGCCGCCTGATCGAGCGTCATGTGCGCACGTCCCCGGCGTTTGCGATCCGCTCCATCACCTTTTCGGGGCACGAGCAGCTCGAGGAGGCGGAGCTGCTGCGCACGAGCGGCCTCGCCATCGGCCAGAACGTCTTCGATCTGGCTCCGGAGGACGTGCGCGACCGCCTCGGACGGCACCCGTGGATCGCCAGCGTGGAGGTGCAGCGGCGCCTCCCCGGGACGTTCACCATCGACGTGCGCGAGCGCCGGGCGGTCGCCATCTTGGCGCTCGAGCAGCTGTACCTGGTGGGCGAGGACGGCACCGTGTTCAAGCAGCTCGGCGAGGAAGATCTGGTCGACCTGCCCGTCATCGTCGGCATCCCGCGTGAGCGCTTCGTGCGTGACCGCGCCTATCGCGCCAGCGTGCTGCTCGAGATCGTCGCGCTCATGCACGACTACCGCGGCGTCGGGCTGTGGCGCCGCGAGCCCATCGCCGAGGTGCACGTGGAGGCGGACGACTCGCTCAGCCTGTACGTCGGCGAGGACGCCACCTACGTGCGCCTCGGGCGCGGGCCGTTCCGCGACAAGCTGCAGAAGATCCGTCGCGTGTTCGACGCCCTCGACGCTCGCGAGACGCGCGCCGCGTACATCTACGCGGACAACGTCCGCCGCCCCGATCGGGTGACGGTGCGCCTCCGCGAAGAGCGCGCGCTGGTGGCCTCGCAGGGCGCGAACTGAGCGCGCGTTTTTTGGCTGCAACTTTTTTGGCAGCGGGTTCGCACTCATGTATCGCTCGGTCAGGGCCGAGCCCTCGGAGTAAGAACAAATGGCCGCGAGCGAAATCATTGCAGGACTTGATCTGGGGACCACGAAGGTCACCGTGATCGTCGCCGAGCTGACGGACGACGGCCTCGATGTCATCGGCATCGGATCCGTCCCCGCGAAGGGGCTCAAGAAGGGCGTCGTCGTCAACATCGAGTCGACCGTCCAAGCCATCCGCGCCGCCGTCGAGCAGGCCGAGGCCATGGCCGGCGTCGAGATCAACACGGTCTTCGCGGGCATCGCCGGCAGCCACGTCAGTGGCATGAACGAAGAGGGCGTGGCCGCCATCGGCAGCCGCGAGGTCACGCAGGACGACGTCGACCGCGTGCTCATCCAGGCCAAAGCGGTGCCGCTGCCCGGCGACCGCGAGGTCATCCACGTGCTCCCGCAGGAGTACATCGTGGACGCGCAAGATGGCATCAAGGAGCCCGTCGGGATGGCCGGCGTGCGCCTCGAGGCGCGCGTGCACATGGTCACCGCGGCCAGCAGCTGCGTCGCCAACATCGTGAAGTGCGCGGAGCGCTGCGGCCTGCACGTGGCCGAGGTGGTGCTCCAGCCGCTCGCCAGCGCGCACGCTGTGCTGAGCGACGACGAGAAGGAGATCGGCGCCGTGCTGATCGACATCGGCGGCGGCACGAGCGACATCATCGTCTACGTCGACGGCGCGGTGGTGCACACCAGCTCCATCCCCATCGGCGGCATCAACCTCACGAACGACGTCGCCACGGGCCTGCGGACACCGATGGCGGAGGCCGAGCGCATCAAGATCAAGTACGGCTGCGCCGCGACCTTCATGATCGACGAGGACGAGGTGATCGAAGTGCCGTCCGTGGGTGGCCGCGCGCCCCGCACGCTGTCGCGTCGCGCGCTGTGCGACATCATCGAGCCACGCGTCGAGGAGATCTTCGTCGCGTGCCGCCACGTCATCGCGGAGACCGGCTACGCGGACATGCTGGCGTCCGGCGCGATCATCACCGGCGGCACCACGCTGCTGGACGGCATGCCCGAGCTTGCCGAGCAGGTGCTGGGGCTGCCGGTGCGCCGCGCCGCGCCCATCGGCATCGGTGGGTTGATCGACGTCGTGAAGAGCCCTGCGTACTCGACGGGGGTGGGCCTCGTGAAGTACGGCGTGAACCGGCTGCAGACGCTGCCGGTCGAGGAAGAGATCATCCACGTCCCGCAGGGGACGGGCCTCGGCGGGCGCATCAGCGCCTGGTTCCGCGAGGTCTTCTGAACAGCTGACGGATGCGGGCGGGCCCGCGTCTCTCGAGAACGAACGACGGAACAGTACGGTGACCGCGGGTGGGCGAACTCGTGACACCGAAATTGGTGGAGCCGGCGAACAGCGCCGGGAGGAAAACAATGGCCATCTCGATTGAGTTTGCAGACGACGCGGACCTCCAGGCGCGTATCAAGGTAGTGGGCGTGGGCGGGAGCGGCGGCAACGCCCTCAACACGATGATCGCGAGCGGTCTCGAGGGCGTCGAGTTCATCGCCGCCAACACGGACGCGCAGGCGCTCGAGAGCAACCTCGCGCCCACGAAGATCCAGCTCGGGCCCATGCTGACCAAGGGCCTCGGCGCGGGTGGCAACCCCGAGATCGGTCGCAAGGCGGCGCTCGAGGACGTTCAGCGTCTGGCCGAGGTGCTCGCGGGCGCCGACATGGTGTTCGTCACGGCCGGCATGGGCGGTGGCACCGGCACGGGCGCGGCCCCGATCGTGGCGCAGGTGGCCCGTGACGCCGGCGCGCTGACGGTCGGTGTGGTCACCAAGCCGTTCGCGTTCGAAGGCAACCGGCGCGGCAAGAACGCGCTCTACGGCGTGCGTGAGCTGGTCGACTCGGTGGACAGCATCATCACCATCCCGAACGAGAAGCTGCTGCTGCTCGGCGACGACGACCTCTCCATGCTGGACGCGTTCCAGCGCGCGGACGACGTGCTGCTGCAGGCCGTGCAGGGCATCAGCGATCTGATCATCAACCACGGCATGATCAACGTCGACTTCGCCGACGTGAAGACCATCATGAGCTACACGGGCCGCGCGCTGATGGGCACGGGCTACGCCAAGGGCGACCACCGCGCGCTCAACGCCGCGCAGTACGCCATCAACTCGCCGCTGCTCGACGACATCAGCATCGACGGCGCCAAGGGCATCCTGCTCAGCTTCACGGCCGGGCCGGACATCCGCCTGCGTGAGATCAATGAGGCGGCGTCGCTGGTGCAGGCCGCTGCGCACGAGGACGTGGAGATCATCTTCGGCGTCGTGACCGACCCCGACATGAACGACACCGTGAAGGTGACCGTCATCGCGACCGGGTTCGAGGACGACGCCCGCGCGTCGAGCGAGGCGCACGGCGTGCAGAGCGCGGTGCAGGCGCAGCTGAGCCAGCCCGGCCGCTACAGCATGCCGGCGGCGCGCGGGTCCCGTCCCAGCTCGCCGGGCTTCCGCGACGCCATCACCAGTTCGCGTCCCTCGCGTCGCCCCAACGAGGCTCCTCGCCAGGCGTCGGTGCCGCCGGCGCCGCCCGTCCCGACGCGCGCCTTCGGGGCCAGCGCGCTGCACGACGAGGCCGTGCTCGACATCCCGGCCTACATGCGCCGCAGCACGCCCGCCGCGACCCGCGACTGAGGCGTCCTCCAGGTTCCTTCGTTCCGGCAAGGCCCGCTTCGGCGGGCCTTCGTCGTCCGTCTCCTTCGCGTGTATGCTGACCGTGAGGTCATCGTCATGTCGCCCCGTCTACGTCGCTCGCATCACCCGCGCTCACTCCTCGTGCTCCTCACCCTGCTGTGCGCCGCGTGCAGTGAGTCCGGCGAAGGCGGGCGCTGCGATGGGACGTACGAGCTACCCGACACGTTCGACCCGACGCTCGCTGGAGCGCTACAGGCCATGGTGACGGACAGGCTGCCTTCGTCGAGCGCTCCCGGCGCCACGTTGACCGTGCACATCCCCGGGGAGGGCACCTTCGCAGGAGCTGCAGGCTTTCGCGACGTGCTCGGCGAGCTGCCCATGGAGCCGCGCACCCGCCTGCGGGTGGGGAGCGTGACGAAGACCTTCACGACGGCGGTCTTCTTCCAGCTGGTGGCGGAGGGGGCCGTCTCCCTCGATGACCACCCGGCGGAGGTTCTTGCCGCGCTCGGGTTGTCGCTCGATCCGACCGTGACGTTCGCGCAGGTGCTGGGCCACCGCGCCGGCTTGTTCAACTACACCGACGACGTGGGGTTCCTGGGTCTCAGCCGCGACCCCTGGACGCCGGTCGAGATCGTCTCCTGGTCGCTCGACCACGGAGCCGTCGGGGACCCGGGCGCCCAGTACCTCTACTCGAACACGGGCTTCTTCGTGCTCGGGCTCGCCATCGAGGAGCTGAGCGGCCGCCCGTTCCACCGTGAGGTGCGGCGGCGTCTCCTGGACCCGCTCGCGCTGGACGACATGAGCGAAGAGCAGCACGAGGGGCGCGACTGCGCGATGAGCGAGGGCTACGTGGTGACGGGCGCCGCGTCCACGGACGACATCGACATGAGCTGGACGTGGGCTGCGGGGGGTCTCGTGGGCAGCGGCGTCGACCTGTGTCGCTGGCTGGACGCGCTGTACCTGGGCGACGTGCTGGGCGCCGACGCCCGTGCGCAGCTGGTGGTCGCGAGCGCGGAGTCGATCAGCGCAGGCGACGCCTATGGCTACGGCACCCAGCTGCGCACGCGCGGGGGGCGGCCAGTAGTCGGTCACACGGGGAGCACGATGGGCTTTCGGGGCGAGGTGTTCATCGACCTCGAGAGCGGCGTGTGCGTGGCCGTGCTGCTCAACGACTTCGTGTCCACCCCGACGGCCATCTCGGAGCCTGCTTGGGTCGCGGCGTTCGACTACCTGGGGCTGAGCGCTCCGTAGAAGGTCGGCTCCGCTCGACCGCGCTCTGCGCCGGGCTCGACGTGCCGGGTGTCGCCCGGGCTCAGCCTTCGGTCGGATCTTCGCCCGGTGCGCTGGGCAGCGTGACGCCCAGGCGCGCGGCGTTCTCGCGCACGTGCGCGACGTAGTAGTCCGCGTCCTGCCGGGCCTCGATCAGGCCCTCTGCGACCTCGGCCTCGAGGGCCTTCACCAGGTCACCGAGCTCACGGCTGGCGGGGATGCCCAGGTCGGCGATCAGCCGCGTCCCGAGGCCCTTCGGCAGCGGCGGGAGCTTGTTGTCTTCTGCGCGGATGCCCTCGATGCGCTTCTTGAGCAAGCTGATCTGGCGTACACCCCGGCGCCGACGCTCGGGGCGCTTGGTGGTGATGTCGGCGCGCCCGAGATCCAGCAGGTCGGTCAGCCCGTCGTCCATCTGCTTGTAGAAGCGGCGCACGGCCGCGTCCGTCCAGGACTCCTTGTACTGACCAGGACGCAGGTGGTGCAGGATGAGGAAGTGCACGCGCTCGCGCAGCTCGCCCTCGAACCCGAGGCGCGCGGCCACCTTGCGCTCGAACATGCGCGCGCCCACCTCGCTGTGGCCGTAGAAGGTCACGGCGCCGCTCTCGTCGATGCGCCGCGTGCGCAGCTTGCCGATGTCGTGCAGCAGCGCGCCCCAACGCACCTCGAGGCGCGGGACCGACTGCTTGACCACCTGCTTGGTGTGCAGCCAGACGTCCTTGTGCTTCCACTCCCCGTCTCCGAAGCCGACCATGGCGGAGACCTCCGGGAGGATGGCGTCGAGCGCCCCGACCGCGAGCAGCGCGTCCAGGCCGACGTCAGGCTGACGCGAGAGGAGGATGGCGTCGAAGCTGCGCCGCACGGTGACGAGGGGGAGAGCCCGAAAGGCTTCGGGCGGGAGCTTCTCCGGTGCCGCCTCCGCGAGCTCGGGCGCGCCTTGCGGTGTGTCGTCGTCGAAGCCCTCGTACGGCGCGGCCGCGTCGTCGCCATGTGAGTCGTCCCCGCTGGCGCGTCCGACGGCGGGGCTCTGCGGGTCAGCCGACGTGGTGTCCGGACGCGCACAGGTGGACTCCGCCCAGCGCAGCGCCTCCGTGGCGCGCTGCTGCCACGCGGGGTCAACGTCGGTGGCGTGGGCGTTCGCGTTCTTGGGGGACATGGAGCTCTCGGCTGCCGGCGGTGTCACGGAGGGTCGGGGCACGGGGGTCGGTGAACATAGAGCCTACGCCTCATGGTGCAAGCCGCGCGGCGGGGCGCCGGTCTCACGCGTCTGGCTGGGCTCGGATGCGTCGCAGGCGAGGGACTTGGTCGCGAACGGGAGGGGGGAGCTCCGGGCACGGGCTCGGTCGCGCAGGCGCTCCCTGCGGTGCCTCCCCCATTGCGGCGCGCCAGGGCGCTTGCAATGGGGCCCCCCGACACCCGTGCCCGGAGCTCCCCCTCCCTCGGTGACGTGTCCTTGCCTATGGCGCGCGACGGAGTGCGGTGGACGCGCGAGGTCCGCTTTGCCGCGGGAGGTCCACCTGAGTGTGGGGCTCAGCGGGAGGCTCGGAGCGCTCGGAGGAGGGCTTGGTTCTCGTCGGGGGTGCCCACGGTGATCCGGATCAGGCCAGCGAGGCGTCCTCCGTACTTGTGGAAGCTGCGCACGGCGACGCCGCGGGCGAGGAGGTCTTCCGCGAGGCCCTGGCTGTCACCGTCGGCGACGCGCACCAGCACGAAGTTGGCCTCGGTGGGGTAGGGGGTGAGGCGTGGGTCGTCGCGCAGCCCGGCGACCAGCATGTCGCGCTCCGCGACGATGGCCGCGACCTGCTCGTCGAGGAGAGGGGCGAGCTCGGTGAGGGCCAGCTCGGCGGTGAGCTGCCCGAGGGCGTTCAGGTTGAAGGGCTGACGCACCTTCTCCACCTCGGCCGAGAGCTCCGAGTGCAGGCGCACCCAGCCCACGCGCGCTGCGGCGACGCCGATTTTGCTGAGGGTGCCGAGCAGGCCGACCTGGGGGTAGCGATCGCACCACCCGTAGAGCGACGTGGACGCGAACGGCCCGTAGGCCTCGTCCACGATGTGCAGGGTCTCGGGGAACGCTCGCACCAAACGCTCGAGGATGCCGTCGTCGAAGCGGTTCCCCGTCGGGTTGTTCGGGGTCGCGTAGAAGGCGAGGTTCGGCCGCTCTCGCTCGAACGCGGCGTGGAGCGCGGCCTCGTCCAGCTCGAAGTCGTCCGTCAGCGGCACCTCGACCGGATCGAGGCCCAGCGCGCGGGACGTGATGCCGTACATGACGAACGTCGGGACCGGGTAGAGGACCTTGGCCTGCGTGGCTCCTGCGCGCGGCTGCGAGCAGGCCGTCATGAGCATGGCGATGACTTCGTCGCTACCACAGCCGAGCACGTAGTCGTCCGGCTGCCCGCCGAGCTTGCGCGCCAACGCGTCCCGCACCCCCTGCGCGCGTCCGTCCGGGTAGCGGTGCAGCTCCACGTTCGCGAGCGCCTCGGACAGCCGCTCGCGCGCGGCCTGCGGGAGCGGCCAAGGGCTCTCGTTGGCGTCCAGCTTCACGGGCGGCGGCGCGGCGGGCACGCGATACGCGCTGAGGGCTCGGGTGGTGGCGGGGACCAGCGCGCACAGCGCGGCTATGGCATCGGACATGGCGCCTCGTTGTAACGCGGTGTGCACGGATCAGCGAGCCTCCGCGACCATTTACAGGCGTCGCGCATCATGGAACGATTCCGACAGCACGAACCTCTCGACCGGCGGAGCACCATGGGGATCTTCTCCCGACTCAATCAAGTCATCAAATCCAACCTCAATTCCATGCTGGACAACGCGGAGGACCCGGACAAGCTCATCTCGCAGACCGTGGTGGAGATGGAGGCCGAGGTGAAGCGCGCGAAGCGGGAGCTCATCTCCACGCTCGGCGCGTCGAAGCGCATCGAGAAGGAGCGAGAGGAGATCCAGAAGGAGGTGGCGGTATGGGAGGACCGCGCCGTGCTCGCGCTGCGCAACGGGGACGACGCGCTCGCGCGTGAGGCGCTGAAGCAGAAGGCGCGCCTCACCAAGAAGGCCGGCGAGGCTTCCGCCCGCGCGAACCAGCAGCTCGTGGCGGCCGACGAGATGCGCGACACCCTCGAGCGCGTCGAGCGCCAGATCGAAGACCTCAAGGCGCGCAAGGCGACCCTCGCCCAGCAGGTGCGGCGGGCTCGGGAGGTGCCGGGGGACAGCGCCTCCTCACGCCTCGGTGGAGGCACGTTCGACGAGCTGGAGCGCATGAGCGGGCGCATCGCGCAGCTGGACGCGGAGGTGGAGGCCCACGCCGTGCTCGAAGACCCTTCCCGGGCCGAGGTGGACGCCAAGTTCCGGCGCCTCGAGCGGGCGGGCGGGGATGGGGCCATCGAAGACGAACTCGAGGCGCTCAAGGCGCGCCTGCGCGACTGAGCCGACGCATGGAGTGTCTGGTCCTGTGGCATCGCGCCATCCCGGTGCTCGACGAGCAGGAGGAGAGCGGCGCGCACGACGCGTGGACCGACGACCTTGCCGCGCGCGCAGAGGACGCCGGGGGCCGCGTGGTGCTGCGCGTTGGTTCCACGCTGGCCGTGCTGTTCGAGATGCATGACGCGCACTCGGCCCTCAGCTGGGGGCTCGAGACGCTGCGGCGCGCCGACGCCCTCGACCCGAGCATGGCCGGTTTGCGCGTGGCGCTCGGGGTCGCCGTGGGCGAGGTGGAGCAGCGCGAGAACGGGCTCTCGGGGGCAGCCTTCGATCGCGCGCAGCTGCTCGCAAACCGAGCGCGTTTTGGCGAGCTGGTGCTCGATCCCGCCTGCCACGCCGTTGCGCGGGATGCGTTCTTGTTCGCGCGCACGGTCAACACGGGATCGGCTGGTCTGCGTGGTGACGCCATCGACCGCGAGCACCCCTTCCTGGCGGATTGCCGCGCCGGGCTCATGCACTTGCGTCAGCCGGGCCTGCTGGCGCCGATCGAGCACGCTTCGCGGTCCATCATCGCCAGCGCAGAGAAGCCAGGGAGTCTGCGCCTCGTGCTGCGAGGGCCAAGCGGCGCTGGCGCGCGACGGCTGTGCGCGCGGCTGATCGAAGCGCTGTCGGCTCCTCTCTCTCTGCACGTTTCGGGAGTGCCGGGAGGGCTCGAGCCGCTCGGCAGTCTCCGCTACGCCCTGCTGCACGCGTTCGGTACGGGAGACGCCGTCCTCTCGCGTTTCGCGGGTCTGACGCCCGTGGACCGAGAGGCGCTCCGGGCCCTCACCGAGGGTGAGGTCGTCAGCCTCGTCGACGCCACCACCCTCTTCGGCCGCATGCTCGCGCTGGTTGGCGCAGAGGGGGGCAAGCCGGTCATCCTCCTCGATCCGGTGGGCGGCATCGACCCTTCCACGGTGAAGCTGTTGAACGAGGCCATCGACCAGCCCGGCGCCGCCGCCGTGGTCGTCGTGCGGCTGTCCGAGGAGGGCCGCGTCCCCGCCGCGATCTCCGCCCGAGGCGTGATCGAGTCCACGTTGCCGCGGTTCAGCCCGTCTCTGGCTCGCACGCTGGCGGCGCAGGTGCTCGGCGAGCCCGAGGGGAGTGGGCTCGCGGCGCGCGTGGCCGCCATCGGCGGGGACACGCCGCTCGGGGTCATCGAGGCTGCCCGCTCGCTGGTCGCGGCCGGCGACCTGATCCACGAGCGTGGTCGCTTCCGTTTCCGGCTGTCACCGCCGACGGTGGACGGGGCCGTGCCCCTGGAGCGGCTCCTCGCCGACCGCCTCCGCAGCGTCGACCCCACGGCGTACCGCGTGCTCGAGACGGTCTCGTTGCTGCCGCAGGGGGCGGGAGACCGGGCGCTCGCGGCCATCGTCGCGCTCGACGGCGTCGCGGCCGATGAGCTGGAGGGTGCGGTCGCCGACCTCGCAGCGGCCTGGTTGCTCGAGCGCCGGACCGAGTGGCGTACTACCTCGGAGCAGCTGCGCCACGTGGTCCTCGGTGCCATGCCGCCCGCGCGACGCGCGGAGCTGTACCGGTTCGCCGCCGAGGCTGCCGCGGGTGTGCGCGCGGGCGTCTTCGCTGGCGTGAGCCTCGCCTACTTCCAAGCGGAGGGCGGCGACGTGGAGGCTGGCGCGCGTGGGCTCCTGACCGCGGCCGTCGCCGCGGCGGACACCCAGCACCTACGCGGTGCGCTGCGCCTTGCGGCTGCGGCGGTGCAATTCCTGCCGGACGACGACACGCGGCGGGTGGCCGCGCACGTCTCCCAGACCATCAAACGCCGCGAGCGCGAGGCGAACCCAGCGCGAACGTCGTTCGCGGGCGAGAGCATGGAGGTCAGCACGGTGGTCGGCGCGGCCGCGACGGTGCGGGCCATCGACGCCATCCAGGCGCGCGACTACGAGCGCGCGGAGCGGTACGTGGAGATGGGCATCGCTCAGGGCCGCAGCCTGGTCGCAGCCGATCGCATGCGGGTGGCCCTGGCCGTCCTGCGGGGCACGACGGATGCAGCGCGTGTGGCGTACGAGCACATGCTGCAACGCGGCGGCGGGGACCGGCCGGGCGAGCGCGCTCGCGCGGCGCTGACCCACGCGCTCTTGCTGCTGCAGGAGGGCGACACCAAGGCGGCGGTGCGAGAGTCGCTGCGCGCCTTGCAGGCGGCCAGGGCCGACGCCGACGCCCGCGGCGAGGCGGCCGCGTTGAAGACGCTGTCCGCCTGCTACCAGGTGCTGGCGCGCCCGGACGACGCGGCGGCGCTGTCCACGCATTGAGCCCACGCGCCCGCTTGCGGTGAGGGCTGCCGTCCTCCTGGTCGGACGCGCCCGGGCACCCGAGCGTGCCTCACCTCACCCCATGACGCCGCCGCCGTCCACGTCGATGGTTTGGCCGGTGAAGAAGTCACACTCGAGGATGAACTTCACCGCCATGAAGATGTCCTCTGGCTTCCCGATGCGCCCGAGCGGTACCGCGGCGCGCAGGCGTTCGAGCGCCTTCTCGTTCATGCCGGCCGTCATGGGCGTCTCGATCAGGCCGGGGGCGACGGCGCCCACGCGGATGCCGTAGCGAGAGAACTCGCGCATCCAGGTGCTCGTGTTCGCCGCCAGCGCGGCCTTGGCGGCCACGTAGTTGCTCTGCCCGCGGCTGCCATGTCGCGCGATGGACGAGATGTTGACGATCACGCCCGGCGTGACGTCGTGCTCCAGCATGTACGCCACGACCTCCTGGGCCATCATCGTCGCGCCGCTGAGGTTGACCGCCAGGACACTGTCCCAGTCTTTGCGGGACATGCGCTCGACCACGCCCTCGCGGTTCTTTCGGACGAGCAGCGCGTCGCGGATGATGCCCGCGTTGTTGACGAGCGCGTTGACACCGCCCATGGACTCCGCGGCCCAGGCGACGAACGCTGCGACGTCTGCGTCGCTCGAGACGTCGAGGCGTCGCCGGTGGACGCCCTCGGGGAGCTCGGCGAGGCCGGCTTCGTCCACGTCGCCAGCGGCGACCTGCGCCCCTAGCTCGTGCAAGCGTCGCGCGAAGTGCGCGCCCATTCCCCGGGCGGCGCCGGTGACGATGATCTTCAGGTCCGTGAGGTTCATGCACCGCCTTCTAGCAGAAATGAAGCGCCCGTCGTCGACGGTGAGCCAAGCACTGAACGCGCGTTGCGGGATGAGCGCTTCGTAATTTGCAGTTCGGTTTTGTTTCGACGTTGGTACCATCACGTCCCCCCAAGCGACTGCGCGTGCCCCGAAGAGGACTCATGGCGACTGAAGAGACGTTCGACGAATCAGCCAGCAACGACCCCACTTTCGTCGAGGCCAGCGTGGCCGCGCGTGCGAACCCGTCGGACGACGCCGCCTGGGACACCCTCGAGGACTGGGCCGGCGCGACGCAGCGCCCAGACGACGTGAGCGCCCTCTACCGCGCTGCGCTCAACGAGGTCACGAGCGCCGCCGTTGGGGGGCCGCTCGCGCAGCGCGCGCTCAACTTCCACGAGGAGTGGTTCGGGGAGGACGCGCCCCAGATCATCGAGGTGCTCGAGCGCGCCATGGTCGTCGACCCCGACGCTTCGGATTGGGCGTTCCAGCGGCTGACGGTCATCTACACGGGCGCGGAGCGCTGGGATGAGCTGTTCACCTTGTACGACCGCGCCATCGCCGCCAGCGGTGACGACCGTAAGGCGGTGCTGTTGGAGGAGGCCGCGCAGACCGCGAAGGACTTCGCCGGCCGCTCCGATCGGGCGGTGGACTTCTTGCGGCAGCTGCGTGCCCTCCGGCCCGACGACGCGGGCGTCGCCGCGAACCTCGAGCGCCTGCTGGAGCGCGCGGAGCGCTGGGCGGACCTGATCGAGTTCTGGCGCGCCACCCTTTCGGCTCGTACCCGGGACGACGCTCACGCGCTGCGCATGCGTATTGCGAGCACCTACCTCGACAAGCTGGCCGACGCCGCCGGCGCCCTGCGCGAGATCAAGGCGCTGCTCGCGGACGAACCGTCGGACGCCAGCCCTGCCGTCGCGACGCTCGAGCGCGTCGTCGCCGACGACTCCGGGGACACCGAGGTTCGCCGCGAGGCGCTCCAGAGCCTGAAGGACCACTACACGGCCGAAGGGCTCACCGCGGACGTCGTGCGCACCCTGGACCTGGCTCTCGCGCTCGCCGCCGAAGACGACCGCGCAGCGTTGCACAAGGAGGCGGGCCAGAGGCTAGAGGCGCAGGGGCGGAACGACGAGGCACTCGCTCACTACGCCGACGCCGTCCTGCTGGCCCCCAAGGACGCGGTCGCGCGCGAGAAGCTGCGCGCGTTCGGCGAGCAGCTCGGCGCCGTGCCGCGCGTAGTCGCCGTGTTGTCCGAGGTGGCCGAGAGTACGGAGGACGCCACCCTCCGCACCGCGCTGCGCGTCGAGTCGGCAGAGCTGCTGCGCGCGGCAGGAGACGTGGGCGGTGCGACCGCGCTGCTGGAGGCGGTGCTGGTCGAGCCCGCCCTCGAGCCGTCCACGGCGCTCACCTGCGCGCGCAACCTCAGCGCGCTGTACGCGCTCGCGGGACGTGACGAGGAACACCTGACCGCACTGGAGCGCCTGGCCGGCCTCGAGACCGAACCCGCTGCCCAGCGGAAGGTGTGGGGCGAGGTCGCCAGGGTCGCGGAGACGCAGGGGGCGCCCGACCGCGCGCTGCGGGCGTACGAAGCGGCGCTGGCGCTCGATCCGTCGGACGCCCAGGCGCTCGCAGCCATCGTGGACGTCCTGTCGGCGCAGGAGCGTTGGCCCGAGCTGGTGTCCGCGCTGCGCCGCCGGAGCGCAGGTGGCACGGGCTGGCAACAGCGCCAGGACCTCGTGCGGATCGCAGACATCCAGGCCACCCACTTGGACGCGCCCGCAGACGCCATCGCGACTTGGAAAGAGGTCAGCGAGACCTACGGCGAGTCCGCCGACGTGGTGGATGCGCTCTCCGAGCTCTACACGCGCACGGAGGCTCACTCCGCCCTCGCCGAGCTCTTGAGCCGGGCCGCCGAGCGCGAGGACGCGCACCTCGCCGCCGTGCGGTGTCGCCTGGGCGAGACCTACTTCACCCAGCTGGGCGACGCTCCGCTGGCGCTCGCCGCCTACCGACGCGCGCTGCTGGCCGACCCCATCAACGAGAGCGCGCGCCGCGGGCTCGCCATGCTCTCCGAGGACCCGACCGTCAAGGCCGACGCCGTGCGCGGGCTCGCGCGCTCCTATGAGCTGGCGGACGAGTGGGAGCCGCTGCTCGCGCTGCTGGATCAGCGCTTGGCGCTGGCGAGCGGAGACGACCAGGTGGTCGAGTTGCTGACGGAGGCTGCGACCCTGCAGGAGCAGCGCGCTGGCGCAAAGGCGGCTGCGTTGAGTTCCATGTGTCGCGTCCTCGAGCTTCGGCCCTTCGACCGCCGCGTCGAGGCAGAGGTACGGCGACTCTCCACCGAGGCGGAAGCGCCGCTCGCGGCGGCGACCGCGTTCGAAGCGGCGGCGCAGCGCGTCGACGAGGACCCAGACCGCCGCGCCGCGCTCCTCGAGCAGGCCGCGGCGTTGTTCGAGTCGATGGGCGATCACGCCGCCGCGCTGGGCGCGTATACGGGCGCGCTGTCGGCCATGCCGCGCAGCGCGGCGTATGCGGACGCCGTCGTGCGGCTCGGGCCGCTCGCAGGCGAAGGCTCCGAGGACGTCGTCGAGCTGGCCTTGCAGGCGGTGTGCGAGGGTGAGCCCCCCACGGGCCACCTCCGCCTGCTCGCGGGGTTGCAGCGGCGTGCGCCTGGAAGGCCCCTCTTCGACACGCTGATGAGGCTCGCGGAGCGCGACGCGGCCGACCTCTCCGTGCTCCTCGAGGCGGCGCGCTTGGCGGACGAGACGCTCGCGGACGCTGCCCTCGCGCGCAGCACGTACGAGGCGCTGTACGAGCGCTCGGTCGGGCTCGTGCGCCGTGCGGGCTCCGCGGGAGCGGCGGACGCCGTCGCGGCGGCGTCGACCGCCATCGAGCGGCTCGTCGCCCTGTACCGCGACGCGTCCGCCACTGGCGAGCAGATCGCCATCCAGCTCGAGGCGGCCAAGCTGCCCTTGGACGAGGCGACCCGCCTCCAGTATCGGCGCGACGCAGCGGCGCTGGCGGCCGAGAGCGGTGACCGGGACACCGCGATCGAGCAGTACCGGCTCGTGCACGCCGCGGCGCCCGCAGACACCCAGACCACCGACGCCCTCAGCGCGTTGCTGACCGACGCGAAGCGCCACCCCGAGTTGCTGGAGCTATGCCAGGAGGAGCTCGGGACGACGCAGGATCAGGCGCGTCGCCTTCACCTGCGCCTCGAGATCGCGCGCCTCGTGGCGGCCATCGAAGCGAGCGGCGGGCGCCTCGAGGCTCTCCGCAAGAACCTCGAAGAGGTCCCGGGGCACGAGGCGTCCATCGCGATGCTTGCGTCCGTCTACGAAGCTCAGGGCCGTCACGAGGATCTGGCCGACATGCTCGCCGCGCAAGCCAATCAGGCCGACAGCGAGCGCGCGCGCGGGCTCTTCGAACGCGCCGCGCGCATCGCGGAGCAGCAGCTGCACGACGACGAGCGAGCGCTCGAGAACTACCGACGGGTGGTGGAGCTCTCGCCGTCGCCGGAGGCGCTGGACGCCCTCTCCCGCATCCATGAGGGCCGCGAAGAGTATGCGGCCGCTGCCCGCTGGCTGGAGCGCCGCCTGGGGCTGGCGTCCGACGCCGAGAAGGCCGCCATCAGCCTGCGCTTGGCGAAGGCCCTGTTCCACGCTGGGCGCGACGAACGGGCGGCCGAGGTGCTCGAGGCGGCTCGCGCTCAGGCTCCCCAGAACGCGGAGATCCACGTGCTGCTGGCGAACCACTACCGCAAGGCAGACGCGCTGGAGCCGTTGGCGCGCCTCATCTCCGACGCGGCCCTCGGGACCCAGGACACCGCAGCTGCGCTCGTCTACGTGCGCGAGGCGGCGGAGCTGTTCTGTGACCGTCTGGGCACTCCCGCGGCGGCGATCGCCGTGCTCACGCGGGGTGTGGAGCTGGACCCCGAAGACAAGGACCTCGCTCTGAAGCTGGCCGATGGGCTGCGGGAGGCGGGGCAGCTGGACGCCGCTCGCGCCACGCTCGAGGCGTTGGTCGAGTCCTATGGTCGCCGCCGCAGCGCGGAGCGCGCGGCCGTTCACCATCGCCTCGGCCTCGTCGCCCGCGAGCAGGGGGACCTGCCCGCAGCCATCGAGCAGCTGGAGCTGGCCACCAAGATGGCGATGGCCAGCGCGCCCATCTTGCAGACGCTCGGCGACCTGGCACGCGAGGCTGGCGATCTCGACCGAGCGGAGAAGGCGTATCGGACGCTGCTCATGGCGGTCCGTCGCCGCGGAGCGGACGAGGTCGTCGATGTCGGGGTCGGCGAGGTCCTGTTCGAGCTCCACGCCATCGCGGCGGCCCGCTCGGACGAGACGCAGGCGCTCGAGCTGCGCGACAGCGCGTTGGAAGCGGCCGCAAGCAGCGACGCCGAGGCGCTGCGCTTCGGCGAGGCGCTCGTGGCGCGCGGCGACGCCACGTTGGCGCTCGAGGGCCTGCGGCGACGCAGCGCGACCGTCGATGAAGGGGAGGGTAGCGCTGCCAGCGTCGCTGCCCTCCGGGCGGCTCTCGGCGACGTCCTGGCCGGCCCGCTCGGGCGCGGCGAGGAGGCCCTCTCCGAGTACCTGCGCGCGCTGGCTGCCGACTCCGGCGCGGCGGCGCTACACAAGAAGACGCGTGTGCTCGCGCGCGATCTGGGCAAGACCGACCTCTACGTCGCCGCGCTGGAGAGCAGCGTGGACGCGTGCCGTCGGGCGGAGGATGCGGAGCACTCGGGCGACCTGTTGCTGCGGCTCGGACGCGTGATGGCCGAGGACCTGGGCCAGCCTGCGAGCGCCGCAGAGACGTTCCGCCGCGCCGAGGAGGCGTTGACGGACCCGACACGAGCCTGGTTGGCCTTGGCGCGACTCGAGGATGGCGCGGGCGATCTGAGGGAGCAGACGAGGGTGCTCGAGGCGCTCGTCGAGGCCGAGTCGGTCCCGCAGGTGGACCGCGTGGACGCGCTGTACCGCCTCGCGGCGATCGAGCTCGGGGACGACGGCGACGCCGAGGGTGGTGTCGTGAACCTGCGTCGCGCGTTCTCGCTCGATCCCCGGTACGATCAGGCGGTCACGCTGCTCTCGACGGCGGCACGACGGGATCCTGCCGTCCACGGCGTCATGAGCTTCTATGAAGAGGTGGCCCGCGGGTCGGGGGACGAGCAGGCGGTGCTCGAGTTCCTGAGCCTGCGCGCGACGCTCCCCGACGCGACGCTCGCGCAGGTCCGCGAGGGGGTCGAGCGGGCTACGAACGCCGAAGACGTGGAGCGACTCGAGGCCTTCCTGGCACGCGCCGTCGCCATCGCGCGAGCGTCGGAGGACAGCGCGGCCGTGCGCTGGGCGCTCCTGTCGACAGCCGACCGTCGTCAGGCTCGCGGCGATGTGCGTGGCGCGCTCGAGAGCCTCAAGGAAGCCGCAGCGTCGGCCGAGGGAGACGAGGCTCGCGACCTGCGGCTGCGCGTCGCGACCGCGGCTCGGCAAGACGGCGGGGATCTCCGGCTGGCCGCCGAGGCCTACGAGCAGCTCCTCGTGGACGATCCGATGGAGGTCACCCTGTGGGAGCCGCTGCTCGAGGTGTACGCTCAGCTCGACGAAGCCGACCGGCTGAACGACCGCGTCAGCTCGCTGATCGACGGCCTCCTTTCGCCGCAGCTGCGCAACCGCGCGCGCATGATCAAGGGGCGCTACCTCGCGCGACTCGAGGGGCGTGAGTACGACGCCGTGGACGTGCTCCGCAACGTGCTCGACGAAGAGCCCGACCACAGCGAGGCCGCGACCCTCCTCACCACGCTGTACGAGCGCTCGGGCTACGACGAGGACCTGGTGGAGCTGCTGCACCGACAGCTCGACGTCGCGCGCGACAACGGCGACACGGAGGTCATCGCCAACGCCAGCCTGAAGCTGGGCGGCCTGTTGGAGAAGGTCGAACGCGTCGACGCGATGGAGGTGTATCGCCGCGCTCTCGAGTGGGTGCCGAGTGAGCGCCCCATCATCGAGGCGCTGTTGCGCTTGCACGGCGAGAACGACGACCCCCGCGAGCTCACGGAGCTCCGTGAGCGCTTGCTCGCCACCGAGACCGGCGCGGCGGCCTCCGCCCTGGCGCGTCAGGTCTACGCCGAGTGGCAGGCGCTCGGGGACGAGGCGGGCATGCGTCGCGCGCTGGAGGGCGGGTATCGCGGGAACCCGGGCGACGGCTCCATTCGCATGGAGCTCGAGCACTGGTATCGCGAGCGCGGCGAGTACGAGGGTCTCGCGAACTACCTGGCGGCGGAGGCCGCGCGCGTCGAGGACGACCCCGAGACCTCGCGGGCGTTGCTGCTCGAGGCCGCGTCCATCCAGCGTGACCAACTCGGCAACCCGGCTGGAGCGGTCGACGTGCTGCGCGTGGCCTATGCGGCCTCGCGATCGCTCGCCATCTTGCGGGAGCTCGTGCAGAGCCTCGAGGCGGCCGGTGACGTGGATGGCGCCGTGCGCGAGGTGGCGGGAGCGCTGGAGCGGCACCAGGAGAGCGAGCAGCGCGACGCCAAGCTCGTGGCGCTGCTGCGTATGCGCGCCACCCTCAGCCTGTCGCGCAACGACGCGGCTGCGGCCGTGGACGACCTGGAGGCGGCGCTCACGGCCAGCCAGGACCTCCACGAAGCCGAGCTGGCCGCAGAGGTCCAGACGGCGCTCGTCGGCGCGCTCGTGACGGCTCGCGACGAGTCCGTCGGCCGTGGCGACGACGCCACACGCCGCGCCGCGACGCTGCGCTTGGTGGAGCTCTACGCGCCCGTCGACGCCCCAGCGGCGCGGGAAGAGCTCGCCGCCTGGGTCGAGCATGACGCGACCGACCGTGAAGCGCTGCTCCGCCTGCGCGACATGGACGTCGCGAGCGAGCGTTGGGACGGCGTGGCTCACGACTGTGCGCGGCTGCTCGGAGTGACCGAGGGGCAGGAGCAGGTCGACGCTGCGTTGCTCCTCGCGGACTCGTCCGAGCGCGCGGGCGTGCCGCAGTACGCCAAGGAGGGGCTCGAGTACGTGTGCAGCGTACAGCCGGGCATCCCCGCCCTGGTGGAGCGCCTGCGTGCGCTGTACGAGGCCATCGGTGCCTACCGCGAGCTGGCCGACATGCTGCTGGTCGACGCCGAGGGCGCGCCCGAGGACGAGCGCTTCGAGCTGTTCCGCCGCGCTGGGCGACTGCTGATCGACGGACTCGGGGACGCCCACGCGGCCATCCCGGCGCTCGAGGCGGCTGCGCACATCCGGCCCGACGACCACGAGACGACGCTCTTCCTGGCCGACGCCTACATGTCGCACGACCGCCAGGCAGACGCTGGGGCGTTGCTCGAGGCCGCCATCGCGCGCCAGACCCGGCGCCGTACGCCGGAGCTCGCCGAGCTCCAACACCGGATGGCGAAGCTGGCCATCGCGGCGGAGGAGCGCGTCCTCGCGATGCAGTGGCTGCAGGCCGCCATCGAGAGCGACAAGAACAATGGTCAGATCGCGTCCGAGCTGTCCATGTTGTCCATGGAGTTGGGTGACCTCGACACCGCCCTCAGCGCGCTGCGGGCGGTGACGCTGGCCAAGACGCAGGGCGAGATGTCTCGCGCCATGGCGTTCCTCTATCAGGCGCGCATCGCACACGACCGAGGCGAGGCGCGTCGCGCGCTGTTGTGGGCGCGCAAGGCGAAGTCCGAGGACCCCGACCTGCAAGCGGCGAGCGACTTCCTGGCCGAGCTCGGCGAGTCCTGACCCAAGCCGGCAGCCGCAGATACACAGCGCCGAGAGCGGTTCCGCAATCGCTCCCGGCCTGCTAGGCTATCGGCCTATATGCCGGGCTTCATCTTGTCGATCGACCAGGGTACGACTGGTTCGACGGTCGTCGTATTGTCCGAGGACGCGCGCGTTCTCGGACGGGCGAACCGTGAATTCTCCCAACACTATCCTCAGCCGGGCTGGGTGGAGCACGACCTCGCCGAGATCTGGCGCAGCGTGACCGAGGCGTCCGCCGAGGCCCTCGCGCGCGCGGAGGTGCAGGGCCACCAGTGTCTCGCCATCGGTATTACCAACCAGCGGGAGACCACGGTGGTGTGGGATCGCGCGACCGGGCAGCCCATCCATCGCGCCATCGTCTGGCAGGACCGGCGCACGGCGCCTGCGTGCGAGGCGCTGCGTGACGCAGGTCACCTCCCGCTCTTCCGCGCGCGGACAGGCTTGGTGCTGGACCCATACTTCAGCGGCACCAAGGTGGCGCACATCCTCGACTCCGTCCCTGGGGCGCGAGCGCGCGCGGAGGCCGGGGAGCTGGCGTTCGGCACGATCGACTCGTGGCTGGTTCATCGGCTCACGGGTGGCGCGGTCCACGTGACCGACGCTACCAACGCGTCGCGCACGCTGCTCTTCGACATCCACCGCGGTGTCTGGGACCAAGAGCTGGCGGGCCTCCTGCGTGTGCCCATGTCGATGTTGCCCGAGGTGCGCTCTTGCTCCGAGGTGTATGGCGTGACCAAGGGCGTGCCCGCCATGGCGGATGGCATCCCCATCGCGGGCATGGCCGGCGACCAGCAGGCAGCGCTCTTCGGTCAGACGTGCTTCGACGTGGGGGACGCCAAGTGCACCTACGGCACAGGCGCCTTCATCCTCATGAACACGGGCAAGACGGCGGTGCCCTCGGAGCACGGCCTGCTCACTACGGTCGCGTGGCGTCTGGGCGACGAGACCTTCTACGCCCTCGAAGGCAGCGCGTTCATCGCGGGGGCTGCGGTGCAGTGGCTGCGTGATGGCCTGGGCGTCATCGCGAGCGCTGCGGACATCGAGGCGCGCGCGCGCGAGGTGGAGAGCGCGGGTGACGTGGTCTTCGTTCCCGCCCTCGCGGGCCTCGGTGCGCCGCACTGGGATCCTCACGCGCGAGGTCTCATCTACGGACTCACGCGGGACACCAACGTCGCGCACCTGTGCCGGGCCACGCTCGACGGAATCGCGTACCAGATCATGGACTTGGTCCGCGCCATGGAGCAGGACGCGGGCAAGAGCCTGGCGCGCCTGCGCGTCGACGGCGGAGCGTGCAACAACGACCTACTCATGCAGTTCCAGTCCGACATGCTCGATGCGCCCGTCGATCGCCCGGTCATGACCGACACCACCGCGCTCGGCGCGGCCTACCTCGCGGGGCTGGGCGTGGGGCTCTTCGAGAGCCTCGACGACATCCGGGCCGCGCACGCCATCGACCGAAGCTTCGACCCGGCGATGGCAGCGGACGAACGCGCAGCCCGTGACGCGCGTTGGCAGGGAGCGGTGCTCCGCGCTCGCAGCGATCGAGGTGCGTCGTGAGCGTCGAGCAGACCAACCCGCCGGTCGTGCCCGTCGCCTGGGAGGCGCTCGAGGATGCGTTCGAGAACAACTCGCCGGAGGTGCACAGCTATCTGCAGCTGGAGTCGGGCGAGGTGCTCCGCATCGTCGACGGAGTGGCCGATCCGGCCATGCACGCCCGTGTCATCGCGGACCCGCTCTATCTCCGCATCGACCCCGTCTCGTCCCGCGAGCAATACCGCTGGATGGAGCGCTTCATCGCCACGGTGGACGACCTCGATCTGCGCCACAATCTACTCGCCGCCATCGACGGCAAGGGCGCGTTTCGTCGCTTCAAGGACGCGCTCATGGGGCACCCCGTGGATCGCGAGCGCTGGTTCACGTTCCGCTCGGAGAGGCTGCGCGCTTGCATGGAGGCGTGGCTCACGACGCACGGGATCACCGCCGCCGAGCGCCCCGCGTGGCGCGTCCCCGAGGGCTCGACGGTCGCGTTGGATGGGGCTCCAATCGAGCTTGGCGACGTGAGCGCCGATGCGGCAGGGGGGGGGCGGACCGTGTCTTCCGTCATCGCCTCCCTCACGCCCAGCGAGAGCGACATGGTGCTCGCGTTCGCGGCGTTCCTCATCTCGCGCCGGCCGCGGGCGCAGGCGGGCGCGGGAGACGAGTGAGTGCGCGCGGGGGTGCGCCGCCGCTGCCTGGTCGTCGCGCTCGGGGTGCTGATCCCGACGTTCGGCGCTGCGACGGGCGTCCGCGCACAGACCGCCCACCGCGTCGAAGGCATCGCCGCAGTGGTCGGTGACACTGGCGCCACGCAGACGATTATCCTGCGCAGCGACGTGGACCTGCGTGCCCGCATGCACCTCGCGGGCAGCCGGGACGACGACACGCTGCCCCTCGGCCCCTTGCCCCAGGAGTTGCTGGTCGCGACGCTCGACGAGCTCGTCGGGGAGACGCTGATCGCCATGGAGGCGGCGCGCGTGCAGATCGGGGCGCCCACCGAGCGAGACATCGCGCGGGAACGTGCGCGGCTCACGACGCTCTCGGGTGGGCCACAGCGCCTTGGACAGCTGCTGGCGGCTCTGGGCGCCGACCCCGCCGAGATCGAGGAGGCGGCCGTGCGTCGCGCGAGCGTCGCGGTTTTCCTCGTGGCGAACCTGGACGCAAGCGTCCCTTCGGAGGCGGAGGTCGAGCGTGTGTACGCCACCGGCCAGCATCCGTTCGTGGACCTGGCGCTCGAAGACGTGCGTGAGCCGCTGCGCGCCTACATCATGCAGGCGCGCCTCGAAGGGGCCGTCGCGCGCTGGGTGCGCACGCTCCGCGACCGCGTCTCCGTACGGCCGCACCCCGACTTCGAGCGCGCCGCGGAGTAACGCAGCCCATCGGCGGCCGCGATACACGCGGGTGGAGGTGGAGCCGGCGATTGCGCTAGGCTGCGCGGATGAGACGGAAATTCATGCCCCTCCCGATGCGTCAAGCTCCATGCGGTGTCCGCGCTCGCGTACCAGGCCATGGCGCCGCGCTGCTCGCGAGCGTTCTGTGCGTGTTGCCGAGCGCGGGGCTCGTGGGCTGCGGGAGCGATTCCACCCCCGAGGCGTCGTCCGGCGCCCCCTCGGCGCCAGCGACCGTCCCGGCCACGGTGCCTCCAGCGCTGGGTGGGGGCACGGCGACAGCGCCTACCCCGACGGACGCCCTCCCCGAGCCGGTACCGCCTGCGTCGTGGAACACCACGCTGGGCGAGCTGACGGTCGACGGCGTGACGGTGCGTGATGTGTCTGCGACCTGCGGGATGTTCGCGATGATGCCCGTCGTGCAGGTCATCGCGGGCGCGACGGCGAGTTGCGCCGACCGCGCTGGGGTGACGGTGGCCGCCTCCTTCGAGGGTGGCCAGCTGCGCGCCGTCTCCGTGACCGGGGCCGGCGCCGACTGTGTGCGCAGGGCGGTAGTGGCCGCGTCGACCGGGGTGAGCTGCCAATTCCAGCTGACGTTCGGCGGCTGACGCACGCCACGCCCCCGGCGCCTGGCGCTCGACGCGGCTCGGGGGTCGAAGGTCTGGCTCAGGGCCGACAGGCGAGCGCGACCTCGGGGGGCAGCCGGATGGCCCGCATCTTCTCGAGGTCGATGCACGCCAGCGTGAGCTGCGCCTCCAGCAGCAACACGTCACCGCACAGCACCCGGTAGTCGAACAGCATCGTGGCGCGCTGCGTCTCGACGCGCACTTCGATGTCCAGCAAGTCGTCGAAGCGTGCGGGCCGCAAGAAGCGCATGGTCGCGCGTGCGACGGCCATGCCGATGCGCTGACCATGCTCGAGCGCCGCGAAGTCCAGGCCACGCTGCCGGAGGTAGTCCGCGCGCGCGTCCTCGAGGTAACGCATGTACACCGCGTGGTGGATGACGCCGCTCTGGTCGGTGTCGCCGTACCCGGTGCGCAGGCGGTAGACGTGCGGCGCCGCGGACGGCGATGTGGACGCGCTCATCAGGCGGCGAGCTTCGCGCGGACCTTCTCGTAGACCGCGTTGAGCGTGACCAGGTCCTGGAGCTCCTCTTCGGGCATGCTGATGCCGTACTTGCGCTCCACGTCCGCGACGATCTCGATGGCCATCATGCTGTCGATGCCGAGGTCGGCGAACTTGGCGTCGTCCGGCACGTCGTCGATCTCGGCCACCTCGGCGACGATCTCACGGAGGGCATCTTTGAGTTCCTGGGACATGGTTCGTTCGCTTTCCTGGTCTCTCGGGGTCTCACGGCGCCGCAGCGGCGGGCGCGGTCATTCTGCGGGGTGCTCGGGCAGCTGGCCAGCTTCGAACAGCTGCTTCGTCTTGCGGCGCTGCGCCTTGCCACTGCTCGTCTTGGGCAGCTCGCCCAGCGGCACGATCGCGATGTGTCCCGGCACCAGCCCGAACTCCTCCGACACGCGGCGCTTGATCTGCTCCTTGAGCTCGGCCGCGTCCGCGCGGTTGGCCTCGGCGGCCACCACCAGGGCCTCCTGCCCGTCCATGTCCACGGAGAACGCGAAGACATTGCCGCGGCGGATGCCGGGCAGCTCGCCCACGGACCACTCGATGTCCTGCGGGTAGTGGTTCGCCCCGCGGATGATGATCAGGTCCTTCAGGCGGCCGCAGATGTAGAGGTTCCCCTCGGCGATGTACCCGAGGTCTCCGGTCTGGAGCCACCCGTCGATCAGCGCCTCCCGTGTCGCGTCCTCGTTCTCGAAGTAGCCGGGCGTCACGCTGGGGCCGCGTGTCACCACCTGGCCTACCTGTCGTTCGGGGAGCGGGTTGCCCGCCTCGTCCACGATGCGCAGCTCGTGCCCGGGGAACGGCACGCCGCAGCTCATCAGCTCGAGCACGGCCGGGTCGTCCGGGTTCGCGCCGGGAGCCGCTGGTGTGGCGCGCCCCTCGCGCATCGCGGCGGCGTCCACCAGGTCGGTGACCATGTCGGTCCCGCACGGATGGAACGTGATGGCCAGTGTGCTCTCGGCCATGCCGTAGCTCGGCAGGAAGGCGTTGGCGCGGAACCCAGCGGGGGCGAAGCGCTCGGCGAAGGCGCGCAGGGTCTTGGGGCGGATGGGCTCCGCGCCGCTCCCGACCACGCGGAGGCGGCTCAGGTCCAGCGCGGCCAGGTCCTTGTCCTTCACGCGTTTCACCACCAGGTCGAACGCGAAGTTCGGCGCGTAGGTGATGGTGCCGCCGATGCGGCTGATGGTCTCGAGCCACAGCCCGGGTGCGCGGGCGAAGAGCTCGGTGGGCAGGATGGTGGGTGGGATGTCGAACAGCAGGGTCGCCAGCACGAAGCCGATCAAGCCCATGTCGTGGTAGAGCGGCAGCCAGCTGACGGCCTTGTCCTGGTCGTTCCGCTTCAGGCCGTGCTCGTTCATGAACGACTGCGTGTTGGCCACCAGGTTGCGGTGGGTCACCACCACGCCCTTGGGCTTGTTCGTGGAGCCGCTGGTGAATTGCAGGAAGCACGTGTCGTCGTGCGTGACGGTGGGCAGCGACCAGCCCGGCGGCGGCACGGGGTCGGCCTCGAAGGCGTGCGTCACGTCCAGGATCTGCTCGACCCCGCAGTCGTGCTCGCGCACGCGCTCGACCACGCTCTGGTTGGCCTCCATGCAGAACACCACGCGCGAGCCGGAGGTGGCGATGATGTGCGCGAGGATGTCGACGTAGGCGTCGGCGTTCTTGAAGCTGGCGCGAGGGAAGATGGGCACCGGCACGACCCCCGCGAACACCGCGCCCAGGAACGTCAGCACGAACTCGTGCGGCTCGGGGAGGACGAGCGCCACGCGCTGCCCTTTGACGAGCCCAAGCTCGGCCAGCTTCGCGGCGCGGCGCTGAGCTTCGGCCTCCATGGCCTCGTAGGGGTAGTAGCGCTCCGTCCGGTCGCGACCGATGAACGTGAAGCCGCGGCCCTCGCCTCGCGGGAGGCGGGCCAGCGTGCTGACCAGCGTGAGCGTTTCGTCGAGCTGCATCGTGGGGGCGTCATAGGGTGCCGCCGCGCGGGCTGTCAAGCGGAGCGTGCCCACGCTCCGGACGCAGGAAGTGCCTGAAAAAAAGGCCGATCGGCCAGACGAAAACCGACCGCGTGGCCGGGTCGACGGGGTTGCGCGGGGTCGCTCGCGCGGGCTATAGCCCCCGCCATGCAGCGCGTCTTCGTCACCGGCGTTGGAGTCGTCAGCTCCCTCGGGTATGGCCGTGAGGCGTTCCTGGAGGCGACCGTGGCGGGCCGCTCCGCCGCGCGCGAGGTGGCGCTCTTCGACACCAGCGGGATGGATCGCCACATCGCGTGCGAGGTGCACGACTTCCGCCCGCGTGACTTCCTCACGGCCGCAGAGACGCGTCGTACGGGGCGCTGCTCGCAGTTCGCGCTGGTGGCGTCGCGCATGGCCGTGCAAGACGCGGGGCTCACCGAGGAGCAGCTCGCGGGCAGGCGCACGGCGGTCATCTTCGGCACGACCATGGGCGAGGCGAACCTGCTCGGTCAGCTCGACCGCAAGTGGATCCACGAGGGCGAGCAGGCCGTCTCGCTCGCCCGCCTGCCGGCCTACGGCACCACGCTCCTGCCCATCCACGTCGCGCGCGCGTTCGGCGCGGCGGGCATGGTGCAGACGCTCCCGGCGGCCTGCGCGGCGGGCAACTACGCCATCGGCTACGCCGCCGACCAGATCCGGCTCGGGCGCGCGGACGTCGTCATCTGCGGCGCGGCCGAGGTCATCGAGAAGCTCCAGTACGCGGGCTTCGTGCGCCTCGGGGCCATGGCCCCCGACCGCGCGCGGCCGTTCGACAAGGACCGCGGCGGGCTCCTGGTGGGCGAGGGGGCTGGCGCGTTGGTGCTGGAGTCCGAGCGGCACGCGGCGGCACGCGGGGCGACGCTGCTGGCGGAGGTCGGCGGCTACGGGCTCGCGTGCGACGCGCACCACATCACGCGCCCGGAGCCCAGCGGCGCGGGCAGCGCGCGCGCCATGCGCGAAGCCATCCGGGCCAGCGGCATCACGCCGCGCGACGTGACCTTCGTCAACGCTCATGGGACGGCCACGCCCACCAACGACACGGTCGAGAGCCGCGTCGTGCGGGACATCTTCGGTGACCATCGCGTGCCCCTGACCAGCCTCAAGGGCGGCATCGGGCACTGCATGGGCGCGGCCAGCGCCATCGAGGCAGTCAGCTGCGTGCTGAGCATCGCGCACGGCGTCATCCCGCCCACCATCAACTTCGAGACGCTGGACCCGGTGTGCGACGTCGACGTCGTGACCGAGGCCACCGAGCGACCCGTGGACATCGTGCTCAACAACTCGCTCGCGTTCGGGGGCTACGACGCTGTGGTCACGTTCGCGAAGCCAGGCCGTCTGCCCGAGCCCTACGCCGGAGTGGACGTGGCCGTGCAGGAGGCACCCTGATGGAGCTGGCGATCACGGGCGTCGGTGTGGTGAGCGGGCTCGGTGTCGGCCGGGAGGCGTTCGTCCATGCCCTGGCCGACGTGGCAGCGGCGCGCGCGAAGGCCTTTCGCGGCGCGAGCGATCTGCTCGAGGCGTTCCCGGACGCGAACACCGCGGAGGTGTGGGACTGGGACCCGAAGGCGTACTTGGGCGACAAGGGTCACCGCAACAACGACCAGCTCACCAAGTACCTCATCACGGCCGCCAAGCTCGCGCTGATCGACGCGGGCATCAAGGACGACGAGGGCGTGTTCCTGCGCTACTCGGGCGAGCGTGTCGGCATCTCCTCGGCCACGGCCTACGGCTCGCTCGACGCCATCGGCGAGCTCAACCGCGTGGCCGAGCTGGAGGACCCGCGGTACATCAACCCGCAGCGGTTCCCCAACACCGTCATCAACGCGGCGGCCGGCTACGTGAGCATCTGGGAGGGCCTGATGGCCCCCAACACCACCATCGTCGACGGCAACTGCGGTGGCCTCGACGCGGTGCTCAGCGCGCACACGCACCTCGCGTTCGGACGCGCCGACGCGATGCTCGTGGGGGGGGGCGAGATCGTGTGCGAGTCCCTGTACGTCGCGCTCGCGAAGCTCGGCGTGCTCGCGGACATGCGCAACGACGGCCTCGGCATCAGTGTCGGCGAGGGTGCGGCGTTCCTGCTGGTCGAGGACGAGGCCCGGGCGTGGGAGCGCAGCGCCAGCGTCTTGGGCGTCATCCGCGGCTATGGCACGGCGTTCGACGCGCCCCAGAGCGAAGCCGTGCTCGTGCACGCCAGCAGCGACGCCGTGCAGGCGGCCATCCAGATGGCGCTCGACGAGGCGGACATCGACGCGGAGGAGGTCGACGTGGTGGCCTCCGCGCGCTGCGGCCTGCCGAGCATCGACGACGCCGAGCTGCACGGCATCCGCGCCGTGTTCGGGCACGACGTGTGCGTCGTCGCCCCCAAGCAGCTCACCGGCGAGAACTTCGGCGCGGCGGGCGCCTTCGGCATGATCATGGCGCTCGCGTGGATGCAGGGCCACAAGCCCGAGCCGCGCGTGGCCGGACCCAAGCCGGGCGAGGTCGCGACCGTCGTCGTGGTCTCCGTCGGCTACTACGGCAACGTCAGCGCGGTCGTTGTCACGAAAGAGTGAGCATGAGCTGGATCGTCGACAAGTCGTACAGAGAGCTGGCGCGTATCCGAGAGGCGAAGGAGAAGCAGGTCTACCCCTACTTCAAGCCCTTCGAGTCGGGCGGTCTGCACAGCACCATCAACGGGCAGCCCATCGTCAACTTCAGCTCCAACGACTACCTGGGGCTGACCACGCACCCGAAGGTCAAGGAGGCTTCCATCGAGGCCGTCAAGCGCTTCAGCTGCGGGCTCAGCAGCAGCCGCGTGCAGGCCACCACCACGGCCCACGTGGAGCTCGAGGAGCGCCTCGCCGCCTGGTACGGCTACGAGAGCTGCCTGCTGTTCACCACGGGCTACCAGGCCATGGTGGGCACCATCATGGCCCTGGCCGATCAAGACACCACGCTGGTGCTCGACAACCTCAGCCACGCCTGCATCCTCGACGGCACCTTCCTTGCCGCCGGGACGCCGCGCATGGCGCCCGAGGTGCGCTTCTTCAACCACAACAGCGCCCGCTCGCTGACGCGCATCCTGAAGACGCGTGAGCGCAAGAACGCGCTGGTGCTGCTCGAGGGCATCTACTCGCTGGACGGCGACGAGGCCACCATCGAGGAGCTCTGCAAGGCCGCGGGCGAGTTCGAGAACACGGTCATCGTGTGCGACGACGCGCACGGCACGGGTACGCTGGGGAAGGGCGGGCGCGGCATCTTCGAGAAGTACGACCTGCGCGCGGAGCTGCCCGTCATCGTCAGCACGTTCAGCAAGACCTTCGGCGGCATCGGGGGCATCCTGCTCGGCCAGAAGGACGTGGTGGACCACATCAAGCACTACGCGCGCTCGTTCTTGTTCAGCGCGTCGCTGCCCGTGCCCATCGTCGCGGCCGCCGCCACCATCCTCGACATGCTCGAGGACCACGGCGAGGAGCTGGTGAGCGAGCTGCACACCAAGGCCGCGTACATGCGCAAGAACCTGACGGACCTGGGCTTCGACCTGGGTCTGAGCAACACGCACATCATGCCCGTGATGTGCCGCGACGAGCGCAAGGCGCTGTTCACGCACGTGGCCATGATGGAGAGCGGCGTGATGATGGTGCCCATCACGTACCCGGGCGTGAAGAAGGGCGAGGAGCGCCTGCGCCTGAACGTCACCCGCGGACACACCTACGAGGACATGGACAAGGCCCTCGAGCTGCTGAAAATCTACGGCGAGGCCTTCTTCATCCTGGGTGGCGACGAGCTCGCGCCGATGGAAGAGTAGGGGGATGAGCGCAGCCGACCCGACCCCGCCCGCCCCGCAGCTCGGCTCGCGTGCGGGTTGGTTCGAGGACTTGCGCCCCTTCGCCTACCTGAACCACGCCGCGGTCAGCCCGCACAGCGCGCCCCTGCGGGTCGCGGTGAACGCCGGCATGGGCGCGTATGCAGCGGAAGGCATCGGCGGCTTCGGCGCCACGCTCGCGCGCCGGAACGCCCTGCGTGGGCGCCTGGCAGGGCTCGTCGGGGGTGGCGCCGACGAGGTGGCCTTCGTGCCCAACACGACCGCCGGCGTCATCACGATCGCGCAGTCGATCCGCTGGCGCCCGGGGGACCGGGTGGTGCTCTTCCACGGCGAGTTCCCTGCCAACACCACCCCGTGGCAGCTGGCGGCGAAGCAGTACGACCTCGCGCTCGCGTGGGTCCCTCTCGAAGCGTTCGAGCGGAACCTCGACGAGGGACTGTCAGCCCTCGAGCACGAGCTGACGCGTGGCGTCCGCTTGGTGGCTGTCAGCGCGGTGCAATTTCGCAGTGGGCTCGCCATGCCGCTCCGTGCGATGGCCGAGCGCTGCCACGCGCACGGCGCGGAGCTGTTCGTGGACGGTATCCAGGCGCTCGGCGGCACGCCGCTGCACGTGGACATGGGCTTCGACTACCTCGCCGCCGGGGGGCACAAGTGGCTCATGGGTGTGGAGGGAGCGGGGTTGCTCTACGTTCGCCGGGAGCGCATGGCCACGCTCGAGCCACGGCTGGCAGGCTGGCTCGGCCACGAACACGCGTTCGACTTCCTCACGCGCGGCCCAGGCCACCTCCACTACGACGCGCCGCTGAGAACGGACGCCGAGGTCTTCGAGCCCGGTACGCTGAACTTGCTCGGCTACGAAGCGCTGGGCGCCGGCATCATCCCGGCCGAGGTGCTCGGCGTCGCGGCCATCCACGGCCACGTCAATGCGTATCTGGACGAGCTGGAAGCGGGGCTCGTGGGCCTGGGCTTTCGCTCGCTGCGTTCCGCCGCGCGCTCCGGGCGCTCGACCATCCTGTCGCTCTTGCCCCCGTCGGGGGTCGACCCCATACGCCTCCACGCGGCGCTCGGTGCCCGATCCGTGGTGTGCGGCCTGCCGGATGGGGTGCTGCGCTTCTCCCCTCACTTCTACAATCACGCGCGCGAGATCCCGGGTGTGCTCGACGCTGCGCGCGCGGCCCTCGCCGACTGCCGAACGTCATGACCATGAGCCTCAGCCCCGACCGCCGCTTCTTCGTGTTCAACGCCGTCGTCTCCAGCGCCGCGTTCGCGTTCCTCATCTGGCTCACCTTGATCCAGAACGGCGTGGCGGGGCTCGACGTGGACCTGTCCTTCGTGCCTGGCGTCAACGCGTCCCTCAACGCGCTCTCGGCCGTCCTGCTCACCGCGGGGTTGCTGGCCATCCGAAGCGGTCGGCGCGAGCTCCACAAGCGCCTCATGGTGGGCGCCTTTGCGTCCAGCGCGGTGTTCCTGGTGGGCTACGTGCTCTACCACTCCGTGCACGGCGACACGCACTACGAGGGGAGCCTGCGCGGGGTGTACCTCGCCATCCTGGGCTCGCACATCCTTCTCTCGCTGGCCATCGTGCCTGGCGCGCTCACCATCTTCTGGTTCGCGTATCGCGGCGCGTTCCTACGTCACCGCCGCGTGGCCCGGGTGGTGCTACCCCTCTGGCTGTACGTCTCGGTCACCGGGGTGGTCATCTACTTCATGCTGCACGGCTGAGCCGGCTCACCCGCAGCACGGCCGGCCGTCAGCGGGGGGCGTTGGGGGCCAGCAGCTCCAAGGCCAGACCGTCGAACTGGACCTTCGGCTCGCGGAAGCACGCGACAGGGATGAGCTGGTAGAGGTGTGCGTCGTCCAGGCGGCCGAGCGGGCACCGTAGCTGCTCGGCGATGATCTGCAGAGCCGACGTGCTGACGCGATTGTCGACCAGGACGAAGTCGTAGGGGCGCTCGGCGACGACCGACGTCGCGCCTGTGTCGCCGAGGACGTAGTCGGTCGGCACAGGATGAACCGTCGTCCGCGTGACGTAGTTCAGGCGCGAGCGTGGTGACCACCCGTGACGTCGGTTCTGGATCAGCAGCACGTCCATGTCCTCGCGGAGGAGAGGCATCTGACGAGCGAGCGTGATGTCGGTGCTGTCCGTCACGTAGAGCACGCGCGAGTCCGGCGGGACCGTCGCCAGCGCCTCGTCGAAGACGTGCTGCTGCAGGTGGACCATCGCGTGTCGCACCTGCCAGCTGTCCAGCGTCGCCATCTTCAGCGTGCCCGTTTGTGGAGCCAGCAACGCGGCGGTCAGCGTGACGAGCAGCGCCACCAACGCCGGGAGGCCCACGCGCGGACCCTCGACGGTCGCAGCGCTGGCGATCGCGCAGGCCGGCAGCAGCGCCAAGACGTAGCCCGGCTCCGAGAAGAACGTCACCGAGTAGTAGGCGAACGTGCAAGCCGCCGCGATGGCTGCGGCTCGCGCAAACGGCCCAAGAGGGACGGCTAGTTCGCCCTTGGCGCGGCCGCCCAGCCGCCACAACAGCCACGCGACTGCAGGTGGTGCGAGGAGCTGCGCCGCGGCGACCCCGAGCGCCATCAGGTTCGCCCCTGTGATGACCTCGTCGGATGTCGTCGACAGCGGGCTGGTGAGCGCCAGGAAGCCGTCGCGGACCAGCGCGTTGGTGGCTTGGGACCACACCTCGTAGCCCCCCGCCAGCGCGAACGTCGGGAGCAGCCATGCAGCGGCACCGACGACGCTCACCGCACCCGTCACGACGAGGTGGTTGAAGCGTCGTACCCCCATCAGGGATGCGACGAAGGGGACCCCGAACACGATGAACGATGGCCGAAACGAGGCTCCGAGCGCGAGCAAGATGCCCAGCGCGCTGGCGCGTCGATAGCTCGGCGCTGCGACGTAGCTCAGCGACACGAGGCCCAACGCCGCCGCGGCGAACGCCTCCGACGTGTGCGACTGTGCATCGACGCTGTGGAAGAGGAGCAGCGGATGGAGCGCCACCAAAAGGGCCGCCCATCCCGCTGCGGACGGGCGGGTGAAGACGCGGCGGGCCGAGACGTACGTGAGCGCGATGGTGCCCAGGGCGAACGACAACGAGAGGAGCTGCGCCGTGTGGATGCGCGCCACGGGAGCGTCCGCGCCCAGACGCAGCGCATGCAACGCCCTGAGCAGGAGCGTGTAGACCAGGTACCCGGGAGGGTGGGGGCAGTGTCGCGTGACGTCGAACTCCACCATCCCGCAGCAGAGGTTCGGCACGTCGACGTCGAGCGCCGCGTCGCTCGTCCCGAGGTACCAGAGGCCCGTGTGGACGAGGAGGGCTACTCCGAGCCAGACGCGGTCCGCGCGGCTCTCGCCGGTTCGTGCGGTCATCTCTGGACCGAGTAGGAGGGCTTCACGCGAGGCTCTCGTCGCACCGCGCGACCGTACACGGGCGGCTCGCCGTTGTCGACGTCGCTGCGGTCCGCGGTGGCGGCGAATCGAGTGGGAGCCCGAGCAACCGTCACGCTTCGCCCTCCGGCGGGCCCCGTCGCGCAGCGCGCGCGCCGAGCACCAGCATCGCGCCGAGGAGGACGAGCAGGCCCAGCGCAACCACGGCCAGCACCGTGTTGCCCTGCGCGAAGAACGTGGCGATGTCCCCCATCAACGCGAGCGAGGCGATGACGGTTACCAGCGCCATGGGGATCGAGAGCGGCCACGTCGGCCTCCCGCGGCGGTGTACGTACAGCGCCACGACCATCAGCGTGAGCGCTGCCAGAAGCTGGTTGCTCGCCCCGAAGATGGGCCACAGCACCCAGCCCAGCGCGCGGCTCTGGCCGCTGACGGGGTCCGTGGTCTCGGCAAACGCCAGCGCCATGGCCGGGAGCACGGCGAGGGCCGTCCCCACGTACGCGTTCTCGAGCGGTCGCAACGAGAGCGCGGTCCCCAGCTCGGCGAAGATGAAGCGCTGGATGCGCGTCGCGGTGTCCAGGGTGGTCGCGGCGAACGAGATGACGAGCACAGCCATGAGTGTGCGCGCGACCTCCGTGGGCAGCCCGATGGCCTCCAGGAACGCGCCTCCCCCCAGCACGAAGGCTGACGCGTTGTTGGCGGACGCGTGTGCCCAGCTCTCGTAGTAGACGCCCCAGCTGAGGTCGGCCACGGCGCCCTGGCCGGGCAGCGTGCAGTGGTCCACGAGACCAATGCCCGCGACGGCGGCGAGGGTGGCGAGCAGCGCCAGGGTGCCCTCGCCGAGCATGCTCCCGTAGCCGATGGGTCTCGCGTCGCGCAGCCGGTCGAGCTGCTTGCTCGTCGTGCCCGAGGAGACGAGTCCGTGGAACCCGCTGATGGCGCCGCACGCGATGGTGACGAAGAGCACCGGGAAGATGGGCGGGGCCCCCTCGCCCGCGGTGCGCACCGGCGGTGCGTCGAAGTCGGGGTGCGCCACCAGCAGTCCAGCGAACAGCAGCACCAACCCCACGGCGAGTTGGTGGGAGTTGATCAGGTCGCGCGGCTGCAGGAGCAGCCACACCGGCAGCAGGCTGGCAAGCGCGGAGTAGCCGAACAGGAAGAGCATCCAACCGCGCAGCGCCACGCTGCGCGAGACCCCCGCGGACACGAAGTCGACCGGCACCGCGACACCCACGAACACGGCGCCGTACAGCACCGCGAGCGCGAGCAGAGAAGGCCACAGGGCGCCGCCGCGGACGCGGTAGATCCAGTAGCCGACCGCCGCGGCTACGAGGATCTCGACGTTGATGGGGATGACGCTGGTCGGCTGTGCGACGAACAGGCCGGCGATGGCCATGGCGAACACCGCCAACACCAGCCACACGATGATGATCACGAAGCACAGGAACAGCAGCCGCGCGCGTCTCCCGATGACGCTGCCCGCGATGTCCGCGATGGAGCGCCCGCGCTCCCGCGCGCTGACCACCAGCGCGCCGAAGTCGTGCGCCGCGCCCATGAAGACCGTGCCCAGCACCACCCATGCGAGCGCCGGTGCCCAGCCCCAGTAGGCGGCCACACAGGGGCCGATGATGGGCGCCGCGCCGGCGATGGACGTGAAGTGGTGTCCTTGGAGCAGGTGCATCGGGGTCGCGACGAAGTCGTGCCCGTCGGCCAGAGCGTGGGCGGGCGTGACGAGGCGCTCTTCGTCATCGAACACACGTTCGCCGAGAAAGCGAGCATACACACGATACGCGAGCGCGAAGCATGCGAGGACCACGAGGGCGGCGAGGGCGGCCATGGGCTCGCACGGTGGCTGCGAAGGGTGCGCGACGTCAACCCGCGCGCGCCGCGTCCGCGCGACGTCGACTCGCGCGGCAGCCACGCGAGGGGAGCGCGCGCGGGGGGCCGGGTGTGTGTATCCTCACGCCATCGTGGTAGCCGAACCTCGAGGCGACGACTTCGCGCGCGACACGCCGGGCACGTGCCTGATCGCGGTCGACGGGACGCTGCTGTTTCACGACGGGCGCGCGCTCCAGCTGGCAGAGGGCCTGCGCGTGGGCGGTCGCCTCGTCGCGAGCCTCCCCTTCGCACCCGCGTCGTTCGCGCAGGAGGGCACGTGCGAGGGGGTCTCGTCCGGCAGGTCACTTCGGCTCACCTGGACTCCCACACCAGGTGAGCTGGCGCCGGTCCACGCGGTGGTCGTGATCGAGGACCGAGGTCCGCTGCGCGAGCTCGAAGCAGCACTGCGGCTGGCCGACGACAACCTCCGTTCGCTGGTCGACGCCAGCCCCGTCGGCATCGTCACGCTGGACCCCGACATGTGCGTGAGCCGCTGGAACCCGGCGACCGAGCAGATGTTCGGTTGGACCCGAGACGAGGTGCTCGGCAAGCCGTACCCGCTTGTGCCTGCCGCCGAGTGGGAGGAGTTCGTGGCGCTCTTCCGGCGCGCCATCGGCGGGGAGGGCTTCACGGGCGTCGAAGGCCGACGCGCGCACAAGGACGGTCGGCTGCTGGATCTGCGCATCCACACCGCGCCGATGCGCGACCTGCACGGTGACGTGGTCGGCGCGCTCGCGTTGCTGGAAGACCTGAGCGAGCGCCGCAAGCTCGAGGAGCGCGTCCGACACGCGCAGACGATGGAAGCCGTCGGGCGCCTGGCGGGCGGTGTCGCGCACGACTTCAACAACATGCTGACGGTCATCCTCGGGGCGAGCGAGCTCCTCCTGCTGCGGCCCGGCATGGACCGCGAGGCCATGCAGCAGGGGCTGCGGAACATCGTGGCGTGCGCGGACCGCGCGCGGAAGCTCACCGCCCAGCTGCTCGCCTTCAGCCGGAAGCAGGTGCTTCGGCCCGAGGTGCGCGACGTCGGACAGCTGCTCACCAACACGAGCGCGCTGCTGCGCAGTGTCCTCGGCGAGGAGGTGACATTGTCGGTCGGCGTCGTGCCGGGCGAGGCCCGCCTCCCGGTGCGCGTGGACGCCAACCAGTTCGATCAGCTCCTCGTGAACCTGGCGGTCAACGCGCGCGCCGCCATGCCGCGGGGTGGCTCGTTCTCGGTCCGCGCGAGCCGGCAGGCGCGACCACAGGCGGATGGACGCCTGGGCAGCGAGGTGCTGCTCGAGGTACGCGACACGGGGGCTGGGATCTCACCGGAGGTCCTCCCGAACGTGTTCGACCCGTTCTTCACGACGAAGGAAGATGGGACGGGGCTGGGTCTGGCGAGCGTCTATGGCATCGTGCAGCAGAGCGGCGGGTCGATCGACGTGGAGAGTCGCCTCGGTGAGGGGACGTGCTTCCGCGTCACTTTTCCGCTCGTGGACGAGAGCGTGTCTGCGACGGGTGCGGATGCTCCTGTGACCGAGGACCTGCTGCGCGGCGACGAGCTCCTGCTGATCGTCGAGGACGAGGTCGTCGTGCGCCTCGTCACGGCCCAGATGTTGGCCTCGTACGGCTATCGCTGCACCACCGCTTGCGACGGACTCGAAGCGCTCTCGACGCTAGCGGCGAACCCCGACGTGGCGCTGGTGCTCACGGACCTCTCCATGCCGCGGCTCGACGGGCCTGGGCTCGCGCTGGAGCTCCACCAGACCCATCCCGGCCTCCCTGTGATCTTCATGTCGGCGCACCTGGACCTCCCCGAGCTGCGTGAACGGGTGGAGGCTGGGGACGCGTACTTCGTGCAGAAACCTGCCACGCGCGAGCAGCTCGCTCGCCAGGTGCGCGCCGCCTTGCGGGCTGCTGGGCGTGATATCGTCGCCCAGGGGCATGAGCGCTGAAGGTACGGACGATGAGCGAGTCGAACGTGGTCGAGAACGAGCTTGGGTGGGTCGCGCGCGGGCGGGGCGGCCGCGGGGTGCTGCTGCTGCACGGGTGGATGACGACGGGGGCCGTGTGGGATCCGCTGCTCCAGGGGCTCGACCTCGGCGCGCTCGGCTGCGTCGTCCCAGACCTCCGCGGGGTCGGGCTCAGCGCGGCGGTGAGCGGGCCGCACGACCTCGACACGTACGCTGCCGATGTGTGGCGCGTCGCGCGGGCTGCTGGCCTGGACCGCCCGATACTGGTGGGACACAGCATGGGGGGACAGCTCGCCCAGCGGATCGCCGCGGAGCATCCGTCCGCGTTCTCGGGTTTGGTGCTGCTCAACCCGGTGCCCGCGTCGGGCCTCCCGTTGCCTCCCGACGCGCTCGCGCTGTTCTCGAGCGCTGGAGGGGACGCGACGAAGCTCGGCACCATATTGGACATGGCCTGCACGGCCCTGACGGCGGCCGACCGCGCGCGGCTGCTCGACGTGGCGCTGTCCATCGCTCCTGAAACCATCCGGGCCATGCTCGGCGTCTGGACCGCCGGGGGCTTCACGTCTCGCCTCGCCGACATCCGCGCTCCCACGCTGGTCGTGTCCACGGACGATCCGTTCCTGCCGCCCGACCTCCTGGATGCCACCGTCACGTCTCGCATCGAGGGCGCGCGCCGCGAGCACCTGCCGGGGTGCGGACACTACCCGTTGGTCGAGCGCGCGGCCGACACGGCCGTGATCCTCGAACGGTTCGTGGCCACGCTGCCCACCTGACGGGTCGAACGCTCCTGTACGCGCCAACACACGCATCGCCTACGTCGTGGTGTCGCGGGCGCGGCGCGCCGCCTTGCTCGCACGTCGCGCTCCCCAACAATGGGGTCCATGGCACCCATCCTCTCCACGCTCGGCGACGCGGCCGAGGTCATCGGCGGCCGCGCCGACGTCTCGGTGGTCTTGTGCTGTGAGCACGCCTCTGAGCGCCTCCCGGGACGGTGGCGCTGGTCTCCGAGCGACGCGCGCCTCGCGGGCACGCACTGGGCATTCGACCTCGGCGCGGCGGACCTGACGCGCGAGCTCGCGGACAGGCTCGGCGCGCCGGCCGTCCTGGCGCGCTTCAGTCGCCTCTTGGTGGACCCCAACCGCCCCGAGGACTCTCCCACGCTCTTCCGAGACGTGGCCGAGGGCCTGCCCGTGGAGCTGAACGTGAGCTTGCGCGAGGAGGACCGTGTGCAGCGCCTCGCGGAGTTCTACCGGCCCTACCACGCCGCGCTCGACGCCACGGTCCAAGCGAGCCTCGCGCCCGTGCTGTTCTCCGTGCACTCGTTCACGGACGAGTACGAAGGTCAGCCGCGGGCCATGGAGCTCGGGGTGCTCTACAACCACGAGGACGCGCTCGGGCTCGCGCTGCACGCCCACCTCGTCTCCGACGGCTACCGCGCGCTAGCCAACGAGCCCTACTCGGGCAAGGACGGCTTCATGCACTCGGCCGACACCCACTCGCTACGCCACAGGCGGAGAGCGGTGGAGCTCGAGGTGCGGCAAGATCTGTGCGTCGACCCTGCGTACCGTGCGCGGCTCGTGCGGAGCCTCGAGGCGTTCCTCACGGGCGTGGGTGCCTGAGGCGGACGGCGCGGGTCTACGGCCGGCGCCACGGATGTGGAGCCCCGCGGCTCAGAGCCCGAGGTTCTTGCGGATGCGGGCGAGCGGGGCCTGCGTGTCCGGCACGAAGGCGTCGCCGCGCACCTGGTCGCAGGCCTCGATGTAGCGGCGAGACGCCTCCACCCGCACGTCGTCCGGGATGGTCGGCGCCGGGCCGTCGCCCGAGTAGCCCTCGGCCTTGAGCCAGCGGCGGACGTACTCCTTGTCGAACGACTCCGGGTCCTCGCCCGCCTCGAAGCGTGCGCCGTAGGTGCTCTGGTACCAGAAGCGTGACGAGTCGGGCGTGTGGATCTCGTCGATGACCACGATGCGGCCGTCCGGCGTCTTGCCGAACTCGTACTTGGTGTCGACCAGGATCAGCCCGCGCTCTGCGCAGTGCTTCTGACCGGCCGCGAAGAGCGCGCGCGCGTACTCGGCGGCCTCGTCGAAGTCACGGGCCGACATGCGCCCCATGGCCAGGATCTCCTCGCGCGACGCGCTGACGTCGTGGTCGCCCTTCGGCGCCTTGGTGGACGGGGTCAGCAGCGCCTCGGGCAGCTTCTGGTGCTTCTTCAGCCCCTCGGGCAGCTCGTGGCCGCAGAAGGAGCGCGAGCCGGCCGCGTAGTGCGTCCAGATGCTGGTGGAGGTCACGCCGGTGATGTACCCGCGCATGATCATCTCGACGGGCAGCGGCTCACACTCGATGCCCACCATCACGTTGGGGTCGGGCACGTCCAGCACGTGGTTGGGGACGAGATCCTTGGTCTGCTCGAACCACCACGCGGCGAGGCCGTTCAGCACCTGCCCCTTGAACGGGAGCGTCCCCAGCACGCGATCGAACGCGCTGATGCGGTCGGTCACCACGATGTAGCGCTTGCCGTCGCGCGTGTAGTTGTCGCGGACCTTGCCCTCGTACTTTTCGCCGAGGACGTCCAGATCGGTCTCATCGAGGGTGGCCTTGAGGCCCTGGTGCAGGGTTTCGTTCGAGACGGTCACAGCGCGCTCCGTAGGTGGGGAGGGTTCAGGGGGCCCGGGATCTAGCAAGTTCGGCTCCTCCTCGCACGCCCAAAGGTACCCGCACACCCGCGGGGCCGGTTCGGGTATGCTGGTGGGCGATGGAGATCCAGCAAGAGGTGCACGTGGTACGGGAGGTGCTCGAGGGGGCGCTGCCTCCCGAGCTGGCCACCGTGATGATCTTCCGTGCCCTCCGCGAGGTGGACGAGCTGCCACGTGACACTCCCTCCGTGCTCGCCCTGTGTCGTGGGCCCCTGGCTGAGGCGCTGACCGCGAAAGTGGGGGTCGACGTGACCGAGGAGGTGCTGGCGCGCATCGAGCAGGTGCTGGTGCGCGGGGATCGCACGGGCACCGAAGTCCCGCTCGAGATCGATGTCGACCTCGACGACGACGTGAACGTCACGGCCATGATGCCCATCGTGTTCGCGGCCCCCGTCAGCGTCCTGGTCGTGTCGTCGAAGTTCCGCTTTGCCGAGCGTCTGGTGGCCTCCCTGGGCGACGAGCGCGTCTACGTGACGTCGGCGATGGACGAGCGTGAGCTGCGCAAGAGCGTGTTCACGGTGCAGCCGCTGCTCGTGGTGGTGGACGGAACGGCCGCGCCCGCCATGGACGACGAGCTGCTGGCCAAGTGCATGAAGGAGCTGCCCGACAACGCGCTGCGCGTGGTCTGGGGGGATGACACGACCTATGGTCGGTCGGTGCTGGAGATGCTGCGCAGCACGGGCACGCACTGCGTGGGCATCGACGAGGTGGACGGCATCGCGCCGCTGCTCGACCTGGTGCTGGCCCGCTACGGGGGAGGGTGACGCGTCCTCGCCGAGGGCCCCGGGCGCTGGCCTTGGCCTTCGCGCTCATGCTGGGAGCCGTGCCCGATACCGCGCCGTCGGCCGCGCAGGCCGCGGGGCCCGTCGAGCTGCGCTTCGCCACGCTGGCGCCCGTCGATTCACCGCTGGGTCGCGGCTTCACGGACATGGACCGTGACCTCTCCGACCGCTCCTCGGGTGCGGTGCGCGTGCGTCTGTTCGGGGGCGGCGCGGCGGGGGACGAACGCACCATCGTGCGCAAGCTGCGCGATGGGCAGCTCGATGGCGCCGCGCTCACGTCCGTCGGCCTCGGCGCCATCGCGCGCGAGGTGTTGGTGCTGCAAGCGCCGGGGCTCATCACGTCGTACGAGGAGCTCGATCGCGTCCGCGGGCGTCTGCAGGCCGAGCTCGCGCGCGCCTTCGAGCGCGAGGGGTTCACCATCTTGGGCTGGGGCGACGCCGGGCGCATCCGCCTCTTCTCGACACGGCGCATCGAGCGCCCGGGGGACATGCGCAGCATGCGTCCGTGGGTCTGGCGCGACTCGCCCACCATGGGGGCGTTCGTCAGCGCGACGGGGGCCACGGGGGTCTCCCTGAGCGTGAACGAGGTGCTCCCCGCGCTCTCGACGGGCATGGTCGACACGGTCATCACCTCGAGCGTGAGCGCCATCGGCATGCAGTGGCATGGGCGTCTGCGCACCATCAGCCAGCAGGCGAGCGGCGTCATCGTGGGCGGTGTGGTGGTGCGCAGCGACCGCCTGGCGCAGGTGCCCGCCGCCATCCGCGATCACATGCTGGCGCAGGGGCGCAGCCAGCAGAGCGCGTTCCGCAGGGCCGGGCGACGTCTGGACGAGCGCGCTTCTCAGACGCTCTTCCGCCGCATGGAGGTGGTGGACATGGAGCCCTACCGCGCGGCCTGGGACGCGGTCGCCACCAGGGCCCGCGACGCGTTGGTGGGGCGGCTGTACACGCGGGCGCAGCTCGACCGAGTGCGGTCCATCGTGGAAGCGCCGTAGGGCGCGGGCCGCGCGTTCGTCGGAAAGGCCGGCGCGCGAGCGGGGTGCTGGGGCATGCTGTCGCGATGGATCGTTTGGCCCCCTCTATTCGACCGCCCGGACGCAACGCCGGTACGCAGCGTTGGCGAGACCTGCTCTTCCTGCACTGGGAGGTGGACCCTTCGGTGCTGCGCCCGCTCGTCCCCACCGCGCTCGAGCTGGACCTGTTCGAGGGCCGTGCGTTCGTCGGTGTCGTGCCCTTCTTGATGCGCGGGATCCGCCCTTCGTGGTGGCCGGGCCCCGCGTTCGACTTCTACGAGACCAACCTACGTACTTATGTGCAGCGCGCGGGGGACGACCCGGGGGTCTACTTCTTCTCCCTCGAGGCCAGCAGCTGGCTCGCGGTGCAGGCGGCACGCAAGGGCTGGGGCCTGCCCTACCACCACGCGCGCATGACCGGCGCAGACAACGAGGGGCGCGTCGTGCCGGGCGCCGAGCTGACCTACGAGAGCACGCGTCACGCAGGTGCGGTGACGTTCCAGGCGCGCTGCCGAGTCGGGCAGCCGCTCTCGGCCCCAGCGCTCGGCACGCTCGAACACTTTCTACTGGAGCGCTACTACCTCTACAACGTGCGGGGAGGGCGCCTGCACCGCGGGCAGGTCCACCATGTCCCGTATCCGGCGCACTCGGCGGAGGCGCTGTCCGTGCGTGACGAGCTCATCGGCGCGGCAGGCCTGCCGCCCGTCGGGACGCGCCCGCCCGACCACGTGCACTACTCTCCGGGCGTCGACGTCGAGGTGTTCGCGGTGCGCCCCGTGTGATGACCCTCTGAACCCGAGCCCTTCTGTCAGCCATCTAGCGCGCCCTTTGTGGGGTTGACGATACCCCATCAAGGGGAACCGTGCGTGCGCGCGAGATCTCGGCACCTCCCCTGCGGCCGTCGTTTGCGTGCTGCCCAGGACCCGGCCAGGCGTGGTCTGTCGGACGTTCACACGTACTGATGGTGCTTGGTCCGCTGCGCCCGTGTGAGGCCATCTTGGCTGAGCTCCTCGAGGATGCGGTCCAGCGTGCGCGAGATGAGCGCGGCGTTGCGCACCTGCGCGATCTTCGGCCACGTCCTACGCTGACCGGCCCGCACCATCTCGTCGATCTCGCCTGGTTCGAACTCGAAGAAGATCTGGCGCCAGCGGAAGTCGCTCTTCTGCATGAGGACGTTGATGTCGCCGAGATAGCTCTGGTCCAGGAGCGCCACCAAGAGCGCCAGGGGCACCGCGACGCGTCCGCGCAGACCGCCTGCCCGCGACAGCAGCCGCTCGGTGGCGCTCAGCAGCTCGTTCGTGACGCGGATGGCCCCCGTCGCGGTCGCCGCCTTGAGTCCCGCGCTCTTTTGTGTGGTCACGTCTTCGATGAACGGGATCACGGCCGGGTTGATCAGGCTCACGATGAAGTGGTTCACCCCGTAGAGCCGGGTCAGGCGCTGCACCGGCAGGTCGTGCGAGAACGAACCATCGACCCACCGGCGGTTCCGTAGGTAGGGACGCGGTTTTCCGTCGAAGCCCTTGGCGTAGAGGCGGACGGGGGGCGCCACGCCGGGGATGGACGACGAGGCCGCGGCCGCCGAGCGGATGTACACGTTGGGCGAGGTGATGGCGTTCATCAGCCGCGACGACTGATGCTTCTCGGCTGGCGAGATGGAGATGTTGATGTAGCGCCCGGTCTTCTCGTAGGCCTCGCCGAACGTGATGTCGCGCGGGATGATCTCGTCCAGGGCCCGCTCCCGCGCCTGTTTCACGAAGCTGGCGCTGAGCCCGTCGCGCAGCACGTCGGCGATGCGTACCTCTTGCACGGCCACGTAGCGCTTCTCGCGGAAGTGTCCGTGCGCCAGCTCCTCGTCGCTGTAGATGCCGAGCTGAGCCGCCACCGCCGAGCCGGCGCTGGAGCCGGAGATGACGTTCGGGAGCAGCCCGTGCTCGAGCAGCTCCTGCACCACGCCGTGGTGGAAGTAGATGAGCCCCGCACCGCCCGAGAGGAGTAGGGCCGAGCGCCCGTAGCAGTGGCTGGCGCGCCGGAAGAAGTCGAGCTTGTCGGCGTGGCTGATCTGCGCGTCCGGGGCGCGCGCGATGCTCTCGAGCCCCTCGGCGATGGCGGCCACGTAGTCGTCGATCAGGTGCTTCGTGCCGCTCCGCGCGCGTCCGTAGAGCACCGGGCGACCCATGCCGCCCATGTTGCCGTGCACGCCTTCGTTCAGCGTGTACAGCAGCTCGTGGCAGTGCTCCTCGTCCAGCACCGCGCGGAGGCGAGCGAGCCGACTCTGGATGGCCCGGTAGTCGTAGAGCGAGGAGCCCTCGCGTGCGCGCCAGTCCGCCGCCCCGCTGAGGGCGTCGTGGTCACGGGCCAGCGCGAGCCACTCGTCGTAGGTCGTGGCGTCCGCCATCTGGCGGGTGAGGGTCGCGAGGGCATCACGGGGGGGAAGCGTAAGGTCCGTCATGGGCCGATGATACAATATCGGCTTGATTGTTTCACGGGTGCTCCTAAGCTCAGCGCACATGGCGACCGCCCACTACGACTTCATCATCGTCGGCTCCGGCTTCGGCGGCAGCGTGTCGGCGCTGCGCCTGACCGAGAAGGGCTACCGCGTCTTGGTCCTCGAGAAGGGGCTGCGCTTCGGGCGCGAGGACTTCCCCAAGACCAACATGGAGTTCAAGAAGTGGTACTGGATGCCCGCCATCGGCGCGAAGGGCATCTTCCAGATGAGCTTCTTCGACCACGTCACGGTGCTCCATGGCGTCGGGGTGGGCGGGGGGTCGCTGGTGTATTGCTGCACGCACCCCACGCCGAAGGACGGCTTCTTCGAGGCCTCTTCCTGGGCGCACCTGGCGGACTGGAAGCGCGAGCTCCAGCCGCACTACGCGACGGCGTCGCGCATGCTGGGGGCCACCGAGCCGAATCCCAGCGAGAAGGTGGGCGACCGTATCGTGCGGGAGATTGCGGCCGACATCGGGCGCGAGGCGCACTACGAGAAGACGCGCGTGGCCATCTTCTTCGGCGAGCCGGCCAAGGAAGTGCCCGATCCGTACTTTGGCGGTGAAGGACCTTCGCGGGCGGGGTGCACGGAGTGCGGCGCGTGCGGCACGGGCTGCCGCGTGGGGGCGAAGAACACGCTGGACCTCAACTACCTGTACCTGGCCGAGCGGCGCGGCTGCGAGGTGCTCCCCGAGACCGAGGTGCGGGCCGTGCGCGAGGCTGCGGGCGGGGTCGGGGCCCGCTACGTGGTGGAGACCACGTGCTCCACCCGGAACGGGGGCGAGCGCCGCTTCACGGCCGACAACGTGGTGTTCGCGGGTGGCGTGCTGGGCACGGTGCCGCTGCTGCTGGCGCTCAAGGAGGACCCACGGGGCCTTCCGCGTCTCTCGCCGCGGGTGGGGGACTTCGTGCGCACCAACAGCGAGTCCATCATCGGGGTGTGCGCGGAGGATGACGCCATCGATTACTCGAAGGGCATCTCCATCTCGTCCATCGTGCACACCGACGAGGACAGCCACTTCGAGATCGTGCGCAACGGCGCGGGGTCCAACTTCCAGAACTTCCTCGGCGTGCCCCACGCGCCCGGGGACACGCTGCTCGCGCGCGTGGTCGAGACGGGGCGCTTCCTGCTGAAGCACCCGCGGCGCTACTGGAAGATCGGCCGTGCCAAGGACGCCGCCGCGCAGACGACCATCATGCTGTACATGAAGACCCTCGAGGGGAGCATCAGCCTGCGCCTCGGGCGCAGCGTGATGAACGGCTTCCGCAAGGGGCTCGTGACCAAGCTCGCGCCCGGGCAGCCCAGGCCGCTCGCCTTCCTGCCGGAGGCCACGGACATCGCCTGGCGCTTTGCCGAGAAGGTGCGCGGCCTCCCGCTCGGCACCATCACCGAGACCCTCAGCGCCACGCCCACCACCGCGCACATCTTGGGCGGCGCGTGCATGGGCAAGAATGCCGCCGAGGGGGTCATCGACCACAAGCACGAGGTACACGGCTACCCCGGGCTGTACGTCGTCGACGGCGCGGCCGTGTCCGCCAACCCTGGCGTCAACCCCTCGCTCACCATCGCCGCGCTCGCCGAGCGGGCCATGTCCTACATCCCGGCCAAGGCCGTGAGCGCCTAGTCGAGCACTCACCCAGGCAGGGCGGCCCGCCGCGCCTGCTTGCTCTCTCCACAGTTGGATCTATCACCGAGCATGCGCAGCTTCTTCTTGGCCGTCGGGCGCGGCGCCCGCGTCGCCGCCGCCCTCTTCCCCATCTACGTGGCGTACTTCTACCTCTGGCTGCGCGGCAAGCTGCGCGTGCCTGCGCGTCGCGCCACGTGGTCGCGCGTGCACCAGTGGAGCGCCGACCGCTTCTACCGCTTGGCGGTACGCATGCGCGGTGGCCTCATCAAGATCGGGCAGCTCATCAGCGTGCGCGTGGACGTGGCCCCGGTGGAGTGGACCCGCACGCTGTCCAAGCTGCAGGACAAGGTCGACCCGCTGCCGTGGAGTGACGTCGAGGGTCGGCTCACGTCCGAGCTGGGCACGCCGCCGGACGAGCTGTTCGCGACCATCGAGCACGAGGCGCGCAACGCCGCGAGCTTCGGACAGGTGCATCGCGCACGCACCAAGGACGGGCAGGACGTCGCGCTCAAGGTCAAGTACGCCGACGTGGAGCGACAGCTGGCGGTGGACCTCGGCCTGATGCGCCGCGTGGTGCCGCTCTTCAACATCTTCGTGCCCAAGGTGGGCCTGCGCGTCATCGCGGACGAGATGAGCAAGGCGCTGACCGCCGAGCTCGACTACGAGCAGGAGGCGCGCTTCACGCAGACCATCCACAGAAACTTGGTGGGCCTGCCCAACGTGGTCATCCCGCGCGTGCTGCCCGAGTACACCACGCGCAACGTCATCTGCACCACGTGGTTCGAAGGCCACAAGATCACGGACCGCGCCAAGGTGGACGAGCTGGGCGTGGACATCCACGAGCTGATGCGCCGCATCACACACGCCTTCACGCACATGGTCTTCGTGGACGGCGTGTTCCAGAGCGACCCCCACCCGGGCAACATCCTGTTCCGCGGGGAGGGGGGGCAGCCCGAGGTGTGCATCCTGGACTTCGGCCAGGTGAAGGAGCTCCCGGCCGCGTTCCAGGACAAGATGCTGACCGCGTCCTTCGCCTACATGGTGCGCGACGTGGAGGGCTTCATGCGCGCCGTGGTCGACATGGGCGTGATGAGCGAGCGCGACATGAGCCAGGCCAAGCCGCTGATCGTCGAGTTCTTCGACAAGTACTTCGAGATGTCCCCGGCCGACGCGAAGCAGCTGGACTTCGACAAGATCAAGGCGGACGTGCAGGGCGTCGTGGGGCGCATCGAGAACGTGACCATCCCGCAAGACATCATCCTGTACGGCCGCATGTTCGGGCTGCTGGCGGGGGTCTTCACGGCTCTCGACGACCGCATCAACGGGCTCATCCTGGCGCAGCCGATCATCATGGAGTGCCTGATGAAGTCGAAGATGGCCAAGATGAGCGCGGCGACCTGAGCGCGGCCAGCGGAGGGCACGCCGTCCCCGCGCGTGGCGGCGGTTCCGGTCGCGCGCGTGGCCACGCAGGAAAAATGGTGTGCGCCGCTGACCCGTTTCCCCGGCGGCCTCCCTCTATCTGGGCATGCGCCTCCCGAACGTGCTCCTCGCTCTCTGTCTGAGCTCTCTCCCGTGCGTCACCCTCGGCTGCGAGGACGACCCCAGCGGCCAAGTCGGTGACGCGTCCGTTGCTCGCGACGGGTCGCTGCCTCGAGGAGACCAGGGGGTGGGCGTCGACGAGGGCATCGACGTGGACCACGGCACGCACGGTGATGCTGGTCACGTCGGCGACGCCGGGTTGCTCACCGACCAGGGGCAGACGACCACGGATGAGGGAACGCCCAGCGGGAGCGGCGTGGCCGAGCTGCTGAGCGCGGCGGACTGGGACGCGATGTTCCCCAACGCGAACGCGCTCTACACGCGGGCCGCGCTGGTCGCTGCGGCTGCCTACTATCCCGCGTTTGCCAGCACGGGGAGTGCTGCGCAGCGACGCCAAGAGCTCGCTGCCTTCCTCGCCAACATCGCGCACGAGACCACGGGGGGCTGGCCCACGGCCCCCGGCGGTCCACAGGCGTGGGGGCTCTACTTCATCGAGGAGGTCGGCTGCGAGGGGGGCGCGTGCACGGGCTACTGTGACGCCGGGAACGCGCAGTACCCCTGCGCGCCAGGGCGCACGTACCACGGGCGCGGCCCCATCCAGCTCTCCTGGAACTACAACTATGGGCAGGTCGGCGCGGTGCTGGGGCTCGACCTGCTGAACAACCCTGGGCTCGTGACCTCCGACGGTGTCGTCGCCTTCCGCACCGCGCTCTGGTTCTGGATGACACCGCAGGCGCCCAAGCCTTCGGCCCACGACGTGATGACGGGCGGCTGGACGCCGACGGCCGGCGACGTGAGCGCAGGGCGGGCGCCTGGCTTCGGCATGACGATCAACATCATCAACGGCGGGCTCGAGTGTCAGCAGCCGACCAACACCAAGGTGGAGGACCGCGTGGCCTTCTACCAGCGCTTCACCAACATGCTCGGGACCACCACGGGGCAGAACCTGTATTGCGACCAGATGCAGCACTACTGACGTGCGTTTTCCCTCGTCGATCGCAGCCTCGCGCGGTCGACTGGACAGGGCGCGCGTGCCACGTTGCAGGCCCATGACGGCACCGAGCACCCTCGTCGACCGACTCGCTCACTGGGCGCACACCACCCCCGACGCCCCGGCGCTGCACGAGAAGCGTGCCGGTCGGTGGCAGGCCCTGTCCTGGTCGCAGTACCACGAGCGCGTGCGAGCCCTCGGCGCGGCCTTGATCGAGCTCGGTCACAAACCGGGAGAGTGCGTCGCCATCGTGGGCGCCAACCGGCCCGAGTGGGTGCAGTGCCAGTTCGCGATCCAGGCCGCGCAGGGCATCCCCGCGCCCATCTACGTCACCAACACCAGCGCGCAGGCCGCCTACATCGTCAAGCACAGCCGGGCGCGCATCTTGGTCGCCGACGGCGCCGAGCAGGTGGACAAGCTGCTCGCGGCCGAGGCCGAGGGGGCGTTCCCCGAGCTCGAGCACATCATCACCTTCGACCTGCTCGACGCGGCGCTACATCCGCGCGCCAAGGGTCGCCTGCGCTCGTTCGACCAGCTGCTCGGCGACGGGCGGGCGGCCACCCGAGCGCGTATCGACGCGCGCATCGCGGCTATCGACCCGGCGGCGACCTGCATGCTCATCTACACGTCCGGCACCACGGGCGTGCCCAAGGCCGTGGAGCTCAGCCACGAGGGTCAGCTCGCGGTGGGCAGCAGCATCCTCGCGTGGGCGCCGTTCATGTCGGAGCCCGACGCGTACCACTGCATCAGCTACCTGCCCCTGTGCCACCAGGCGGAGCAGCTCATCACCAACGTCGCCACCTTGATGGTGGGCGGGCAGGTCTACTTCTGCCCCGACCTGGCGCACATCAAGGAGTACCTCACCGACGTCCGTCCCACGGTCTTCCTCGGGGTGCCGCGGGTGTGGGAGAAGTTCGAGGCCGCGCTGCGCGCCAACCTCGGCCAAAAGACGGGCTTCGCCAAGCGCTTGGTGGACTTCGGGATGGCGTCCGAGCTCGCGGCCTTCGACACGCAGGTGGCGCGGGGACTGCGCAGCCACATGACCCCGCGGCGCTTCGCGGCCCGCAAGCTGGTGGTCGACAAGGTCAAGACGGCGCTGGGGCTCGACCGCCTGCAGGTCGCCATCACGGGCTCCGCCCCCATCGCGGTGAACACGCAGCGCTTCTTCGCGTCGCTCGGCATCGGCATCCACGAGGCATACGGGCTGAGTGAGACGAGCGGCCTCTGCACGCTCACCGATCCGCTGCGGCCGCGCTTCGGCACGGTGGGTCGCCCGCTCGGCTGCGCGGACATCCGCATCTCGGACGAAGGCGAGATCCAGGTGCAGGGCAAGCTCAACACGAAGGGCTACCTGCACATGCCCGACGAGACGGCCGAGCTGTTCACGGAGGACGGCTGGCTCAAGACGGGCGACGTGGGCGTGTTCGACGA